>JAKUTY010000001.1 GCA_022447825.1 SAR202 cluster bacterium
TACTCAGCCGTCTGCCACTAGCTAACCGGGCAAGCCCGGGTCGCTCGTTCGACTTGCATGCATTAGGCGCACCGCCAGCGTTCGTCCTGAGCCAGGATCAAACTCTAAATAAATATAACGGTTTCCTTCTACTATCTAGTTGTTAAGGTGCTTTGGCGAAGCCAAAAAACCCTCAAAAAATAAGGGCAGAAATAAATAGTAAACTTACTGCATTAAGTAGTCAATAGCAGATACCTTCAAAATATGGGCAAATTAATATGAAAACGACTTTTTCATCAAATCTAAGATGTATTTGCTAATAGTTAAAGATGCTGTAGCACCTGGAGATGGAGCATTCAATACATGGATAGCATTTTCAGTCTCAGCAATACTAAAATCCTGCAATAAACCACCATTTTTATCAACTGCCTGAGCTCTTACTCCAGCACCGGGTGAGTACAAATCTTTACCTGAAATTTCTGGAATTAAAGTTTGTAAAGACTTAACAAAAGATCCTTTAACTAGAGATCTGTATTGTTCCTTCATCCCAACACTCCAATATTTTAGGGACATTTTGATAAAACCAGAATAAGTCAAAGTTTCAAGAGCATCACCAAAATTAATCTTGGTTTTTTTATACCCTTCTCTAGCAAAAGCTAAAACAGCATTAGGTCCTGCTTCGACTGACCCATTTACTCTTCTAGTGAAGTGAACCCCCAAAAAAGGTAAATTAGGGTTTGGTACTGGATAAATTAACCCCTTAACCATATCAGTTTTTTCAGGAATTAAAGAAAAATATTCACCCCTGAAAGGAATTATTTTCACACCCATATCAACGCCCATCATTTTAGCAACTCTATCAGCATGAAGGCCTGCACAATTTAATATTTTTTTAGCAGTGATAGTACCCCCAGTAGTTTCGAGATAGATTTGACCGTCTTTTTCAGAAATTGATTTTAATTCACTCCCTGTAATCAAATCACCTCCAGCTTCCATCATTTGAGTTGCATAAGATTTCGACACTTCTGTGTAATCAATAATCCCAGTATTCGGCGAAAATATAGCTTTTACTCCAGTAGAGTGAGGTTCATAATCCTGAATTTCTTCTTTTTCTATGATTTTTAATCCCAATGCTCCGTTTGCTGTCCCTCGTTCGTATAAATTCATCAGGCTAGGAACTTCGTCATCATTAACTGCAACGATTAATTTTCCACACATATCATATTTTATGTTGTGCTTGTCACAGTATTCTCTTAATAAGAGTCCGCCTGTTGAACAGAAATTAGCTTTTTGAGATCCAGGGGCATAGTAAATACCGGCGTGAATCACTCCACTATTGTGACCAGTTTGATGTTGAGCCACTTCAGATTCTTTCTCTAATACTGCCACTTTAATGTCAGGGAATTCTTCGGTGACCCTCATAGCTGTAGCTAAACCAATTATTCCACCACCAATTACAACCAAATCATAATTTTTATCAACCATTCTAGATTTCTCCAATCAAAATATTAATGACACTAATCATCATATCTGTTAATTTATCTTAAATAAAATTCAGGTACAAATAATAATGAAATATAATCAATCTGGAATCAAGCTATTTCCTGAATTTTTAACTCTATTCTCGCTAATTGAACAAGAAGTCCAAAATCTTTCTCCTGAACAATTAGATTACACATCAACAAAGTGGGGTTGGGCTGACTGGAGTATTAGAAACCAATTGAGCCATATGGCGTCATTGATTCCTAGATGGTTATTAATTAGATGGGGAGACACTTTATTTAGCAATAATGAGCATGGCTTTAAAAATCTTGAGACCATAGCTAATTCTCCCTACGACAGAAGATTAAATGATGAAATTTATTGGGAAATCTCAGATATTCTTAAAATTCTCAATCAGTCAATTAGTCTAACTATCTCTGCACTTGAAAAATTCCCAACTGATTTTTTCAAAAATAGCAATTCAATCCCAAGAGACCCCAATGAACAATGGAAAATCATGGCTGAAGCTCACCCATCTGGGGTCACTCTGTCACCTGATTATAAAACCAGTACCATCAACCTTGAAGCAACATTCCGCCACATACTATTTGAAGAAATCACCCATTTATACAATATTCAACGTCTCAAAAAAGCCCAAGGACTTCCAACAGTTTCTGTAGTTCCATTTATTGGATATTGGGCCTTAGATACCTGGGATAGATCAGAACCTAATTCCTAAGTCTTGATTCGAAATCGCTGGGAATATCAATTAATTTTTTAGTAATAGAATCTTGAGATTCTATAGACGATAACTGAGAACATTCAATCATTAAAAGTACTCCATTGACATAATCATCAACTGAAATATTTTCCGTATCTATTCCACCATTAATATCTGGAATAGTAGTCTTTGCATTATGCCAATGACCTAGCGGAAAAGCTATTCCAGTGCTTAAATATCCATTCGCTGCAAATGCACTAGCTTCACAAGTTCCAGCAGACATTAAACTTCTCTGGAACTGGAAAAAATCATGTTTACTTTTGAGTTGATTTGCTGAAATCCTCAACAAGTTTTCAGCAAATGCATTGAATGTATAACTAGCATCACCCGTTCTTATTACTGGACCATCGCCTTGTTTAATTCCAGGAATCACAGAACTAGTTTCAACAGATACCACTATTGAATTTCTTGGGATTATTTGGTCTCTCGCTATAAGCCTTGCCCCAATTAGGCCCACCTCTTCAGCTCGAGTGAATACTCCATATATTTTCCTGTCAACTTTACCTTTGGATTCAATCAAATTTGTCAAAATAGAAGCACATCCTGCGAAATCATCTGCTGATCGCATTAAAATTTTATTATCTTGTATTTCAAAATCCTTTAAATCAAAAGTCAATGGTGATCCGATTTCAAGCAATTCATCTGAATTTACAATAACTGTCTGTGGGGTTTTGGGATTAGGTGAAATCACACATGGGATTCTTTCTCCCAATTCATTAAATGAAAACATCTTACAATCATGATTTAAAGAAAATTGAGGAACACCTCCTTTTGGTAGAGCAATTAATTCCCCATCTTGATTATGTTCAATTTCAAATCCGGGATGATCCATATGAGCTACAAATGCAATTGGATTTAAATCATCTGATTCATCACCAACCTCTGCGATAATATTTCCAAATACGTCTAAAAAATACTCAATAGAATATTGAGTTAAAATTTCACAAATCTTAGTTTGAATTAAACTTTCATGAAAAGGAACGGAAGGGAAAATTGCTATTTCGCTTAATATGTCTAGAGACAATTCTTTAATTGATTTCATGATTTCCTACCCAAAACATTAAATATTTTAGATATATTTCTATAAGATAAATCAATATGGGTCAAATTATTCTCGCAAATCTAAACAATAAAATTCAATTAGCAGAGCTAATTGAATTATCTGATGATGTCAATAAAACAAAAATTAAAACTGGAAGGAATAAAGAACAAAAAACTGCAAAAAAAAATTTAATCCATTTTACAGGCCTTGATATCAACACCCCCAAAGATTTTGTTAAATTTTCTGAAAAAGTTTCTAGCCTAATTGATCAAATAGACCATAAAAAAGCTTGGGAAATTTTATCGGATCAATCATATCAACCTCTTACAGTACTCGATATAATCAAGTCACTTGATTTGCCTACAAATTCTCCTGAATTTCAAGCTGCAGTATTTTTAAGTCTAAACAACGACAAAACTTATTTTCAATTCAAATCAAATGAAATCCAGATATTTTCAAAAACTGAAGTGTCAAAGACAATCGAAAAAATCAAAAAAGAAAAAATAACTAATGAGAAAAAACATCAATTAGCACAAATACTTTTAAATGGTGAGTACCATCACCAATTAGCAAATTTTGATTTAGAAATTATCGACAATTTAAAATCTATAGCTTTATATGGAGACAAAAAAATCAAAAAATCTGGAATATTTGATTTCTGTGAAAACTATTTGGGGAAAACTCGAAGAAGTGAAATATTTGAACTGTTAGTAACAAATAAAATTATAGATAAAAATCTCCCTATAGAAGTCTATCAATCCGAAATCTCTATCGAATTCACTAAAAAAATTTTAGAAATATCTCAATCTATTCTGCACAAAAAATCGGATGAATACGAAGATCTCACAGATTTAGAAACATTCACAATTGATGACGAATCTACTAGAGACAGAGATGACGCTTTCTCATTGCAAGAAAACTATTTATGGATTCACATCACTGATCTGACTAACCTATTCAATAAAAACTCTGCTATAGACAAAGAAGCTCAAAATAGATCTAGAAGTCTCTACCTTCCAGAATTCACAATTCCTATGCTTCCTCCTAATATCTCTCAAAATGTTGGGAGTATCAATCCCAATGAACCCCAACAATGTATTTCATTGAAATTAGAAATAGATAATCAAAATCAAATCACTGACTGGGATTTTAAAAAAACCCTCATAAAATCTAAAAAAGCACTTTCATACAATGATGCCGAATTAATCATTGAAGATAAAACACACAAATTAAACAATCTTTTGAACAGTTTAGATAAAATTTGTTTTGAATCTAGAAATGAAAGAGTTCTCGCAGGAGCATTCTCATTTGATCGACCTCAAGTAAAATTTTCATCATTAAATTCAGAAAGAGACATTCAAGTCATATTAGAAAGTAATTCATCAAAAAGTAAGATGATTATTTCCGAACTTATGATCATATTCAATCAATTCGCTGCAATTTTTTGTTACACAAACAAAATACCTGCTATATATAGAACCCAAGAAATCATAGATTTACCTGAATTCACATATTCTAATGCGTATTCTTGGTACAAAACTTCTCAACACTTGAGGCCCGCAAGAATATCTACTTCTCCTAGAGAACATTCTGGATTAGGTACAGCTTTATATTTACAAGCAACATCTCCATTAAGAAGATTTTCTGATTTAGTCATGCAACGTCAAATTAAAAATGCAATAGACTCAAAAGATACGCAATACGATATTAAAGAAATTTCTTCAATTGGTGTATACGGGGAATCTTTGGCCAAAAATTTAAGCAGAATAGAAGAATCTAGAAAAAAATATTGGTTTTTAGTCTATTTAAAGCAATTTCTAAACAAATCATCTGCTGCAATTTTTGAAGGAATAGTCTTAGAAACTGAAGGAAACACTTTGGGAAGATTGTTTGAATTGCAGAATTTTCCATTCAGATTCAGATGCGAGATTTCAAAATCTATTCGAGAAGGCCAAAAAATTACTGTTAATCTGAAATCTGTAGACTTATGGAATAGGACGGCTCAATTTTCCATAACACATTAGTGGTCGGGGTGGTCGGGATCGAACCGACGACCCCCGGTTCCCAAAACCGGTGCGCTACCGCTGCGCCACACCCCGACAAAATCATTAGGCGTATAAGAGTACATTTTCATAAGCTATAGGTAAAGCATCATTTTTTTGATAATGTAAAAAATTTTATATTCATGTAGAATTTTCCCCCTATAATAAAGGAGAAAAAAATAGACTCTCAAAAGATTCAAGCACTTTTTCAACAGCTACTCGATGGTGACATTGCGATAGAAGAAGCTGTTCAAAGTTTGAAAACTCTGCCTTTTGAAGATTTAGGATTTGCTCAAGTAGATCATCATAGATACCTCAGGCAAGGCTTCCCTGAAGTAGTATTTGGCCAAGGAAAAACTCCAGAACAAATAGCACAAATAGCTGCTAGTATTTCTAAAAAGTCGTCTAAATTTCTTGTAACTAGAGCAGAAGAAGATGCTTATAAAGAAGTAATTAAATTAGTACCTGAAGCAAAATTCAACGAATTAGCTAGAGTGATTTACTTCGATCAAAACAATTCTCCTACTGAAAAAATTAAGGGCCTCTCAGTAATCTGCGCAGGCACGTCTGATTTGCCAGTTGCCTTAGAAGCTTCAATCACCGCAGAATTAATGGGTTGCGAGGTACTACAAATCTTTGATGTAGGGGTAGCAGGGATCCACAGGCTATTTGATAAGCTAAATGTGATTAGAGAATCAAAAGTTTTAGTTGTTGTAGCAGGTATGGAAGGGGCATTACCTTCTGTAATTGGAGGATTAGTAGATATCCCTATCATTGCTGTACCTACTAGTGTAGGTTATGGAGCTAGTTTTGGAGGATTATCTGCATTATTAGGCATGTTAAACAGTTGTGCACCTGGGATTTCTGTTGTAAATATTGACAACGGATTTGGAGCCGGATACTTCGCAGGAAATTTAATAGTAAATAATAAATAATCAGAGGTCAGCATGACTATTGAATATCCCGTAGGCATCAAATCTATTGATGAATCTCCAATTAGTGGATTAAAACATTCTGATTATCATTCTGACAAAATCTTGCACAGAACAATTCTGATAAGTAATTTTGAACAATCAAAATCGATGAATGACTCTCAGTTTTCTGAACTATTAGAAACGCTGCATCAATCAAATCAAATCACTTATTTAGCTTCAAATTTAAATAATCAGAAATTGATGATCAAAGACAATATATTTCCACCTATAAGCGGTTTTACTTTTGAAACTAACTCTTCAGATGATATCTACATTTGGAGATGGATCACAATGGAATCTCCAGATTTTGTGATTATGGCAAATATTGGTTCTGAAGAGAAAATAGGATTATATGGATTTGAAGATAATCATTTTATACATAATTTTTTAAAATCTACTAATTCTGAAACAAATCATTTTTTAAAATCTTTATCTGAAAAAAGCAATCAATCTCCAGGAGAAATACCATCAATCGAGTTAAGTGGTTCATTTTTACAAATCAAAATTCATTTAGAAAATCTTGTTAAATCTATAAACCAATCTGCTGTGACAATCAGTTCAGCAAGAAAAGAAATTCAAAGAAGACAACAAAGAACTCCAAATCAAGTATCAAAAATATTATCCCAAGTTTACGGACATAAATTAGATCAGCCAATTAATTATATTCAAGGGGTATCTATAAGTGGTCGAATAAGACTCTCAAAACTGGACCAAAGCCACTCAAAAAACATCGATGACATTCCAGAATTTGTAAGCTTTCTTTTAGATGAAAATAATTTTATAGAAAACACTAAAACCGGCCCCAACTTAGCCGGTATTTGCTGGGCGGATGAATTATCAGAAGCAACTTCAGATCAAAAATGGAATGACCTAATAATTAAAACTGCTGATATTTATGAATCTAGAGGAGAGGGTTGCTCACCAAAACCATGTGATCCTGATTTCGGTTGTGAAGATATGTTTTTCATATCCACTATGCTAGGAAGGGCTTACAAAATTTCTAAAAACGACACGTATTTAAATATGATCATAAATTATTTAAACGATGCAAACACACAACAAAAAAATGGGCTATTTTTTCATAATAGAATCACTCCATACTTTTGGGGAAGAGGTAATGGTTTTGCAGCTCTTGCTTACGCTGAAGCATTAAATTACATTCCTGATAATCATCCACAAAAAAAAATTCTGATTGAAAAACATATAAGTCACATTAACGCTTTAATTCAAGTCCAATCCCCCACTGGAATGTGGAGACAAGTACTTGACGAAGAAGGTTCATACCAAGAATTATCTGCAACATGTATGATTGGATACGCAATTACCCGTGGGTTCAAATCTGGAATATTAAAAAAAGATCATATGGATTCAGCAATAAAAGCTTGGAAAGGTACGTTATCAAGAATTGATGATGGTGGGGGATTAACTGATGTGTGTACCGGTACAGGATTTCAATCAAAAAAATCAGACTACCTATATCGAAAAGCTGAGTTTGGATACGATGACAGAGGAGGATCAATGGCAATTTGGTTCTCTACAGAAATTGAGAACTTAATATAATGACTTTAATTGGAGAAAATCATGGAAATTGGATTGGGCCTAGATCCCACACTTAGACTAAGCTTAGAAGAACAAAATCAACTTAGTGAAACAGCCACACAACTGGGTTATCAAAGCATTTGGACACCAGAAGGCACAGGACAAGATTCATATCAAATTTGTTTGAGAAGATGGGAAGCAACAACTAATATTATCCCAGAGGGAATCACTACAGGAATTGCAGTTTCACCAGTGATTTGGAGATCACCTATGGCTTTCGCTATGGCTGGTGGTACTGTAAGCCAAATATCCAACGGAAAATTCATAATGGGATTAGGCTCAGGAGGGACTTATAGACCTGGCGCTATGAATAGTTTAGGCAAATCCAAAATTTCTGTACTTTCATTAATGAGAGATTATGTAACTATTGTAAGGAAACTTGTTAATGGTGAAACCGTCTCATACCGCGGTAAAACTGAAACGTTATTAGAAGAACAACTGGCAATCTTTCCACCCCCAAAAACACCAATTTATTTGGGTGCACTAGGTCCAAAAATGCTGTCATTAGCTGGAGAATTAGCTGATGGAGCAGCATTAAATTGGTGTAATCCAGAACAAATTGAATGGAGTAAACAACAAGTTCAATATGGAGCAGAAAAAGCTGACAGAGATCCTTCTGAAATCAAAATCTCGGAATACATAAGAATTTGTGTAGATGACGAGGATGAAGATCGAGCAAGAATTGCTCTTGCTAAAGCCACAATTGGATATGCTCTAGGGCCTACAATCCCAACTGAAAAAGAAAGGCAATTAGGATACAGAGCTCATTTTGAACGAATGGGATTTGAAAAAGAATTAGCAGACTTAGATCAAATGAGATCTAAAGGAGCCTCTAGAGACGAGATAGCAGAAGCATTTCCCACAAAAATCCTAAGTACTGTTGGATATTTCCGCTCATCAGATGGAGCCGCAAAAGCGTTTGCAAATCTTTCTCAAGGTTTAGACACCGCAATAGTCCGAGTAGTAACTTCAAGACCTGGCAATATTGACGGTGCTCTTGATGTAATCAAAGCATGTGCACCTGAAAAAATTCAATCTCACCTATAATAATTTAATGGAAATTGCACAACAAACACAATTACTTATCAATTTGATGGATCATATTCCTCCATGCCAAAGTTGTGGGATGAGGTGGAGTACTGGGGATTATGAATGTCCTCATTGCGGAGAAGATCAATATGAAAAGTTATACCAATGGGCTGAACTTGTGATAGAGAAACTATCTGAATAAATTCACTATAACTTCATCTGAAAGTGAATATTTATGTGCTCTAAAAACTTGATTGGTATCGAAATCTCCTCTCAGGGAATTAACAAAATATGGATTTATGTATTCCCAAACAATCTGTTTCGATTCTGTCACCTCAAAAATTCTTCCGTGAGCTCCCTCACATATAAAAGTATTCCCATTGAATAACCTTTGTGCGCTACTAACGTTAAAACTATAAAAACTATTTGGTGGAGATCCGGAATACTGCCAAACAATTTCATTTCTAAAAGGATTGACTTCAATCACCCTTGAATGCTCTAAAGATTTAGAATGACTTCCATTATCGAATAATAAAATATTCAGATTAGATAATTGTGTAGGGTGATGCTGATGAAATGTTTCACCAGGACCCCATTTCCATAAAAAACCTTGATTTTCTGAACCCAATATACCGACAGTGTGAGTACTTCTAAAACTTACTAAAAAATTATTATCTAGTGTTAAATTAAGACTATTAGCATGAGTCCATTCTCTACGAGACTCCAAAGGACAGATCACATCTTGTGTGAAATCCAAATGATCATAAATTTGAATTTTTTCAAGAATCTCTCCTTTTTGAGAAATTCGAATGATTGAATCTCCTAAAATATATTCTGAAGGACCGTCTGAGTATCCCCCTAAAACTTTAGACGTAAAATCTTCCCCTAAAATATCAAACAACAATACATAAGTTTCTCCATTTTTTAATCTAATAAAATCATGGTGAATCATTGGATTTTCGTATTCCCAAACTACATTAGAATTTCTATCCAATTCAATTAATTTATTTGATGACCCTCCCACATCTTTAACAAATTTATTTTCTTTAGGCGGGTTTGTTCTACACAAAAGATTACCATTGGGTAACAAGTAACCGTAGGTAATTCCATCAGGATTTTCCCATTTGTGAACTTCGTTACCGTCAACATCAATTAAGACAGCAAAATCTCCTCCGATAGAACTGAACAAAACAAAGCCTTCACATAAAGAAGATTCATCTTTATAAATCAACCCTAAGGGATGATGAATAGACCTACCCATGAATTAATCCAAAGTCAACGGGGTTTGATCATTGTTAGCCCACTCACCCATAGAACCATCATAGTTTCTTACTTTCTCATATCCCAACATTTTTAAAACAAAATATACGTGCGCCGCACGAATTCCACCTTGTCAATAAGTCACAATTTCCTTCTCGTGAGTAATACCATTTAAGTCTAATATTTCTTGAATTTCCCTCTTAGACTTAAAAGTTTGAAATTGATCTTTATTTAAAAAATTAGTCCATTCAATATGAACTGAACCGGGAACATGACCGGTTCGGTTATTTCCTCTAGAATTAGAACCATCCCATTCTCCATCAGATCTAACATCTAAAAATATTACATTTTCATTATTTACCCTATCTACACCTTGATCTAAGGTACAAATTAAATCAGGATTAGATTTAGGGGTAAATTCAACGAGATTAGTGTTTTTAATTTCATTTGAAATTGGACGACCTTCATCAAACCATTTTTTCCAACCCCCATCCAAAACCTTAGCATTTGAATGTCCATAATAATTTAATACCCACCAAAATCTAGCTGCCCATAAGCCTCCACCACTGTCATAAGCTACTACAGTAGTATCATCACCAATACCTATATCTTCAAAAATTTCTTTGACAACATCTGGGTCAGCAACCCATGGATATTCTTTTGGATACTTCGCATACTCTGGATGTTTGATGTAATGATGTACTTTAATTCCCACAGCACCAAAAATATGTGCTCTTACAAAAGAATCATAAATATCACAATCGACTATACAAATATTTGGATTATCTAACGATTTTCCTAACCATTCAGTTGAAACTAAAAAGTCATTGTTTTCATTCATCTAAAAACTCCGTAATATCTTTAAAATAAAAAATGAGGAAATATTGAAATTTCAGATTAATCAGCAGACCCTACTATACACATTTCTTTTTGTATTGATAGCCACATTATCAATATTTAGTAGATTTTTTGGGATTTTTTGGGACGAAGGTTTTTATTACACTCCTCATCCAGATGAAAGAGCCATTCTGATGAAAGTCGAAGAACTCAAAATTCCAAAAATTTCAGAATTAAACTTATTACTCTCTGCCCAAGAAAGTTTATGGAACACAAAATGGTTCCCGTATGGAACATTCCCCATTTATTTCTTGAAAATTGTGTCCGCAGTAAATGATTTTAATGTTGACATTAGAATTGTGGGAAGATCAATATCAGCATTGTGCGACTTGATGACAATCGTTGGGGTGTTTTTTCTAGGTAAATCAATTTTCAACAAAAATGTAGGAATTCTTTCAAGCCTACTTGTATGTTTGGCACCAATCCATATACAACTCTCTCACTTTTTTGCATTCGACACCATTCTGACTATGTTTTGTGTTTGGTCAATATATTTTCTATTTTTAGTCAGTAAGTATGGTCATTTAAAATACTCAATTATTTCTAGTGTGATTATATTTTTAGGAATTGGCACTAAAGTAAGTATTGCACCTATATTAGTTAGTTTTTTAATTGCCCACATCTTTTTTTATTTTCAATCTAATCAAAATAACCCCCTAAAAGTTATTTCAAACTTTTCTATAGGGCTATTTTTAGGATTAATTATCTATTTTATTGTTTCTCCATACACTTTTATAGATTTCCAACGATTTATTTCAGATTTCACTGAACAATCTGAAATGGTGAGAAGAATAAGAGACTATCCATATACAAGAACATATATCAATACAACTCCATATATTTACCAAATTAATCAAATGTGGAAATGGCTCTTAGGGTTACCCCTTACACTATTTTGTCTGATTGGATTTTTGATTTATTTAACAAAACCTTTTTCTAAACTCAAATTTAAAATGATTCCCTTGACACTTTTGGCATTTTTAGCATCTTTACTCATTATCAATAATTCTTCTTTTTTAATCCTAGTTGTTCTATTAATATGTACAGCTTATTTTTTGATAACATACATCAAACCGATCACCCTAAAATCTGACTTAGGCATCGCATTAATTCTTAGTTGGATAATTCCTTACTTTTTGATCACAGGAAGTTTTGATGTAAAGTTCAACAGATATTTAATTCCAATAATTCCATTCTTAATAATCTTAGGAAGTGGTTATTGCCTGCATTTATTCAACTCTTCTAGTAAAAAAGTACTTTTTTTACTATTAGGAATATTTGTTGTGTTTTCTTCAGCCATTCTTAGTTGGGGTATTTTAAACATTTACTCTTCAGATCACCCCGCTGTTTCAGCATCAAAATGGGTAAATAAAAATATTGAGCCTGGATCCATCATATTAAAGGAACATTGGGATGAATCTTTGCCTGATTTAAGTAAATACACACTAGAAGATCTACCAATTTACGAACCAGATACCATATCTAAAATCACACAAATGTCTCATCAACTATCTAATGCAGACTACATAATTATTTACAGTAACAGACTTTATGGAACAGTAACCAGGCTGCCGGAAAGATATCCATACATGTCCAATTATTACAATTCTCTATTTGGTGGTAATTTAGGCTATGAACTAAAACATTTCGAAGAAAAAAATATTTCCATTCTAGGATTTCCATTATATGAAGAAACATTTAATAGTGTTGGCCTACCAAACCCCCTACCCCAAAACAGCTCTAATAAATTTATAAGTTTCTCTTCTGATAAAACTTTTTCATCATACGATCATCCTAAAATTTTAATTTATGAGAACAAACAAAAATTTTCACGTGAAAATCTTCAAAACAAATTGCTACATGACTCATCAGCAGGGCCCAAAGAACTTCAATTTGAAGATGATTTACTGAATTCTCAAAGAGATGGTGGAACCTGGAATAAAATTTATAACATTCAAACTTCATCAAATTGGATAAGTTCAATTAAATGGTTTTTTACAATAGAACTACTAGCACTTATATCTATCCCAATTACTTTTTTTATTTTAAATAAATTTCAATATAGAGGATTTTTACTCAATAAAGTTTTCGGATTATTGATTCTGGGTTACATCTCTTGGTTATTAAATAGTATCCAAATTCTAAAATTTTCATCAAACAATCTTTGGTTAATTATATTTCTTGGATCTCTCATTTCAGCATATTTATTTTATCGTCAATTTCAAGAGATCAAAGATTTTTTCTATGCCAAGTGGAAAGATATTGCTGCCTTAGAAATATTTTATATTGCCGCATTTATTTTGTTTCTTTTTATTAGACTGTTAAATCCTGATCTTTGGCACCCTTTCAGGGGTGGAGAAAAACCAATGGATTTAGCCTACTTAAATGCCGTAATTAAATCGACATATATGCCCCCATACGATCCTTGGTTTTCAGGTGGATATCTAAATTATTATTACTTCGGTCAATATTTAATTGGATGCCTAGTCCATTTGACAGGAATCCCAACAGAAATTTCTTATAATCTATCTATTCCTTTCTTGTATGCAACAAGTGCTTCAATAGCTCTTACATTAGGAATAAATCTAATTTCATTTGATAAAAGCACTACTAAAAAACATATTGGAATCATCATTGGCTTTTTAACATTCATCATGGTGTGTGTTCTTGGTAATCTTGATGGATTATTCCAAGTGTTTAGTATGCTAACTAATTATATTAATGGATCTCAAATTACTGGATTTAACTTTTGGCAAAGTAGTCGAATAATGACGCCCGATCCTCCAGGGTTTGAAATTAATGAATTCCCATTTTTCACTTTCTTATTTGCAGACTTACATGCTCATTTAATTAGTATCCCGTTCCTATTAGGAATTTTGTGCGTATGTTTAAATCTAATTAAATCTACCAGAAGCCTATTTAAAGAAATACTTGTTCTAACATTTTTCGGACTATTAATTGGCTCTATACGATTAATAAACACTTGGGACTTTCCCACTTCATCCATTTTATGTATTACTACTTTGATATTTTCAGAATATATAAAAAATGGAGGGATGAATTTATTAGTTGTTTCCAAAGGTATGTGTCAATGGATTTATGTGATGTTGATCAGCATAATTTTATTCTACCCATTTCACCAATCATCAATAAATTTTTTCAATAACATTGAACTAACAACGAATGTAACAACAATTAATCAATTGTTGACTATTCACGGATTACATTTTTTCATTTTCTCTTCATTAATTTCTATCTTACTAATCAGAAAAAATTACATCATAAAAATTTTTAGCATATCTAAACTTAACCCTATCAAAATTTCAATATGTATCTTAATACTTTTGATTATTGTAATTTTTGCTTCGAATTATTCATTAACTCTTTCTTTAAGTCTGATCTTTGCACTATTACTTTTTTCATGGTTTTTCTTCCAATCAGATCCCGATAATAAACAGAATCCCTCTCTTATTTTCTCTTTTATTTTAACTATAGTAGGCCTATGCCTGATTGCAGGAATTGAAATTTTCAGAATTGAAGGGGATATTGACCGAATGAATACAGTATTCAAGTTTTATCTGCAAATCTGGATTCTTTTTTCTATCTCTTCAGGATATTTTATTTATTCCATTTACAAAAAATTAAATAAATATAAAACATATCAATCCATTTGGTTAATTAGCCTGTCAGTCATAATATTAAGCCAATCTATTTACCCGATTTTAGGAACTATAGATAGAGTAAATGATAGATTCCAGGATACTGATATGACCCTAAACGGATATGAATTTACCAAAAATTTAAAATACGCAGATAAAAATGGTGAAATAAATTTAGAATCTGAATTTGAGGCAATTTATTGGATGAGAAATAATGTTGAAGGATCCCCAGTAATTTTAGAAGCGTTTACGCCTAGTTACAGATTAGGATCTAGAATCTCAATACACACTGGTTTACCTACTATTATCGGATGGAAATGGCACCAAGAGCAACAGAGGTGGGATTTCAAAAACGACATACAAAACAGAATCAATGACGTAAACGCCATATATTCCAATATTAATTATGAAATAAAGTCGGAAATTTTAAATCGATATGATGTTCAATACATAATAGTAGGTGAAGTAGAAAATATTTATTACGGAACTGAAAATACAAATAACCTTGTTAACCAATTATTGAACGATCATGAAATTGTATTTGAGAATCCGACTGTGAAAATTCTTAAATCAAAGCTACCACAATAGACTCTATTGACACTATTATGACATGAATGTAATATTCTTACGTGGTCGAAATATACCCCTTACGATACTTATATTTAATTCCAGTACTCTACTGGAATTTTTCAATTCGCTATAAAACCACAAATTTTATTTAACTAACTCTAAAATACTAAGGAGCGTGAGGACTAATGACCCTTTCTGCATCTCATGAAAACAACGCAATTTTCCCTAGCACAAAATCGTTCTCAAATATTCACAAACTATTAGAGGTGCCTGATTTAATAAATATACAAAAAGAGTCATTTAACTGGTTTACAAGAGAGGGCTTACAAGAACTTTTTGACGAAATTTCACCCATTGAAGACAACCAAGGTCAAAACCCTAGGTTTTCATTGAGATTTATAGGATTTGAATTTGAAGACCCTAAAATTTCCGAAGATGAATGTAGAACTAGAGAAAAGACTTTTGAAGCTGCACTTTACGTCACAGTTAGTCTAACTATAAATGCTGTTGGGCCTGCTAAAGGTGAGGTTAAAGAACAGAGACTATATGTTGGGAACATACCCATTATGACTAGGGCAGGCACATTTATAATTAATGGAGCAGAAAGAATAGTCGTAAGTCAATTAGTCAGATCACCCGGAGTTTATTTTTCTGAAGACCGTGACACTGGGTCTGGAAGACCTTTGGCATCTGCCAAACTAATCCCGTACCGTGGCGCTTGGATGGAATTTGAAACAAGTAATAGAGATGTGATTTACGTCAAATTAGACAGGAAACGAAAAACTCCTGTATCTACTTTACTTAGAACTCTTGGATATGAAACTAACGAAGAAATTTTAGAACTTTTTGAAGATGTTGATAATAATCCAGACCATAAATTCATCGAAACTACTATAGCTAAAGACTCGGGAGTTACTACCAAAGATGAAGCTTTAATTGAATTTTATCGCAGGCTAAGGCCTGGTGAACCACCAAACGCTGAAAATGCTCAAGCTTTAATAGAATCATTATTCTTCGACTCTAGAAGATATGATTTAGGAAAAGTAGGGAGATATAAATTAGAAAGCAACCTGAAAGGATTAAAATTCCATGAGATAGATGGTTCAACACGAATATTGTCTAAAGAAGATATAGTCAGCCTCTTGAGAAGACTAATTCAAATTAATAACTCCGAAAAAAGAGCTAATGATATTGATCATTTGGGAAATAGAAGAGTCAGAGCCGTAGGAGAACTAATTCAAAATCAAGTAAGGGTAGGATTCTTACGAATGGAAAGAGTCATTCGTGAAAGAATGACTATTCAAGTAGATCCTGAAACTACTACTCCGGCTGCATTAATTAATGTAAGACCTGTAGTAGCTGCAGTAAGAGAATTTTTTGGAGGATCTCAGCTTTCTCAATTTATGGACCAGGCAAACCCTTTAGCAGAATTAACACATAAACGACGTCTTTCAGCTTTAGGGCCTGGAGGCCTTTCTAGAGAAAGGGCAGGCTTTGATGTAAGAGATGTTCACCATTCTCATTATGGTAGGATTTGCCCAATTGAGACTCCTGAGGGTCCAAATATTGGACTTTTAGTATCTTTAGCTACATATGCTAAAACTAATGAATTTGGGTTTATAGAAACTCCTTACCGAAAAGTATTAACTGAAATAAGTAACCAAAACCCCGAAGACTTGATAGGACACACTCCTACAAAAAATATCCTAGGCAAAGATGGTAAAACTATTGTTAAAGCCGGAACTGCTATTTCATCTAGATCTATTGGAAGATTATCTGATTTAGATGACCAAATTTTCCAAGTCAAGCCCTATGTATCTAACCTGTTAGAAGACATTCTCCACTTATCCGCAGTTGATGAAGAAGACTACTTTATAGCTCAAGCTAATTCAGCTATCAATGAAGCTGGAGAATTCATCAATGACAGGGTAGAAACTAGAAGAGGTGAAGAAGTAGGTATGGTTAGTGCCGACTCCGTAAAATTTATGGATGTTTCTCCTCTTCAACTTTTCAGTGTATCTACTTCACTGATTCCATTTCTAGAACATGACGACGCTAACAGAGCTCTAATGGGATCCAATATGCAAAGACAAGCAGTTCCATTACTTAAACCAGAAGCACCTGTCGTTAGCACTGGAATGGAAAAAAGAGTTGCAAAAGATAGCGGACAGCTTGTCCTCTCTCAAGTGAAAGGAGAAGTCACTAGCGTAACTGGAACTAACATAATAGTTACAAATGAAAATGGCGAAGAGTTCAACCATACTCTGACTAAATATTATAGAAGTAATCAGGGTACATGCATCAACCAAAGAGTAATCACTAAAAAAGGAGATCAAGTCGAGGTTGACACCGTACTCGCTGATGGTTCCTCTACTGAAAATGGACAGCTAGCTTTAGGTCAAAACGTTCTAGTAGGTTTCATGACATGGGAAGGTTACAACTACGAAGATGCAATTATTCTTAGTAACAGATTAATTAAAGACGATAAATTCACCTCTATTCATATAGAAAAACACGAAATTGAAGCTAGGGATACTAAGTTAGGTCCCGAAGAAATCACTAGAGATATTCCGAACATAGGTGAAGATGCTCTAAGAAATTTGGATGAAGATGGAGTGATCCGCGTAGGCGCTGAAGTAAATAACCGTGACATTTTAGTGGGTAAAATTACTCCTAAAGGTGAAACTGAACTAAGTGCTGAAGAAAAACTACTGAGAGCAATTTTTGGAGAAAAAGCACGAGATGTAAAAGATTCATCTCTTTACGTCCCGCACGGACAAGGTGGAAAGGTAATTGATGTCAAAGTTCTTGAAAGAGAAAAAGGTGACGATCTATCTCCAGGTGTTAACAAATTAGTCAGAGTCTGGGTAGCCGAAACTCGTAAAATCACTCAAGGTGACAAAATGGCTGGCAGACATGGAAACAAAGGCGTTATAGCAAAAATTCTCCCGGAAGAAGATATGCCATTCCTACCTGACGGAACACCTTTAGATATTATCCTTACTCCCATAGGAGTTCCATCAAGAATGAATTTAGGACAAGTTCTAGAAACTCACTTAGGATGGGCAGCCAAAAGGTTAGGTTTTCAAGCAGAAACACCAGTTTTTGACAGTGCAAAAGACGTCTCTATTGAAGATGAACTCTCTAAAGCTTGGCTTGTAGAGGAATCAAAAGCTATTTCGGCTACTTCAAATTTAAATCCAAACGTTGATGATATCAACTTAGAAATCTTAGAGGATTATTTGAAACAAAGAGGTTACAGCTTAGATGAAATTTTCATAAACGCCCTACCTGATTATCCTAGAACTGCTGCTTTAAAAATTTGGCTAAAAGAATATGCCGAGATAGACCCCACCAATATGTCATTAGATGAAATGGTGGAAAAATCTCTTGAATTAAACAGATTTAAAAAAATAGCATCTCCTATTTTAGGGAAATCTATGCTCTATGATGGCCGTTCAGGCGAACCTTTTGATCAACCAATCACAGTAGGGTATGTATACATGCTAAAACTAATTCACTTAGTCGAAGACAAAATACATGCTAGAGCAACAGGACCTTATTCTTTAATAACACAGCAACCATTAGGTGGAAAAGCGCAACTAGGAGGACAACGATTCGGTGAAATGGAAGTCTGGGCATTAGAAGCATATAGTGCGGCTCATAATTTACGAGAAATGTTAACAATTAAATCAGATGATGAAATTGGTAGAGTCAAAACGTACGAAGCGATCGTCAAAGGTGAAGATGTAGCACAGCCAGGAATTCCCCAATCTTTCCATGTGCTGATGAAAGAACTTCAAAGCTTAGGACTTTCTGTAGAACTAGAAAGCGATCAAGAAGACCAAATAATAGACGAATCATCAGAGATAGTTGCAGACCCATTAGCTATGCTAGAAAGCGCAATGATGAATAATGACGATTCAAATGAAGACAATATAGATTTATCTGAACCAACGTCTATCGAACCAGTTGAACCACTTACCTCTGAAACAACTGAAGATGACACAAATATTTAAAGTTCAAATTCTCAGGAGAATTTAATGGCACAAGCAGGAAATGATTTTGACGCAATTTCGATTTCTTTAGCATCTCCAAATGATGTTCAAAAATGGTCGTGGGGTGAAGTTACTAAACCTGAAACTATTAATTACAGAACACTACGTCCTGAAAAAGATGGCCTGTTTTGTGAAAGAATTTTTGGGCCCACTAAAGATTGGGATTGCGGATGTGGTAAATACAAAAAAATCCGTTTTAGGGGAATCATTTGCGATAGATGTGGAGTTGAAGTAGCTAGAGCAAAAGTTCGAAGAGAGCGTATGGGTCACATCAACCTAGCAGCTCCAGTTGCACACATATGGTTCTCTAAAGGAACTCCGAGCAGGCTTGGGTTACTTTTAGATTTATCCCCGAGAAATCTTGATCGAGTTCTGTATTTTGCCCAGTATTTAGTTACTGATGTTGACTATGAATTAAAAGATCAATTGATAGATCAACTTAAATCTGATTTAGAAGCACAAATTCTTTCTAGAGACTCGAAAATCAGTGAACAAACGGAACAAATTACAGAAACTTTTAAAGAAAAACTAGACGATTTAGAAAAACAAAAATCTGAAAATGACGACACAGATTTTCAGATTGAAATAGAACAAAATATAAAAAATATTGAATTGGAGATAAGTGAAAAAGTTAATCTCACTTTAGAAGAAATTTCTTCAACGGATGATTCTCAAATTGATGAGATACGCAATAAAATTTCTGAATTAGAAGAACTTCATGTAACTCAGTTATTAACTGAAACACAATATAGGGACCATAGAGATAATTATGTTGGCACATTCCAAGCTGGAATGGGTGCAGAAGCGGTTTTATATGTATTAGAAAACCACATCGATCTTGATGATCTCAAAGAATTACTTCAAGAAGAAATGGAGACAACATCCGGCCAAAAAAGAAAAAAAGCTATCAAAAGATTGAAAGTAGTGGAATCTTTTAGAAGTAGTGATAACAAACCAGAATGGATGATTAGAACTAATCTTCCAGTCCTACCACCTGATTTGCGACCAATGGTCCAACTGGATGGAGGAAGGTTTGCTACAAGTGATTTGAACGATCTTTACCGAAGAGTCATCAACAGAAATAATAGATTAAAAAGGTTAATAGAACTACAAGCTCCAGAAATCATCATTAGAAATGAAAAAAGAATGTTACAAGAGTCTGTAGATGCATTGATTGATAACGGTAGAAGAGGTAGAGCTGTGGCCGGAAGCCACAATCATAAATTAAAATCACTTTCAGATCTATTGAGAGGTAAACAAGGTAGATTTAGACAAAATCTTCTAGGAAAAAGAGTCGATTACAGTGGTAGATCTGTAATTATTGCCGGACCTGAACTAACTCTAAATCAATGCGGACTTCCTAGAAAAATGGCGTTGGAATTGTTCAAGCCATTTGTCATGCACCGACTTGTGGTAAAAGGATATGCTCACAATATTAGAAGCGCAAAACGATTAGCTGAACGTAATTGGTCAGTAGTTTGGGACATTCTTTCAGATGTTATTAAAGATCGCCCTGTATTACTCAACAGAGCTCCTACTCTTCACAGATTAGGTATTCAAGCATTTGAGCCAGTTTTAATTGAAGGAAGTGCTATTAGAGTCCATCCTCTAGTTTGTACAGCATTCAATGCTGACTTTGACGGTGACCAAATGGCTGTACACGTACCATTATCAAAACTAGCCGTACTAGAGGCAAAAAAACTAATGTTAAGTACAAATAACATGTTAGCCCCTAGTTCTGGTGAACCTATTGTCACACCATCTCTAGATATGGTTTTAGGATGTTATTACCTGACTTCTATGGACGAAGGATTTGATGAAGAAAAAAATGAAATTAAAACGTTCAGTGACTTTCATGATGCTATTCTTGCTAACGAGTTAGGAATCACTGACCTTAGAATTCCTGTTTTGGTTCGTGACCAAAATGGTGAAACAATCAAAACTAGTGTCGGAAGAATAATCTTTAACCAAATCTTTCCTTTAGAATTTATTAATGAATTTGGGTATATCAATAAAGAAGTTGAGAGGCACGCACTAAGAGAAATAGTTGGAAAATGTTTTAGATTTCTTGGAAATGAAGGTACTGTTAACATTCTTGATCAGATTAAGTCTTTAGGATTTAAATACTCTTCTAAGTCTGGAGTATCTATTGCAATAAATGACGTCAAAGTTTCTTCTGAAAAACAAGATCTAGTATTAAAAGCGGAATCTCAAGTTTCTCAATTAGAAGAACAATATTTAGATGGCTTAATTACTGAAGAAGAAAGATATCAAGCAACTGTAAGGATTTGGACTGAAGCCAACGATGACCTGACAGCTGTAATTGCTAAAGATCTTCCTAGTTACGGGGGGATTTACATGATGGCCCAATCTGGTGCCAAGGGTAATATAGCTCAGATTAAACAAATGGCAGGGATGAGGGGCCTGATGTCTAATCCAAGGGGAAGAATTATTGATCGCCCTATTAAATCTAATTTCAGAGAGGGATTGACTGTATTAGAGTACTTTATTTCTACTCATGGAGCTAGGAAAGGACTAGCAGACACTGCTCTACGTACTGCTGACAGTGGATATCTAACAAGAAGATTAATAGACGTTTCCCAGGAAGTAATTATCACTGAAGAAGAGTGCATTGGTGATGAGGGAATGTTGATTGGGGAATATAATGACGACGCAATCAAAGATTTATTCCTAGATCGAGTTAAATACAGATATCTCGCCCAACCTTTAGCCGATAAAGAAACTGGAGAAATTTTAATAGACACAGAAACACCTATACTTGACCCACAGCGTGAGATTATAGAAAAACAAGGAATCAAAGAGTTAATGGTCAGTTCTCCATTGTCTTGTAAAACAGTTAGAGGGCTGTGTAAAAAATGTTATGGACTATCATTAACTAATTTGAAACCTACTATGATTGGAGATGCTGTAGGAATAATTGCCGCTCAGAGTATTGGAGAACCAGGTACTCAATTAACGATGCGTACTTTCCATACAGGCGGAGTAGCAGGATCAGATATCACTAGTGGTTTACCTAGAGTTGAAGAATTATTTGAAGCTAGAGCCCCTAAGGGTGCTGCTGTATTGTCAGAAATTTCAGGTATTGCTGAGTTGATTGAGACATCTGAAGGAAGAACTGTACGAATCACTAATTCAGAAGAATTAACTGATGAATATACGATTTCAGGATATAAAAAACTAGTCAAAAAAGGAGATGTCGTAATCATTGGAACCCCCATTGCTAAATCAAATGAAGATGAAGAAAACCTGATTTATGCAAGAAACTCAGGAACAGTAGGAATTGAAGGTGAGAATATTACCATCACATGGCAAGATGAAGAACAAAGAGATTATGCAATTCCAGCTTCATCCCATTTACAAATTTCTACTGGTGATCAAATTGAACCCGGTCAAGCTATAACAGCTGGTCCTAAAAACCCCCAACAAATCCTTGAAATCCAAGGTAGGGAGGCTGTTCAATCATACTTAATTGAAGAAGTACAGAAAGTTTATAGATCCCAAGGAGTTCCGATTCACGATAAACATATCGAAACAATTATTCGTCAAATGTTAAAAAGAGTTCAAATCCACGAACCAGGAGATACTGGATTATTGCCTGGTGATACTATGGATAAATTAAAATTTGATGATAGAAATTCTGAAACTATTTCAGAAGGAGGAGATCCAGCTACTGCAATACCAATTTTATTAGGTATTACAAGAGCATCATTACATATGGATAGTTTCCTTGCCGCTGCATCTTTCCAAGAAACTACTAGAGTTCTCACAGAATCGGCAGTATCTGGTAAAAAAGACTATTTGTCTGGACTTAAGGAAAATGTAATTATTGGTCGATTAATCCCTGCAAGATATGACAACACAGAAGAAGGGAAAGAGAAGTTAGGCTTAGATGAGTTAGAAAGTATATTTGAACTAGAAGAGATGCCTGAAAGTCCACCTCCCCCACAAATTGAAGATGAAAACGGGATACTATCCTTAGTTAGCGACATATTAGACGAAGACAACGAGGAATAAACACTACTCAGTTAGGGCGATTTAGCTATAAAGACTTATTCTAAATCGCCTTGAGCTTTAAATGTTTCTGCTTTTTTAGAATAACTTTTAGAAATAGATAAAATCATTTGTAAATGTTTATCTTTCACCTCACCCTTAATTCTAGCTGGCATTCCCATTACAATTGATTTTTCAGGGAATTCCATTCTTTCTAACACCATTGATCCTGAACCGATTACTGAATCAGATCCTAAGACAACGCCATCATTAAGTATTGCACCATTCCCAATCAAACACCTGTCACCGATATTTTTCCCGTGACACATCACTCTGTGACCAATTGTCACATAGTCCCCTATAAACACATCACTATCTCCGTGAAGTACTGAATTATCTTGAATATTTGTAAATTTACCAATATTAATTTTATGAGTATCTCCACGAATTACTGTTCCCGGCCAAATACTTGAACCTTCACCAATTTCCACATCTCCAATCACATAAGCAGCCTCACTGACAAATGCTGTAGGATGAACTTTTGGTAATTTGTCACCAAGTCTTCTTATCAACTTTTTCTCCTTTATTAATTAATTGTTATCAGAGGTTGCCCAGTTATCACCTTATCTCCAGATGAAATTTCAACTGAAGAAACTATTCCCGACCATGTTGCTTTTAAACTTTGCTGCATTTTCATTGCTTCTAAAACACATATTTCATCTCCAATTACAATTTCATCTCCGACATCAACAGACACAGAAATGATCATTCCAGGTAGAGGAGAAGGGAAAATTTTATTTAAATCAGAAGTAGCAATTGGAGTAAAATCATTTCCAGAAGAAACATTAAACAATGTGTTTTTCACTAAATTCTTTATACGTGATAAAACAGGGGGTTTTCCAGAAAAATCACTAATGTCTTTAATGGCCACCTTAAACATGGTTCCTTCAACAGATACATTCACAAAATCTTGGTTACTGTCTAAAATCTCTACGTCATACCATTTTGATTCAATATAAACTTTATATGTCTTCATTATTACCCTGCCAAAGATATAAACACACCAGCTATAACTGCAGAACCAATCACTCCAGCTACATTTGGTCCCATTGCATGACTCAACAAATAAGTATCTGGATTTGATTTTTGTCCCATTTGATGTGAGATTCTAGCAGCCATAGGCACTGCAGATACTCCTGCAGAACCTATTAAAGGATTAATTTTATTTGTAATAAATAAGTTCATAATTTTAGCAAAAAGTAAGCCCCCTAAAGTTCCAAAACTAAATGCAATTAAACCTAGTCCTAAAATCAAAATTGTCTCCCATTGAAACATTCTTACAGCTGTCAACTGAGTACCAACTGTAATCATAAGAAATACAGTCGTAATATTTAAAATTTCGTTGGAAGCAGCATTTGTAAGTCTAGGAACTACGTTACTTTCTTTAAACACATTCCCAATCATAAACATGGAAATTAAAGGAGCAGATTTAGGTACAATTAAGATTATTAAAGTCATTGCAAGCATTGGAAAAATAATCTTCTCTAACTTAGATACTTCACGTAGATCCTTCATAACAATCATTCTTTCAGTTTTTGTAGTCATTAACCTCATTAATGGAGGTTGAATAAATGCAACTGCTGCCATGTATGAATATGCTATTACCGCAGTAATTCCCAACAAATCTGGTGCAAGTCTTGAGGTCAAAAAGATAGTAGTGGGACCATCAGCACCTCCAATAATTGCTATAGAAGCGGCTTCTTTAATTCCAAAATTAAATCCGAAATCTCCTAAAATTATTGCTCCCCAAAAAGCAATAAATATGCCGATTTGAGAAGCTGCACCTAACAATAATGTTTTTGGATTGGCAATAATAGGTCCAAAATCTGTAAGTGCTCCTATTCCCAAAAAAATTATTGGCGGCAGAATATTCCAATAAGAAAGGCCATAATGAAATAGTACTCCAAAAATACCAGCTTCCTGAAAACCTGAACCATCATTTGGGATAACCATCAATCCAGTTAAAGGAAGATTTGCTATCAAAATTCCTAGTCCCATAGGAAGGAGTTCATATGGCTCCCAATCTTTTGATACTGCTAAATATATAAAGATCGCTCCAATAATTATCATTACTAGATGACGATAATCTAATTGACTAAAACCGGTAGTATTAAAAAAATCAGATAATTCATTCATATTAAAAAGCTCTAGTTATTTTCCTCAGACAAATAAGCTGCAGATGCTATAGTGGCAGCAAATGCTTTTTTCTTGATCTCCTCAGGGTCTCTAGGAGACAGTATTTTAGCAATTACTTTAATTGCGACTCTAATAAGTTCAATAAAAATTATTAATAAAAATAACAAACAAAATGTAATTAATAAACCTATTAACGTAATATTTATTTCTTGATTAAAATTTTCGATAATGCACCATTTATAATTGATAGAAACATAGGGATTCTACACCATTTAGGAGTAGCGTGAATGAATAAAAATCAAACACCAAATTTTATGTATTTTGCCCTGAAATCAGCTTTATTGGATAAAAATATATATAGAAATTTTATTCAAAAAGAAGAAGTATCCATTTATTCTTTAATCATTGTATCAATCTCAGCTTTGAGTGTATCAATTGGAATTCAATATAGGTCTAGATCAATAGATTTATCAGAAATAGGAATAGATAGCTATTTAATTATGATGATGGCTGCAAGCTCTATTTTTGTAGGATGGATGCTATGGGCTTATGTATCAAAAGTATTATGTTCATACTGGGGAGACGAAAACGATGATTTTAGAAAATCAATTAGAACAATAGGCATTGCATATAGCCCAGGAATTTTAATGATATTTACTGGAATACCTATTGTAGGCCCTTTATTTATGTTTGTAGCTTCAATTTGGATTTTAATTTCAGTTACCGTAGCAATTTCAGCTGTGAATAAAATTGGAATTATTAAAAGCCTGATACCCGGGATTTTAGGTTGGATAATGTCATGGATCTTAGTTCCTTGGTTGATCGTTGGACAATACATTTTCTAAGAAAAAGTAGCTTCTATACTCTCCCATCTTTTAGATAATAATTTTTTTGTGTTATTGAAAATAATTCTTTCTACTTCTTGAGCAGATAAATCTTTCAATTCAGCAATTTTCAACAATATTGATCTCAAATGTCTAGGTTCAGTCCAATTTTCTCGGTTTTTCTTAAAAGGCTGGGGAGCAGAATCTGTTTCAATCACAATATGTTCCAATGAAATTTTTTTTACCACATCCTGTAACTCATCAATTCTAAATAATGGCCTAGCGATCGATATATAAAAGCCAGAGTCTATTGCAGTTTGTGCATCATAGAGACTTCCTTGAAAATAATGCATGACTCCTCCAACTTCGAAGGCTCTTTCCTCTCTTAAAACTCTAAAACAATCATTATGAGCATCTCTGCTATGAAATATAATAGGAAGTTTAAAGTCTCTTGCTATAGAAATCTGCTTTCTAAAGGCATCAAATTGCCATGCTCTATCAGGCATATCAGGTAAATAATCTAGTCCAATTTCACTCATAACAATCACTTTTTCATGATTGGAAACTAAATCTCTTAATTCATTATCATGGTTTTTACTAAATGGCTCAATTAAATCCATAGGATGTATGCCTACACCAGTAAAAAATTGTGGGAAAATTTTTGAATATTCAATATTCTTTTTCGAAGACTCTATAGTTGTTCCTGCAGAAATTACAATTTTCACATCGTCATTAGTAGCACGATATAAAATTTCTTCAATTTCTATCTTTGAAAATGGATCTAAATGTACATGAGTGTCAATTAACATAAATCAAATTACCGCAAAGTGATTATACTATTAGTATGAAATCCAAGAAATGGTGGAGTATACAATTATCCCTAGTAACAATTATATTTTTAATTATCATAATTTTATCTAATTGTTCATATGATGATTCCATCATAAATTCAGATGGAGTTCAACCAATTAATATCAAACAAAAATTTCCTGAAAACTTTCAATTGGGTGGAACTTTAAGATTATCTTCTAACAATTTTTTTAATTCGTTGGATCCACATAATGATTCTAATATTTCAGACTCTTCATGGGGACCAGGATTAATATATGACAGAATGTTTCAATATAAACATGGAAAAAACATATATCTACCATCATTAGAGTCTGAATGTCTCTTGTGTACTAAATGGTCTTTAGATAGTGAAAATAATTTCACTTTTACTGTTCCTGACAACTTAACTTGGAATACTAATCCTCCTACACCATTAACTACCTCAGACATAGAATTCAGTATCAATAGAATAAAGAATCATCAAAATCATGATTTTCTCCATATGATTGAATCAATAGACACCTCAACTAAAAATCAAATTTCTTTCCAGTTGAGGTACTCTGACTCTGATTTTATTATGGCTTTGACAGATACTAGGAATAAAATTATTTCAAAAAATCTAACGATAAATTCTGATGTCTTCTCTATTAACAATTCAATTGGATCAAATTCTTGGGCTATTGAAAAATTTATACCCAACACAAAAACTACTTTATTAAATTTACGTAAAAACGACGACCAGCCATTTGTAGATTCAATCGAAATCAATGTACTACCAGACTACCAAACTAGATTAAGTGCGTATATGGTCGGATTAATTGATGTATATGAGATAGAAAACTTTGAACATACACTTAAAAATCCACCCTTGTACGAGAATAAATTAGATGTACTTGAACCAAGTACAGGAATTTCTCTAGCATTTAACACAT
Organism: SAR202 cluster bacterium; assembly: GCA_022447825.1. Lineage (GTDB taxonomy): Bacteria > Chloroflexota > Dehalococcoidia > Lucifugimonadales > UBA826 > AG-426-M11. The sequence goes on from JAKUTY010000001.1 coordinate 28,167, forward strand.
CTAAGTTTCCATTTAATAACAGGTATTTTAGAAATGCTATTGTTAATTCAATCAATCTAAATGAAATACAAAGACATAATCAATATTTTGCATTAGGCATGCCTTTAATAAATCAAAAATGGCAAATTAATCAAAATGAATGGAATTCTAAATTCAATAATCCCACTCAATTTTCAGAAAATCTCACATTATCTGAAGTTGAAATGCCAATGACTATCAAAATTTTAACTACTGAAAACACTCAAACAGATTCTCAAATTACGGATATTATATCCAAACAACTTACTTCAAACGGATTCACAGTAGAAACTACAATACTTAACAATAGAGATTATGCTAAAAAAACTTGGGACCAAAAAGATTTTGACGTATCTTTAGGGCCACAATTTCCACAGATATCTCCCAACTCATTTCTTTTTTCTATAATGCACAGTCAAGGTAAATTAAATTCTACAAACACATATAACATTAAATTAGATAAGTTAATTGAACAGCAATCTCAAACATATGATTCAGAAGATAGAGAAAAGATTATCCAAGAAATTAATTCCATTTTGTTTGATGAAATGTATAGATTCATGATTAAACCTGAAATTTCTTCATGGACATGGAATAATTCATTGAATAATGTATTCCCAAATTTTTACTCACAAGAATACAAACACTGGGATAAAATCTGGATAGAGAGATAAATTAAATAAAATTCTCTAATGCAGAACAAGATAACAAAGCACACTTAATTCTAATCGGAAAAGATCTAACATCGTATAACACATAAATATCACTTTGATCATCAAAACTTCTACGATCATTAGTCTGCATATCTAATCTGAAAAGTTCAGTAAAATAGGCCACTTCTTCAATAGACATCCCTTTAATATGCTCTGAAATTATAGAACCTGATGCAAGATTTATTGCACATCCATCACCCTCAAAAGTAATTTCTTCTATAACATTTTGATCGTTTACATTTAAATTAAAATGAATTTCATCTCCACAAAAAGGGTTGATTGCGCTTCCAGAAAAATTAATTTTAGAAATTGGTGAATAATTTCTTGGATTTCTGCAATGATCTAAAATTGTTGAATTTTTGTATAAATTGTCTAATTTAATTTGATCCATCGCTAAAATACCTGATAGCAGATTTAATTCCCTCAATTAGCATATCAACTTCATCCAAAGTATTGTATACATAGAAACTTGCTCTAGCTGTAGCAGAAACACCTAAACTTCTAATTAACGGCATTGCACAGTGATGACCTGTTCTAACAGCAATACCAAGCCCATCCAAAATGGTGCCTAAATCATGTGGGTGAATATTTGGAATATGGAATGAAAAAACAGCACCTTTTAGGTCAGAGGATTTAGGACCAAATAAGGTAACACCCTCAGATTCTAATTCTTGAAATTTTTGTAATCCATAAGAAGTAATAGTTTTTTCATAATCATGAATATTTCCCATTCCAATGTTTTGTAAATAATCTACTGCAGCACCTAATGCGATAGAATCAGCAATATTAGGAGTTCCAGCCTCAAATTTCATAGGAATATCAGCCCAAGAAGCTTTTTCATAAGTCACTTCTAAAACCATTTCTCCACCTGTAAAAACAGGGTCCATTTTTTCCAAAATCTCCATTTTTCCATACAAAACACCTATTCCAGTGGGACCCATCATTTTGTGACCTGAAAAGACAAAAAAATCGCAATCAAGTTCTTGTACGTCTACTAGCATATGCGGAACACTTTGAGCTCCATCCAACACAAATAATGCCCCCACTTCATGAGCTTTATCGCACAATTGTTTTACTGGATTAATAGTCCCTAAAGCATTAGATACATGAACAATAGAAACCAGTTTAGTGTTTGAAGTCATTAATTCATCAATATTAGACAGATCTAATGTACCATCTTCATTTAATGACAAATATTTGATTTTTGCACCCTTTGCTCTAGCTAATTCTTGCCAAGGAATTAGGTTACTGTGATGTTCCATTGGTGACAATAAAATTTCATCACCTTCACTTATATTTTTATATCCCCAAGAGTAGCTGATTATGTTCAAGCTCTCCGAAGCATTTCTAGTCCAAATAATAGATTGAGGAGTTTCCGAATTGATAAATGAAGAAATCTTTTGTCTAGCTTCCTCAAACTGATCAGTAGCCTCCATACTAAGAGTATGAACTCCTCTGTGAACGTTAGAATTATAATTCTCATAGAAATCCACTAAAGAATTAATTACTGAACGAGGCTTATGGGTGGTAGCTGCATTATCCAAATAAACTAATTGATGACCATTTATCTTTTTAGATAAAATTGGAAAATCATTTCTAATTTTATTAATGTTAATCATTATTAAACCTATTATTCAGTAGAAACTGATTTATCTTTTTCTGTTAAAGCTGTATGAAAAGTATGCCATGCTAAAGTAGCGCACTTTATTCGAGCAGGGAATTGTGAAACTCCACTCAAAATTTCTAAATCTCCCAAAATTTCACTAGAAAAATCTTCTCCTGGTTTTCTAGTAAGCATCTGTCTAAAAGATTCAAAAATTTGTATAGCATCTGAAACGTTTTTACCTTTAACTCCATCTGTAAGCATTGAAGCTGAGGATTTAGAAATAGCACAACCATCACCATTAAAACTTATATCAACGATCTGATCATCAACTAATTCTAAATATACGTTAATTTCATCTCCACACAGGGGGTTAAACCCATTTGCAAAAGAGGTAGGGTTTTCAAGTTCCCCAAAGTTTCTAGGCCTTCTATTATGGTCCATTACAATTTCTTGGTATAGTTCTTGAAAATCATTCATTTTAAAACTCAAACTTATAACTTGGTAATGATTCTAAAAATTTTTGTTCTATAAAATTTTTCAGTTCAGTTTCTTCTACAAAAGAAATAATTTCATCAGCAAATCCATAAATAAGCAATTTACTAGCAGCCTCCAAATCAATACCCCTACTTCTCATATAAAAAACTGAATCCTCATCTATATTTCCTGCTGTAGCCCCATGAGCACACTGAACATCATCAGCATATATAAATAAAGCAGGTTTACTGTCTACTTCAGCTTGATCGGAAAGAATTAAATTTTTATCAGATTGAACTGAAAAAGTTTTTTGAGCCTCTTTTCTAACAAGTACAGTCCCACCAAATACAGCCTTAGATTTCCCAGACAATATCCCTTTATAAAACAGATTGCTGGAACTGTTAGGTTTAGCGTGATCAATATTAATAAAGTTATCCATATGTTGTTCATCAGAAGTGACATACAACCCCTTCAAATCACAATGAGACCTTTCCCCGTCAACTAAAACATTTAAATCATATCTTCCGATATTTGCACCTCTAAAAAATGATGAAGAATAAAATTCAGTATCATCACTTAATCTCACTCGTCCGTACCCAACGTTATACGTATTATTACTCTCAGACATTAGCCTATAGTGAGTGATTTTTGCAGAAGATTTAAGCTCCATTTCTGTAACTGAGTTAGTTAAACTGTTTTGATTACTTCCACCCACATAACTTTCTATAATTACAGACGATGAATTCTCTTCAGCAGTTATATGCAATCTAGGATTATTAAATTCCAATTCAGTTCCTGAGTTATAAAAAATAATATTCAATACTTTACTGGTATCAAACGAATCTTCTATAGATACAATCAGTCCATCAGATAAAAAAGCAGAATTTAACGCAGCAAAACCATCATCAGAAAAATCAATCAATTCCCCTATACTATTTTCAGATAAACCTAAAGATGATACTGAGATACCAGAATCAGGAATGTTAGAAATGTTTTTATTAATAAACCCATCTACAAAAACAATGTTATACCAATCATCTGACCATGGAGCTTGTTTCTTAATTTCATCAATATTGATGTCTTTAGGTTTTGAAAGTAAGAAAACATTATTTACAATTGGAGAAACACTCGTGTATTTCCATTTTTCATTTCCTTTTCTTGAAACTGGAAATCCTATTTCACGGAGTGTATTAAAAGCTTCTAATTTTAAAGATCGCAACCATTCTTGCTCTGATTGATTTTGAGATACAAATTGTTCATCTAAAGAAGATAAATATTCCTTGAGCATTACTTAATTACCTGACGAAATAGATTCTTTAATCCACTCGTACCCTTTTTCTTCTAATTCCAAAGCAAGATTACCATCACCTGACTTTACAATATTTCCATCAACCAAAACATGAACAAAATCAGGTTTAATGTAATCTAAAATTCTCTGGTAATGAGTAACTATAAGTACAGCATTACTTTCAGATTTAAATTCATTGACTCCATTAGATACAATTCTTAATGCATCTATATCTAGCCCTGAATCAGTTTCATCTAACAAGGCAAAAGTAGGATTAAGAAGAGACAATTGCATAATTTCATTTCTTTTCTTCTCTCCTCCAGAAAATCCTTCATTTACAGATCTTTTGACTAAATCAGGATTCATTTCAACTTTATTTCGATGAACTTCTAACAATTGGTCAAATTCTTTTACCCCAAGTTCCTTTTCTCCGTTCTCTTTTCTAATAGCATCAACTGAAGATTTTAAAAATTGCCATGTTCTAACTCCAGGTAATTCAACTGGATATTGGAAGGCTAAAAAAATTCCTTTTCTAGCTCTAATTTCTGGAAGTTCTTCATTAATATTTTCACCTAAATATTCAATAGAACCACTTGTTATGGAATATCCTGGCCTACCAGAAAGCACATTTGCTAATGTACTTTTACCAGAACCATTGGGTCCCATAATTGCATGAACCTCACCTAAATTAACAGACAAGTTAATGCCTTTTAAAATTTCTTTATCGTCAATTGACACATGTAGATCATTGACGTTCAAAAGTTTTTTGTTCCTATCATTCATAATTTTACCCAACTGTTCCTTCTAAACTAACTCTTAGTAACTGAGACGCTTCCATTGCAAACTCAAATGGTAATTCTTTAAAAATACCTCTGCAAAAGCCATTAATTATCATATAGTTTGCTTCTTCTAAATCTATGCCTCTTTGCTGAAGGTAAAATAACTGGTCATCATTTACTTTAGATGTAGTAGCTTCATGCCCCATTTCAGCTGAAGGGTTTCTAACTTCAATGTAAGGAACAGTATGTGCACCACACTCATCCCCTATTAGCAATGAATCACATTGAGTGAAGTTTTTAGCATTATGGGCATTTGGCAAGATTGAAACTTGACCTCTATAAGTGTTTTGAGCTTTACCTGCTGAAATACCTTTTGCAATAATTGTACTCTTAGTATTTTTTCCAACATGAATCATTTTAGTACCTGTATCAGCCTGTTGAAAATTATTCACAAGAGCTACAGAATAAAATTCACCAGTAGAATTATCGCCCTGTAAAATTACACTTGGATATTTCCATGTAATTGCAGATCCAGTTTCCACTTGAGTCCACGAAATTTTAGAGTTCTCTCCTCTAGCTGCTCCACGTTTTGTAACAAAATTGTATACACCACCATTTCCTTCTTTATCACCAGGATACCAATTCTGAAGAGTAGAATATTTGATCTCTGCATCTTTAAGGGCCACTAATTCAACTACAGCAGCATGCAACTGATGGGTTTTCCTCATCGGTGCGGTGCACCCTTCTAAATAACTTACGTAACTACCTTCATCTGCAATGATCAAGGTTCTCTCAAATTGACCAGAATCAACTTCATTAATTCTGAAATACGTCATTAATTCTATTGGGCACCTAACTCCAGGAGGTACATAAACAAACGATCCGTCACTGAACACGGCCGAATTTAAAGTTGCATAAAAATTATCACTATAAGGAACAACAGAACCCAAATACTTCTTAACTAACTCAGGATATTTTTGAACTGCCTCACTGATTGGACAAAAGATAACTCCAGCCTCTTTCAACATATCTTGATAAGTAGTAGCTACTGAGACACTATCTAAAACTGCATCAACAGCAACTCCAGACAGTTTTTTTTGCTCTTCAAGTGGAATGCCTAACTTGTCAAAAGCTTCTATTAGTTCTGGATCAACTTCATCTAAACTTTTAGGAGCATCATCTTGTGATTTTGGAGCTGCATAATAGACGATATCCTGAAAATTAATCTCAGGGAAATCAACATTCGCCCAGTTTGGGGATGAAGAAACTCCCTCTTTTTCCCATAGTTCAAATGCCTTTAAACGCCAATCTAACATCCATTGGGGTTCATTTTTTTTATTAGAGATAAATTTGACAATATCTTTATTTAAACCCTTAGGAGCTAAATCTGACTCTATATCAAATTCAAATCCCCATTTGTACTGCTGGTCTTCTACTCCAGTTTCACGAGAAATAACTTTCTGTTTTTGCATAAAATTTATCCTGCTCTATTTATCGTACTTTCATTATCAACTGATCAATTTAAAGAATCAACTCTGACCCAAAATTTGCACAACAACCTCTCTAAACTCAACTTGAGAAGCTTTATCCCCATCTAATTCAATCATGAATATTCTCTGCCATTGCCCTAATGGCATTTTTCCATCAATTATGGGAACAGTTTCACTAGACCCTAAATATAAATGCTGGCAATGTGAGTGCCCATTTGGTAATTCATCTTCATGCATATGAACTGTTCTTGTTTCAAAATCGTTATGCATATAATTTGCAGAAGATGGGGCGATATTTTCTATCACTACTTTAAAATCTTCCAATAAAAGAGGTTCATTTTCCTGAATAACGATTGCAGAAGTAGTGTGTTTAGAAAATACAACTACAATGCCATTTAAAACATTAGAATTTTTAATAGCATGTTCAACTTGCTCAGTAATATCAATAAATTCCAAATAAAATGATGACGAAATCTTTAATGTTTCATTGGTAACAGACAATACAGATTCAGATACTTTCATAAAGTTAAAATCTCCTACCTAAATTATATACGATTATAGTAGTAAGAACTAATAATTTCTTGTAGCTAAAAACTCAATTAGTTCTTTGAAATCATCTTGGAAACAATTAATTACTTTAGAGTTTCTGAAAGAAATTAACGCAGCTTCTAGATAATTATTTGTCAAATCTTCAGCATACTCTCTAGTTTTAATTTGGTTCATAATTTCTAAAACTTGATTAACATCATCATCCGAAATTTCTGAATGACTATATATTTTCTTTAATTCATTTGCATATTTACCAGATTCAAATCCCATAGCATGAACTATAGGTAGTGACTTTTTTTTCCTTCGTATATCCGCACCAACAGGTTTTCCAGTAACATCTTCTGTTCCCCAAACACCCAAAATGTCATCACGAATTTGAAAGGCATACCCCAAAGCTTTACCAGTTTGATCGATTGCATTCAAAATATTAGGATCTTTAACATTCAATACTGCTCCTAAGTTCAATGAAGCCCTTAATAAAGCTCCTGTTTTTAAAGAAATCATGTGCAAATAATCTTCTAATTCAATCGAATCATTTTTTTCAAACAAAAGGTCTAAATTTTGACCTTCTAACATTTGAATACAGGCCTTACCCAATAAATTCGAAATAGATGCTTTTGAATTTTCATCAACAAAATCGATTAAATTAATAGTGTTATGTGCAGCAACTTGCATCAAATTGCCAGCAATAAGTGATTTTCTTTTACCCCAAATTGTCCAGATCGTTGGCCTATGATGCCTGATTTTATCTAGATCTTGAATTTCATCATGCACTAGAGAAAAATTATGAATGAGTTCTATTGAAGTTGCCACTTGGGCAGATTGATGTAAGCCTGTTCCAGTGGCATCACTCACAAATAAACATAAAGAAGGCCTTAATCCTTTACCTGAATGAGAGTCTACTGATTCACCATTTATATCTTCCCATCCCATACAATAACGGAGCATAGAGTAGGCTTGAGAATGCACAGACGATAATGAATTTTTCAATTCATTATCGTAGCGACTTTTATATCTAATTAAAATTTTCGGCTCATTCATAACTTGTTCAAATTATCACACTTTACGGATATCAAGTAGAATTCAATATTTTTTTTCACTTGCCTGAAAAAACTTAAATATGCTATATTCGCAGTATTAAGTTGAGTATTTTTATACGTAAATCATATATAATTTCATCGTATCACTGATAACTTCCGTCACTAAGGTAAATATGCTAGACGAATATTTTAAACAATATGGAATAATAGCCATTTTTGCTGCCATTGCAGTTGCACTTCCAACAGCATTAATGTTGATATCTTGGATGTTATCAATGGTCAAAATCCGACCTAACAATCCATCTGAAATTAAATCTAGCATATATGAATGTGGGTTTGAAACAATAACTGAAAGATGGAATCAATTTAATTTTAGGTATTACAGTATTGCATTACTATTTGTCTTGTTTGATGTAGAGGTTGTATTTCTATTCCCCTGGGCAGTAAGCTTTGGAATGATGTCTGTAGAATTCGGAGCATTTGTGATGATTGAAATGCTAATTTTTGTTGGTATTTTAGCTTTAGGATGGATATATGCTTGGAAAAAAGGTTCTCTAGAATGGAGTTAAATTTGGATAACGAGATAATAGTCCCTGACGCCAGTCTTCAAATTCCGTTACATGACACTACATGGGATTTAGACCGAAACGAGGGGGATTATATAAACCACTTGAAATCTACTCATTTGACTCCTCTAGCCGAACCATTACTAGAAGTTCCTGATGACTTACAAAAAAATGTAGCAGTAACATCAGTCGACGCACTAATTGGATGGGGAAGAAAAGCTTCTGCATGGCCATTGTCTTTTGGATTAGCTTGTTGTGCTTTTGAAATGATGGCAAGCGCAATGTCAAGGTTTGATCTTTCTAGATTTGGAATGGAAGTGTTCAGGCCCTCTCCTAGGCAAGCTGATCTAATAATCATAGCTGGCACAGTAACTTGGAAAATGGCTCCTGCTATTGAAAGAGTTTACGAACAAATGGCTGAACCAAGATGGGTGATTTCTATGGGAGTATGTGCTACTAGCGGAGGACCATATTACGGATCATACAGTGTTGTTCCAGGAGTGAACCACATTATCCCAGTAGACGTTTATGTACCAGGATGTCCCCCCCGCCCCGACGCATTATTGTATGGAATCATGCAGCTACATGAAAAAATAAAAAGATATTCTATAAAAAATAAACCTCGGAAATAATCTTGACTGAAATTTTAGCTGTTTCAAAAATCATTGAAGAAATCACTAATGAGTTGCCTGATTCAATAATCAAAAGCGATGATAAATCAATTTGGATTCGACCAGATGATATTAAAAAAGCTTGTGCAATACTCAAAAAACCTGATGGATTAGATTTTGCTTTTTTAACATCAATCAGTGCTGTTGATTATATTGAATATTTTGAAATTGTTTATCATCTAACATCTATGAGGAAAAATTACTCTGGAATAATTAAAGTTAAATGTTATGGAAGAAATAACTTAACTTTACCTTCTGTTATTGATATCTGGAAAACAGCAGACCTTCAAGAAAGAGAAATTTGGGATTTAATGGGCATACAATTTGAAGGTCACCCAAATCTAAAAAGAATTTTATTATGGGAAGGATTTGATGGTCATCCTCTCAGAAAAGATTACTTAGGAAATTAAATTATGACTGGAATCAGAACTGAACCAGTAACAGTTAACTTAGGTCCTCAACACCCTAGTACTCACGGGGTATTCAGGTTAAGAGTAACTTTTGATGGAGAAGAAATTATCGACTTAGAGCCAGTATTTGGCTACTTACACAGAGGCACAGAAAAATTAGCTGAGACTAGAAATTATACTCAAATTGTTACTTTAACTGACAGGATGGATTATGTAGCTAGTATGTCAAACAACCTAGCATATGTAAGAACTGTTGAAGATCTGTCAGGAATCGAAGTACCTGAAAGAGCTCAATATATTCGAGTCATTTGTGCAGAACTTCAAAGAATAGCTAGCCATTTAATGGCTACAGGATTTTTACTTAATGATATTGGAGCTCTAGCCACCCCTTTAATTTACTGTTTCAGAGAGAGAGAAAAAATCTTAGATCTGTTTGAAATGCTTTGTGGTGCAAGAATCACATTAAGCTACATGAGACCAGGGGGCGTTTTTCAAGATGCCGACCAAGATTTTTGGAATGCTTTAGATATTCTTATTCAAGAATTGCCTCATTACTTAGACGAACTTGAGACATTAATTTCAAAAAACGAAATAGTATTAGCAAGAACTAGATCAGTTGGAGTCTTATCTGATGAAGACGCTATAGATTACGGTGTCACTGGGCCAATTCTAAGAGCATCTAGGGTCAAATGGGACTTAAGGAAAGCAAATCCATACGAAATTTATGACAGGATTGATTTTGAAGTTCCTATCGGTGTCGAAGGAGACACTTATGATAGGTTTCATGTCAGATTGTTAGAAATGCAAGAGAGTGTAAAAATTATCACACAATGCATAACTCAAATCGAAAAAGGATCTATCAGAGCAGACGTTCCATATTTTATACGACCAAAACCGGGTGAAACATATCAATCAGTTGAAGGCCCTAAAGGAGAATTGGGATTTTACTTAATAAGTGACGGTGGAGTTTCTCCATATCGCTGTAAAGTCAGGGCCCCGTCTTTCATCAACTTAACACCGCTCAAAAAAATGATGCTAGGTTGGAAAATGGGAGATTTAATCACCATTTTAGGATCTATAGACATAGTATTAGGAGAGGTTGATAGATAATGTATACCTCTTTTTACCAATTAATTGACTTTCACTCTTTCTATGACATGTATTACAAGATATTTGAGTCATTGGGGTTATCCAGTTCTGCATCATGGATGTCTTATTTAGCTGCAGGTGGATCCTTATCCTTTTTAGCTATTAATCTTTTAGTATTAGCAACTGCTTTTTATACTTGGTTTGAACGAAGAACAATTGCTAGATTTCAGGTTAGAAGAGGCCCTAACAGAAATGGACCTTTTGGATTAGGGCAGCCTTTTGCAGATGTCATCAAGTTGATTATGAAAGAGGACACTATTCCTACAGAAGCAGACAAGCCAGTCTTCACTATAGCTCCTATAGCATTACTTGCACCTACCTTATTAATTATTACAGTGATTCCTATTGATGATGCCAGCTTCTTAGCTACTTTAAATATTGGGATTCTTTTCATAGTGGGGATTACTTCTGTTAATTCAATTGCTATTTTTATGGCTGGATGGGGATCAAGAAACAAGTATGCGATTCTGGGTTCTATGAGAGGAGCAGCTATGCTCATCAGTTATGAAATCCCTATGGCTTTAGGAATAACCAGTGTTCTTCTTATTTCTGGATCATTAGCCATGACCGAAATTGTGGCAAAACAAGATATTTGGTTCATAGTAGTTATGCCAATGGGATTCTTCGTATTTATGGCTGCAGCTACAGCAGAAATGAGCAGAACTCCATTTGATCAAATTGAAGCAGAATCAGAATTAGGGTCAGGATATAATACTGAATTCAGTGGAATTAAATTTGCTATTCTATTCCTAGCAGAATTTATGGCACCTATAGTCACATCTGCTGTAGTTACAACACTATTTTTAGGAGGATCTCAAGGATTTGATTTCTTACCAGGACAAGCTTGGTTTGTTCTTAAAATGTTTGTAGTAATTTTTATCCTATTATGGATTCGCTCAACGTGGCCAAGACTTAGAATTGATCAAATTATGGGTTTTGCATGGAAAATTTTAATGGAATTAGGGTTTGTAAATATTTTCTTGATTGCTATAGAGGTAGCAGTATTAATGGATCCGGTTACAGGTTTGCTAACCTCTCAAGACCTGTTGATAATGGCAGCAATTAACTGGGTATTTACTATTCTTACTTTAGTATTTCTAGCCAACTTATTGGGTAAAAGAAATTATGACAGACCAGATCCCGTACCATCACCATTGGCTAATATGCAGCCAAAAGGAGAAAAATAATGTATGGATTAGGGCTAATAAAAGGATTAGGGATTACAATGAAGAATCTTGTGATTCCTAGCAGGCAATTCAACGTTTACCAATATCCTAACAAACGTGCTACCCCTTGGGATTTAGCTAAAATCAACAACTCTAAACCTTTTACATACATTGCAAAAAACCCTTTGACTACAATCAAATCGTTTGTTGGACTAGTCAATGTTGAAGAGAAGTTACCTCAACACCCAAATTTCAGAGGGGAAGAATTCGCATGGTACGACAACCGATGTACTGGTTGTGCTAGCTGTGCAAAATACTGCCCTTTAGGAATTATAAAGATTGTGACAGGAACTAGTGGTGTGAATTCTCAAGAGGGTCAAAGTTACGACTTAGAAGTTTTTGATATAGATATTGGTAGATGTATGTTTTGTGGATTATGTGTAGAGGCTTGCCCTTATGATGCTTTACATATGGGAAGCGGATTCGAGGAAGCACAATACCAAAGGTCTAATCTAGTAATAGATATCAACAAGTTAAAATCTGCCGAAAAAAAACCTAGCACTTGGTTTCGCCCTCAACTAGTCAATCAAGGCCATGATCCTATCTCAGGAGATACTGCAGATTGGAGAAAAGTCGGTCGACACGAAAAACCGTCTCAAGAAGATCAATCTGAAAGGTGGGCAAAAAGATGATTTCTCAAGGAATTGCGAGCTCGTTAACAGTTGAAATTTCTTTTTGGGTGATCTCTATTTCTACAATATTGTCTGCAATTGCTGTAGTTCAAATTAAAGACTTATTTCGTGCTTCTTTATTTTTAATCCTTACATTTTTAGGAGTAGCTGGTCTTTTTATTTTATTAGGAGCAGAATTTCTTGCTGGGATTCAACTAATGATTTATGTGGGAGCGATTTCTGTATTAATTATTTTTGCTATCTTGATGACTAGAGAAATTGAAATCAGTAACCAATCTCATTACATGAGAATATTAGTATCTATGGTAGCTTTAGGGTTTATGCTTTTAGCAATCTCTTTAATAACTTCCACAGATTGGAATTTGATTGATTCCAGGTCATTCCCTCAAAATCAAACAGACGAAATCATTGCTACGGTACAAAATTCTATTCCTACTTTATCAAAAATGTTGCTTACAGAATATGTATTGGCATTTGAGATGGTAGGAGTTTTACTTTTAGCTGCAGTTTTAGGAGCTCTAGCTTTAGTGAGAGAGAAAAAATGACACTAGAAAGATTCTTAATAATTGGAGCAATATTATTTTCTATAGGGCTGTACGGGGTCCTATCAAAGAAACATTCCATTGCCGTACTAATGTCACTTGAATTAATGTTTAACGGAATAAACGTCACTGCAGTTGCATTATCCAGATATACAGTCCCATACCTACTAACTACTCATTCTGGAGAAAAAGTTGTCCAATACCTACTGACTGGACAAATCTTCACCATATTCATCATCACAGTCGCAGCAGCAGAAGTCGCATTGGGATTAGCAATTATTATAGCTATATATAGAACTCATCAGTCCGTTTTACTGACAGATTCAAATCAATTAAAGAATTAAAAACATGTGGATAGAATATTTAACAGCTAAAAATTTACAAGTAGCAGAAATGTGGAAAAACACTTTTGAAGCAGAAGGACTTGCTACTAAAATCCTACCATTTGGTGACATCACATCTTGGGGTGAAAGAGTAGAGTTTAAAATCTATGTCCCTAAAGGTAGAGAACATGTTGCTGACGAAATTTTAAGGAAATTATAAATGATTACTGAACAATTAATTTGGATGATTTTTATTCTTCCTTTAATTTCATTTTTAATTTGCAGTCTTATAATTAGACAATTATTCAATAATCGATCTATATTTGCAGGGTACGTAGCAATTCTGTTAATAGGATTGTCATTTCTTATTTCAGTTCTTGCTTTCTATGAAGTAATTATCAACCACAAACAAATTACTACTGCACCTATAGAATGGCTGACAATTGGTCAATTTACACTATCAATTGGACTATTATTAGACCCCCTAACAATAGTAATGCTCACAGTTGTCACTGGGGTAAGTTTGATGGTTCAAGTTTACTCATTGGGGTACATGAAAAGTTCGGGCCAAGACTCTAACAATTCAGAAGATCCAGTTGAATTAGGTCAACCTGTTTTAGCAAGATACTTTTCTTACATGTCATTATTTACAGCTTCCATGTTGGGATTAATACTGGCATCAAATATTATTCAATTGTTTATTTTTTGGGAATTAGTTGGATTATGTTCTTATCTATTAATAGGATTTTGGTTTCACAAACCATCTGCTGCAAATGCTGCAAAAAAAGCCTTTTTAGTTACTAGATTAGGAGATTTTGGATTTTTATTAGGAATAATGTACTTATTTTCTCATCAACATTTATTCCCATCAGATTCAAACCCTTTAGATATAATCACAATTAATACTTATGTTCCTTTATTAGTAAATACAGGATTAATCAGTTTAACTGCCATAACATTAATTTCTCTTGGAATATTTTTTGGAGCTATGGGTAAATCTGGACAATTCCCTCTTCACACTTGGTTGCCTGATGCCATGGAAGGACCTACTCCTGTCAGTGCATTAATACATGCTGCTACTATGGTAGCTGCAGGAGTATTTCTTGTAGCTAGATTCTTCCCCATTTTTGAAATTTCTGAATTTACTATGACTACCGTTTCTTTAATAGGTGCCATTACAGCTATTTTCGCTGCAACAATGGGATTAGTTTCTAACGACATAAAAAGAGTATTAGCTTATTCCACTGTCAGTCAATTAGGTTACATGATGCTAGCATTGGGCTCAGGAGCATATGGTGCAGCAATATTCCACTTGTTTACTCATGCCTTCTTCAAGGCGCTACTTTTCCTAGGATCAGGCAGTGTAAATCATTCAACTGGAACTTTTGATATGCGATTTATGGGCGGTCTTAGAAAAGTCATGCCAATCACGTATGTAACTTTTTTGATAGGGGGATTAAGCTTAGCAGGAATTCCTCCATTTTCTGGCTTTTGGAGTAAAGACGAAATATTATTAAATGTTTTCAACCATAGCGCTAATTTAAATTCTGATGGACAAATTTGGCTTTCATTGATTAGTTCAATTACATTTGCGCTAGCATTAGTCGCAGTATTTATGACTGCTTTCTACATGTTTCGAGCGCTATTTATGACATTTGAAGGAAAATTTAACGGTGGATCAGATCAAGATCCTAATGCACATGCACATGGGCCTGTTCACTTGGCAGAATCACCAAAAGTGATGACTATACCTATGATAATTCTCGCTTCAGTATCTATATTGATAGGATTCTTTATAAATCCCCCATTTAAAATATTTGGAATTGACAAACATTGGCTAGTTGAAACTTTACAACATGGAATAGTTTCACTACACACTGACTTCAATATTACTTTAGCAGTAATATCAAGCATTATTGCCATATCAGGAATAGCACTTGCAGCTTTAATGTACTTAAAAATTCCTCTTATAAATACACAAACAACTTTAATTTCACCCAACTTTGTCAGCAAAATATTTAAACCAATAAATACTTTATTTTCTAGAAAATATTATTTCGATGAATTGTATGAAGATTTAATTGTTTCTTCTATCTTTTATAAAAAAATAGCTAAATTTTTGAGTTGGTTTGATCAAAATGTCGTTGATTTTCTTATCAATTCAATTGGATGGAGTACTCGAAATATAGGGGCTCCAATCAAACAGATGCATAATGGTCAAATTCAAATGTACGCAACTATTACGTCATTAGGCATATTAGTTATAACATTTTTCATAGTATTCGGAACTTAATGGAGAAATAAGTGGTAGATCAATTTAATTGGATTTTAACTATTGCAATATTTTTCCCAATCATTGGGGGCATATCGTTATTGTTAATTCCTCAAAAAGAATATATTAAAATTTTTGCGATTTTGTTTGGAACAATCGAATTTATTTTATGTTCTTACATTTTCTTGTTCCAATTCACTAATGGAATTGGTGGACCTGTTTTAGTTGACTTAAATTCAACTTGGTTTCCAACCAACATTTTTAACGTTCAGTATTATTTGGGAGTGGATGGTATTAGTGCACCATTTGTCTTATTAACTGGGTTATTAGGATTAATCTCTATATTCGCATCATGGAATTTATCAAACGATCATCGAATTCGCGAACACTTTATGTGGTTATTGATCTTACAAGGAGCCGTAGTAGGAGTATTCACATCATTAGACTTTTTTATGTTTTTCATTTTTTGGGAATTAGAATTAATTCCAATGTATTTTTTAATCTCGATTTGGGGATCAGGAAGAAAACATTACTCAGCTATGAAGTTCGTTATTTTTACTATATTGGGTAGTGCATTTATGCTGGTAGGAGTTTTAGGAATTTATTTCTCTACGGATTCTTTCAACATGATTGAATTGCCTGAAAAACTTGCTACAGCAAAATTAATTATTCCGGCATCTGTTCTTTTCTTACTAACAATTATAGGTTTTGCTGTTAAGTTACCTGTATTCCCTCTCCACACATGGTTACCAGATGCTCACACTGATGCTCCAACTGCTGCAAGTGTTATGTTAGCTGGAGTTTTATTGAAAATGGGTGGATACGGAATGCTAAGAGTTTCAGCATCTATGTTCCCCAATGAATTACATCAATTTGCTTGGATACTAGCCCTACTGGGAACCATCAATATAATTTATGGAGCCGTGATTACAATCAGACAAACTGATCTAAAAAGATTGATTGCTTACAGTAGTGTAAGCCACATGGGATTTGTACTACTCGGACTGTCAGCTGCATCTGGTGCAGGCGTTTCAATCGGAATCACTGGAGCATCAATGCAAATGTTCACTCACGGAACCATCACTGGATTACTGTTTCTATCCATAGGATTTATATATGATAGAACACATACTAGATACATCCCGGACCTAAGTGGATTAGCACAAAACACGCCTT
Source organism: SAR202 cluster bacterium (assembly GCA_022447825.1). Classification (GTDB taxonomy): domain Bacteria; phylum Chloroflexota; class Dehalococcoidia; order Lucifugimonadales; family UBA826; genus AG-426-M11. The sequence continues at coordinate 45,091 of JAKUTY010000001.1, forward strand.
TTCTTGCTACAGGTCTCATCATAGCAGGACTAGCATCATTGGGATTACCTGCAACTAGTGGATTCATAGCTGAAATCACTATATTCTTAGGTGCTTTTCAAACTTGGCCGATTTTTACTACAATTTCCGCATTTGGAGTAGTTTTAACTGCAGGATATGTTCTTTGGATGATTCAAAGATCTCTTTTTCAACATAAACTAGAAAAATTTAACACTTTAACAGACGCATCAATTGGAGAAATGTTTCCAATAATTGTATTAGTGATTTCAATTATCGGAATAGGAATTTTCCCATCAATTATTTCTGATATGTTCTCACTCGGTTTACAACCTATAATCTCAAATCTACAGGCAATTAATTAATGAACAGTTTTATTACTACAGATGAATTATTACTTATAGCACCTGAGATCAGCATGGTGATTTTAGCTACATTAGTAATAATTTTAGACCTAGTTATAAAAAACAAATCAATTCTAAATTTTGTAGCTTCATTCGGATTATTAGTCCCAATAGCATTAAGCTTCAATTTATTGGACGGAACATCTCAATTTGCTTTTGCAGGTGCCCTAAGAGTGGACTATTTTGGAGTATTTTTTAAAATTATCACTCTTTTTGCTACCCTGATTACTATATTAATCTCTGAAAAATATTCGAAAAAATTTGATGACTATCAAGGTGAATATTATGCATTAATTTTAATTTCTGCTTCTGGGATGATGCTTTTAGCATCATCCGTAGAATTTATCACTATATACATTGCACTTGAATTATCAGCATTACCTTTAGCTGCTCTTATTACTTTTATCAGAATTAGAAGCTCTGCCGAATCCGGTATCAAATTTATGGTTTTAAGTGCATTAAGTTCAGCAATTCTTCTATACGGAATGGTCTTAGTTTATGGTTTTACCGGAACAACCTATATTGAGGATCTCTCTCAAATTATTAATAGATCCCTTATAAATTCAGAATTAACTTTTGGCGGAGGAGCCCTTCTATTAGGAGTAATTCTAATTACATGCGGATTTGCTTTTAAAATCTCATCAGCACCTTTTCATATGTGGGCTCCCGATGTGTATGAAGGGGCTCCCACTCCCATAACTGCTTTCCTTTCTGTGGCTAGTAAAGCTGCTGGGTTTGCAGTAATTCTACGAATAGTGTATTCGTCTTTTTCAAATGAACAAATTGGAATGGACTGGTCTGTTCTTATAGCTACTTTAAGTGCAATTTCTATGACTTTGGGTAATCTAATTGCAATTCAACAAACAAATATCAAACGATTGTTTGCTTACAGTACTATTGCCCAAGCTGGGTATATTATGGTTGGTTTAGCTGCGCTAAGCTCATTAGATGGAGGGCAGGATAATGCCGGACCTGCTGGAATATTATTCTATTTATTTGGGTATTTATTAACTAACTTTGCAGCATTTACAGTGATTACACTGGTCTCGATAAATACAAATTCTGATTCAATATCTTCTTATTCAGGGTTACTCAAAAGATCTCGTCTACTTACATTAATTATGACTATATCTATGATTTCATTGATAGGATTACCACCTTCTGTTGGTTTTATGGCTAAAATTTATATTTTTGGGTCTGCTATGGATACAGGGTTACAATGGCTTGCTATTTTCGGCGTTCTTAACAGTGTGGTTTCTGCATTTTACTATCTCAAAATTGTCAAAATCATGTTAATAGATGAAAATGAGAATTCAGAAAAAATTCAATTAACTACAAATATGTCATTAGCAGGATTAAGTTGTGTTTTTGGTATAGTTATATTAGGAATTTTCCCTGGTTCAATAATTGAAGTAGCTCATAGAGCTGTAGAATCAATAATTTAGTCATAATGGTAAATACTGAAAAAAAACTAATCGGATTCGTTCATAACTCAAAAGTTCCTGACGCACTTCACTTGGCAAAATCTCTAATCACTAAGTTGAGATTATCAAATACTTGGGTCAGTTCAGCCGGAGAAATTCAAGAATTTGAAGATAAGTTTTCTGATACTCACTCAGTGGTTATTATTGGTGGAGATGGAACTATTTTAAGAGCCTTAAGAGTCTTAAATAAGTTCAGTGTGCCTGTTATAGGTATAAAAATGGGGAAAATCGGATTTATGGCTGAATTGTCTCCTGAAAATTCTTATGAACTTCTTCCTAAATTTTTAGATAGTAAATTAAATGATGAAAATCTAATTCGAATTGAAAAAAGAATGATGCTTGAGGCAAATATCATTCAAGCAAATAGTACAGATTCCCGATTAACATTACACGCATTAAACGAAATTAGCGTGGGGAACAGTAAGGTCTCTCGTTTAGTGGAATTAGAAACTGCAGTAAATCATATTCATTTAACAAATTTCCGAGCAGACGCTGTAATAATCTCAACAGCCACAGGAAGTACAGGATATGCTTTATCCGCAGGTGGCCCAATTATTTTTCCTGAAGCTGAAATGATGCTTCTACAACCTGTTGCAGCCCACACAGGATTAAGAGATGGTTTAATTCTTGATCCTAAAACTATAATTGAATTAAAACCTTCTTTAGATTACGAAGCTTCAATCAGTGCAGATGGATTTGAAGACACCATTTTAAATCCTGGAGAAAAAGTTTTAGTAACTAAAAGTCCAAATAGTGCTTTATTTCTAAGAGCTCATCAACCTGATTTTTTTTACGAAGCCCTTAATATGCGATTAGGTTTAGCTTACAGAACTCAAAGACAAGAAGAATAAATATGGATGATACTTCAAATAAAATTATTTCTTCAGAAAATCACTTCCAAGGCAAAGTATTTAATGTCCGAACTGATAAGGTATTACTTGATCTAGGATTTGAAACTAATATAGATATTGTTGAACATAAACCTGCCGTGAGTATAGTCCCAATTGATGAAAATGAAAGACTAGTTATGGTGAGACAATATCGACACCCAGCATCAAGGAATTTACTCGAAATACCCGCGGGGATTATAGAAGATGGAGAAACACCAGAGCAAACTGCTTTGAGAGAATTGCAAGAAGAAACTGGATACACTTCTAAAAGTTTAAGATTAATGACAGGGTTTTGGTCTAGCCCAGGTTTTACAAATGAATACATGTATACATATATAGCAAAAGATCTTATCGAGAGTAAATTACCTCAAGATGAAGATGAAGATATATCAATTGAAAAAATACCTTTGGATCAAGTAGAAAGGCTCATCAAATTTGGAGAAATAGAAGATGCGAAAAGTATTGCCTGCATTTTAATGGCAAAATTTTTATTCAACAAATAAGTAAAAATGAGAGGAATTTATGTCTTTAGATGATTTATTTAATCAAGTAGATAATCTTAAACAAGAAATAGTTCAATTAGAACAAGATTTAATCAAAATTCCTTCAGTGAACACTGGATTTATGCCTACAGGCAATGAAACGGAAGTTTGTCATTTTATTCAAAAATGGTTAAATCAATTTAATATTCAATCCGAGATTTTATCTTTAGATCCCAACAGAGGTAATTTAATCGCTACATTACCAGGAAAATCAAATGTGCTTGGCTTACTTTTTATGTCCCATCTGGATGTTGTACCAGTAGAAGATGAGAATAAATGGGATTTCTCACCTTTTGGAGGAGAAATTTATAATGACAGAATTTATGGTAGAGGAGCAACAGATTGTAAAGGACTATTAACTTGTCAACTAATGGCACTTAGGATACTAAAACAAAATAACATAGAACTAAATAACGGGTTATCCTTAATTTCGGGAGCTGACGAAGAGCATGGAGGAAGATATGGATTTGAATGGTTGGCAAAAACCCATCCTGAAAAACTGGATGCCCCATATGCAATAAACGAAGGTGGCGGCACTCCCATTGATTCAGCTGGGGCATTAAATTACATGTTGGGTGTAGGAGAGAAAGGTCGCTTACAAGTTGAATTTACAATTAAAGGATCTAGTGCTCATGCATATGTACCTTGGCAAGGAAATAATGCTTTATATTCCTTGGCACAACTACTATCTAATATAGAAAAATACGATGCTGAAAGAGATACTAGTACTAGTCTTTTTGAACATTTATCATCATTTGCAATCGAACATAAACCAGACCAATCCAATATAGATGAAATTATTGAAGAACAATCAAAAGAAAACCCAAGATTTTCATCAATTTTAAAAGCACTGTCTAGAATGACTATTACCCCTACTATGGTAAATGGTGGAATCAAATCTAACAGTGTTCCAGAAACAATTTCATTAACATGCGATGTACGAACGTTACCTCACCAATCTGACTCATATCTTTCTGAAGAGATAGAAAATATTATAGAAAATATTCCGAATATCTCATACGAAATTGATTATATGGCAGTTCCTAATTCTTCAAATTTCGATACTAATTTAACAAATGCTATATCCAAAGCAACAAAAAATGCTCTTAAAAGAGATGATATTAACGTAATTCCATATATTTCAACTGGTTTTACAGATTCCAGATTTACTAGAGAATTAGGAGTGACAACTTACGGTTACAGTGGATCAGATCCATCTGATGATCCTATGTTAGGGAATGCACATGGTACTAATGAATCCATAGGTATTAACAGTTTAATTTCTGGCACAAAAATAATGCTTCAAGTAGCTATTGAACTTTTATGTGATCAAAATCAATTAAACACTACATCTAGATAATTCTACAAAAGCAATTGGATTATATTGTATAAAGTGTTAAACTCAATCAAAATTGTTTTGAGAATAATATGTCTGGATTAACAAAGTTAGAAGATTCAAAAACCAAATTGCCCACTATGGTTGTTGCTTTTGCTGGATGGCCTGATGCTGCTGAAGCTGCTACTAGGGCCGTAAGATATATGGTTCGTAAATTAACTGAAACCAAAATTGCAGAAATTGATCCTGAAGAATACTACGACTTCACTGTTAATCGCCCTCAAACAAGAATGAATAGAAAAAAAGAAAGAATACTAAAATGGCCTTCAAACGAATTTTATCAAGTCATTAATGAAAATAATCCTGACAACAACCTTCTTCTATATGTAGGAACAGAACCAAATCTCAAATGGCGTACATTTTCTAACACCGTTTTAAGTGTCGCACAAGAACATCAAGTAGAACTAATTATATCTTTAGGATCTCTTCTAGATGCTGTGCCGCATACAAGAGATATCCGAATTTCTGGTCGAGCTAGCAATAAAGAATTAAACAAAAAAGCTAGGTGGTTAGGTATTAAAAGTTCAGGATACCAAGGGCCTACGGGTATACATACAATTTTCTCTGAAGAATGTAATAAATTAGAAATTCCACATGCAAATATTTGGAGCCACTGCCCTCATTATGTCCAAACCTCCCCTAACCCTTTAGCTAGTTACGCTCTTATAGAAAGGTTAAAAAGCTTAGTAGATGTAAACATAGACATGAGGGAATTAAGTATAGCATCTGAAATTTTTCAAGAGGAAATTTCCACAGCCATTTCAAAACAACCTGACGTAAAATCATACGTTTCTAAGTTGGAAGCAAAGTATGATGAAAATGTCATATCAATCCCTGATATGCCCACAGGTACAGATATGGTTAAAGAAATTGAAGATTTTCTACGTAGTCAGTCCAGTTAACATTTTTTAATTGAGTTATCAAAGTGAAATAAGTCCTGATTATTATCAGGGTCTATTTACTCAATGGACCAGTAACCAAAATTTTCTTCCAGATTTTCCCAACATTCAATCAGAGCAACTAGTCGCATTACATTTCATTATGATGGCATTTGAGGAAGATGTAGAATATACAGAAAGACAAATAGATGATGGAATTATAGATAGGAATATTTTCTCCATAGACCACATTCAAATCAGAGTCTTTTTAGTCAAATTCGGCTTCTTGAACAAAATATTTAATCATGAAAAACAAATTTACCAACTCTCAAATAAATTTCTCCAACACGCAAATTGGAACCCATTAATACCAGGAATCAGAAATTGATAACAGATACACTCAATACCAACAGAATTTCTATTTACTACAAAAAAGATGGTAACTCTTCTAAAAATCCTTATTTGCTAATACATGGATTAGCTTCAAATCACAGGATTTGGGACCTGATTTTCCCGTTTTTATCTGAAGATAGAGATGTAATAGCTATAGATGTACGTGGGCATGGTGAATCTGAAAAAACTCAAGACGGGTACGGGTTTGAAAGCATATCCTTAGATTTATCTAGTTTCATTAATCAACTAGGTATTAAATCTCCAATATTAGTAGGACATTCATGGGGCGGGAGTATTGCTTTACACTATGCAGCAACTAATCCTAAATTAGTCAGCGGTTTAATCTTTATAGACGGTGGTCTAATCGATATATCTAGTATTCCTAACAATTCTTTGGAAAAGGCGTTAGTTGAAATGGCTCCCCCTATATTTACTGGCATAACTAAAGAACAATTAGTCGAAATGTTTGGAAACAGATCTTGGACAGACAGGGATTCTATTTCTTTAAAAGCAAATTTAAACGAAATAGCTATTTCTAAATTTAATACTAATCCTGATGGTACAGTAATAACTAAATTTTCAAGAGAAAGCCACCTAAATGTCATTAGAGAACTCTGGACTCATAATCCAAGAGAATTTTTAACACAAATTCAATGCCCTACTCTTAATCTTCCTGCACGAATGGACCAAAATACTAATGATAGATTCCAAAGAAGAAATGAACTAATCACATTTGCTGAATCTAATATCAAATCCTTTACAACTATTTGGTTAGAAAACAGCATTCATGATGTTCCACTACAACGCCCAATATTAGTAGCTGACCATATTCTTAATTGGACAAAAAATAACAAACTTTAATTTTATTATTCTGATAAATATTTGCCGGTAACACTGAAATGACTATATTCCTATAGCAAAGAATAAAATCATTAATATATTTCCTTATTAATCTTCTATATCAGATAAAAAATAATAAGGAACATTCCAAACACCCAACCAACCCATATCAACTAACGCTTTATTAGCATATTTTTTGGTTACCACACCTTTACTACCTAAAATAGGACCACCGGAAATATTACCGCAATAAAGCACTTCTTGACCATGCATCACATTAGATGCAGTCATAAATTTTTTCTTTGAATACAAATTCCTATCAATAGGAAATTCCATTTGTATATTAGTATTTAACATTTATTCTCCTAATACTGTTTAGAACATTTTAGAACAGAACAAGTGTTCTGTCAACAATTTAGATCTAAATATTGCTACAATCTGTTCAGCAATATACTGAGGAAAAAATGACAGACAGATTAAAGGAAAAAGTAGCTTTAATTACAGGTGCATCTACCGGAATAGGAGCAGGAATATCAGAACTTTTTGCAAAAGAGGGCTGCTCAATCATTTTGGCAGACAAAAATATTGATGAAGCAAAACATTTATGCGATGAAATATCTAAATTTAACCCTAACTGCCTAGCATTAAATTTAGATGTCACATTAGAACAAAATTGGATAGAAGTAATTCAAAAATCAATCATAAGATTTGGTAAAATTAATATTTTAGTTAATAATGCAGGTATTTACAGCAGAAAGCCCGTAGAACAAACAGAATTAAATGAATTTGAAGAAATTCTTAAAGTCAACCTCAACGGAACATTCTTAGGAACAAAACACGTAATACCTGAAATGAGGAGAAATAAAAAAGGGTCAATCATAAACATGTCTTCCACAGCAGGATTAGTAGGAAATATTGGAAGCGGAGCCTATGGAGCATCAAAAGGAGGTATAAAAATATTTACAAAATATGCCGCTTTGCAACATGCACATGAAAATATCAGAGTAAACTCTATTCACCCTGGCCCCATAGACACTAAAATGATTTCTGAAAATCTATCAACACCATCAAATACAAATAAAGTTATATCAAAAATACCATTAAAACGCATTGGGACTGTAAATGACGTAGCTATGGGAGTATTATTTCTAGCATCCGATGAATCATCCTATATAACTGGAGCAGAACTAGTTATAGACGGAGGCTTAACATCAATATAATGAGCGAGGCTGTTTGACGCACTCAGATTTTAATACAATAATTTTAGCTGCCGGTAACGGTACTCGAATGAACTCGTCAATCCCAAAAACATTACATGAAATCTGTGGTGCCTCCATGCTATCCCTAATACTTGCTTCATCATCAGAAGCAGGTTCTAAAAAAAATTACGTAATAGTACCTGAAAACCATCAAGAGTTTTTAAGCCACACAACAACAAACTCAATTTTAGTAACTCAAAAAGAAGCAAATGGGACAGGAGATGCCGTATTAAAGGCAGAAAAACACATTAAAGAAAATTTACCATTGGTGGTAATCAATGGGGATACTCCATTAATAGAATCAGAAACATTAAAAAATTTAATCCAATCACACACAACATCCCACGCAACAATAACTATTACAACTTGTAACATCAATCAACCCGAAAATTTTGGAAGAATCATAAGAGATCAAAAAGGGAAAGTTCACAAAATTGTTGAAGAATCAAATCTAACAAAAAGTCAAAAATCTATTAACGAAATTAATTGTGGAATATATTGCTTTGATTTAAATTGGATTTGGAATTCTTTAAAAAACATAAAAACCTCCTCAACGAATGAATTATTTCTAACAGACTTAATTGAAATGGCTTATAAGCAAAACAAAAAAGTTGAAAGTATTAGCCCACAAAAAGAATATGAGATTACTGGAGTCAATACTTTAATCGATTTATCAAAGGCAGAAAAACATCTAAGACAAAAAATCAACTACTCTCTAATGAGTAATGGAGTTAAAATCACAGACCCAGACTCTACATATATAGACATCAATGTAACAATAGGGCAAGACACAATAATAAAACCAAATTCACATATATACGGCAACTCCTCGATAGGAGAAAATTGCATAATCGGCCCAACAACACAAATTTATGCCTCAAAAATCGGTCATCATACAACCATAAACTCTTCTCTAGTAAAAGATTCAACAATTAAAAATTATGTGGAAATAGGTCCCTCAAGTCATATTAGAGATAATTCGATAGTAGGCGACAATGCAAGAATAGGAACAAATGCTGAAATCAAAAATACCACAGTGGGATCCGGAACGAAATCTGGCCATTTCTGTTATTTAGGCGATTCAAAAATAGGCCAAAACGTAAATATAGGAGCAGGAACTATTACCTGTAATTTTGACGGACAAAATAAGCATGAAACAATTATAGGAGACGATACATTTATCGGATCTGACTCATTATTGATTGCGCCTATTAATATTGGTAAAAAAGTAATAACTGGTGCTGGGTCTGTAGTTAACAAAGACATACCAGACAATTCAAAAGCAATCGGATTTCCAGTAAAAATATTAAAATCAGAATTTAAAAATGGGAGTAAATTTGGAAACAGTTAATATTGTGTGGGGATTATTATCTTTCACAATCTATATAATATTACGCCTATTACAACTAGAGTTAAACAAAGTAAATATAGAGTTTTTATATCAATGGAAGAACCAAAATCTTGCAAAAGAAGAAGTTGTGGAAAATATTTTCAAAAAACAAGAACTATACAAAAATTCAATCTCAGTTTTCTCAATAGTATTTCTAGTAATATTTCTGATAGAACTTCAATATATTTTCTTATATAACTTCGAATACAGCCTTACTAATTCAATTTATTTAATATTATTTACTATATTAACTCTTGGAACATCTCAATTCATTTTGTTATACGCAGCGCCCAAATTTGGAATGAAATCAATTTTAAAAACTCAATATTTAATCCGATCTATTGGACTGATATACATGCCAATAGATCGGATATTTTCCAAAATAACCTCTAACAATGAAAACAAAACAGACGAATCTAATTCAAATACTGAATCATTAAGCATCCAACTAGATGATCAAGGCGAACTACTTGAGGAACATGAAGTCAGAATGATCAAAGGTGTATTTGAATTAGACAAAAAGGTGGTTCGAGAAATCATGATACCTAGAGTAGACATGACTTCAGCAGAAATTAATACTCCAATTTCTGAAATTGCTGACAACATGCTTAGTACAGGACACAGTAAAATTCCAGTCTATTCTGAAGAACTAGATAAAATTAAAGGAATCATTCATTCTATGGATATTTTGCAATCAATTTCTGATATGCAAAACTTAAACAGTGAAATACTAAAAAACAAAATTCGACCTGTAATATTTGTTCCAGAGTCTAAGACTCTTGAAGATTTGTTAACTGAATTTCAAGAAAAAAGAATGCAAATGGCTATAGTTGTAGATGAATATGGCGGAGTATCTGGATTAGTTACAGTAGAAGATGTAGTAGAAGAAATAGTGGGAGAATTACATGATGAATTTGATACTGGAGAAGCACAAGTAACACAGATCAACACAAATGAATTTAGAGTAGACGCAAGAACTCCAACCGATGAATTATCGGAACAATTAGGAATTGACTTCACAGGAATAGGATATGACACGATAGGAGGATTTGTTCTTAATGAATTAGGTAAAATCCCTAGTCCTGGTGATTCCTTCAATTATAATGAAACAAAAATTGAAGTATTATCTACTATTGGTAGAAGATTAAAACATATTAAAATCCACTTACAAAAATAATTATTTATAAACAGGAATTGAAATGGAAATATATTGGGAATTCACAAAAAAGGGTCAAAAATTAAACTTAAAAAATGAAGACCAACTAGAAATGATTGGTGGGGTTAGAGAAACCAAATCAGGTTATGATGCATTTGCAAAAACATTCAGCATGACACCGGAGAGGGCTCAAAAGGGATTTCCTTCTATGGATATAGCAAAAGAATTTGTAGAATCATTCAAACCATGGGAACTTTATACAGGACCAATAGAAATAACAATAGACCCTGAAGTAAGAAACCCCCTGTAAAATAAAAACAAAAAGAAGACCTGTTAAAACAGGTCTTCTTTAGTTTTTCAATAAATAGTTTTACTAACTATTTTGAGCCTACTAATAGCGGAGCAGTTGCGTGCGTTCCACCATCACCAATTGCGTGAAGAGTATAAATACCATCAGCAAGTGATACCCCAACAGCAACATGGAAAGCACCATGAGCATTAGCTTCAGCTCCACCTAGGACAGTATCTGTTCCGCTTACATTGGCAACAATACTAACCATTTCACCTTCATCAAATCCAGCACCATAAACATCAGAAGAAGATCCTGATGAAGTTGAGTTGGCAGCCAAACTAGCAGTACTGCCACTAGCGTCACCAGCAGGTCCTTGAGCTCCTGGGTTACCTGGGTTACCTGGTAAACCTGCTTCTCCAGGTAGTCCTGGAAGACCTGGCTCACCTTGAGGTCCTTGCAATCCTGGCTCTCCGGGTAATCATGGCAGACCTGGCTCACCGGCAGGCCCTTGAGGCCCCTCACAAGCTATCATTGCAAACATAGCTACTGAGAAAACCATCGCAGTTGTAATAACTCTTAAGTTTACTAACTTTTTCAATTTATCCCCCTCTATATAGAAGACTTGATTTATCCAAACATACAAGTACATACACAAGGTATGTACAAATTAGTTCATGGTAATCATATTGACCCTTAGTTAAGTAGTCAACATATAAATCTATTAAATAGTCCTTATTTAGACACCATTTATATCACATAATGTTAATAAGTTTAAATAATAACAAATATTTGATTAAATATTTGTTATTTTGAAGCTATTAAAAGAGGGGCTGTAGCAAATGATCCTAAATTACCTTCAGCTTGAATTGTATACAAACCTTCTTCTAAATCAATTACCACTGAACTCAAAAATGCTCCCGAGGAATTTGTTTCATTTCCAGCTACAATTCTGTTAGTACCCTCTTCAGCTTCTAAAATTACCACTGAAACTATTTCTCCTATTAAGAATCCAGACCCATAGATGTCAGAGACTTCTCCTGCAGAAACAGAAGTTGCAACAATAGTTGCACCCTTAGGAATATCAGAGGTATCAACTAAAAATGATGACGTTGCCAATGTCCCTTCTAAGCCATCTGCTCGAATGAGATAATGTCCTTGTGGCAGTTTAGTATCGATCTTTAATTCAAACAAACCGGATGAATTAGCACTTACTTCTATGAGTTTTTTATCCTCAATTTCATCATTATCAACATATAAGATTACTGACTCTTTTGATTTAAATCCAGAACCCATAACATGTATTTTAGATCCATAGTTATTCGAATCTACAGAAAGACTGGCACCTAAATTAGAATTAAAAAGTGATTTTGAATTATTTAAGATTTGCAAAGGAAAACTTGCTTTGGTACCTGAGGATCCTGTTGCTATCATAGAAACCATCCCGTTAACAGTAGAATTTAATGACGCATCATCTGAAATAAATTGAATATTATGTACAAATGCTCCTGAATCCAACACTCTCAATTTAGAAGTTTCAACAGGAATCAAATCTGAACCTTGAAGTTTCAGGCTAAAAGACACAGTCTCCCCAGGAATAAAACCTGACCCAAACAAAACTAATGGCTCATCAATTTTTGCAGACAATTTATTTACCATAAATGTAGATTGAGGAGAAACAGCGTCTTTTCCGGAAGGACCTGGAGGACCTTGTAATCCAGGAGCCCCCGATGGTCCAGGATTACCTGGAATGCCTTGTGTTACTAGTTGATCGGCTGATGAACAAGCAAATACCAAAACAGATAGTAAAACAGTTAATGAAAATAATAAGGAACTTTTCATTTTTATCCTTTCCCTATTTAAAATTAATGTTTAATAACGAGTGTAGTCTAAAGAATCAATGCTTACAATGAAAATCAGCACTGCTCATTTAAGAATTTATTTTTATATAAACGATTTCAAACTTAATAGACCCAACTCATCACATATCTGAACAAAATCTTCAGTATTAACTCCTGACCACGATAAATCTGAGATATTTTCATTAATGATTACATCAGTTTTAATAGTTGCTAATTGCTTGTACAAATAGGCCATTTGTCTACTTTCTTCTAAATTCCTACTCAATGTTTCTGCTCCCCGAACTTTCACATCCCACAAAGCATAATTATTTGGAATATTTTCAATTTTTAAATACCTAGACAGTAAAGTCGATGCAGATTTTGATCCCCATTTTAAAATTCCGGGAATGCCATCAGCTGCATCTCCCATCAAACCTAAATAATCAGGGATAGAAGATGGTAATACTCCAAATTTATTTTCAACTTCTTTTTCGTTATAAATTTTTCTATTTTTGCGATCTAGGCATACAATTTTTTCTCCCGAAACCATTTGACAAAGATCTTTGTCTACAGAGCAAATAACAACTTGGTCAACCTCATCTAATTGTGAAAATTTAATTGCTGCAGAACCTAAGGCATCATCTGCCTCATAATCCAAAGAAGGCCATACTTTAATTCCAAGTGATTCAACTACTCTCTCTGCTAAAGGAAATTGCATCAATAATTCATCAGGAGTATCAGATCCATCTTTGTAATTTGAAAACATTTCATTTCTAAATGATTTGATAGAGCTATCAAATGCTACTGCTATGTGTGTAACCTCTTCATCTTTAATGAGAGACATTAAAGATATGATTAACCCTCTAATAGCAGAAACGTGCATCCCATCAGGTGCCAATCTTGTTGGTTGAGAGAAATGTGCTCTGAATAATTCGTAAGTCCCATCTACTATATATAATTTCATTATCTTGTTCTCGGATTAAAGACATCATTCAAGGAATCTCCAAACAAGTTCCAAGTTAAAACTAATGTCCATGCTACAATCCCTGGAGTTACAAGCATCCAAGGAACAGACCTGATAGCACTGATACTTCCACCTTCAAGAAGCATATTGCCTAAACTTGGCCTAGGAGGCTGAATTCCCAACCCTACCCAACTAAGAATAATTTCTGTACCTATTAAAGATCCCATACCCATAGACACAGTAATTATAATGGGACTTAAAGCATTGGGTAATAAATGAATAAACAAAATTCTAGATGTAGATGACCCCATTGCTTTAGCAGATTCTATATATTCATTTTCCTTCAATGATAAAACCTGGCCACGAACTAATCGCGCCATCCCAACCCAACTAAATGAAACCAAAGCAAGTGAAATTACCAAATAATCCGCTGTTCCACTTTTAACCAAACCCTCGATCAAAGTGTTATCTTCAATCCATCTAACAAATTCTAAAATCCTAGGTCTCAAGGTTGCAGCTAATAAAATGACCAATAATATATCTGGAAAACATGCAAACAATTCTCCTAATCGCATGATGAACGAATCAATTTTCCCTCCAAAATAACCCGCTATTAAACCCAAAGAAACTCCAATTAATAATGAGCCAGAAAGTATAGTGACGAAAGTAATAATCACAGTATTTTGAATACCCCACAAAACTCTTGAAAAAACATCTCTACCTTTAAAATCTGTTCCTGCAATGTGTTCCCAACTTGGAGGTTCTCTGATAGCAGAATAATCTTGATAGTTATAATCGTATGGAGCAATTAGAGGAGCAAAAATTCCTAGGAAATAAATCGTAACAATTAAAATTAAACATAAAATAGCTACTTTTTTCTTAAATAATCTAGAAAATGATCTACTAAGATGATTTACAGATTTCATACTTAATTTAACCTTATTCTGGGGTCTAAAATAGTGTACAAAATGTCAGCAACTAATTGCGCTATTACAAATACAGTGGACAAAATTATAGTAAATCCCATAATTACAGGATAATCACGATTAAAAATTGATTGGATTGCAAAATCTCCTACACCAGGAATCCCTAATAGTCTTTCAGTAATAAAACTTGTAGTAAGAATTCCAGCAAAAGACATAGCCAAAATTGTGACAATCGGAATCAATGCATTTCTAGCTACATGCCTGAAGTCAACTGTCCACGGCTTCAATCCTTTTGAATGGGCTGTTCTAATAAAATCTTGTCCTAATACATCGAGGGTACTTGCTCTCATTAATCTCACAAAACCTGCTACACCCGGTAATCCCATAGTAATGGCGGGGACAATAATCCTCAAATCAAAAATACCTCCCCATCCGGAACATGGAACCAAACTAGCTTTCAAACACATAGCCCACAGTACTACGGGAATACTGACCATTACCGGAACAGACATCAAAACTAATGATGTAGTTACTACAAATGGATCTACCCAAGTCCCTTGCCGATGAGCAACCCAAAAACCAAGGGGAATTCCGATAATTAGACTAACTGAAATTGCTACAATATTTACTTGAAACGAAACCCACATTTTAGAAATCAACAGTGAGCTTACAGATCTACCTCTGAATCTGAGACTTTCACCAAAATCACCTTGAGAAATATTGATTACATAATCAAAATATTGAACAACAAGCGGCCTATTTAAACCTAAATTCTCTCTTAATCTCTCAGCAACATCAGGATCATATCTAGAGCCCATCATTACTTGTACAGGATCACCAGGACCATAAGTTCCAAGCAAAAACGTTACAGCAGTGACCATCAATAATAATACAGGCAGCCACATCAATCTTCTTATAACAAAAGTTAACATCTATAAACCTATTCGATAAATCTATTTATCAAAATAAACATACCTCATTTTGGGAACGGTCATAGGAGTCAAAAAATAATTTTTAACTTCAGGCTTGATCAATAAATGCCTTTCACCCGGATACCACATTGGAATCCATGCGGCCTCATTAGTAATAATCTTTTCAGCCTGATGATATAAATCAATTCGAGTAGGTATATCCGTTGCTATACGAGCTTTTTCTAAAATTTCATCCAATTCTAAATTAGAATACCCTAGTTGATTGTTTTCACTCTCTGAATGAAACAAAATATCAAGAAAATCCTGAGGGTCTGGATAATCAGCTTGCCAACCAATTCCAGCAAACATTTGAAATTTTTGCTGATCTAAATCACTTAAAAATGTGGCCCATTCAAGTTGTTGGATTTCTATTTCTACACCTAAATTTTCTTTCCAAATATTCATGCTCACTTCTAAATCTGTATCAATTTGTCCTCCCGACCCTGGAATAGTTACAGTGATACGTGGTCTAGAAGATGCGTCAGCATAAATGGATTGATTTAATAAACTCTTTGCTTTTTCAATATCGTAATCCAAACCTTCTAGGCTTGGATTGTATCCAGGAAAACCCGGTGGTAATACTCCATAAGCTGGAACTACCAAATCTGAATAAATCTCTCTAGCTATCATTTTTTTATCAATAGCGTGAGTAAGTGCTTGTCTAAATTTGACATCATCAAACGGAGGCAGTGAAGAATTAAATCCAATATAACTTATTGAAAAATCAGGATTACCAATAACCAAATCTGAATGTAATGGATCCATTGGATCTTTAATTCTTTCTAAATCCAACATAGAAATTCCAGTAATGTCTATTTCATCATTCTCATACATTGCCATAGAGGAACCACCAGCCAAATTATACTGAATCTTTTGTAGCTTTGAGGGTTCTAAATGATATTTAGCATGACGATTCAAAATAATCCTTTCTCCGATTTTGTACTCACCAAGAATAAAGGGGCCAGTTCCATTGGGAGAATCCGTCCAAGTTTTTCCACCGGATTCAACGTTAAATTTATCCAAAACATAAGCAGTAGGATAAGTAAGTTTTGCTAAAAAATAAGCTTTTGGCGAGTCAATTGAAATTTGTAATGTCAACTCGTCAATTATTTTTATTCCCTTAATATCAATTGACTCACCATTGATCACCTCTTCAACACCAATTATGTCTCCCAAATAGGTTTCTGCAACTGTTGAAGCGGTTTCCGGATTAGCAGCTCGCTGAAAAGACCATTTAAAATCATCTGATGTAACTTTTTTCCCATCATGAAAAACTGCATTATCTCGAATTTTAAATGTGTAAACAGTGCCATCATCAGAGATTTCCCAACTTTCTGCTAAATCTGGAATCAAATTCAAATCTGGATCAAATGCAACTAATCCACCAAAAATCTCTACAATAATTCCAGAAGATGTTGTATCTCCAGCCAAATGAGGATCTAAAGTCGGTGGGTCATTCCATAATCTATTAAATGTACCTCCTGCAGGCAAAACAGGAGATTCTTGAGAATTGGTAATTTGCAATTTTTGATTATCTTGAGAATTGTCTATTTCCGAAGAAACTTCAGAACCACAAGAAAACGCTGTTAATAACAAAACAAATAAACTACTAAAAATATACCCTTTCATTATTCCTCTCTTATGAATTTTTATTGCCAACTAAATAAGTCAAATATGATTTAATAAAGTCGTTAATCTCACCATTTAAAACTGCTTCTGTTTTTGATGTCTCAATTCCTGTTCTATGATCCTTAACCATTTGATAAGGATGTAAAACATAACTTCTAATTTGATTACCCCATTCAGCCGATATATGTTTACCTTTCAGTTCATTAATTTTTTCATTTTGTTTTTGTTGTTCTAAATCTAACAATCGAGACATTAAAATTCTCATGGCAATTTCTTTATTTTGTCTCTGAGAGCGTTCATTTTGACAGACAACAACAATCCCTGAAGGTACATGAGTGATCCTGATAGCTGTAGAATTTTTTTGTACATTTTGACCTCCATGACCTCCCGCTCTAAACACATCAATTTTTAAATCATCATCGTTTAAATCCACTTCTACACTTTGATCTACTTGCGGTAAAACTTCTACTAAAGCAAAAGATGTATGTCTCGCGTGATCATTATCAAAAGGAGAAATCCTTACCAATCTATGTACTCCTTTTTCTGATTTTAAATTACCGTATACATAATCACCATTAATTTGTAAAACTACACTTTTGACTCCAGATTCTTCTCCATAAGACACATCTAAAATTTGAGGATCAGATCCATTATGATCACTCCAACGGGTATACATCCTCAAAAGCATTGATGCCCAATCTTGAGAGTCGACTCCACCTGCTCCAGCATGAATTGCCAAAATAGCACCACCTGAATCGTATTGTCCTGAAAAATTTAACCTAAAAGAAAGAGTATCTAAAGTGTTTTGAATTTCATTGGTTTCACTCAAAACTTCTTGGAAAATTTCAGGGTCATGATCTAATTCTATTAGATCAAGCATTTCAATGGCTAATTCAATTTTAGAATCTAAAGATTCCCAATCTTCGACAGTCTTATTCAAATTAGACAATTTCTTCATAGTTGCTTGAGCCTGAACAGAATCATTCCAAAAATCTACTGCAGAAACTAAATTTTCCATTTCCTGTATTCTGATAACCATTCCAGAAATGTCAAAGACGCACCTTGAGTTCTTTAACCTGATTTTTAATTTCTAAAAGTACATGCCTAGAATCTTGCATAATCTCCTCACAACTGTCATAGAACCTAATTATATCAATTTAAAAATTTATTAATTCGCAAATAATGGATTTACATCAACTGACCAATCTTTTGAAATTTTCATTGAATCAGTCTGCTCTCTGAACCCTATAGTGTCCAACAAACGTTCAGGTTGATGTCCTCTCAGTAAAATCTGCCATCTATAGTGACCCTTGATCCTAGAAGGAAATGCTGGAGTAGGACCTATTAGATCTGTATCATGGAATCCCCATTCTATTTGTTGAGATTTTAATAACTTAAATAAAGAAAAAGCTGCACGTTCACATGAAGAATTGTTTGTATCGTGTTTAATTAATCTAATAATTTTACTATACGGTGGATACATAAAAGACTTTCTATAATTTAATTCTTTCATATAAAAACGTTCATAATTTTGTTGTGACGAAGTCTCAATTGCGTAATGCTCAGGTTGATATGTTTGAATTATGACTTTACCAGGGTTCTTTCCTCTACCTGATCTGCCTGCAACCTGACACAACATCTGAAAAACTTTTTCACCTGATCTAAAGTCAGGCAATCCTAAACCTACATCCGCATTTATCACACCTACAAGAGTAACTCCTGGAATATGATGCCCCTTTGCTATAACTTGAGTTCCAATGAGAACTTTTGCTTCGCCATTAGAAAAAGAATCTAAAATTTTTTGGTATTCTCTATAATTTCTCGTTATATCACTATCCCATCTAACATAATTCACACTTGGAAATAATTGTTTAAATTGATCCTCAACTAACTGAGTCCCTATTCCATACTTGCCAATAGATGTTCCTTTACAGTTAGGACAAATTGAAAAAGATTTTCTTACTAAACCGCAATAATGACATTTTAAAAAATCAGAATCCGAATGATAGGTCAAAGTTTTATCACAACTAGAACAATTAAAAACATGTCCACAACTTTGGCATTGAATTAAAGAAAAAGTTCCACGTCTATTAACAAATAATATTATTTGTTCATTTTTTGCGATTTTTTCTTGCATTTGAAGAAATAAATTATTACTAAAAATCCCGTGGTTTCCATTTTTAAGCTCTTCTTTCATGTCAACCACTTCGACATCGGCTAATTTCGATTGATAGGAATTGTTAACTAAATCAAATCTATGATTTAATTTAGTTAATTTATATCGCCCTCTATCAGCTCTAAAATAAGTTTCTACATCAGGGGATGCCGATCCCAAAACAACACATAAATTCAATCTAGCTGCCATTTGCATCGCAACATCTTTCACTTGATATTTTGGACTTAAATTTGATTCCTTATAACTTGAATCATGTTCTTCATCTATAACAAGTAATCCCAAATTTGGCATAGGAGCAAATAAGGCGCTCCTAGACCCAATCACTATCTTATAATCACCATTTTTGATTCTCCACCACTCATCAAATTTTTCAGCCTGAGTCAATCCACTGTGAATTACACCAATTTGATTTGGGAAATGTTCTTGAAATCTTTTAATAGCTTGGGAAGTCAGAGATATCTCAGGCACGAGAATAATTGCATTTTTATTCAAATCCAAACAATGTCTAACAGATTCAATATAAACTTCGGTTTTACCGCTTCCTGTAACACCATGAACTAATATTGCTTTAGGTACTTGTTGAGGATGGTCTAACATTTCACAAATTTGATTTACAGCAATAGTTTGCTCAGAAGATAAGTCTACTGGATCTTTCTTCTCAAATTCTTGGCCAATTAAAGGATTCCTATATTCCCTTTTATCAACCAATTCGATCAGTTCATGCTCTATTAATTTATTAATTGAATAAGGTCCATATTTTTTCCTAAAAATAGAAATCGAAGAACTTTCCGTACTATTTTCGATTTCTTTTAAAGCCTTTAATTGATTATTGTGAATTTGATTTTCTAATATAGTTTGAATACCTAAAGAAGTAATTTTAGGAACTTGAATGTATTTTGCCTTAAGCGAGCTTCTATTAAGTTCCTGAGATTTAATAAGAATTTTTTTTGAGAGCATAGAATTAATAGAATAATTAACTTTATTCCCAAATTTTCTAACTAGTTGATCTTGGCGAATTCTTTCTTCTGAAATAAATTCAGCAGCAATTTTTTTTTGAATATCGCTTACAGGCTTAAAAAGAGAATCTTGATTAATTGTTAACCAATTGATATATCTTTTATGAGATCCTGGAGGCAGCATCAACACAGCAGAATTAAACAAATTTGAAAAATAAAATTTGCTCATCCACTCTACAATTTTTAGTCTTTCTTCGTCTATCAATATTTCAGGATCAGTTAATTCTATTACCTCTCGAGTTTTTTCAACTAAAGAAGTGTCTGAAATTTTAAAAACTATTCCTTGTAAAACTTGTGATCCAAATGGAACCATCACACAATTACCAGGCAAAACCATTAATCCTGAAGGGATTTCATAAGAAAAAAGCCTAGAGTGTCCCAATGGAGCATCTACTGCAATTTCAGCAAATTTCAAAAACCACCTCTCTTATCTAAGAGGTAAATAATTAACTTCTTCTAGCCTCTTTTATCCTAGCTGCTTTACCAGAAAGTCCTCTCAAATAATATAATCGAGATCTTCTAACCTTTCCTCTGGTAATTACTTTGACAGAATCTACATTCGGAGATGAAATGAAAAATGTTCTTTCCACACCCACCTGATTTGCAATCCTTCTAACAGTAAATGTTTCACCTCTACCATTACCTCGTCTTCTAATCACTACACCTTCAAATCCTTGATTTCGTACTCTATCACCTTCTACAACACGAACGTTTACGCGAACGGTATCTCCAGAATTAAATTCTTCAATTTGTTCGTTTTTAACAACAGGGATAAGTTTGTGAGCGTCCATTACTATTCCATTTAATCAATTTTTAATACAGGATGTAAATTCTACTTCCGAATTATTTTCATGGCAATAGTTTGTTATACAATAAGGCATATAAATTTAAATAAGAGTAAAGAGGGAATACATGCCTTTTAGATTTGGTCCCATGGAACTAATAATAGTTTTGGTAGTCGTATTGATTATTTTTGGAGTAGGTCGATTACCTGAAATTGGTGGAGCAATGGGTAAAGCCATAAAAGAATTCAGGTCCAGTCAAGATAAAAGTGTCGACGAGCAATTGGCTCAATCTGAAAAAGAAAAATAAATTTTATTTATCTCTTTTTTTAAGTTTTGAACCGATTTTTGAAAGTAATATTCCGAATTCAAACAAAACAATAATTGGAATAGCTACTAATGCTTGATTAATAGGGTCAAGAGTAGGTGTGATTAAAGCACCTAGAATAAACGCTAAAACTACCGCCCATCTTCTGTTCCTAGACAAAAACTTCGGTGTTACGACCCCAATTCTAGATAAAAAAAACAACGCTATGGGAATTTCAAATACTATCCCCATCCAAAACAGTAAAGAAATCATTAAATTGACATAATTTCCAATTCGTATCATAGGTGTAGCAATATCAGTTCCAAAAGAAATTAAAAATTGAACAGCTGGTGGAAATAAAATGTAGTACCCAAAGGATGCACCAGTTGCAAATACAATCATGCTAATGGGCAAAAATATATACAAATATTTTTTTTCAGTTCTATTGAGGCCCGGTGAAACAAACATCACAATGTGCCAAATAATAAATGGCATAGACATAAAAAAACCCACCATCAATGAGACTTTCATGGCGATACCTAAAAATTCAGTCAAATCTGTATAAACTGGTTTTTCATTTGGCATTCCGGGGAATCCACTAGCAGGACCCATTAACATAGATAAAATTTGTTGATGAAAAACAAAACAAATCACAGACACTACCATTAGAACAATAGCAGACCAAGTAAGTCTTTTCCTGAGTTCAGAAAGATGTTGAGATAATGTTGCTTCATTATTCATTAGAGTTTTCCGTGTTGGTTAAATCTTGCTTCAAATCTTGACTAAATTCAACTGAAGAACTTGGGGACTTCTCATTCATATTATCCTTGGGAGATATTTTTGAAATTTCATCAAGATCCATGTGAGGAATAGATTTGGCCACACCTCTAAGTTGCCCAACTAAATCTCCTAAAAATCTTGCAGCCTCAATCATTTTTTGTGGGCCCAACACAATAAAACCAATCAATAAAATTACTAAAATTTCCAATGATCCCATTCCTAGCATCTTAAATCCTCATATCAATTCACAGTTTGTGCATTTTTTAAAATCATTAATTTGTTCTATTTGAATTTTAATATTAAATTGATCTAAACATTTAGCAATTTTACATACAGGAAACCCGACCACAGAAGGGTAACAACCTGAAATACTTTCTACAGGATTAAATCTATCAGATTGAATTGCATAAGACCCAGCTTTATCAGCATATTCTCCAGACTCAATATATTGAAAGATTTCTTCAGATGAAAAATCTCGCATATTAACAATTGTCTTTTCAAAATCTGTAATTACTTTTTTTGAACCCATAGAAATCAAACAAATTCCAGTATAAACCTCATGAGATTTATTTCTTAAAGACTTCAACATTAGTAATGCATCATCACTATCAACTGGTTTCAAATAAAATTTAGATTGATACACAACTACAGTATCGGATCCAATAATTAAAGAATCATTATCAACTCTTGATGCAACACTCAAAGATTTCAGAAGAGACATTCGAATCACATATTCCATAGGAGATTCGAAATTTAGTGGATGCCTTTCAATGAAATGAGGACTAATAAAATCACAATCTAACCCTATGGTTTTAATTAATTCTCTTCTACGAGGAGATGAAGAAGCCAAAATTAGTTTCATGAAATTATTTGATCTCTAAAATAGATATTGTTTCAACATGAAAAGTTTGAGGAAACATATCAATAGGTTGAATATTCATGATTTGATATCCCCCAGCCATTAAGAGATTTAAATCTCTTGCTAAGCTTTCAGGATCACAAGAAACATATGCCAATTTATGAGGTTTTTTGATTAGTATCGAATTAATTACATCAGGATGGCATCCTAATCTAGGAGGATCAAGAATAAGTGAGTCTATTTTTTCATCAATTAAAGGTAATACATTTTCTGTTTTACCCAATAAAAACTCTAAATTATCTATCCTATTCTCACATTCTAAATAATCATCTACAGCTGATTGAGATTCTTCAATAGCAATTACTTTCCTGACTTTAGTAGCTAATAAAGTCGCAAAAACTCCCACTCCCGCATAAGCATCAACAAGAATTTCATGAGATTTAAGATCGAGTAATTGGCCAACTAACAAAATCAGATTTTCTGCTTGCAAAGTATTTACTTGAAAAAAAGATGGTGAAGCTACCCTAAATTCACGATCAATTAATTTTTCTTTGTACCATTTTTGTCCAGTTTCAATAGAAATTTCAGGAGTATTTAATTTTGGTTGGATTAATTGTTGTTTTGTATTGATGCCTACCCTAACGGACAAATTAGAAGTTTCTTCAACATGATCTTGTAAATCTCGCAATATTCCATTAATTTGATCATCCATTAGTTTACATTCATCAATTCTCACAAATCTTCTAGTAATTCGATTAGAAAATCCTAATTGACCTCCAAAACGTACTGTAAATCTTGCATGATTTCTATAATTCCAAATTTTAGGAGATGGAATGGTAGGTAAGACTTTGATTTTTTTTAGCAGATCATACTGTTTAAAAAAATCTAAAATTCTTTGTCTTTTGAATTCCAATTGTTTGTCATATTTGACATGCTGTAACTGACAACCACTACACATTCCAAAATAAACACACGGCGCAGTAACTCTATCACTAGAAGGTTCCAAGACTTCTGTAACAATAGCAGCGGTAATAGATTTCTTTTTTCGAAAAAATCTATATATCCTGGCTCTTACTTTTTCTCCAGGAATTCCATTTAATACCTCAATAAATTCTCCTTCAAAGCTAGCTAATGGAGACCCAAATTTACCCATTTTTTCTAATATTAATTCTGCAAATTCTTTCTCAGGATCTAAATCTCTCAAAGTATCAATAGTTTTTTGATCATTTTCTAGTCTAGTGATTTGTTTTTTCATGTACAACATACTAATCCAAACTCGCATTAATACAAATTCGAAATCAAAACTTTTTATAGTGTATTCTTAACTAAGGGAGAAAAAAATGGTAGCAGAAAGAAATATTCCAGAGTGGCTAAAAGTAAAAATGCCTTCAGGTGATAATTTTAAATACTTAGATTCTATTATTTCAAATGAAAACCTTAATACTGTATGTAAAGAAGCACGTTGCCCTAATATAGGTGAGTGTTGGAATCAAAAAACTGCTACTTTTATGATTTTAGGAGACACGTGTACTAGAGCCTGCACTTACTGCGCTGTTACATCAGGAAATCCCAATCAATTAGATTTAGCAGAACCGATCAGACTATCTAATACCGTAAATCGTCTCGGATTAGAATATGCTGTAATCACTTCAGTAAATAGAGATGACTTACCAGATGGTGGCGCAGAAATTTTTTCACAATGTATTAAATTAATCAAAAAAAATTCTCCATATTGTAAAGTTGAAGTCCTCACTCCCGACTTTCAAGGCAATTTGGATTCTCTAAAAAGTATCATTAATGAAAAACCTGATACTTTTAACCACAACATAGAAACAGTTAGAAGAATTTTTCCAAAAATTAGAGCTAAAGGTAACTACGAACTTTCTATTAATGTCTTAGGACAAGCCAAACAATTAGACAAAAATTTAATCACTAAATCTGGAATGATGGTTGGAGTAGGTGAAACTTTAGATGAAATCATAGATACATTGAAAGATTTAAGAAGTGTGAACTGTGATCTCTTGACGGTAGGGCAGTATCTGAGGCCTTCTAAAAAGCATACAGCAATGGCAAGATGGTACACTCCATCAGAGTTCAAGAAAATCCAATCAATCGGATATGAATTGGGGTTCAAACATGTTGCATCAGGACCACTAGTAAGAAGTTCTTATCACGCAAAAGAACAACACAATTCAGCTAAATCAACTTTAGTCGGATGAAGGTAACTTTCTAGGTTGCTGTAATTCCATTGGTGCTTCGCAACACTCAACCATATCGTCACCAGGTTTTGTACACAAAACCATACATCCACAAGTATTACACTGGTACCTACGTCCTAATTGAATATTATCTGACATATTTAATATCCTTCTTTATTATTTAATAACCATTCTGGAGCCACAACAACTTAAAGAGGCATCTTCTGATCCTCTAGTAACTACAATCTCTGATTCACATTTTGGACAATAGTACCTTTTGCCTGTTTCGTTGGCCAACTCATTCACCTCAATTTTTGATATTCCGATAGATCAGATGAAGATTATAAAATCGAAAAAAGAATAGGTCAACGAATTAATGTAAATAATTCTTTGGCAGCCTCATAATTTCTGCGGCCATTTGCAGAAAATGGTGGTACTAAATAAATAGACTCAATATCTTGAACACTTTTTAAATTTTCAATCATTTGTATTGTAATTTCTATTCCTGGTCTTCCTGTAGATAAGTCATCTAAAATATGATCAGGAATGGTAGCAAAGGATTTGCTATCTTTTTCTAACATTTGAATGCCCCAAACAATTGGAATATCTATATGTCTATGAAACTTTTTATAGAAAATATCAAATAATTTCTCAGATAAATGTACATTAAAAAAAGGCTGTAAAACTAAAAAATCACTGCCTGACAAAATTTTTTTATTCAACAATTCAACTTCAGAATCTAAATCCTTCGATAAATCTACAGTCGCTCCAACACAAAAATCTGTTGGATATATCAAATTTTTATCCTCCAAATCTTTTCGAGAATTCAAATTTTTAACAGACTGAATTAATTCAGTAGCAGTAAAATCATTAACATGTCTAATTAGTTGTGATTTTGACGCAGTAAAAGGATCACCTTGAACTACTACAATATTTTCTAATCCGTGTAGTTGTGCACCAAGCAGTAAACTTTGAAGAGCTAATTTATTCATATCACGAGTAGCTAAAAAGAATGAGGTAGTAATTCCTGTAGAATTTTGTAGCCAACTCGCCATCATTGCAGAATTAACACGCACAGAAAGTCCAGGATTATAAGCAACAGAAAAAACATCCGGATTCAAATCCAGTAACTCTTGAAATAAAAGATCGTTTCCCGATCTTGGAGGAGAAACATCTAAAACGTAAATAATCTTATTTTCGGATCTAATTAATTCAATTAATGATGGCTTTAAAAATATTCAAAAATTTCTTTGACTATTTCCAGCCAATATCACCTTTTCCATTAGGTGCCAATGAGATTCTGTGACCAGATTCGCATTTGTATCTTTCTTCTCTAATTTCCCTTTTTCTACCAGATAATGATGATTGAGCCATTGCTTCACCACAAAAAGGACACCTAACACCATACATAACTCTGTTTCTAACCCTATAAACCTTCACATGAGTAACTGTTTGCTCTAATGATTCAAAATCACCCATATATCTAATAATAAATCTTGTACCACTACCAATCACGCTGTACGAATTTTTATTTTCTACTACTGGAGAAACATAATTGTGATCTACATACCCACAATTCAAACATTCTGATTCATCATAATTCACAGTTAATCTTGTATTACATTTTGGACAAAATTTCTTATTATTTTTTAAATCTACTTCTGTCTGTTTTGGCAATAATCTTCTAGGAATAACTGGAACCCTAGGGATCGCAGGTGCAAATGGATTTGAATTTTCAGCCATCTTTATTCTCCTAAATCATTAACTAAATATTATAAAAATGAATATAATGATGGTATTTTATTTATACAAATATAAAAAAGTCAATACATTACACATAAATTACCTAAAAAACATACTATTATTATACTTGTATAAAACATTTGTTCTGTTATAATGACCTGTTTCCTTGTGAAATACTTCAATTAAATTGACATCAATTCAATGAGATTGCTACGATTTAGAATACAAAACCATATTAGGATTAATCATGAATATAGTAGTTTGCGTAAAACAAGTAATGGACCCCGACACTCCAATTTCTGCTTTTGTAATTGATGAAGTAGAAAAAAAAGTAGTACCTGCGCAAGGCATACCGCCCGTAGTTAATGGATATTGTGAAAATGCAGTGGAAGCAGCGCTTCAGATCAAAGCCCAAGAGGGGGGTGAAGGAACAATCACAATACTATCATTAGGAACAGATTTTGTGATGGATGTTATGAAAAAGCCTTTATCTATGGGGGCAGACAAAATGATTTTAATCCAAGATGAACATGTAGCAGAATTAGATGCAGCAGGAATAGTTAATGTACTCTCAGCTGCAATAAATAAAATCCCTGATGTCGACCTAGTTTTGTGTGGGCAACAAGCATCTGACTGGGACAATGCCCATATCCCTATGGGCATAGCTGAAAACCTGAACCTTCCTTGCATCACTTCTGCATTAAACATCGAGCATACAGGAGACAAACTTTTAGTACAAAGCGCCCTCCCCGATGGATACCAAACTCTAGAAGCTCCCGTACAGTCATTGATAACTGTCAACAATCTATTCGGTGAACCTAGATACCCAACTTTAAAAGGAATCATGCAAGCAAGCCGTAAAAGCCCAGAAATTTGGTCAATTTCCGATTTAGGTGTTTCTTCTTCTGAACTTGAACCTTTTTTGATCTTGTCAGAACTGAAAATTCCTGTCAGTGAAGGAAATTGCGAAATTATCGAAGGCGAAGACGACGCAGACTCCGGTAGGCTTTTGGCGCTAAAACTTAGAGAAGAAAAAATTATATAAGCGAGTAAGATATGACTGAAATTTTAGTTTTTTGTGAAACAAATGAAGAACATTTAGACTCATCTGCGGGAGAATTAATTGCTGCAGGAAGAAAACTTTCTAGTGAAATTTCACTCCCTGTTTCAGCAGTAATATTTAATCCCAACACACAAATGATTAAAGAAGCATCATCATTAGGTGCCGACAAAATCTACAAAGTTAATGATCCTAAATTCGAACAAAAAACTGACGAAATATTTACCCATGGCCTATTTGAATCCTGCAAACAAATAAACCCCACAGTAATTTTAGCTGCAAAGACATCTTTGGGAAGAAATGTAGCAGCCAGAACTGCATATAGGTTGAAATCATCGGTAGCGCAAGACTGTATGGACATTAGAGGTGATAAAAATTCTGGATTAATCTCAGTCACAAGGCCCGTATACGGAGGGAACGCGCAAGCAGTTTTTACTTTCACCAAACCTTCAAATCAAATGGTGATACTTAGAGTAAAAACCTTTGAACCTTTGGAGGCAGACAATACAAGAACTGCCGAAGAAATTAATCTAGAAATTTCTATGCCTGATTCGAAGCTTACAGTCATTGACACAGTTAAACAAGAATTTGAAGGCGTCAGATTAGAAGACGCGTCAGTAATAGTTGGCGGAGGCAGAGGACTAGGAGGCCCTGAAGCATTTGTCCATCTAGAGGAATTAGCTAAAATATTAAATGGTGCAGTTGGGGCATCAAGAGCTGTCTGTGATGCGGGCTGGCTCGACCATTCTTACCAAATAGGACTAACAGGTAAAACAGTTACACCTGACCTCTACATTACTGTTGCTATATCTGGAGCAAGTCAGCATATGGCAGGATGTTCAGCTTCTAAAAATATTATAGCTATTAACAAAGATGGGGAGGCAAATATTTTCAAAGAAGCTAGCTTTGGAGTAGTAGGAGATTGGGAACAAATATTACCTGCTTTTACAGAGGCCGCAAGAGAGTTAACTCAATCATAGAGGATTACATTTTGACTAATAACCACTTTTATGATGATTTAAATGATGTTAAAGCAAATATTCTTGAAGCTGATGTAATTTCAATATTCTTTCCAAATTTCAAAAAATCTGTTCTAGTAGATACGCGTTCAACTGAAACTGATGGGCCTTCAATCATGTTAACACCTATGGCGAGAAGCCCAAGAGAAAGAATAAAAAGTATGGAAAAATTACGCCCAGGATTTCCTGAAGTCAAAAACATGATTCTAATCCCGTGGCTAAGATACATATTTAGCTTAGAAGAGAGTGGAATTTGGGAACTTCTCGTAAACAGACTTGAACAGTCAACACTACTTAACTCCAACCCTGCAGCAAACACAATTTTAAATGAATTGAAAAATTTAGAAAATATTGAATTATTAGAAGTAATCAAAGGTAATACATATCAAACTATTTGGCCGAAGGAATCTAATTAAATGATATCTATAATTGGGGGAACAGGACCAGAAGGTAAAGGGCTAGGCTTGAGACTTGCTATGGCTGGCGAAAAAGTATTTATAGGATCTAGAGAAGAACCTAAAGGACAAGAAGTAGCTCAACAAATCAAAGAAATTGAAGGAGTCCGCAATATTACCGTTGAAGGTGGTAGTAATCTTAATGCTGCAAAGATGGGAGACATAATAATTATTTCTACTCCTTATTCAGGACACAAACAAACATTGATGGACTATGCATCCTTATTGAAAGATAAAATTATCATTGATGTTGTTGTCCCCTTATCATTTTCAAAAGGTAAAATATCTACATTACCTATTTCAGAAGGCTCTGTAGCTGAAGAAGCTCAAGAGATCCTAAAAGAATCTTCTGTAGTTGGGGCATTTCATAACGTAAGTGCAGAAGACCTTTTGATCCCAAACAAAAAAATGGATTGTGATGTAATTGTTTGTTCTAACAATCAAGACAGTAAAAAAACAGTTATTCAATTAACTGAAAAAATCCTAGGACTAAGAGGAATAGATGGTGGTGGACTTCATAATTCAAAATACGTAGAGGATTTCACTGCTTTATTAATTAATATAAATAAAATTTACAAAACTCATTCATCAATTAAGATTTCTGGCATTTAAATATATGTCTGTTAAAGAGATTTTAGAAATACCTAACCCTATTCTTAGGCAAAAAGCAAAAAAAGTCAGAAATATTGATAAAGACATCCTTAAAATAGCCTACAACATGGTTGACACTGTACGTGATGCAGGTGGGGTCGGATTAGCCGCGAATCAAATAGGAGAATTGTGGAGAATTATAGTTTTACAAATGCCTGAAGAAGATATTGCAAGAATTTATTTTAACCCTGAAATCATTTCAGTTCATGGAACGAGAGAAGTTGAAGAAGGGTGCTTAAGTATTCCCGGGTATTTAGGACTCGTAGAAAGATCCATTTCTATAAAATTTACCGGAATTGATCACAATGAAGTTAGGGTTAAATTTACTGCTGATGATTTACTTTCACAAGCATTAGAGCATGAAGTTGATCATTTAAATGGTATCTTATACACCGATCACCTTCTAGAACACCAATCACTATACACAGTAGAGTCAGTGGCACAAATAGACAACTCAAATAATGACTTGGATGAAGATATTATATCTTCAATAGAAATTAAATAATTTTTTAATAGATTTACACACTGTGAGGTTTCCAAAGACACGATATAATGTTCGGGTTGTATTGTAAAAGATGATCTATAATGTGTCTTTAAATAAAAAAACTTTGTAATCATTTCACGTTTACGAATAATTACATTTTTACTGGGAGAAAATATTGAGAAGAAATGCAAGATCTTTAATTACCATTTTTCTTGTACTAGTTGTTTGTACCCTTATATTAATCAATCAAGAGATCAAAATTGGTAATTTTGAAAGAGGTAGCGACACAACGTTAGGATTAAGTCTAGGATTGGACCTTCAGGGTGGTAGTCATTTAGTCTACCAGTCTGATCTATTTGAAAACGGTGAATATATTGAACCTACTCCTGACCAAATGGCATCATTAGTCAAAACTATTGAACGAAGAATAAATTCATCAGGATTAGGCGTTCCGATGATTCAGATATTAGGTAAAGATAGATTACTTATCCAGTTACCAGGAATAAAAGATCCCGCTAGAGCTAAAGTCCTAATTGGAGAAACAGCAAGATTAGAATTCAAACACAGAACATTTGACACTATACCAATTCCAGTAACCCAAATAGAAGATAAACACATTATCAAAATATCGACAGATATTCTCCGTCAAGACGGAAAACTAATTAGTCAAATAGATTCTGCATCCCTACAAAATTCTGAACTAGAAAAATACGAGGCTATTGTAGTAGATTTTTCTGACGAGGGATCTAACATTTTTAATCCTATTGGGGGTGGAGTTAGGGAAGACTACATAAAATCATTACAAAGTGGAGCTGCAGGGAATCCCATACCACCTTCACAATTATTATTAAATTTTGAAGGAAATGAAAATTTTTCAATTCCAGTCACGGGAAACCAAATAGTCAAATATGAAGATACAAATAAATACATATTTTCAATTCCGGCATTGCCTGACCCAGATGGAAACCCTGTTCCTATAGAGTCGATAGAACAAATCGATCAAAAACTTGGAAACTCTCCCACTGTTTCATTTGAAATTAAGTCCGGAATGAATGATGAAGATATTGGGTTAACAGGAGACGACCTTAACAATGCATACCCAAATCAGCAACAAGGGACAGGAAAACCCATAGTTAACATAGAATTTAACGATAACGGAACAAAAATTTTTGGTGACTTAACAACACAAATTTATTCAAGACAAGAAGAAACAGGAATTCAAGACAGAATTGCTATTATTCTTGACGGCGAAGAACTCATAGCCCCTTCTGTTAAATCCCCAATTACTGCTGGAACAGCATTTATTGATGGACCTGATTTCACTATTGAAAGAGTAAGAGACCTTGCATTACTACTGGAATCAGGTAGATTACCAATACCAATCAAATTAATTCAAGAAAGAGACGTTGATGCAATTCTAGGTGCTGAATCTTTGGAAAAAAGTGTGGTAGCAGGAGGCGTCGGTTTACTTTTAGTGCTTCTATTTATGACATTATATTACAGACTTCCTGGAATCATAGCTGCTCTAGCTCTACTAATTTACTCCATCATTGTGCTTTCAATATTTAAAATACTTCCTGTAACTTTAACCTTATCTGGAGTAGCTGCAGCAATCCTATCAATAGGAATGGCAGTGGACGCTAACATTTTAATTTTTGAAAGAATGAAAGATGAATTAAGAATTGGTAGAACTCTACTCACATCTATTAATACCGGCTTCAATAGAGCTTGGCCTGCAATTCGAGATGGCAATGTTTCTACTCTAATTACTTGCGGAATTCTTTATTGGTTTTCAGAACAATTAGGAGCCACTATAGTCCAAGGATTTGCAGCAACATTAGCTATTGGGGTATCGATAAGTATGATTTCTGCAATATTTGTCAGCAGAACACTTATGAGATTATTGGCACTAAGTCCTATATCCAAAAACATAAGTCTTTTTATTCCATCTGGGGGTGGAGAGATTTCGAAGAAATTAAAATCATAAGAGGGTAAATAAATGAAATTCGCAGAAAGAAGAATATATTTTTTTATAATTTCATTTCTAGTAATAACTCCTGGAATATTTTTCTTAATAACCAATGGTGGTTTAAATACAGGTATTGATTTTAAGGGAGGATCAAGCATGACTTTATCTTTCCCTGATGGAGTATCTGTTTCACAAACTCAAATCAGAAGCTCATTACTAGATATAGGATATTCTGACACCACTATACAAAACTTAGGGAACAATAGTTTTTTCTTAAGAACAACTGAATTAGATGACAATGAAAAATCAATTATTGAAAAAAACTTGATTACTAATTTTACCCCTCAATCTGCTTCTATCATCACTAGTTATGACTTAGTTTCGCCGGTGGTAGCAAATGAAACTGTGATAGCGGCTGGTTGGGCAGTTTTAGCTGCGGTAATAGGAATTTTTATCTATATTTGGTGGGCTTTCAGAAACATACCTAATCCATTCAGATATGGAATAGCAGCTATCATTGCACTAGTTCATGACGCAATCATTGTTATAGGATCATTCGCCATTTTAGGGGAATTCTTAGGAATAGAAATAAGTACAATGTTTTTAGTTGCGCTTCTAACTATTATTGGATACAGCGTAAATGACACCATAGTAGTGTTTGATAAAATCAGAGAAAATGTCCTTATATACACAAACAGAAAATTTACTGAGGTAGTAAATTTAAGTATTTCTGAAACTTTAGGGCGATCACTAAATACGAGTTTTACATTACTTTTGACTCTATTAGCATTATTTTTATTTGGAGGGGCCACAATCAGAGAATTTTTATATGTGCTGATTATAGGAGTAGTTGCTGGAACATACAGTTCAATAGCAATTGCTAGTCAAATTCTAGTAGTTTGGGATCAAAAGAAGATAGGTTCATTCTAGTCAGGAATAATTACTGCCCTACCAATAATTTCTTTATTTTTCACAGCACGATATGCTTCTGAAATTTCAGAGAATCCGTATTGTT
The DNA here is from genome assembly GCA_022447825.1 of SAR202 cluster bacterium. GTDB lineage: Bacteria > Chloroflexota > Dehalococcoidia > Lucifugimonadales > UBA826 > AG-426-M11. The sequence continues at coordinate 78,854 of JAKUTY010000001.1, forward strand.
TTCCTACAATCGGAGTTACTTGTTTTTCATCTACAAGGTTGACAGCTTCCTGAATACCTATTTTACCAACCCCAGAAGAACCCAAAATTTTTGCGTCTCTAAAAATAATCTCAGCTAGATTAAAATTAACAGGCTTACCCAAAATCTCTCCAGTTACTATCATATTCCCTCTGTTAGATAATGATTCTAAACCAGTTAAAAACACTTGAGACCCTACGGGATTAAAAACTACTTTGGCCCCTTGATCTTCTGTCAAAGCAAAAATCAGCTCTGGAATATTTAAAAATTCATCCATCAAAAAGACTTGGCCTACAGGTAATTGCTCTAACTTTTCCAATTTATTAGGAGATGAAGTAAGTGAAATAACATTAGCTCCCTTAGATAGGGCTATTTGAGCTGCATGAACACCCAAACCTCCACCTACTCCAAATATTACAACTGTATCTCCTTTTCCATAGGAATCATTTAATTTCAATGCATCATTAGACACCCCAATAGGACATGCATATAAACATGCTTCAATTAAATTGTGGGATTCAGGAATTACAGAAACATGTTGCGGAGCCAATTTAATAAATTCAGACAATCCTCCATCAATTCCATGACCAAATCCTTGGGCATACTGGCATCTATAATCTCTATTTGCGAGACACATTTCACAAGAATCACAAAAAGAATTTAAAGATGTCACAACATTTTGGCCTATTTCTAAATCTTTGATATCTGAACCTATTTCAACAATTGTCCCTGAAATTTCATGTCCAAGAATCACATTATCTTTCACTCCGCGAGTTAAAGTACCATTCATTACAGCTATATCGTGATAACACAAACCCACAGCTGCGACACGCACTAATATCTGATTTGAAGAAATAACCGGCTCATCAACAGATTCAAGTAATATGAGTGGGTCATTACTTGGATGTTTTAATTTCAATACTCTCATAAATTTTTTGAGATCATCTTAATAGTTTGAAATGATGTTCGATCAGGATCAATTGTTTCAGGTGTCTCATCACCAAATTGTGATTCATTTAAAAGAGTATAAATTTTCTCAGCACCCTTATGAAAATCAGAAGTCACACCAAAATCCTCAAAAGTTGAAGCAATCTCTTGCATTTCTCCGATCCATCTATGAGCATTAGCAGGAAGTTTTTTAATAGATTTCTCCATAGAATTAAGCACATAAGTTTGACTGCTTGAAAATTCTTCCACTAACTCATCTAACAATCCCATCTTTTCTGCTAATAATAATAAAGCAACCTGCAAAGTATTAGTTCCTTTAGTCAATGCAGCGTAGCACATTTTAATTCCTGAAGCGTGGCCAATTTGACTCCCAATTAACTTAACTTTGATACCTTTACCATCTAAAACTAATACTGCATCACTAGAAGGGCCTGACACATAAAACCTAGGCACATCTCCATTAGCAGGAGAATTACCTATAATTCCTCCATCCACATAATGTCCCCCAACTTTGGTAATAATTTCAGATATGTTTCTAGAATTTTCAGGAGAAATAGCATTACAATCAACAAAAATTAAATTACTATTAGTAGATTCAATAGATTGAGATACTTGAATTGCAAATTCCTTTGCATTTGAAGGTACCATAATAGACAAAAGCAAATCTGCCTCAACTACCATCTGGTCAAAAGTGTCAACAATTCTAAATCCGCCTTGAGCTGCTAAAAGTTTTGTCCTATCACTTCTGCCGTCTAGGCACGTAATCACATCAATTCCATGATTTTTCAATTCAAGACCTACAGAATGTCCCATATCACCAGGACTCATAATAGCTACAGTATTAGTCACTAATCACCTCTATCTAATGTTATCAATCATTTTATTACGTCATGTTAAACTGAGATTAAAGGCAAATCTAGAGGGAATATGTAAATTAAAGCATATTATCTAAGAGAGAATTTAAATCGGTTCCCATGAAAGGTGTTACATATGAAATTGGTATCTTGGAACGTAAATGGCATTAGAGCTTGCCTCAAAAAAGATTTTATGACTTTTTTTAATAATATTGATGCTGATTTATTTTGTATCCAAGAAACGAAGGCTCATTCATCTCAAGTTGAAATCAGCATTCCAAATTACACTCAATTCTGGAATAGTGCAGAAAAAAAAGGATATTCTGGGACTTTAATTTTAGCTAAAAATCATCCTATCAATTACATGAATGGCCTAGGTATAGAAAAACATGACAATGAAGGAAGAGTAATTACTCTAGAATATGAAAACTTTTATTTGGTTACAGTCTACACACCAAATTCTAAAAGGGATCTTTCTAGATTAAGTTACAGAGAAAACGAATGGGATATTGATTTTCTTGATTATGTTAGAGAAATAGAAAAAATCAAACCTGTGATTTTTTGTGGAGATTTAAATGTAGCTCATCAAGAAATCGACTTAAAAAATCCAAAATCAAATGAAAGAAATGCCGGATTTACTAAAGAAGAAAGAAAAGGTTTTGACAATATAGTTTCAAGTGGTTTTATAGACACCTTTAGAAAACTCAACCAAGAAGGTGATAATTACACCTGGTGGAGCTATATGGGAGGATCAAGATCAAGGAATGTAGGGTGGAGGATAGACTATTTTTGTATATCAGGCTCATTGGAAAACAAGTTGATCTCTGCTGATATCCATGAAGATATTTTAGGATCAGATCACTGTCCAGTTAGTATTGAAATAGATATTTAACAGGAAATTATTTTGAATTTCTTAAGTAAAAAATATAACAACTTAAATTTAATGAAAATTAATTACGATCCTTTTAAAAAACAAAACAACGGGAGCATAAGAGCTGCCGTTTTAGGAATAAACGATGGTTTAGTATCTAATTTCTGTTTAGTTATGGGAGTTTCGGGTGGAATTTCTGAATCTGCAAACACAAATATCATAATATTGGCTGGTTATGCTGCATTAGTAGCAGGTTCATTATCAATGGCAGCAGGAGAATATATCTCAGTAAAATCAGAAAAAGAAATTAATGAAAAAAAAGTTAATGAAAAAAAAACCAGAATATCCTCCAACCCAAATACTGAAGAAGAAAAATTAGTTCTAATTTACATAGATAAAGGATTTTCAACTCATGAAGCAAAAAAAATTGCTGGAAAAATCATTTCAAACCCAAAAGTCGCATTACAAACAATCGCAATAGAACATTTAGGATTAAACCCTAATGAATTGGGGGCTCCTTGGATAGCTGCAATTAGCAGTCTAATTGCATTTGCTGTTGGAGCATCAATTCCCTTAATTCCTTTTTTATTTTTTGATCTAGCCCAAGCTAATGTATTAACATCAATTTTAAGTGGAATAGCCTTAATGAGTGTTGGAGGTGCAATTTCTAAATCTAGTGGAAATAATATATTTTGGGGAGCTATCAGAATGTTATTAATAGGATCATTCGCAGCATCAATTACATTTATCATGGGGTTTTTAATTGGAGTATCAATTTAGGAGAAAATATGAATCAAGAACATTGGAATAACATTTATGAGATGGTCTCTGCAAAACCAATAATCAATGCTATCGGTAGCGTAACTATGCTAGGAGGGTCAACACCTATTCCTGAAGTCAAAAGAGCAATGGACTTGGCTGACAGTTCATATATTCCACTCATAGAGTTAGAAGAAAAAGCAGGGAAATTTCTAGCTGAATTTATCGGAGTTCCAGCTACATACATTACATCTGGAGCAGGGTCAGCTCTCACATTAGCTGCAGCCGCAATTATGGCTGGAGATGACGATAAATTGATTGAACAATTACCAAATACCGATGGCATGAAAAATGAAATTCTGATCCAAAAAAAACATAGGTATTGGTACGATAGATGTTTAGAAGCTTCTGGAGCTCAGTTGATTACATTTGGCTCTGAACACAAAACTACTGAGAAAGATTTAGAAGAAGCTATTGGGCCTCAAACAGCTGGAGTGCATTTTACTATGTACGAACAAAACCCTGATAATGACGCGCTATCTTTAGAAAAAACTATTGAAATTGCACATTCATACAATTTACCTGTACTAGTAGACGCTGCAGGACAAATATATCCATTAGAAAATTTTGGTAAATATGTAAAAATGGGTGCAGATTTCCAATGTATAGCAGCAAAATATTTAGGCGCATCACAATCTAGCGGATTAGCTTTAGGCACAGAAGAAATGATACGTAAAATTTCCAAACAATCCTTTGTAGGATACGAAGGAAGACGAATCAGAGGAATTGGTAGGCCACATAAAGTTGATCGTCAAGAAATGATGGGAGTAGTAGCAGCTGTTCAAAACTGGTTAACCATAGATCATGAAACCAGATTAAGTGACATAGAAAAACAATCTATGACTTTAATAAACATTTTGTCCAATTGTCCATACATTGAAGCTTCACTAATAGAAAATATTATTGGCCATCAACCCTTTGGGGTTAAAATCAAAATAAAAAATCACAAATTAACTCTTCATGATCTAGTTGATCAACTTAAAGACGGAACCCCTTCTATTTGGACAAGAGTTGTTGGGGATAATGATTTTATAGAAATTCACATGTTTGGATTAAAAACAGATGAAGAAAAAATTGTCGGGGAGAAAATTGTAGAAATATTTGAGTAACAGTGAATATATGCTAAAATTTCCCTCTTGAACAATTTTAAATTTTACGGTGAATAAAAATGGATGGGTTGCAACTTACATTAGAAAAAAGAGAAGTGATTGGTAAAAAAGTATCCAACCTTCGAAAAAACGGTCTAATCCCCGTTCATTTATATGGATCTGAAGTAGACTCAATATCTTTGCAGTGTGAAAAAATTACTTTAAATAAAATAGTACTGCAAGCCGGAACTAACATACCTATCAATGTATCTATTGACGGATCTGAAGACCAAGTTTGTTTCGTACGAGAAGTCCAATACCATCCTGTAAAAGATCAGATTATCCATGTTGATTTTATGAGTGTAAATATTTCTAAACCAGTCAGAGCTAAAGTTCCAGTCAGAATTGAAGGAACTTCACCTGCTGTAAGAACTATGGGTGGTACTCTACTACAACCGCTCGAATCAGTTACTGTAGAAGCACTTCCATTAGAAATCCCAGGGTATCTAACCTTGGCTGCAGAATTATTAGTAGATTTTGAAACCAACCTATATGTTAAAGACTTAGAAATTCCTGACGGAATTCAAATAACTAATGACGAAGCTGAAATGTTGGCAAGCGTCGTAGCACCGAGAGTAGAACGTGCACGAGGTCCAGAATCTGAAGAAGGTGAGGCTACAGAAGGTGAGGCTACAGAAGGTGAAGATTCAGAAGAAGAATCTACTGAAGCATAATCTAAATTGGAGCCTGATGGTTTTGGTTCAGGGAATTTTTGGACTGTTGACACGATTAATATTTTCTAAACAAATTTCCCCATTTTGTTTGCATAGCCTTATTTATTCTTTGTTTCCCAATAAACCTCAACCAATATTCATTGTGATACAAATTTGATGCAGCATAAGCTAATGGAGTAATCGGAGATCTTAGTAAAGCTTTTTCTAAGGGCTTAAGTGGTCCCCAATAAATCATTTTTTGCCCTTGGCTTGCAAAGGTATTACCTCGCTGAAAACCCCAATCAACATTATCAATATCTTCACCAACGATATTGATCTTAGATAAATCACCACATCCCAAACCTTCTTCGTGGGCAATTCTTATGAAATCAATAGACATTGGATCAAAACCCATCATACTCGCAGAGACAGCATCAATAGCTACCTGATCAGAACTAGCTAATATGACATTTTTTTCATGCCATTGCATAGCTCTGGGCCCAGGGCCTGAACCTGCAAACGTACCATCTGTTACAGCAAAAATTCCTGGATGAATTTCTTTTTGTATTCTCAATAAATCAACTAAAGTTTCATGAATAACAGAATGTGTCCAATGACGTTGAAAATTTAATAATCCACCAAAAGCATTCTTCATGGCACCAGTAATAGTAGTAAAAACATGAGTTTTCATAGTTGGCAAATGAATAATATTTTTACCCATCAAATGCTTAGGAATATGAATCCCATCACTAAAAATTTCATCTAAAACTAACATTTTTTCTGATGGTTTGAATGAAATCCATTCTTCTTCTTCCAAGAAAACACTTTTGAGTCCATGTTTATGTTCTACAAGCGTATGTTTGTTATTTCTAGCCCCTTCCTTGGCATCAACTACTACTGTTCCATTGTGGGTAGGAATGATGTTTTCAAACCCATCATCCTTTAATGTTTGAATGACGCCATCAAGCTGCCATGGAGAAGTTGAACAAGCCGGATAATAATGTTGCCATGAAATATTAACTTTTAATAAAGTCTCTAAATTAGGAGAGATTACTTCTTTATAACCAGCAGTGCGCATTGCAGTACCAATATCAGAAATGATATTTTCTGCATCAGTATTAATTACCGATACAGTAGGTTTAGAAATAGATTCAGACTGAAGAAAAGAATCTAAATTTTTAGAGGTTTGAAACATTATGATTCAAGAAAATCTCTAAGTTTTTTAGATCTGTTTGGATGTCGTAATTTCCTTAGAGCTTTAGCTTCGATTTGCCTAATCCTTTCTCTTGTCACTCCAAAGTCCCGTCCTACTTCTTCTAAGGTCCTACTTTTACCATCTTCTAATCCAAAACGTAACTCCAAAACCCGAGCTTCTCTATCATTCAAAGTATCTAGCACATCTACTACTTGTTCTCTTAATAACTGATATGAAGCGGCTTCAACAGGAGCCAAAGCATTATTGTCAGGAATAAAGTCTCCTAAATGACTATCTTCTTCTTCTCCTATAGGAGTTTCAAGTGAGACGGGTTCTTGAGATATTTTAAGTATCTCTCTGACTTTATCAGGAGATATTTCCATCTCTAATCCGATTTCCTCACTAGTGGGTTCTCTACCATATTCCTGAACCAATCTTCTTGTGACTCTTAATAGTTTATTGATAGTTTCAACCATATGGACTGGAATTCTAATCGTTCTAGCCTGGTCAGCTATAGCTCTTGTAATTGCTTGTCGAATCCACCAAGTTGCATATGTACTAAACTTATAACCTTTACGATAATCAAATTTTTCAACAGCACGAATCAATCCAATATTCCCTTCTTGAATCAAATCTAAAAGAGACATTCCTCTTCCAATATATTTCTTTGCAACACTAACAACTAAACGTAAATTAGCCTCAGATAAATGTTGCTGAGCATCATCTCCCCGTTGTTTAATTCTTTCTAAATGTTGGCGGTATAGCAATTCGTAAGGTTGCATTTCATCAGAAAGATTGTCGCTCTGTGTAATAGTTTTTAATTCACTCAACGAAGGCGATCCTGTGATCACTTTGAAAATATCATCTGGGAGAAGCCTAGAATTGATAGATGCCTGTTTAATCATTTCTTTTAAAGTATCAAATTCTGGAGGATCTTGGTCAGTCAATTCAGATAAAATCGCAGCTATTTGTTCTAACGACTCATCTTGAAAAATACCATCTAATGCACTTCGTATATCAGGATTTGCCATTAAATCTGGAAGAGTCCCATCGAATGGAACTTCTTTTGAAACTAAAATTGCCTTAATAATGTCTTCACTATCACTGACCTTATCCATCATCTGGATTACTATGTCTCTAGCTTTAGGAAAAGGATTACCTTCTGATAATTGATCTTCAGAATTCTCAACATATCTTTTGGCCTCAAATTTCCTAGCCAAATCACGTTCTTCTACAGCTCTCAACAAGTCAACTCTACCAATTTCTCTTAAATACATCCTAACAGGATCATCAATGATTTCTACAGAACCAATCTCACGTTCCCATTCTCTAGTAGCTTTTGCTTTAAGATCTTCTAGGGAAGGAGGAGCATCATCATTATTAAAAACATCATCATCTAATGTTTTTTCCATTCCAAGTTCTACAACAGAACTATCTTCATCATCATCTTCATCTTCCTCATCTGATGGAGAAATTTCGTCATTATCCTGATCTATTTGGTATGTGTCTTCTTCAGAGTCGTTATCTCTTAACACTCCATCTATCAATTCAGCATCACCACTAAAATTTTGAATCCCATCAGTTGACATGATATCCCCCTAAGCTTTTATACATTCTATTCTAGCAAACAATAATGCGTATCTAAAGAAATATATTTATGTATCTCTAATTTTCGCATTAATTTCATTAATTTGATTTATTTGATCTTCAGTTGGAAAGTCTAATCCCTGTGATTCACTAAAAGTAGCTGCTGCAATCTTATACCTTTCTCTATTCAGTGTTTTTACACAAAACTCATATGATTGATTAAATGAATCTTGAGTTGTTTCAAGTAACTGTGTTTCTATGATCTCATTATAAAATTTAGTGTAATCTTCTGACAGAGAGTTTTCAAAATCTATCAAATTATCAAACTTAAAATACTGTTTTAACAAATAACTTGATTCTAAATCAAATATTTCAAAATTTAATTCTTTAGATTTTTCTTTCAATGGTTCACTCGAAAAAATTAACGCTAACAAATACATCATTCTAGATGATTTAGGAGCAGATCTTTGATTCTCATAATCTTTTCTTTGATTAGATTGAGAAATCACTTTTAACATAGCTTCCACATTTTCAAAAGAACTTTTGAATTGACTAGCCAATTCAACCAAGTATTTTCCTCTGTCAATCTGATCCATGTTATTTAAAATAGGAAATATTAACTCTAGAATTTTTTGAGAATTACCGGGTACATTTACATCAAATCTAGAGATCAATGATGGAATTAAATAATCCATTAATGGCAATGAATCAGAAACAATTTTGCCCCAATCTTGGGACTCAGAACGAATAAATTCATCAGGATCTTTTCCATTAGGAATTGATAATACTTTTAAAATTTTTGAATAATCTGAAAAAAAATCGTTTTTGGAAGTGTTCAAACTCTCAAAAATACCCCAAGATGATTGTAAACTTCTCAAAGTAGCTTCTTGTCCAGCGGTATCCTGATCTAAGGCTAAAATATAGGATGATGCTAAATTTCTAATTTGGCGAACTTGCTCAACAGTTAATGCCGTACCCATAGAAGCAACAACATTTTTAAAACTATACTCATGAGCAGCTATAACATCCATATACCCCTCAACTACAACAACTTCATTGTTTTTCCTAATTGAATCTTTCGCTAAATGAAGACCATACAAAATATTTCTTTTATCAAAAACTGGTGAAGATGGGGTGTTGATATATTTTGGCATTGAATCATCTAAAGATCTGGCACCAAATCCAACTACTCTGCCATTTCTATCAGAAATTGGAAACATCAATCTACCAACAAAAAAATCTTTAACATTTCCATTATCAAATTTATTTAATAAACCAGACTCGATAGCTTTTTCAAAATCTACATGATGAAAAGAAAAATGATTTTTAAGTGAATCTCTATCCTTAAAAGAATAACCTAAGTCAAAGGATTCAATTTTTTTTAAATCAATACCTCGGGACTGCAAATAATCTACCGCAATTTTACCTTCATCAGAATTCAGATTTGATTTATAAAAATTTTTAGCAATTTCATTTATTTGATAATAATCATCTTTGAGAATAGATGAGGAATTTCCTGTAATCTTAATGCCAGTTCGTTCGCCAAGAATTCTCAAAGCTTCCGGAAATTCTATACCTTCAACTTTCATTAAAAATGAAAAAACGTCCCCTCCTGTAGAGCAAGATCCGAAACATCTCCATAATTGACGAGAGGGATCAACGATAAATGAAGGGGTTCTTTCAGAATGAAAGGGACAATTAGCTTTGAAATTTCTTCCAGATTGAATTAAGTTGACATGTTCAGAAATTAGATCAACTATGTCTAACCTAGATTTGATTTCTTCAACTTCAGACATATAAATATCCGTTATTTTGAATAAAAATATTGAGCAATATCTTTAGCTTCTGATAATACATTATTTGTATGCCAATTTAAGTGGTCTAATTCCACAATCATATCCGTAATCAAATCCCCGATTTGGAGAGGGTTTTTTGTATCATTCTGAAAAAAAGAATCAATACAATTATTCAAATTCTCATGAGCAAAAACTATGTCTGACAAAGATGTGCAAAATTGTGACAACTGTAAATCATAATTTTCAGGAAGATGGCATTGCTTAAATTTCACCAAAATCTGATGAGCTTTTTCAGCTCTCAATCTTGCTAAATCTAAATTTCCTTGGATACTTAATTCTTCACTCACATTACCCTCCATCTTGATTAAAATCTAATACACCATAATGAGTAATATAACTCACCCACTCTTCCTGAATATTACCCAATACAATTTGCTGAGATTCCTCTGTTAACAAAGTAATAATTTGAAAAATTTGTTTCCAAATTTCATCAACTTCATTTTTCCATGCTTCAAACTCAATTCCAAAAGAATCTCTTTGCATTGATTCTAAATGCTCTTGAATCAATGCTGTTTTTCTATGAATTATCCTGAAATTCATTCGATCCTTGGAATTGATTTGTTCTACCATGAAACACCTTAAGAAATTCGATTTTTAAAAACATTTGAAATACCTGGAGAAATCTTTTCAGCAACTCTTATTGCAAAATTATCTGTCATACCAGAAATATAATCCATCATAGCTCCTTGATCTGATTCATTAATAGCTTTATATTCCATTGGGATTTTTTCCGGAAATTTTTTGTAATAATTAAATAGTAAAATCAAAATTGATTTTGCCGCCTCTGATTCCTCACTTTGACTTGCGGGCAAATAAACGTTCTCAAACATAAATTCCCTTAATAAATTCATCTCATTTTTAATATTAGAACTCATAGTAATAATGGGAGGTAATTCTCGAGTTGCATTAATCATTGTTTGCAAAGAAGATTCAATAATATCGGAAACCATAGTGTTTATTCTTTGAGAATGCCTAACACCCAAAATTGAAATAGTAGATTGTGGCAATTGATCTTGAGTCAAAACCTCTGCTCTAAAAGCATCCAACAAATCATGATTCAAATATGCAATAGCATCCGAGACTCTCAAAACTTGAGCTTCAAGACTTAGATTTGAATCAATGTTTTTTCTATCTAAAAAATCTCCTCTAGGTTTTGAATGATGGGCAATTCCCTCCCTAACTTCAAAAGTGAGATTTAATCCTTTACCTTCTTTTTCTATCTTCTCTACTAATCTTAAACTTTGATGGTTGTGTCTAAAGTTTTCACCAGACAATTCTGACAATAATTCTTCTCCTAAATGCCCAAAAGGAGTATGCCCAACATCATGACCTAAAGACATTGCTTCGGTAAGATCTTCGTTCAAATTCAGCGCTCTACTAATCGTTCTAGCAATTTGAGATACTTCTAGGGTATGAGTCAATCTAGTAACAAAATGATCCCCCAAAGGAGAAATAAACACTTGAGTTTTATGTTTAATTCTTCTAAAAGATTTGGAATGGACTATTCGATCTCTGTCTCTCTGAAAATCAGTACGAAAAGGACTAGGTTCTTCAAAAACATTTCTCCCTTTCGAATTTACAACTTTACTTGCAAAAATAGACAGATTTTCTTCTTTTTCTTCTAATCGTTTTCTAATTGAATCATTCATTTCTAAAACACCTACTAAACTTAGTAAGAAAACCATTTCCCTAATTTATTAGAATATAAATAGCTAAACTAACTAAAGAAGGGCTGCAATCTAAAAATCATTTATTTGACCTAATATTTTTTCACCTTCAATAATCTTGATCATATTATTAAAAGCAAATTCTGATCTCCTAGCCCAAGTATCCCAAGTAGTTCCTGCTACATGAGGAGTAACTATTACATTTTTCATTTTCAATAATGGATTATCAGATTCAACTGGTTCTGTTTCAAAAACATCTAACCCGGCACCTAAAATCTCATTATTATTTAATGCATCGACTAGGGCTTTTTCATCAATGATTTCACCTCTAGAAGTATTGATTAGTATCGATGAGTTTTTCATTTGTAAAAAACGATTTGAATTAATCATATGAAAAGTTTCATCATTAAGAGGCATATGAGATGTAATAATGTCAGATGTTTCAAATAATTCATCAAGAGAAACATATTTCAGATCCAATTGAGAGTTCAATTGATCGTCTAATGGAAATAAGTCAAAGTATTGAACTTTTGCATCAAAAGCCTGAACACGCCTAGCAACCTTTTTACCAATGTTACCTATTCCTAAAACACCAACTTTTTTGTTTGCCATTTCAAAGGTATTTTCACCATTAATTGGTTTTTTCCAAGTTCCATCTCTAGTTGATTTATCTGAATCGATTAGTTTTTTATATAACGCTAACATTAATAAAACAGCATGATCCGATACTGCCCATGAATTAGCTCCACCATTATTTGCCAAAGGGATTTTCATAGAATCTAATAACGGCAAATTCATTTGATCAAATCCAGCAGCTAATAGCTGAACTAACTTACAATTTTTTGCTGAATTTAACATAGAATCAGTAGGATATTTACCATGACACAAAAGAAATTCGCAATCTTTAATTTCAGATATGCACTTCGATTCTGAATCAGAATTATTTAAAACTATAATTTCAAAATCCTTTCTAGCAAATGAAATAATTTCACTAACTACTTGGTCACTTAATGAAGTTAAAAACACAACTTTAGAATTTTTCATGACTTCCTCTTTAATTAGGTTCATATTATCAAAGCAAAATGACTCAGCATAGAAGTTTTAAGTTAATCATAAAACTTGACCATAAATCCTAGGAAACTATAATGAAGCTTCAGCAATGAAATCAATTTAGGAGAATAAAATGGCAAGAGGTGAAATAGGATTTGTTGGATTAGGAATTATGGGTAAACCTATGGTTCGAAATCTCATGAAAGCAGATTATTCAGTTACTGTTTACGACATCGTTTCTGAATCAGTTGAAGAAATGGTAACTGACGGAGCAAAATCTGCTAGTACAGCAGCAGAGGTTGCACAATCCGCTCCTATAGTCATCACTATGGTCCCAGACTCTCCCCAATCAGAAGCAGCTATTTTAGGACCTAACGGTGTTTTAGAGGGAGCCTCTTCCGGAAGTACCGTAATCGACATGAGTTCAATTGCTCCAGCATCATCTCAAAAAATTGCAAAAGCATGTGAAAATGCGGGTGTGAATTTTTTGGACGCGCCAGTTAGCGGAGGTGAAACAGGGGCTATAGAAGCAACATTAGCAGTGATGGTAGGTGGAAAAAAAGAAGTATTTGACTCCAACTATGACATGCTTTCAACCATGTCTGGCAGTATAGTTTTGTGCGGAGACTACGGAGCAGGAAATACAACAAAATTAGCAAATCAAATTATAGTTGCAGGAAATATTGCTGCTTTAGGTGAGGCATTAGTTTTGGCTAAAAAATCTGGAATAGATCCACAAGTAGTTTTTGATGCTATCAAAGGAGGATTAGCCGGAAGTACTGTAATGAATACTAAAGGTCCAATGATGATTAATGGTAATTTTGACCCAGGATTCAGAATTGTCTTGCATCAAAAGGACCTTCATAATGCATTACTTACAGGTAAGGATGTTGGAGCCCCTCTAATGTTTACAAGTCTTGCGCAACAAATTTTAGGGTCATTAATCAATGATGGAAAAGGAAACTCTGACCATTCTGCTATTGCAAATTTCATGGAAGACATGGCTGGAGTGAAAATTTCTGATAAGTAAAATTTTATGATCAATAAAAAAATACCGTCTAAGGCTGAAGTAGATCAATATCTTAAAAACACCAATTGGGGTAGATGGGGTGAAAATGCTTCGGCTGGAGCAATTAATTTAATTGACAACAAAAAACGCTTGGAAGCAGTTTCGTTAGTAAAAACAGGTAGAACAGTATCAATGAGTCGACCTTTACCCGTAATCCCGTCAGGTGACAATCCAAGACCTGCTCAACATTATATGCACAAAGAACGTAGACCATTCTCTGGTGGTGCAGCTATGGACTATTACGGAGTTTTTTACCATGGGACTGCAACTACACATATAGATGCTCTTTGCCATGTATGGAATAAAGATGGAATGTGGGAAGGCAAAAATCCTGACGACGTAATCCAGTTCAATGGTGCAACCTATGGAACTGTCGACCAATGGAAAGAAGGAATTATAACAAGAGGCGTCTTATTAGACGTTCCATCCTTTAGAAACACTCCTTACGTGACTCTTGATTCTCCAGTACATGGTTGGGAATTAGAAGAAATTGCAAAATTTCAAGGAATAGAAATTAAATCTGGAGATGCAATTTTTGTATACAGTGGTAGAGAAAAATTTGCCGCAGATCACAATGGTATTTGGTCTACTCCAGAGGGCAGGCCGGGATTGCATGCATCATGCTTACCATTCATCAAAAATTCAGATGTTTCTATATTAGGCTGGGATATGATGGATTCATCTCCTAACGAATATGATCTTCCATGGAGCGTACACGGAGTAATTTTTGCTTATGGAGTAGCCTTAGTAGATAACGCGCTATTAGAACAAATTGCTAGTGTTTGTGCAAAAGAAAAAAGATATGAATTCATGCTTTCTCTAAACCCGTTATTCGTTGTAGGCGGAACAGGTTCTCCAGCAAACCCCATAGCTATTTTCTAATTTAGTCTGATTCTTCCTTAATATCTTCAGGTATCTCGAAGTCACCTACAGATGAAATTGATGCTACAGAATCACCTTGGCGAGGCTTAAATATAGTAACTCCTGCAGTAATTCTTCCTCCAAGAGTCCTAATTTCACTTAAATTAGTTCTCATGACTTGAGCATTTTCTGAAACAACATAAACTTCATTTGAATCATCAACCACTTGAGCGTCTGCTATTAAGCCTGTATTTTTATTGATCTTAAATGCACGCAACCCCAATCCTCCTCTCCCTTGTCTCCTATATGCAGACAATGGATTTACCTTTCCTCTTCCTTCCTTGCTAATCAACATTAAATTACTATCATCATCACCAACATCCATAGCTACGACTCGATCACCTGTTCTAAGTTGCATCCCTTTAACTCCACCAGCAGTCCTCCTTCTAATGGGCAAGTCAGATATCGAAAAGCGAATTCCCATACCTTGTTCAGAAATAAAAATAATATCATCTGCTTCAACTTCATCTTGTATAATCGGTCTAGTAGTTTTGATTTCTATTTCACCAGTTTCAGGATTAACAACTTCTTCTTTTACTGTTTTTCTTTCTGGCCTACCAGTTTCTGGGTCTACACGATCAACAAATCTACTTTTTGCAAGCTTTACTGAAACTACTTCATCATCATCTTTTAGGTTCATAATAATTAAACCAGAAGGCCTAATATGAGAAACATCTTCTAATTTGATTCGCTTAACTCTTCCTTTCCTAGTTCCCAAAACTAACCATTGGAATTGATCATATTGTTTTTTACCAACGTTTATCAATGCACTAATAGACTCTGTATCCCAAACGTTGATTATATTCGCAACAGGAACTCCTCTTGTATTTCTACTTTGATCAGCACGAAGTTCATAACCAATTTTTGATAATACTCTACCTTTATTTGTAAAGAACAAAAGCTTGTCATGACTGTCTACAACCATTAAATTTTTAACAGGATCATCATCTCTAGTATTCATACCTGTGACACCAACACCACCCCTGTGTTGCCTCTTAAATGCGGTTGAAGGAATCCTTTTCAGATAACCTCCTTGACTTAAAGTAATGACAATTTGTTCATGAGCTTCTAACTCTTCTCTAGATAAATCATGTGCATCATGACTAATTTCAGTCCGTCTTTTATCCCCATATTTCTTTTTAACTTCATCAGTTTCATCTCTAACAACTGCCAAAATTTTATTTTCATCAGCCAACAAAGACTCTAAATCTTTAATTGTTTGTTGTAATTCTTGATATTCGGATTCTAGTTTTTCAATTTCTAAAGCAGCAAGTCTACGTAATTGCATATCTAAAATAGCTTGAGCTTGAGGTTGATCTAATGAAAACTTAGACATTAATTCATTTCTAGCAGACTCAACATCATTAGACGCTCTAATTAAAGAGATCACTTCATCCAAATTTGCGATAGCTATTCTAAGACCAGCTAAAATATGTGCTCTTTCTTGAGCTTTTTTAAGCTCAAACTCGGTTCTTCTTCTTATAACTTGTTGTCTAAATTTAATATACTCTTGTATTGCTATCTTAAGAGTAATAACTTTTGGAATACCATCAATCAGCGCGAGCATATTTGCTGAAAAAGGTGTCTGAAGCTGAGTAAATTTATATAAATTATTCAAAACTACCTGAGGTTGAATACCTCCCCTCAGCTCTATTACTACCCTCATACCATCTCGAGAAGATTCATCACGAATTTCAGAAATACCTTCAACTTTTTTAGTTTTCGCAAGTTCTGCAATCTTTTCCACTAAAGCTGACTTATTTACCTGATAAGGCAATTCAGTTACTACAATTTGCATTCGACTATTTGATTTTGACATTGGCTCAATTTCAGCAACAGCACGAACAATCACAGATCCTTTACCCGTGGTATAAGCATCCTTGACTCCTTGAGTCCCCATAATTGTCCCTCCAGTAGGAAAATCAGGAGCTTTAACAAATTGCATTAATTCTTCAGAAGTGGATTCAGGATTCTCAATTAATGCATTGACAGCATTACAAACCTCAACTGGATTATGAGGGGGAATATTTGTAGCCATACCTACTGCAATTCCAGACGCCCCGTTTATCAATAAATTTGGCAATCTAGCAGGTAAAACTGAAGGTTCCTTGAGAGTATCATCAAAATTTAAGGTCCAGTCTACTGTATCTTGATCTAAGTTGGTCAACATAGTCTCAGCTACTTGAGTCAGCTTAGCTTCTGTATACCTCATTGCAGCTGGAGGATCATTATCAATACTGCCAAAATTTCCTTGACCATCAACTAGAGGCATCCTGACATTAAAATCTTGGGCTAATCGAACCATAGCATCATACACAGACATATCACCATGGGGATGCCACTTTCCTAAAACTTCTCCAACTAAACGAGCACTTTTCTTATAACTAGAATTAGGTCTCATGCCCAAATCATGCATAGCAAATAAAATTCTTCGTTGAACAGGCTTTAATCCATCTCTAATATCAGGTAATGCACGAGAAACAATTACACTCATTGCGTAATCTAAATATGAACTACGCATCTCCTCGGTAATTTGAGTGGGTTGTATAAAACCAAATTCTGACTTACTGCCTGACGTCATGTATCACCTATTGATGTTAGTAACTAAATATTTCAGGCAGATTTTAACACAATTTGTAGTATTTTAGCTATTAATTGACACTCTATGTTGTGTGGTTAATATCATAAATTAAATTTTCAAATAACCTATCAAAATGAGGAGGAATTTCCAATCTAGTATCAGGTAAAAATTGCACTCCAAAAGCAGTAGTATATGTAGAATGTTGGACTGCCTCTATTACCCCATCTTCCAAAGACCAAGCTGATGAAAGCAATTTACTTGACTTATCAGATTCTAATATCCCAATCTGATGCCTGCTATTAACTCTTACAAAGCCTCCTGCACCAACTATGGAAGCTAATTTAGAGCCAGGAGAAATAAATATCCTATGAAAACTGGATTCATTTTGATTGTCAGTAAAATGATCGTGTGAAACATCTGAAAAAGTTCCACCAGCATTTAAATTCATCACTATCATCCCATTTCCAATAGCTAAAACTGGAATTTTATGCTGATAAGCATAATCTAACGCATTAATTTCAAAGTCATTCTTTTTTTCCTGACCATCAATTGAAATTGAACCAGTAAGTATTAGTCCTTCTATTGTAGAATTTTCAATATTAGTATTTAAACTCAATAATTCATGTTTAGCTCCAAATTTTTCAACAAGTTTAACAAGATTATTGCTATCAAAATTTTGTGATGTGGTAATTCCTATTGTAGTCATAAAAAAATTTTACTTGTGAAAATTTGGTTTCCTATTTTCTCTAAAGGCCAATAAAAATTCTTTGTGAGATTCTGTATCTTGTGATTGTCTGAAAATTTTACTTTCAATTTCAATTAATCTATCAAAATCATCATATAAAACATGTTCTCTCATCATTTTTTTAATTTCCCTCAATTGCCATTCTGGATTTTGAGCAATTTGATTTGCAATTTTAATAGACTGGTCCATTAATTCATTGTCTTCAAAAACATGATTAACTAATCCTGAATCTAAGGCTTCCGTAGAATCGATAAACCTGCCACTAAGCATATACTCCATGGCTTTACCGTATCCTACAATTTGTGACAACAAATGAGAACTGCCATATTCAGGAGTTAAGCCAATCGCAGCAAACCTGAAAGAAATTTTAGCCGATTTTGACATTAACCTGATATCACAACCTAAAGGCAATGTGATTCCCATACCTACAGCAAATCCATTCAAAGCACAAATTACAGGTTTAGAGTTTTTAATAAATATCGGCCATTTTTCAAAAGAACTAATTCTGTTTTCTTTTTGTTCTCCATTTACAGTAGCCTCAAACCCTCCTACATCAGCACCTGCAGAAAAAGCACGACCCATTCCTGAAATCAAAACACATCCTATTTTAGGATCTGAGTTAAATTTTTCTATTTGCACCCTTAACTCATATCCCATTAAATCATCAAATGCATTCAAATATTCTTGTCTGTTCAAGTAGATGATTCCTACACGATCTTCCTGTTCTACAATAATAGTTTTCAAATTTTCACCTCAAAATTAAAGCCATGCACAACATGTATTCTATATATTAAAATTAAGTAATGAAACTAACATATTTATATTTTGTAGTTTGCTTAATAGTTATTTATTCCTGTCAAAATATTGCCCAAGAAGATTTAGATCAACCAAATTTAGTTTTTTCGGTTACTGATTTATCAATTGGGAAAAATCGCCTAGCTTTTGGAATAATCCAATCTGGAAAAGGTTCTTTAACTCCTGAAAATGTGGTGGTTGAAACATATTTCTTAGATGGCAATCCTAGTCAGTTAATTGAAAAATCAATAGCAGTACCCTATTTATGGCCCAATAACAAAACTATTTTTGTAACAGAAGTAAATTTTCATCAATCTGGAAAGTGGGGAATTGGGATAAAACTGTCAGAAAATATGCAAACTTCTGCATTCTTAGAAGTCAAACAAAAAAGCTTAACTCCTGCGGTCGGGCAAAAAGCAATCCCATCTCAAACTAAATCAATATATTTACAAGAAATTTCAACTATTACATCGGACAACAACCCATATTTACCATTCTATGAATTAACATTAATTGAAGCTCTAAATTCAAAAAACCCTACAGTTTTATTCTTTACCAGTCCAGGATATTGTAAAACTGCAACCTGTGGGCCTCAAATGGAAATAATGGAAAACTTACATCAAATCACAACAGATGTTAATTTCTTACATGTTGAAATTTATGATAATCCAGGTGAAATTAAAGGTGACTTAAATAATGCCCAAATCTCCACACCAGTACATGATTGGAGGATCCCTTCTGAACCATGGACATTTTTAATTGACTCTAACCAAACAATCACAGCAAAATTTGAGGGGTTCATTTCTAAAAATGAACTTTTATTTCACTTACAATCCTTAAACTAGATAAATAAAATATATTGTATAGTTGAGTTGCTGGCACACTGTGCCAGCTTTTTATGTTGGAGAATATTGATGCACATATCGGATTTTACAAGATTTTTAAGAAATTCAGATGAATATAAAAATCTTTTTAATTCAATTAATAAAACTAAATCCAATATTCAAATACAAACTATTGATGAATCAATTCCGTTTTTATCTTCTACATTAGCATCTGACTTACAAAAACCCACATTGATTATCTGCCCATCTGCCTATCATTCAATCAATCTCCAAGAAAATCTTTCAGCATGGACATCATCCGAAATTTTACGTTTCCCTGAAGTTGAAAACCTACCTTATGAAAGAATTGAAACAGATAGAGAAACTGCCATAAATCGAATTGAAACAATTTCTAAAATTTCCAATTCAAATAAGATTCCCTTAGTCGTCACTTCTATTTCAGCAATTTGTCAGCTAACAATTGAATCATCTGTATTACACAAATCTTCAAAAAGGATGTTCAAAGACCAAAAAACAACAATGGAAGAAATCTGCCGATTTCTTCAACAAACTGGCTATGAATTTGATACTACAGTCACAACTCAAGGGACTTTTAGTAGAAGGGGAGGGATTTTAGATATATTCCCCGTAGGATCTAATAATCCTTACAGATTAGAATTTTGGGGTAATGAAATCGATAGCATTAGAAGTTTTGATCCTGAAACACAAAGATCCATTAATGAAGTACCTGAATTTGAACTTTTTCCTGCAACTGAAATACTTCCATCTTTTCTCAATATTTCTCAATTGGAAAATCAAATCTCACATATTGACTTACAAAATTGTGATCCTGAAAATTCTGAAAGAATCAATAATGATCTAAACGATTTAATGAACAAAGAAACAATTGACGATATTTCTTTGTACCAAGGATTTTTCTCTAATGGATCATTAATTGATTTTATGCCACAAAACTCATTAATTATTTTGTACAGACCTGCAGACATTTTTAATAACTATTGGGAAATTGAAGAAAGAATACTTCAATTAAAACAAAACAAAGAAAATCAAGGACACATACCCTATAATTTTCCGATTAGCCACCAATCTTTGAATAAAATTGAAAAACAAATTAGTGATAAAAACCACAAAATTGAAATGATGCCTTGGGGATCTGAAACATTACTCAATAAAGATATACATATTCTGCCATTCAGTTCAACGTCTTCTTATAACGGAGATTTAAATTTATTATCCAAAGAAATTAAAAAATTTAATCAACAATCCAATACGACGGCCATTTCTACTTCACATCACACTCGACTCACAGAAACTTTAGGTTCATTAACTAAAAACAGCTTTATTATTCCTTCAGAATCTAATCAGATTGGTCCAGGATTTGTTTTTAACACTAAACATTCAAAACTAATGATTTTAAGTGATAAAGAAATTTTTGGTGTCACTAAACAAAAAAGAGGTGTCAGAAAAAAATCAATCAAAAGACAAGCGTTTTTCAACGAAATTTCAGTTGGAGATTATGTAGTTCATGTAGAACATGGAATAGCTAAATTTTTAGGCACTCAAAAAAGAAAAGAAGGTGAAAAAGAAACAGAATTTTTAGTTTTACAATACGCTCAAGGGGATAAATTATATATTCCCATGGATCACTTAGATAGGGTAGCCCCATACTTTGCCCCTATGGAATCAACTCCTTCCCTAACACGTTTAGGTACTCAGGAATGGTCTCGAGCAAAAAACAGAGTACAAAAATCCACAAAAGAACTAGCAGCAGAATTATTGAAACTTTACGCTCAAAGAGAATTAGTAAAAGGGCACTCAATGCAACCAGATACAAAATGGCAGATGCAACTTGAGGAATCTTTTCCTTATGAAGAAACAGACGATCAACTAACTACAATTTCAGAAGTAAAAGAAGACATGCAATCATTGAAACCAATGGATAGATTGATTTGCGGTGATGTAGGATACGGTAAAACAGAAATAGCTATTCGGGCTGCATTTAAGGCCGTGATGGATAATAAGCAAGTTGCTGTTTTGGTACCTACAACAGTATTGGCACAACAACATTACAAGACTTTCTCTGAAAGATTAAAATCTTTTCCCTGTAAAATTACTGCTTTAAGTAGATTTAGGACAAAATCAGAGCAAAACAAAATTGTTCAAGAAATTCAAGATGGGAAGATAGATATTTGTGTTGGAACTCATAGGTTGGTACAAAAAGACATTAAGTTTAAAGATTTAGGCCTAATAATTATTGATGAAGAACAAAGATTTGGAGTGTCTCACAAAGAAAAATTTAAACAATTACGAAAAGAAGTAGACATACTGACACTAACTGCTACACCGATTCCTAGAACTCTACATATGTCATTAGCTGGAGTGAGAGATATGAGTACAATTACTACAGCACCTGAAGAACGACTCCCTATCAAAACCTTTGTTTCAGAATTTAGTGACGATTTGATTAGAGAGGCAATTTTAAGGGAACTTGATAGACAAGGCCAAATTTACTTCCTACATAACAGAGTGAACAACATAGAATATTTTGCTGAATATTTAAGTAATTTAGTACCAAATGCTCAAATTGGAATTGCACATGGCCAAATGACTGAAAAGGAATTAGAAAAAGTAATGTTATCTTTTTCAGATGGACTAATAGATGTGCTAGTGTGCACAACAATAATTGAATCTGGGTTAGACATTCCCAATGCGAACACTTTAATTATCAATAGGGCAGATACTTTTGGACTCGCCCAACTCTATCAACTTCGTGGCCGGATAGGTAGAAGTTCTAAAAGAGGTTATTCGTATCTATTAATTCCTCGAAGGCAATCTATTTCAGAAACAGCTGAGAAAAGGCTAAAAGCTATGTTATCAGCAACAGAACTCGGGTCTGGCTTCAAAATTGCCATGAAAGATCTTGAAATAAGAGGTGCAGGAAATATTTTGGGGTCCGAACAAAGTGGTCACATACATACAGTAGGATATGATTTATATACGAGACTTTTATCAGCCGCGGTAGAAGATTTAAGAAGAGAAGAATCTGACGACAATTATTCCCAAGAAATCTCCTATAAGCAATCTCAACAAATTAGTGTAGATTTAGGAATTCCTGCCAGTATCCCAAAAGAATACATCGAAGATCTAACTATACGACTAAACTTTTATCAATCATTAACTCAAATCAGAAATATAGAACAACTAAATGATTTTGAAAAAGAATTGAAAGATCGCTTTGGAAATTTCCCTATAGAAGTCGAAAATCTAATTTTTATCTTGAAATTAAAAATTGAAACTGGATTAACAGGGGCTGAATCAATTACAAAAAATGGAAAACAAATTCTTATACAATTCCCATATAGTTTATCGAATATGAAAAGTATATTAAATAAAACTATTGGAGAAAATTGGCAAATTGGGAATCAACAAATTAGATGTCAAATTGAAGATTTAGGACCAGATTGGGAAAAATCTCTTTTAGAAAGCATGATTAAATTAGTAAGCCTACAACAGGAACTTGCAAATAAAATGTCATTAATGAATTAAATTAGAATACAGATCACTCATATCCTCGACTCTTAAACATCGATCAAAATCTAGATAATTTCTATCCCTATCCATCAAAATTGGAGCAATTCCTGCATTTTCTGCTCCACTAATATCAGAAAGTATTTGATCTCCTATATGAAAGGCATCATTTTTGGAAAAATTCGAAATTTTTAATGCATAATCAAAAATTCTAGGATCCGGTTTTTCAACACCTACATCTTTAGAGGTGACTGCAAAATTAACATATTTTTCTAATTGAAACTGTTTAATTAATTCAGCCCCAGAAATATTCATGTTGGAAATTACTAAAATTTCATACTCCAAATTTATCAATTTTTCAAAATTAGTTAAAACATCATCAAAAATTTTCATTTCATATGGGATATTTCTAACAGTTTGCCAAATTTCACCTGCTAATTTCATATCAACCTGAATATCACAACCAGATAAAACTAATTTTTCATATTCACAAAAGAAATTAAATTTTTCAGACTCATCCATTAATCTTAATGGTTTAGTTGAGTTCTGATGTGCCATTAAATTATCAGCAAGCTTATACCCTCTAAGAATACCGTCTTGGGAAACAGATAGTTCAAACTCTCTGCATGCCTGAGATTGAATTTCGAATCTAGTCGGATAAAATCCTGCAAGCGTGCCATATAAATCAAAAAATAATATTTTTTTCATTTCTCCAATATAATACCATTCGAAAATACTAAACAATTAAGGTGATCCTATGACAAAACAATACATTCAATCAGAAACTATTGGCAAAGTTCTATTACTTACTATGCATGATCCAGACACAAGAAATGCTATCGGTGAAGAAATGGCAGGACAACTTGAAGAAGAATTAGATAGATTTGAATTTAGTTCCAATCTCCGCACTGTAGTATTAACTGGTTCCAATCCATCTTTCTGTTCAGGTGCGAATGTCAAATCATGGGACAAAGATAATAAATCAACACAACGTGAACCAATCCCTGAAGACAGATCACCATGGGATTTGTTAAACGAAGCTTGGGAAAAACAATCTTTAATTCCAGGCAGACCAAAAGATTTTATTGATCCAGTTAGATTGATTCCAGTCAGACTACACAATCTTCAAAAACCTTCAATAGCTGCGGTAAATGGACCTGCTATGGGATTAGGATGCGGGATTGCACTATCATGTGATATCAGATACGCATCAGAAAATGCTAAATTTTCTGAAATGTTTGTAAAACGTGGATTAATTCCAGCTGACGGTTCATGCTGGCAGTTACCCAGAATGATAGGTTTATCAAGAACTCTACTACTACAATATACTGGTGATATTTTAGATGCTCAAACTGCTTTTGAACTAGGAATAGTGAATGAAGTCTGTGAACAAAATCAAATCTTAGAATCAAGTATGGAACTTGCTGAAAAAATTTCTAATGGTGCAACCTATGGGATGTCATTAATAAAAAAATTGGTTCACGAATCTCAGTTTATTGATTTTGAAACTAGTATCAAACTTGCTGGACCTGCTCAAGAAATAGCTAGAAGAACACAAGACCACCAAGAAGGTGTAACTTCATTTATTGAAAAAAGGAAACCAAATTTTATTGGGAAATAGTTTATTGGCTTTCAAACCAAAAAATAGCAGAAATTAATGAATGAGGAGAATCTTCATGAAACTGATGTCCTCCTCCTTCTAATTCAGTTACAAAACACATTTTCTGTTTCTCACGAATTTGTATAGCTAACTCATGAGAAATAACATCGCTTTGCCTGCCTCTAACATATAAAGATGGAATCGAAATTTTTCCCCATTCTTCCCAAGCGATAGAATCAGAAAACTCAGTTTCAATTAAAATCAATTTTTTGATCAAATTCGGTCTCTGATTTGCAATAATTACTGCACATTCACCGCCAAAACCGTGGCCCATCAGATAAAAAGATTTATACGAACTTTGGTCTAAATAATCCAAAATATCTGAAACACTTTCATCGATCCCAACTTTTTCAAAACATAAATTTAAACCATGGCCTCTAAAATCAATTTGAATTACTAGAAATTTATCTTTTAAATCTTCCGAAACTTTTTCCCAAGAATCTGAACTATCACCTATTTCATGTAGCAAAATTATAGGTGTAGAGTTTTGTTTGTTTTTTAAATATTTATGTTTTTCTAAATAATTCAAACTTAAGGATTGTGAATTTTTAAAAGAATGATTCATTTGATTAATTTAAACTCCGAAATGCTTCTAAATTTTCACCAAACTCAACATCATTATAGTTAGTCAAAATTTCTTGAATAATATTATCCAATCTTCCTTCCGAAATAGATCCTACCCATCTTCCGAGAATCTGATTATCAAAAACAAAAAAAGTGACTGGAATGCCAGTCACACCATAATCTACAGTAATATTCCCATCATAATCATAAATATTGGGATAAGTTACAGAAAATTCGTTAATATAATTTATAGCATCAACCGGACTCGAACCGTCTTGAATGTTAATACCTAAAAATGTGACTCCTTCATCTTGATATTTTTCAAAGAGTCTTTGAAATCCAGGAGTTTCATCTCGGCAAGGGGGACACCAAGATGCCCAAAAATTCAAAACTAAAATATCACCATCATAATCATTTAGAGAAACAAAAGTATTATTTTCAGAAGAATCAATTAATGGAGCAATAAATACAGGAGCTTCTTTTCCTATTAAAACTGCACCACTCCTTCCTGTTGCTGACGTCTGATTAGACAATCCAAAAGCCAAAAGAGAAGTGAAACCTAAAATAATAATTCCTATTATTAAGATCAAAACACTCTTTGTTAAGTTTTTATTCGCATTCATACATCAATATTAATAGAAAAACCTAAAAATTTGATCTACGATCTTCCAAATTTGTATGAATATCTAATAAAACTGTTTTACCTTCAGCATTTAGTTTTTTAGCTTGCTCTAAAGCATCCGCTACATCTTCTGGCTTAGTCACAGTAATTCCAACAGCACCGAGACCTTCAGCAATTTTTGCGTAATCTCCAGTCATGTATGTGGTCCCAAAAGATTCTCTAGCGGTAGGATATCCTCCTGGATATGTAGCCATACCGCCATTATTTAACAGTACTGTTGTTATTGGAGCTTTAGCTCTTACTGAAGTTTCTATATCTAATCCTGACATCCCAAAAGCACCATCACCCATAATGTTCAAACAAAACTTATCTGGACATGCAATCTTTACACCCGTCATTAAAGGAATGCCATAACCTAAGTGAGTGGTTTTTCCCCAACCTACATAACTATGAGGTACAGTTCCCGGATAAAATGGCATGATAATATCTCTTGGAGCTCCAGCATCATGAGTCACAATGCTGTTTTCAAGATCTAATACTTTCATCATTTCTCCAACAACTCTATATGCACTAATTGGAGTTTCTTCAGATTCTAATATCGGTTGCCATTGTGACATCCATTTTTCGTTAATATCAGAAATTTGTTTTGATATATCTTCACTAGATTTTTTACCTTGATCTCCCAAAATGCTTTTCACTTCTTTAATCATCATTTGTAAAGTTAGTTTTGCATCACCGACTAATCCCACAGTAATATCAAAATCTTTATTAATGTCTGCGATAGTTTCGGTACTGTGAATCATAGTCTTACCATCAGGAATAGGTTGCCCATATGAAGTTCTTGATAAGCTAGACCCAACAGCAAACAAAACATCAGATTCTTGCAACCAGGTTCTTGCTTGCAAAGAAGTAGAACCACTTCCAGATCCTAATGACAAAGGATGTCTTTGATCAAATCCTGACTTACCAGGCATAGTGCAATAAACTGGGATTTGAGTTAATTCTGCTAATTCAGTCAACTCTTCTGAAGCGTCCGACATCAAAACTCCCATACCAGACCAAATTACGGGTTTTTTAGCATCTAACAAAAGTTGAACTGCCTCACTAATATGAGAAGGTTCAGGAGAAAATCTATATCTCTGTGGAGAAACATAAGACTCTACAATAGAGTCATCAACTTCCATGTCTGCAACATCTCCTGGAATTTCTACTATAACAGGGCCTGGTCTACCATTTCTTAATGCATGAAAAGCACGTCTCATTACAGAACTGACTTGATTGGGTTGAAATATTACTTCTGAAGATACAGACACAGATTGATATGTTCTAGCAGGAGAAAAGTTCGGTTTAACTGACCTAGCAGCAACAGCAGATCCTCCAGGCAAATACAATATTGGAACATTATCAGCATATGCTTGGGCAAGACCCCCCATAGTATTTTCTGAACCAGGGCCTCCTTGTGTAACTAACACACCAAATTCCTCGCGATTTTTCATTCTGCTAAAACCATCTACTGCCATAGCAGCACCACGTTCTTGTCTAAACATAATGGGATTAATGCCAGCTTGGGCTATTGATTCAATTAAATTATTGGAAGGAAAACACCCCACCCACTTAATACCTTCAATTTTTAATATTTGAGCAACAGCATCATTGACTTTCATTTTAATTTCTCCAATTCATAAAATATGTTTTCTATATAGGTTAAAATTCAGCTTCATTGTAAATATAAGAGTTATCATAATCAACTCATAAAGTTTTAAAGAGCAACATGATCGTTGGAAATCACATAATTTACCTCAAAGAAACCACTTCCACTATGGATGTGTGTAAAGAACTTGCCTCAGATAAATTTGAAGAGGGTACAGTAGTATTTGCTAACTATCAAAATTCAGGTAGAGGTAGATTTAACAGAGTATGGATTTCACCTGCAGGAATAAATTTACACGTATCAATTTTATTATCACCTACTTTTGATCAAATGAAATATTTGAATATGGCTGCAACTTTAGCTGTAATCGATACGATTAAAGAAATTACAAATATCTCTGGTCAAATCAAATGGCCAAACGATGTTCAAGTTAATGGTAAAAAAATATCAGGAATACTAATAGAATCAGAATTATCAACAACTAATATTAATTATTCTGTAGTAGGCATAGGGTTAAACATTAATTTAAATCCTCAAGAATTCCCTGAAATTTCTAATTTGGCTACTAGTCTAAAAAACGAAACAAAACTATTTATAAACAGATCAACAGTTTTACATACTCTTATCAAATTTTTTGATCATTACTACAATACAATTAAACAAAATGAATCCTTGACAAAAAAGTGGGAGGATTACTTAAATACAATCGGCAGAAACATAGAAATTTCATTTACTGATAAGCCTGGAGAACAAACAATTTCAGGCTTAGCTCACTCAGTAAATGAGGACGGATCATTAAATCTAAAACTAGATGACAATTCTTTATTAACAGTTTCTGCAGGAGAAATTACAATCAATAAAATTGAATGAAACTATATCAAAAGCTTACCCGCAAGCCATTGAATTATATTGATAGCTATAATCGCCACTAAGGGAGCAAAATCGAACATTCCAGTTTTGGGTAACAAATTTCTTATAGGAATCAGGATCGGTTCCGTAATGGTATATAAAATTTTCAATATAGGAAAAAATAGCCCGCCAGGAACTACAGTAAACCAAGAAGATAACACTCTAAGTAATATAGCTACGTATAGTATCCAAGTTAATATGGAAATAAAATTATATAAAAGTAAAATTAACCTAACTCCAATGATCTTTCATAAGCAGCAACCACCCCATTAATCACAGAAGCACGAAAATTATCGTTTTCTAGAGAAAGGATTGCTTCAATTGTTGTGCCAGCTGGGGATGTAACCATATCTTTTAGGTCTGCTGGATGTTTTCCAGTATCATCCACAAATTTCGTACTGCCTAATAGTGTTTGTAAAGTTAATGTTCTAGCCATTTCTCTAGGCATACCCAAGTAAACCCCGGCATCAATTAATGCTTCTATAAACATAAATACATATGCTGGACCACTAGCACTCAAAGCTGTAGACATATCTAAATATTTTTCTTCGGTAACAAAAAATTGCTTGCCTAAAGTGTCTAATATCTTTTCAATCACACTAAGGTCATTACTAGAAACTTCCGGAAAAGCAGTCCATACTGACATTCCTTCACCAATTTGTGCAGGAGTATTTGGCATAACCCTAACCACATTTGAATGATTTGTATAAGACCTAATAGACTCTAATTTTGCACCAGCAACTATTGAAACTAAAGATGTGTCTTTATGAACTTTTCCATTAATCTCATCACATACTTGTTTTAAATTCTGGGGTTTTACTGCTAAAAATAGTAATCCTTGCTGTTTAGATACATCTAAATTATTGCCCGTAACCTCAATGGAATAATTTGATCGCAGTTCTAACCTTCTTGATTCAATAGGTTCACTTACTAGAATTTGGGACGGAGAAACCAAATCTGACTTCACAATTCCTGAAATAATTGCTTCAGCCATTTTTCCTCCGCCCACAAAAGATATTCTTATATCCATAAAATATTCCTGAGCTAATTCTTAAAGCTTATTCACACTTACTATACCCACAATCAACACAACTCAAACATCCTTCTTGATTAATTAAAACACTAGGACAATCAGGGCATATTATTGAATTTTGTTCGGCTTGAAAGTTAGCGTTAACTTCTTTTTTTGTTGAAGAAATCAACTCTATTTGAGTAGCAACACTAACAGTATCTACAGCAACATCATCATTATCGGTATTATCAGAAATATGTCTATTCAATGCTATAGCTATGGCATCTGGTGCAGATCTAACCAATGTACCTCCATCCCAAGCTGGTTCATCAGTTATACCTCTCAATTGATCTACAATTTGATCAGGTTCAACTCCTGCCCTTAAAGACATGGATGCCAATCTAGCAATAGCTTGTAAATAAGCAGAATCACTACCACCTGACTTACCTAAATTTGCAAAAACTTCAAAGGGATTACCTTCTTCATCAAAATTTATAGTAACAAACATTGTTCCATGACCAGTTCGAATTCGATCAGTAATACCAGTCAATGAAGCAGGTCGCTTTCGAGGAGTTTTAACTATATCAATCTCATCTGATTGATCAGAAGACTTACTTGAGCCAGTTTCTAAAACCTGCATTGATTTTGAACCATCTCTATAAACCGTAACAGCTTTACAACCAGTTTCCCAAGCTAACATATATGCATCTTTGACGTCTTGTATAGTTGCAGAATTGGGCAAATTAATTGTTTTAGAAACTGAATTTGTAACATGTTTTTGCCAAATTGACTGCATTTTAATATGCGCTTCTGCAGATACTCGCATTGATGTCCTAAAAACATCTGAATTAATACCATGATCTCCCATAATTTTTTCAGCATTTTCTGGATCTTCAACAATTTTTTCTAACACTTCTCGAACAGCCTGTTCAGAACCAAGTTCTTGTTCCAAGCTTTGAGTAATGGAAATCGGTGCATCTAGTAATCTAGAGCTTGCCCCCTCATGATCCTGCCATAATACATTTGACCACCAAGCCATAGCAAAGTGAGGTTCAATTCCACTTGAACATCCAGCAATTCGACTTATAGTTCCTGTAGGAGCAATAGTAATTACACTTGAATTTCTAACTGGAGGCATTCCTTTTTCTTTTAAAGCAGAATTCTCATATTCAGGAAATGGGCCCCTTTCTGAAGCTACATTAGCAGACTCATCCCAAGCAGTAGAATTCAAAAATTCTCCTAACTTATCAGCCAAATCTAAGGCTTCCTGAGAATCATAAGGTAGGCCCATTCGTACTAAAGCATCAGCCCATCCCATTACTCCTAAACCAATTCTACGAGTATTTAAATTAGTCTCTCTAAGTTGAGGTAATGGAAAAGAATTTACTTCAATTACATCATTTAAAAATCTAACCGCCGTACGAGTAGTGTGCTCTAAAGACTCCCAATCAAAATCACCATCATTAATATGAAGGTCCAAATTAATAGAGCCTAAACAACAATTTCCATAATTTTCTAGAAATTCTTCTCCACAAGGATTACTGGTTTTGATTTTACCCATTTGTGGGTTTGGGGCAGTTTCCCAAACTCTATCAATAAATACCACACCTGGATCGCCTGTTTTCCATGCAGATTCAGTAATCTCATTCCATAATTCACGAGCATTCACAGTACTAACTACATCATTAGATGGACCATTACCAGTATCCCTAGGATTAACCAGATGAATGTCCAAATCATTTTTTACAGCATTCATGAATTCATCAGTAATTTGGACGGATATATTAAAATTCTGCAACGTATCATCATCATCTTTACAATGAATAAATTCTCTTATATCAGGATGAGTAATTATCAATTGACCCATATGAGCACCTAACCTAAAAGCTCCTTGAGTCAAAGTAGCACCAACAGCTGAATATAATTTCATTACAGCAATAGGACCACAAGCTTGACCATGAGTAGTTGCGATTTTATCTTGTTTTGGTCTCAAATCAGATAATCCAAATCCAATTCCACCACCCCATTTCTCAATCATGGCAGCATCATTAGCTATCTTCATAATAGATTGAATATTATCTTCAGGTGAAACAACAAAACATGCTGATAAGCATCCACGATCTGTGCCAGCGTTTACTAATGTTGGAGAATTAGGAAGAAATTTTAAAGACGACATTAAATCATAGTAAAGTTTTGCATACTCTTGTTGTTTAGGAGCATCAGCACCCAAAGAGACGGCGTTAGCAACCCTATGAAATAAGCCATCAGCATCCTCATAAGGGTTCCCAGATTTATCACGTTGTAAATATCGTTTTTCAATAATAAAACGAGCATTATCACTAAGAGGTAAGTTATCAATCGGGGCATCTGATTGTTGATTACCATCCAATAAATTAGATGTCACAACATCAGTAATTTCACTAGAAATGCCCGCACTTGATAAAGCTTCTATTACATCTTTTAATACTTTTGATTTTTCTGCCTCTTGAGTCATTCAATTCTCCTATAAAACTCTTTTTCATATAAATTAGATTCTAAGATTAGCACAAAATAAGAACATTTGTACTATTATTTAATTGTTGAAATAGTTATATTAGGCTTTCGCCCTCTCTTTTTATTCTTTTTAACGGGAATCTCATCATCTAAAAATGATAGCTGACTATTATCTTCATCATTATTTTTGGGTTCTAATAAAGCATCAACCTCATCTTTAAAATTCTCAATATCACGAAAATCCCTATAAACGCTAGCAAAGCGTATATAAGCAACACGGTCCAATTTTCTTAGATTGTCCATAACCATTTCCCCAATCGCTCGAGATGAAATTTCTGCTCTAGCAAGTTTTGCTAAGTCAGACTCAATATCGCTAATCACTTTATCTATACTGCCAATTGGAAGGGGTCTTTTAGCGCATGCATTTTTTACGCTAATCCATAATTTTTCACTATCAAAATCTTCCCGATTCCCATCACGCTTAACTACAGAAAGAGTACGAGTTTGAATACGTTCATAGGTAGTGAACCTAAGTGAACAAGCAAGACATTCTCTACGCCTTCTAATACTGTCAGCAGAATCTCTAGAATCAATTACTTTTGAATTTTCACTACTACAATATGGACAAAACAATATATATAACCAAATTGAATTAAATTTACAAACCACAACAACTCGTAGCTTGGACTTTGAACACTACACTATATATTGGGGTATTAGCAATAACTATTGATGCATATTATTAAATATTTTGATCAAAAAAATATACTAATTCAAGCTTCTAGGAATAAGAGGAAAAAATATAAAAAAAAATAGAGCTATGTAGGCCATGATTTTTTCATGACCTACATATTTTATTCAACAGGAGGTGTACCAGAAATATTTCCAGAACTTCGTCGTAAAAATGGGGGTAAATCTAAAGAATCCTGATCAAACTGAACTCTATTAATAGAAGACATTGTATTTTCAACATCTCTTTCCAATAAACTTTCAGTGGTAGGAAAACCTGTAGCAATAATAGTTATTTTTATTTCTCCATCCATTCGATGGTCAGTACTCATTCCAAAAATTATATTCGCCTCAGGATCAACTACTCTTTGAATAACTTCAGCTGCCTCATGCAATTCATTAAGTTTCAAATCGGTCCCGCCAGTAATATTGAAAAGAACGCCTGTTGCCCCTTCGATTGAAACATCCATTAGAGGATTAGTAATTGCTTGCTGAGCAGCATCTCTAGCTCTAGTATCTCCAGAGCCCCAACCAATTGACATCCATGACGGACCAGCATCTTTCATAACACTAGAAACATCAGCGAAGTCTAGGTTAATGTCACCGGGATTTGTTATAAGTTCTGTAATAGACTGTACACCTAAACGCAATACATCATCAGCTAATTTAAATGCATTTTCAGCAGTAACTTCTTCTTGAGAAATCACACTTAATCTTTGATTAGGTATAACCAAGCAGGTATCAACTTTTTCATGTAGTTTATCTATACCAGCCTGTGCTTGCCTAGATCGACGAATGCCTTCAAATGCAAATGGTTTAGTCACAACACCCACAGTCAACGCGCCTGTTTCTTTAGCTATTTCGGCAATTACAGGTGCAGCACCTGTTCCAGTTCCACCACCCATGCCAGCAGCAACAAAAACCATGTTTGCATCACGCAAAATATCGTAAATTTCCTCGCGACTTTCCTCAGCAGAAGCTGCTCCTTTCCCAGGATCTCCACCCACACCCATTCCTTGAGTTAATTGTTCTCCAATCCTAACTCTCACAGGAACATCACTACGTAATAAAGCTTGAACATCGGTGTTCATGACTATGTACTCTACACCAGAGACACGATCCTTAAACATTCTCGAAACAGCATTAGAACCTCCTCCTCCAACTCCAATCACTTTAATTTTAGCTACACCTTCTAACTCTCTACCTGATATAGCACCTGAAGCTGTATATATAGTCATAATTCCTCCGTGAAAGATTAAATTTTCAAAGTAGTTTTAATTTTTTCAAAAATCTTGTTTTTAGAATTGTCACTTCTAAATTGTTTATTTTTAATATCGGCAAAATGTAAGTTCTGATTTAAATCATTATTCCCATAAGTCAATAAACCTAGGGCAGTTGTAAATTGATCAACTTGAAGAGCTTCAGGAAAAATTATTTTGGAATTAATATGATTTTTTTGAATTATTGAATTAGGAATATACTGGTCAATCATTTCAAAAAATCCTGACAAATCAGAAGCACTCCCAGTAATATTGACTACTGTATTTGGGTCCTCTTTAATCCCTGCATGCCTCAATTTAATGTCTACTAAACGAATCAATTCTAGAGCCCTTTCTCTCATTAATTGCGCTAAGTCACGCCTTCGAATATTTATTGAAGTAGTTGATCCGATTACATTAATTGAAATTTCTTCATGAATATCAATTGATCCAGGAGAAGTATGGCCATACCTTAATTTTAAATTTTCAGCTTCGTCATAAGACATGTTATAAGTCAATGCAATGTCATTTGTAAATTGGAAACCTCCAACTGGAATAACGGATAAATAGACCATATTTCCTCGGTTAAATACAGCAATATCAGTAGTTCCTTTGCCAATATTGATCATTACAGAATTAACTTTCTCATGATTAATGTTGGAGGATGAATAATAATCAGCTAAGGGTTGAAAAATAAATTTCTCAACAGATAAACCTGCGCCACCTAAAGCATCCCTAATAAGATTTGTTTGTTCCAAATTTGCAGTAACTAAATGAGTAGAGACTTCAATACCGCGGGCATGCATCCCAACTGGATCAACTATCCCACCATGTCCGTCTATCTTATATCTGAAAGGAAATGTATGAATAATTTCTCTAAATTCATTTCTTGCTTTTAAATTTACCTCTTGAGGAATAGACATAATCTCATCATATGTAATCACTCCCTGGTAACCTACTTGAGAAAAATAATCCTCACGGTTTTCGAATCCGATATGAGCTCCACTAATAGAAATGTAAATTGAATCCGAATAGCCCTGAGCCATATCAATAGCTTGAGAGAAACTGTTCTTAATCGAATCTACGGCAAGAGAAACATTTTCAATTGACCCTTTTTTAATTCCATTAGACTTTGCATGACCAAAACCCACTACTTCTAGAGATTTCTTTTTAGATTTTGCGGCGATTAGTGTAGTCACTTTTGAAGTTCCTAAATCAATTGCTGTAATTAAATCGTTGTTAATCATATAAACCTACACTTGCTCACTAATTGGAATTCTTTGGACTATACGTAATTTTGCACTACGACTTCTGGGATTATTATTTATCTCTTTTTCAGTTGGCTGTATAACTTTTTTATTAATTCTTCTAATTAATGCGGAATGCTGACACTGACATTCAATAATCGATGGAGAACAAATACAATCTAAAGAATTTTTTTTGAAAAAATTCTTTACTATTCTGTCTTCCAAGGAATGATACGAAATCACAGAAAAACGACCTCCAAATTTCAACAATTTCAAGGCTTCTTCCAATCCTTTCTCTACATTTCTTAATTCTTGATTAACATAGATACGAAGAGCCTGAAAAACTTTCGTAGATGGATTAATTTTTGATTTAGATTTTCTTTTGCTATTGTAGATAATCTCTGTCAAATCATAAGTAGTTTTGATAGGTCTAGAAATCACAATTGATTTAGCTATGATTCTTGATTCCCTCTCTTCACCATATTTATAAAAAATATCTGCTAATTCTGATTCATCAAATGAGTTTAATACTTCGATTGCGGATATACCTTTTGTTTTATCAAATCTCATATCTAATTCGGAGTCAAATCTAAAACTGAAACCTCTCTGCTTGTCATCTATTTGCATGGAGGACAAACCTAGATCTAACAGAATCCCGTCAACATGGAATTTATTAAAATTTCGAGCTATTTGAACCATATCCACATAATTTCCCTGAGTAATATTCACTCTATTCCCAAAACTAGCAAGATTTTGTTGAGCTAATAAAACTGCATCTGAGTCTAAATCAATTCCTATTAATGAAGAATTTGGGATTTTTTCTAATATTGCCTGAGAATGTCCGCCCATACCTAATGTAGCATCAACAAACACTCCATTATTCAATCCTTCAAATGAAGTAATTACTTCTGTCAATAAAACAGGTATATGCACCCTGAACTTTCCCGTAACTATTAAATTAACTGATCCCCTCTTCTTTACTCAATACGAGTATAATTTCACAACTGGAATGCTTGCAGAGCAAGCAATTTTTGTTTCATTTTCGTACGATTTTTCGTTTTTATGAGCATTTTAAGGGGTTATCACAATGAATCAGCATTTTAAAGTAGGCATTTTAACCATAAGTGACTCAGGTTCAATTGGCAAAAGAAAAGATGTTAGCGGGCCAATTTTAGAAAAAATTGCTATGGCCAATAATTTAACAATTAGTCTAAAAGAAATTATCCCTGACGATTTCGATAAAATTAAAGAAACCTTAATGGACTGGAGTGACAACGGAGAAGTCGATTTAATTCTATCCACAGGTGGTACAGGATTAGGACCACGAGACAGAACACCTGAAGCTACAAAATTAATTTTAGACATAGAAGTTCCCGGAATAGCAGAAATCATGAGAATTCAATCTTTTTCAGAAACTCCTTTTGCCGTCCTCAGCAGATCAATTTCAGGTGTCAGGTCCGGATGCTTAATAGTAAATCTGCCTGGTAGCCCCTCAGGTGTTGAACAATGTATGAAAATCATATTACCCTCCATAAATCATGCCCTAGAAATGATTAGAGGATGGAAAACACATTAGATATGATATTTCATATATTTACATTATTTCCAAAAATGTTTTCTGAAATATTTTCTGATGGAATAATTGGTCGAGCCTTAAATGAAAATCTGATTAAAATTAAGATACATAATATCCGTGATTATAGTAACGATAAACATTTATCAGTGGATGACCTGCCTTATGGAGGTGGG
Source organism: SAR202 cluster bacterium (assembly GCA_022447825.1). Classification (GTDB taxonomy): domain Bacteria; phylum Chloroflexota; class Dehalococcoidia; order Lucifugimonadales; family UBA826; genus AG-426-M11. The sequence goes on from JAKUTY010000001.1 coordinate 115,899, forward strand.
CCAGGAATGTTGATGACGCCGGAGCCAATCTTTAATGCTGTGAACAAAATTAAAGATCAGTACAAAATCAATGAGAACTCTCCTATCATCCTAACCACACCGCAAGGAGATAAATTGACTCACAATATAGCTCAAAAATTTTCTGAATTCACTGAAATCATTATAATTTGTGGGAGATACGAAGGATTTGATGAAAGAGTAAGAGAAAATTTAGCTACTCATGAAATTAGTTTAGGAGATTTTGTTCTCAGTGGGGGTGAAATTCCAGCAATGGCAATAGTTGATTCAATCTCCAGATTACTACCCAATGTATTAGGAAGTGATGAGTCAGCAAAAAATGATTCTTTTTATGACAATTTTTTGCAGTTTCCTCAATACACTAGGCCTTCAAATTTTGAAGGAATGATCGTACCTGAAATATTATTATCAGGAAATCATCAAAAAATAGACAAATGGAGAAAAATTGAATCCATCAAAAAAACTCTTAATAGGCGCCCAGATCTTATAGACTTGAAGAAACTCAATCAAGAAGAAAAAGAAATTTACTATCAAATATTAGATGAAAATTCAAAGGAAAAAGAATGAAAAGCAAAGACTTTTTAAGTATAAAAGACATTATTCCAGGAGAATTTATTAACTTAATTCAAACTGCAAGAGATATGAAAGAGCATGAAACCCCACAATTACTTATGGGAAAAACTGCAGCACTAATATTTGAAAAACCATCTTTAAGAACTCGAGTGAGTTTCGAAGTAGGAATAAAACAAATGGGAGGAACATCTATTTTTCTTAGCAATAGTGAAATAGGGTTAGGAATCAGAGAACCAGTTTCAGATGTAGCTATGGTATTAGATAGATTAGTTGATGTAGTAATAGCTAGAGTATATTCGCATCAAAGTTTAATAGAATTATCCAACAATACATCCATTCCAGTAATCAATGCTCTTTCTGATATAGCCCATCCTTGCCAAGCATTAGGGGATTGTTTAACTATTTTTGAACAAAAGGAACAACTAGAAGGATTATCTGTTGCATTTGTTGGAGATGGCAATAATATAGCTGGAAGCCTTGCTTTAGCATGTGCTTATTCTGGAATGAATTTCGGAATCGCATCCCCACAAAAATACCAATTAAATCCGAAAATTTGGAAAGAGGCTCAAGAAATTGCACAAGAGAATAATACTAATATGCAATGGTCTTCAAATGTAAAAGACATCGTCTCAAATGCCGATGTTGTCTACACTGATGTATGGGTAAGCATGGGAGACGAAGACGAAAAAGAGGAAAGGCTTAGCACTTTTTCATCATATCAAGTTAACGAAAAAGTACTGTCATTTGCCAAAAATGATTGCTTGTTCATGCATGATATGCCTGCACATCGTGGCGAAGAAATCTCAATAAATATGTTAGATCACCCTAACTCTGTAGTGTATCAACAAGCAGAGAATAGATTACATGCTCAAAAAGCAGTAATTAGAAACATATTCGAATCAAGTTTTTAAAATGTCTTCTCAATCTATGCCATTAGTCTCAATTGTTGGTAGACCAAATGTGGGAAAATCCACATTATTTAATAGAATTACAGGCCAAAGATCTGCGATAGTATCAGATATTTCGGGAACAACCAGAGATCGTGTATTGCAAGAAGCTGAATGGGGCGGGTCTCATTTCACTTTAGTTGACACTGGTGGATTAGAGCTATTTCCTGAATCAGTAATTTTAAAGCAAGTAGAAGAACAAATTCTCTATGCTATCCAAGAAAGTGATGTGATCATTGTTCTAGTAGATATTTCTGTAGAAATCACTCTTTCTGATAGAGAAATCTGCGATTTAGTTAGAAAAACAGGCAAACCAATAGTATTAGCTGCAAATAAATCAGACAATGACAATAGAGAAACCCTAGTTTCTGATTTATATGAACTGGGATTAGGGAACCCAATTCCAATAAGCGCTTACCACAACAAAGGTATAGACGATTTAATGGCAAATGTGCTTAAAAATTTACCATTAAAAACACAATTCTCAGAACCTGACAGTGACTTAAACTTATCAATTATAGGAAGAACAAATGTTGGTAAATCCTCTTTAATCAACACTTTAACTGGAGAGAAAAGAGCTATAGTGAGTGAAATCGCCGGAACCACAAGGGATGCATTAGACACTATTATTAAGTATGAAGAGCAAGACATCACATTAATTGATACTGCAGGAATTAGACGAAGAGGTAAAATCGAACAGGGCATTGAAAAATACAGCATCCTCAGAGCAGTTCGTGCAATTAACAGAAGTCATGTTGCAGGAATTGTAATTGATGCAACTGAATCAGCAACTGCTCAGGACACCCATATTGCCAGCTATGTCATTGATGCTCTTAAAGGATTCTTTATTATTGTAAATAAGTGGGATACATCTAAAGAATTAGGAATAAACAAACAAACTATTACAAGAGAAATCAGAGAAGCTTTTAAATTTGCCAGTTATGCACCTATATGTTTTACATCTGCATTAAATGGTACAGGCATCAATGATGTTCTTAATACTGCTTTGAGAGTTCAATCAGAATGGTCTAAAGAAATTCCTAGACCCGACGTCAGAAAAACTATAATGTCTGCTGTAGCAGAACACCCTCCAGCAACTAGAGGCAAGAGAGAATTAAAAATTTATAGCGCAGTTCAAGATGGATCAAGGCCTCCAAGTTTCACATTTTTTGTGAATCACTCTGACATGATTCATTTTTCTTACCAGCGTTATCTAGAAAATATTCTTCGAAATAATTTTGGATTTGAAGGAAGCCCTCTAAGAGTAAGGTTTAAAGGTTGGAAAACATAACATGTCTACACCATATATCTTAGGTTTTATTGCTATAACATTAGGATATCTATGCGGATCTATTCCCGTAGGACTTTGGATAGGAAAACTTGTTCTAAATGTTGACATCAGAAATTATGGTAGTGGAACAACAGGGGCAACAAATGTCATAAGAACCTGTGGGCTAAAATGGGGAATCATTGTATTTTTTATAGATATATTTAAATCCATCATTCCTACTTTTCTAACAGTCGTTGCTAGTAACAATGGAATAGTTCCTATTTGGACCCCACCAATTATTGGAATGAGCATAATGTTTGGTCATAACTGGCCAGTTTTTGCAAATTTTCACGGAGGAAAAGGAGTGGCTGTTGGATTAGCTACTTTATTTGTTATGTCACCTTTCTCAGGAATACTCGCATTTTCAATTGCTTTAATAATTATGTTATCAACTAAATATGTTTCTGTAGGTTCAATGATAGGCTCATTAGTTGGTGGAATTGGGTTATTTTTACAAATCACGATGGAAGATTTTCCTATAGAAATTATTCAAACACGAGATTTCTCATATGCAATTTTTGCAATAGGAGGAACAGTTTTAACTCTCTACAAGCATAAAGACAATATTGAGCGTCTTTTAAAAGGCGAAGAAATGAAACTTGGTGATCCTGCAAAAATAATAAATACAAAGGAAATTCATGACTAAAATAGCAGTTATTGGCGCGACAACTTGGGGTACTACACTTTCAATAGTTAACGCTACTTCAAATAAAGATAATGAAATATATCTGCTAACAAGATCACCGTATGAAACTGAAAAATTGGTAAATGATAATCAAAATTCAAAATTCCTTCCTGGATATCCATTCCCCTCAAATATTCATATTACACACTCAAACTCTGAAGCATTAAACAATACAGAACTAATTATTATTGCTGTTCCAAGTATGAATTTTCGTGAAAACTTAAAAAGTATAAATGATTATGTTCCATCCACTTCTATTTTTTTGAGTGCTACTAAAGGAATTGAAATTTCATCTGGGTTAAGAATGACAGAGATTATAAAAGAAGAACTAACAAATATTTCCGATCATAATATTTGCGTTTTATCAGGTCCAAATTTGGCAAAAGAAATCATTGAAGGAAAACCCTGTTCTAGCGTAGTTGCTAGTACAGATGAAACTACAATCAAAAATGTTCAAAAAATATTAAACTCTGAACTTATAAGGTTATACGGCAATACAGACATTGTAGGTGTAGAAATTGCGGGAGCAATGAAAAATATAACTGCTATAGCGTCAGGGATTTCAGAAGGTCTCAATTTTGGAGATAACGCAAAATCATCTTTAATTACCAGAGGATTAGCAGAAATGACTCGCTTTGGTATATCAATGGGAGCAAATGAATCAACCTTTTCAGGTCTAGCAGGAATAGGAGATTTAATTGCTACATGTTCTTCTTCAAAAAGCAGAAATACTCAATTAGGAATTAGACTTGGACAAGGAGAGAGCATAGAAGACATTCAATCTTCTATGGTAAATGTAGCAGAGGGAGTTTCTACAACCCAAGCTGTAATGAAAATAGCAAAATCTATGAAAGTGAATATGCCTCTTACTGAAGCAGTATATCAAGTACTATTTGAAAATATTAAACCTATAGATGCTTACAAATCACTCATGAATAGAAGTATTAAACTAGAAAACTAAATATCAAAATCTCCTGCCTCATATAATAAAATACTTGAAATTATTGATCCGGCAGTTTCAGATCTGAAAATCCTCTTTCCTAGCGACAGTGAAAAAGCACCATTCAATTTTGCGTTATCAATCTCATCTTCAGTAAATCCACCTACAGGACCTATAAATATAGATATAGGAGAACTTAAACCGTCGTTGATTAAAGGCTTTAAATTCAAAATTTTTTCTCCTTCCCACGGTATTAGAATCGACCCTTCAGTAATATTTTGAATGGCATTATGAAAGTTTTGAGTTTCATTTAATAAGGGTAATATAGATCTACCATTTTGCTCTGCAGACTCTTTAATGATTTTTTCCCATCGCATTTTTCTATTATTGCTTGGACCTTCTACTTCGGTTCTATCTGAAATAATTGGGGTAAAATTTGTAACACCAACTTCAACACATTTTTGTAAGGCATACTCAAACCTGTCAGCTTTAATCAAAGATTGAAATAGATGTATTTTAATTTCAGGTTCATTATCCATCAAATATGAATCGATCACAGTACCATATACAGATTTTTTATCTATACGATTTAACTGGATCACAGCCTCTTTTCCTTTGCCATTAAACCCGATAATCTGATCACCTTCTCTCATACGAAAAACTCTAGTTATCTGACTAGAAATTTCGACAGGAAATCCAATCTGTAAATTAACATTCAAATCTGAATCGAGAAAAAATCTATGCATAATATTCCATTAATTTTTAGTGATTCGAACTGCTATCCAATCGTTCTCTGTCAAAAGTTCATCTATTTGATATTTGAATTTTTTTATTTGAGTTTCTACTTGATGAAATGAATCTTTTAAAATGCCTGAAAGTATCATGTTACCGGACTTTTCCAAATTAAAATCCAATTTCTCAAATGTTTCTAAAATTATCTTTGTAGAAATATTAGCTATTACTAAATTAAATTTGATATTTGGAATAAGAGATTGGTTAAACGTGTCATTTATTAACATGATTTTCTCTTGAACATTATTTTTCAATATATTCTCATTAGCCGATTTAACTGCATTAGGTTCTATTTCAATTCCTACGCATTTTTCAGCCCCTAATTTAGTTGCTGCTATTGATAAAATCCCTGAACCGCTTCCAAAATCCAAAACAACACTGTTATCCTTAATCACTTTCTCTAACAACTCTAAACACATCCTAGTGGTTGGATGATGACCTGTGCCAAAAGCCATTCCAGGATCTAAATAAATCAATTTTCTAACTTGATTGGTATCAACGTCTCTCCAAGACGGGCAAATTAATATTTTCTCACCCACAGGAATTGGGAAAAAATAGTCTTTCCATTTATTTTGCCAATCAACATCATTAATCTCTCTAGTTTCTAATTCACCTATAGGGCATAAAATTGAGACTAATTTCAATCCAACTTCAACGTTAGCCAATCTTTCTTGAGTTGTATTATCAATAGGAAGATAAGTTCGAATAGTCACAAACTTTGGAACAGGAGGCTTTTCACCATCATCAGGATTATAACCCGAAGGTGATTCAACCGCTGTACCTCCTTCTCCATATCTATAAAAAACATGTGAAAGAGGTTCTACAAATTCAGGAGGACATTCTAAACTGATTTCTAGCCATTTCTTGGAAATATTATTATGCCTTAACGCTGTTTAAATCTTCGGAAAAAATTTTTGTCATCTTTATTCTCATTCTCAGCTTCAGGAAGAGAATCCAACAGTTTTTTAAATAATTTCTTTTGTTCATCAGATAATTTTCTTGGTGTCTGAACTTCAACTGTCACCAATTGATCCCCTCTTCTAGTTCCTCGTAATTGTGCAACACCTTTTCCTTTTAATCTAAACATTTGTAAGCTTTGAGTCCCAGCAGGAATCTGCAATTCTTCTAAACCGTCTAATGTAGGTACAGATAAATTAGTTCCTAAAGCTGCCTGAGCAATATTTATTGGTAACTTATAAAGAATATTAATTCCGTCACGAATAAAATAATCATGGTCTTTAATCTTAAAGGCTACGTACAAATCCCCAGGAGGACCTCCGTTGGCTCCATGTTCTCCTTCACCTGTCAGTCTAATTTGGGTATCTTCCTCAATTCCTGGAGGAATAGTTACTGCAAGTTTACGTTTATTGCGTTCTTTACCTTGACCTCTACATTGAGTACATGGCGTGGTAATTAATTTTCCTTCTCCACGGCAAGTAGAACAATCTCCCACCTGAACAACTTGTCCAAATAAACTTTGCTGTGCTCTTCTAACTTGGCCTGTTCCATTACAAGAAGAACAAGACGTAATGGGACTTCCAGGTTCATTTTTTGCGCCCCTACACCTAGAACAAGATTCTGTTCTATTTATATCAAATTCTTTCTCAGTACCGAATACTGCATCCTCAAAAGTTATAGGCATAGTATATTGAAGATCAGAACCTCTTCTTGCAGAACTTCTACTTCTCGTTCCACCACCAAATCCGGAACCACCAAAAAATGAATCAAAAATATCACCAAACCCAGAAACATCACCAAATCCCCCGCCCATACCCGAATTGTTTATTCCAGAATGTCCAAATCTATCATATTGAGCTCTTTTATCTTTATCTGAAAGAATTTGATAGGCCTCATTCACTTCTTTGAATTTTTCTTCAGCCCCTTCATCTTTATTTCGATCAGGATGGTATTGGAGAGCTAATTTTCTAAAAGCTTTTTTTAATTCTTCATCATTAGCGTTTCTGGAAACGCCTAAAACTTCATAATAATCTCTTTTTTGAGTAGTCATATAATTCCAAATTTTAAATTTGAACCCATTATATCGTAGCCTAAGGGATATTTAAGCACATTGTAATTTTGCAGCTTGTAATGTGTTAGACAGTAACATAGCAATTGTCATAGGACCGACTCCACCTGGAACTGGAGTAATTGCTTTACATTTTAATTTAACAGTTTCAAATTCTACGTCACCTACCAATCTATACCCTCGTTTATGTAACGAAGATTCAACTCTATTAATTCCAACATCTATAACTACTGCATTTTCTTTAACCATTTCTTGTGTTACAAAATTAGGAATTCCAATGGCCGCAACAATAATATCTGCCATTTGGGTTATATCTTTTAAATTATTAGTACGACTATGGCAAAGTGAAACAGTTGCATTTCCACCATTAGATTTCATAGACAATAAATTAGCTAAGGGTCTGCCCACAATATTACTTCTACCTAATATAGCAACATGTTTCCCATCAGTATCAAAATCACTTCTAATCAACAACTCCCTGATTCCTGCAGGAGTAGCCGGTATAAATCTTGGAGTACCAGCAGACAATAAACCCGAATTAAATGGGTGTAACCCGTCAACATCTTTAATAGGGTTAATTTTTTCAACAATTTTTTCTTGTGAAATATGGCTAGGTAACGGAAGTTGAACCAAAATACCATGAATTTCATTAGAAAGATTTAAATTTTCAATAATATTTAATAAATCTTGTTCACTTACCGTAGAAGGTAAATTAATTGTTTTTCCTCTCATACCACTATCAATAGCAGATTTTTCTTTATTCCTTACATAGACAGATGAAGCAGGGTCATTTCCTACTAACACTACGGCTAAGCCTGGTTTAACTAAAAATTTATTCTGAAAAGATTTAGTATCATTAGCTATCTCAAGTTTAATTTCCTCTGAAATTTTTTTACCATCTATAATTTTAGTTTCCAAATTGTGCCTCACTTACAACGAAGATAACATAAGTAAATTAAGTTTGATATAAAATGTCTAAATGTTAATTACAGGTATAGATATAATAGAAATCAAACGAGTGGGTAGATTAGCTTCAATATATGGAGATAAATTTTTAAATAGAATTTATACTCAGAATGAATTGAATTACTGCAAAGGACGGCATGCACAATTAGCCAGTAGATTTGCTGCCAAAGAAGCTGTTATGAAAGCTCTAGGAACTGGGATTAGAGGGGTTGGATGGAAAGATGTAGAAGTTTCAAGGGAAAGAGGAAAAGCTCCTTACATTACATTGACAGGTAGGGCAAAAATCAGAGCAGAAAAAATGATGTTAACAGAAATCAACCTTTCGTTATCTCATTCAAAAGAATTCGCTGTGGCATCTGTAGTAGGAGAATCAAACAAAGGCAATCTAATTTAACGATTTTCTCCGTGCCACACTCTCAAATACTCTACCAATTCCCATCTATCCTCCTCACTTAAAAGATATTTAAACATGGGCATAATTGCAGGAGAGTCTTTACCTCGCTTCGCTGAAGAGTATCCTGGCCTTCCGCCCCAAGTAATGTAGGCAAAAATCTCTCCATCACTCAATTCCCAAACTCTTTCAGAATTCAAGTTAACTGGAGCTGCTCCGTCATCAGGACCATAAGCTAGTGAACCATCATTTCTACCACTAAGTATAGATGTAATAGGACCTTGACCTTCTAAATCAGTGCCATGACATACTGCACAATTATAATTATAAATTTTAGCAGCGTTATCTATATCAAAATCTGATTTAACATTCCCAGGAATTTTCCATTCTTTAATTTCTTCAATTTCAAACGACACTAATTCAGCACCAGTAACAGGCACAGAATCTTTAGGAGGTAAAATCCTAGGAACTTCCTGAGATCTGTAAGAAGGAGAGTAATGCATTTCAGAAAAAACCATTACTTGATGAGAACCAGTTTCAGGAAATGCCGGAAGTTTAAAATTAATCGCTGGACCCCAAGTCACTTCACCTGTTCCTGTGTTGTAACATCCAACAAAAACAAATACAAATAAAACAAACAAGCAAGTTTTAAATATTATTTGATTTAAGACCATTTTCATTACTTATTCCCAACCTCGTATGATTTCACCATCTATTCCTGCTTTCTTAAGAGCTTCTTCAGCTTTATCAGTACGATCTTCTTCAGTAGTAACGGTTACTCCAATATAACCTTCCGTAATTTTCTCACTATATGCCCCCATAAAAAATCTAGGCAGTCGAGATTCAAAAATAATACCAATAATAGTAAAAATTACTGCGCCTAACATAGTCAATTCATACAAAATAACCATCATAGCTGGAATAGCCAAAACAGGTTTTCCGCCAGTCAATATAGGATATGCAGCTTGCGTGATTGAAGTATAAAACAATGAAATCGTAAAACCAGTAAGAGCACCAAAAATTGGCCACCTATACAAGTGATGTTGAGGCTCTGCTTCACCAAAAGTTCCTTCTGGATATGGAGTACCTGTTAAAATTTCATATTCATGATCCTGAAAGCCCGCATCTCTCAAATGATCTAATGCATCTGCAGCAGAATCTTCTTCAATATATAAACCTAGAACACTTCGTTTAGCCATTTTTTTCTCTCTTATTTATGATGTTCTTTATTGTAGTAGTGATGCGGAAGACCTTCACGAATAGTAGCAGGTATGATCCTACGACCAACTTTTATCAAATGCCTATTTCGCATACCTTCTTTCATATCAAAAACTGGGACCAAAGGAAAAGCTTTAGCAAATAACAACATACCTAATGCCACAAAAGCAAAGGTTTCTAAAACAATTAAAATTTCAATGAGTGATGGCGAATATGATCCCCAATCAAAAGTTAAATGAGAACGCCTCATTAAACTTGGAATTACAATCAAAAATCGCTCTAGCCACATGCCAATATTAACTAATATGGTCGTAAAAAACATAATAGCCGCATTTCTTCTAAATCTCCTAAACATCCAAAGCGGAACAGGAATCACAAATGAGGTAATAACAAAAATCCCAAAGAGTGGTCCCCATGGCCAAGGCCCAACTTGCAATTCTCTCAAAGCAATTTCAGGACTTTCTAAGGTAAACATTGCCCAAACCCATTCTAAAAAGAAAAAGAAGAACCATGTAGTTGCAACCACAATTAAAAGTCTCGCAATAGCATCAAAGTGATCAGGTTTTATATAATTTTGTAGACCATAAATCCAAACAGAAAGAGCCATTAACATCGCTACAGCAGAAACTCCTGAGTGAACAGCTCCAATAATGAAATAGGGACCAAATATAGTGGATCTCCATCCTTCAGTACCTATCAAAACTGCAAAGTCCCAAGAAACCACGGTATGCACAGAAACGAAAATAGGCAAAACTAATGCTGAAAGCAGAATTCCTGCTATTATCTGCAGCTTCCATTGCCTAGTAGTACCTCTAAAACCAAGGCACAATTGAGCATAAATAAACTTGGTGATTTTATTCTTTGCACGGTCTCGCAAAATTGCTAAATCAGGGATTAAACAAACAATTACAAATAAAGTACTCGCTATTAAATAAGTACCAACCGCACTAGGGTCCCAAACGAATGGAGACTTAACATTTGGCCAAATTCCTCTACTAAAATCATATGGGAAAATCCAATAAAAAACTCTCCAAGGCCTACCCACATGAAACAAAGGTGTATGCAAGGCAGCTGCCAATGAGAACAAAGTCATAACTTCAGCAGCCCTAGTAATAGGGCGACGCCATTCAGCTTGAGTAAGCCGTAATATAGCTGAAATCATTATTCCAGCATGACTAATTCCAATCCAAAAAACAAAGTTTGCTATGAAAAATCCCCAAAAAACTGGTCTATTTAAACCTGTGACTCCTAATCCATTAAAAACCATGTAACCAAAAGCAGAATATCCAGTAATTACAATAGTAGCTAAAAACAATACTGCAGGAAGCCACCACTTAGGCATAGTCAAAATATCCCTAAGAAGTTCATCATTTAATTCTTTATCTGTAAGCTGGGTATGTTCTAACATCTATAATCCTATTTGAATAATCATCTGGGTTTTCCCATAACCTTAACTTTTGCTCTATGGTATTGAACTTCAGCGTTATATAACAAAAGTTCTTTTTGTTCCCAAATATTAATTACGGGAATCAATCTAGTAGCCATCATATATAGAAAAACAGCACCAGAAATAAAACCTAATATAATTACCCCATCAATCATTGTGGGAAGCACAGCACTAACCGGAACAGCAAGACCTTCAAAATCCTTGATTATCGTTATTCTATCGAAGGCTGGGTCATTCAATATAGTCATATTCAACATCATCTCTCGAGGATATTCTGAAGAAAATTGTCCGCCATTAGCAGCTAATTTATCCCCAGAAATGCCTAGTACATCCCATGAACTTACATACATTCTCACTCTGTCTAATAAAGTTCCAATTAAAACAGATCCTGCAATGATCGCTGGACCCCAAACACTTCTTCTAACAGGATTCCAAACCATCGTCCACCATGGAATAAAGAAAACAAATAAAAATTCTGCTATGAAAACTGGTAAATACGGGCCATGCACAAACAACTTTAAAATAGCTTGTTCAGAAGGTTTTTTCCCATACCAAAAAATCATAAAACTACAGAACCAGAACCAGAACCAAAGTAGTGATAACGCTAACAATAATTTACCTAGCCCATGAAATTGATCAAGAGTTATGTAATGTCTATATGGTCCAATTCTACTAACTATAAACATAGTTAACACAACAGTCGCTACACCGCCTTGTAAAGCATTGTGTGCATGCGTAATGGGATACAAGGAATCAATCCAACCCGGAACATGAACCATCAAAAATTCAGTACTAATGAAAAAATGTGTGAGAATTAGCATCATAAAATACAAAGCTCCAAGAGCTCCCATTCTGTGTCTTTGCCAATTCCACTGCCAAGACGAACCTTTCCATCCACGGGCTAATCTAGTTGCCCATTTTTTCCTCCAGCCATCTGGTGCATGATCTCGAACTAATGCCAAATCAGGCATTACAGAAACCCACAAAATAGCTAATCCCAAAACTATCAAAGTTAAAATTGATACTGTTGTCCAAATATGCCCTGAAAATTTAATTAAAAACGGAAACCACCAATCACCTTTAGCTTCCCAATAAAACCACAAAGACCTTCTACCATTATCTAAACTCGGCATTACCCATAAAAGAGGTAAAAACACTATTAAATTCATAGTTCCAATCAATGTCCAAATCTCTGCAACACGTGAAATAGACCTTCGCCAATGAGCATTGGCAACCCTAGGCCCAATTGCGACCATAGGTGCTCCAGCAGATGTAGTCATCAAAAAAGAAAATAAGGCTGCGTAATAACCAAAATCACCGGGATCTTTGGTCATAAAAATTTTCCAAAAATACCCTAGCAATCCTATTCCAAATAATACGCCCAAAATTCCAGCAATTTGCCAAAATCTTTGACTAACTTTGTCATTATAAATCCCTAAAAACTTCCCGGACATTTCTTTACGACTTTCTAAAGAATTATCTGTCTGAACAAATGGTTGTCCAGGATATTTTTCATCAAATATTCTAGTGGCCATGATGCCCCTCAGCTGACTCATCAACTTTCTTTAAATAAATCACATTTGGACTGGTACCTAAATTCTCTAACAATCCAAATGCCCGTCCACCTTCCTGCATTTCTTTATTTTTGATTTGATTAATTTGACTATCTTCATCATTCCAATCACCAAAAATCAAACCATTGGTAGCACACGAATTAACACATGCAGGGTTTAGGCCCCTATCACCATCTTCAAGTTCAACTGAGTCCCTATCAGCCAATCTAGTAGCTCGCCGAATACGCTGAACACAAAATGTGCACTTTTCCATAATCCCACGACTTCTAACTGTTACATCAGGATTTAATTGATTTTTTAAACTCTCTGGCCATTCAGGCTCCCAAAAGTTAAAAAATCTAACGTGATAAGGGCATCCATTAGCACAAAATCTAGTACCAACACATCTGTTGTAAACCTGAACATTTAAACCTTCATTATTATGATAAGTTGCATAAACTGGACAAACTGGTTCACACGGAGCATTTCCACAATGTTGACAAATTATTGGAATAAACCTTGCTTTAACATCTGGAAATTCCCCTTCCCAATATCTCTCAATTCGAATCCACTGAATTGCTCGCCTTTGATTAAAATGAGCCTCCAAATTAGTAGGAATATTATTTTCTGACTGACAAGCAATAACACAGGCATTACACCCAGTACACCTATCGATATCTATTACCATTCCCCATTTGTGAGATTCTTGTGCCATTTTTTTCTCCTAATGACTTTTGTCCGACTTACCATTTGTGATTTCAACAACATGATTATGTTCATCACGAGGAAAGTCAGGAACAGAATTTTCTAATTTTGGTAATCTAATATTTTCACCAGAAACAGTAATGTTTACTTTAGTAGCTCCCCATGCCAAGGCACCAGTTTGAGAATCAAAATTTAATCCCAAAATAGACAAAACATTAGAACCTCTTCCAGCTGAATATCTTCCACCATCCCTATGCCCTTGCCCAATTGGAACTCCCAGAATTCCAGGAGGAGTAGCAGGATTTGGCCATGCCAAAGCTTTAATCATAAGTCCGTTAGATGCACGAATTTCAATAACATCTCCTTCAGAAATATTCATTGCTTCAGCTTCTCTATAGTTCATTTCTACCCAAGTCTGCCAAGCAGCAGTAGATAGAGGGTCAGGCAATGCTTGCATCCAAGGAATAAAAGCATATCTGCCATCATGAAATGCAGAGGATACAAAAGGAATTAAATTAAATCTTCCATTTCCATTAAATGTAGGTTCATCAATATCAACTAATTGACCAAATTTAAAAGAATTATCGGATTTATAGTTGTGATCCCACCAGCCACCCCGAGCAAGTAAAGCATTCCAAAAAGAAGTAAATGAAGAGTATTTGGATCCATTAATATCGCCACGATTTAAGTCATACAACTCTTTAGCAGTATTCTTTAATACATCGACATAAGTTTCGCCACCTAATTGCAGGTCAACACCCATCACTTGAGATGTCGTCATCAGAACTTCCGCAAACCCTTTAGTTCCAAGATTTTGTCCTCTTGATTCAAAAAATGGCCTAACAACTGGTTGTTGAAAACCTACAGTTTGATATCCTGGGCCTGCTAACGGAACGTCAGTACCCCAATCTTCTAAAAGTGAATTTTGAGGCAAAACCAAGTCCGCAATAGAAGTAGAATCGTCCATCATATTCCCAAAACTGACTATCATAGGAACATTAGCAAAATCATTTTTAAATCCAGCTGAATCAGGCAATCCATAATATAAATCAGCGTCCTTCAAGAGCAAAAGCTCTATATCACCAGACTTAATCTCATCAACAATTTCCATAAACTCTTGAGAAGAATTTGGTTTAGAAGAGGATAAACCAGTAATTGGGGGGTCAGGATTAAATATAATCCCACCTGATTTACCAACATTATTTACAGCTAAATTTAAGGAATATATGGCAATTAAGTTCTGCAATCCATTCGTGTTAGCGGAAGCAGAATCACCACCAAGTGCTATAGGATGATCTGAATGAGAAAATTCTTCCGCAATATGCTTAATATCATCTACTGAAACACCTGAAACAGACGACACAAATTCAGGGGTGTATTTATCTAATTTAGAAATATCTCCCGCAGAAAACTTTGAAGTATCAATCTCCCCGTGTAATGTCATTTCATGCATAATAGACATTGCCACCATCCCCTCAGTTCCAGGGTTAACATAAATCCATTCATCTGCATTTGCCGCAGTTGTGGAAAATCTAGATTCAATATGAATCAGCTTACCTCTGTGATCGTTTCCTTGCCTAAATTGTCCGTAGCCGCGCGAATATCTTGTAGGCGACACCCATGTATCCAAAAAATCACATCCAAAAGACAAGATTAAACTTGCATTATCAACATCAAAATCCGGGATGCTTTTTTGGGCAAAAACATGATTCATTGCATTTAATAAATTAGTATGCTCTACAGGCTCAAAAGTCATTTGCCTGATTTGATTTGCAGAAACAAATTTATCAAGGATTAATTTTTCATTACCATTAATCATATCCGTAACAATTAATGCTTTGCTAGAATCGGATAAGTTCTCAAAACTTTGGACCAGTCTCGCTATAGCATCTTCCCAACTGATCTCTCTAAACTCCCCAGAACCTCTAGCACCAGTTCTTACCAAAGGAGAACTGATTCTATCTGGATGATACAAGGCCTGAAGCATCGCTTCAGCTTGAGCACTGTGAGCACCCCTATTAAGTGGATGGTCAGTATTACCTTCAACTTTCTTAGCTCTACCTTCCATTACCCTAACAACTATTCCCTGCGAGCTAACACCATCCTTAAAAGTAGTTGCATACCAATTATCTAATCCGGTTACCAAATCCTCAGGCATTTCGACAGAAGAATCTATCAAAAGCTCTCTTTCAGGAATACCACAAGCCTGAAACAGAACAGCAGCTCCAGCTGAACCTCCCATAAGTGTTAAAAATTGTCGTCGTGTAAGTGGCATTTTAATCCTTGTTTAATAATGACATGTAGCACAGTCAGTAGGGGCGTTGTGTTGTTTATGACAATCTACACAATGTCCCATTTTTAATGGCTCAACTTGTTTTACTCTTCCATCCTCGGTACCGTGAACTTCTTCCATATTAGCGACATCACCATGGCACTTTGAACAAACTGCACTAGCCTCTATACCTTCTTTCTCACTGAAATATCTAATGTGAGCCTCATGAACGAAATGAACATGATCTGGCACTCTATGAACTCTAATCCAATGGATAGACCTATCGTCTTCATATAAAGAACGCATTTTTGTAATACCGTCTAAACCATCCCCAACCGCGCTATGACATGTCATACACAATCCAGTTGTAGGAACATGAGCCGCAGCTTCTTTGTCTACACCGCGGTGACAAAATGTACAATCCATTCCCAATTCTTCAACGTGTTTCTTATGAGGGAAAACAATAGGTTGTTCAGGACCCTCATTCGCAAAAATAACAGGTTGTCCATTCATCCATGCAGTTAAAACAAAAGTTAAAGCAATAACAACACCACTAAAAATTATCAGACCAAAGAAGCCTGCAATACTTAGCAAAATCATTTGCTTTTTCGAAGGTTTTAATCTTTTAAATTCAAAATCACCAGGTAACAATTATTTTTCCTTAAATCCACCAATCAGGGTAGATAATATTTAACACATCAATAGCAACAGTTAATGAACGTATAAAAAAGTAGGCAGCGGCCCCTAAGAGAACAAACCCAAATCCATATATAGGTATTCTTAATTTAGTAAATACAGGGGGTAATTCATGAGCCTTCACGTGCGACGGAATTACATTATGAGTTAAAACCATATTGAGGGCAAAAAGCACCATAAACAACACGAAAAAACAAAAGTTGTCTACAACAATATTTAATTGAACCCAATACTCTCGGGTAATGTATAGAGGATCGATTTCCAATCTGTACCTTAACCTTTAGATAATTTGTTAGAAAGATATACTTAATTCTACTACAATTACCTCTCTCAACGAGTGAAAATTATCACATTCGACTTTTTGGGTGTCAAGCACAAAAAATTGATTGGTAATAATATAAATTGAATTAAAGATAATAGATGATTAAACTAATTAAATATTCGCATTTATAGGCACAAAACAGGCATAATAGTTATGGGACACCTAACTGATCTCAAAAATCACAGAATCAAAAAACCATCTTTATTAGCTATTGGTGTATTCGATGGTGTCCATCTAGGGCACCAACATTTATTTAGTAATCTGATCAAAACATCAAAAGATAACAATCTATTATCAGCAGTTTTAACATTTAAAAATCATCCCGGTACAATTTTAAACCCAGATTTTCATGCACAACTCGTAACCACTACCCAAGATAAAATCAAATTAATAGAATCAACTGGGGTAGACTTTGTTGTTCCTATTTCCTTCGATAAAGAATTATCACAATTAAGTGCAAAATCTTTCATAGAATTACTGCAAAAACACTTGAACATGAAAGGACTTTCTGTAGGCCCTGATTTCCATATGGGAGCAAACCGTGAAGCAGATGTTTCTAAATTAAGCATACTTGGCAAAGATATGGGTTTTTTTGTAAATACCCCATCTTTATTTGAAAAAACCAAAATCCCCGTAAGAAGCTCTTCAGTAAGAAGTTCATTATTATCAGGAGATATCGAGTTAGCAAATTCTATTTTAGGAAGAAAATTCTCATTATCAGGAGAGGTTATAAAAGGATTTCAAAGAGGCAAAGATTTAGGGTTCCCAACTGCAAACCTGTCGTTTGATGGGAATCAAATAATTCCTAAAAACGGAATTTACGCTACGCAAGTCAAACTAAATAACTATTTATTCCATGGAGCTACAAGTATTGGTACAAACCCGACATTTAACAATGAAAAAAAATCTATAGAAACATTTATTTTAGATTTTAATCGTAATATCTATGGGGAGAACATTACAGTAGAGTTTATCTCTAAGATTAGAGACGAAGAGACCTTTAATTCTACAGAAGATTTAATCATCCAAATGGAAAACGATGTTAAAAAAATCCAACAAATTTTAAAAATAAATAATTAGGAAAAATCATGCCACTATACGAAACTAATGACATACTACAACGAGGTGTTGAAGAAATTATTGTAAAAGATGAATTCTTAAAAAGTTTCAATCAAAATTCACCACTAAGACTTAAAATGGGATTTGATCCTAGTGCACCAGATATTCATTTAGGGCATGCAGTTGGATTAAGAAAACTTCGACAACTTCAAGAACTTGGGCACAAAGTTGTTTTAATTGTTGGAGATTGGACAGCTCAAATAGGAGACCCCAGCGGAAGATCTCAGACTAGAAAAATGTTAACTTCTGAAGAAGTTAATTCAAATGCTCAAACATACCTAAACCAATTCTTTAAAATCGTTGATAAAGATAGAACAGAAATAAGATGGCAAAGTGAATGGTTCGGAGATTTTAATTTAACAAACGTTATTGAATTAACTAGTAATTTCACAGTTGCTCAAATTTTAGCTCGAGACGACTTTTCTAAAAGATTTAAAAGTAATCAACCCATCTCTGTTACAGAGTTGTTATACCCATTACTCCAAGCATACGATTCCTTAGCGATTGACTCACAAGTTGAATTTGGAGGTACTGACCAAAGATTCAACTTACTTTTAGGAAGAGAACTACAACAAATCCACAATAAAAATCCTCAACATTGCTTTATAATGCCACTATTACCAGGCACCGACGGAATCCAAAAAATGAGTAAAAGCCTAGGTAACTATGTTGGAATTAACGAAACTCCAAATGACATTTTCGGCAAAATAATGTCAATTCCTGACTCTCTAATAACATCTTATTATTATTGGTTGACTGATATTCCAACAAATCAAATTAAAGAAATTGAAAAAGATTTAGAGAACAATTCAACTAACCCCATAAATACCAAAAAAAATGTGGCATTTGAAATAGTTTCAAATTTCCACTCACACAATGAGGCAGTGGAAGCTCAATCATATTTTGAAAAAACTGTACAAGAAGGAGAAATCCCTACAGATATTCCTGAATATAATTTAAATCCTAATTCTCAAAATAACTTAAGCAATATTTTGGTTGAAGCCGGTATTTGCCAATCATCAGGAGAAGCAAAGAGATTAATCTCTCAAGGTGCAATTAAGTTAGAAAATTCCACTATCTCTAGCAATTTAAAAGAACAAGAACTTCAGTCAGGAATTTTAAAGGCCGGAAGAAGGAAGTATCTCCGATTTATATAAAGAATTACTTTCTTTATCATTATGTACAGGAATGATAAAATTTAATATCCAAAGTTATTTTTAATGAGAAACTATGGTGATAAATGAAAGATACTAACTTAAGAATTCCAGGACCTGTTCCATTACCACAAGAGACTTTAGATTTGATGTCAAGTCAAATGATCAATCATAGAGGCCAAGAATACGCCGACATGTTAGATCAAATGACTAATAATCTTAAAACTGTTTTAATGACAAAATCGGATGTATATTTCATCACTGCATCTGGTACAGGTGGTATGGAATCGGCAATAGTAAACACTACTTCACCTGGAGACAAAGTTTTATCGATCTCTATAGGATGGTTTGGTGAAAGATTTGCAGAAATCTCTGATGCTTATGGATGCGAAACTATCAAAATTTCTTTTGAATATGGGGATTATGCTGACCCAGAAAAAATAAAACCTATATTAAGTGAAAATCCTGATATTAAAGCTGTTTTAATTACCCATAATGAAAGTTCTACAGGAGTAAGAAATCCTCTCAAAGAAATTTGTGAAATCATAAAAAACAATTCTGAAGCGTTAATATTAGTAGATGCAGTTTCCTCAGCTGCAGGATCAATAATTTCTACAGATGCCTGGGGAATAGATGTAGTGGCAACTGCTTCACAAAAATCTTGGATCGCACCTCCAGGGATATCCATGGTTTCATTCTCTGACAAAGCTTGGAAAGCCTACGACAAATCAAAATGTCCTAAATACTATTATGATATGAATCAATACAGAGAATACTTGGAAATTGGGCAACCTCCATTTACTCCTTCTCTTACTACCATGTACACACTTCACGATTCTTTACATAAGATGGTGAGTGAAGGAATGGAGACTATATTTGATAGACATTCTAGAATTGCACAATTTACTCGTGACCTTGCAAAAAATATAGGACTAGATATTTTGCCTATAGAAGCATATGCATCAGACACAGTGACAGCTATCAAGCTACCTGAAAATGTTGACGGCAAAATAGTAGTTAAAGAAGTAGAAAAAAATTACAATATTGTTCTTGGTGGAGGGCAACAAAAACTGGCTGGTAAAATTATTCGAATAGGGCATATGGGCTGGATTAACCAAGAAGATATAGAAGCATCAATCATAGCTTTGAAAGAAACCCTAGACAGATTATAAACTAGCTAGGGATAGAAGCAGGGGCAGAATTCAACAAATTCTTTAGTTCATCTCCCTCTACTGATTCGTGTTCTACCAAATGTTTTGCCAATGCAGATAACTTACCTAAATTATCATTCAATAAACTTTTCGCAACTTCATATGCATTCTGAACCAAACCATGAACTTCATCATCAATAGTTTCAGCAATAGTGTCACTGTAATCTCTTTGTTCAGAAATTTCTCTGCCCAAGAAAACTAATTCCTCTCTTTTACCAAAAGTTCTAGGACCAAGTTTTTTACTCATACCAAGTCTAGTAATCATAGCCCTAGCAATATTTGTTGCTTGTTCTAAATCATTTCCAGCACCAGTAGTCACTTCATAAAACATGATTTCTTCTGCTACTCTGCCGCCTAATGCAGCGGCCAATCTAGCTTCAAGTTGATTTTGTGTAACTAAACTTGTCTCTTCTTCAGGTAAAAATCTTGTATGTCCACCTGTTTGACCTCTTGCAACAATTGTCACTTTAAATGGCGGATCAGCATAAGGTAAAAGATGGGCCACTAATGCATGCCCAGCTTCATGGTATGCAACCATTTGCTTTTCTTTTTCAGATATATTCTTATTCTTTTTTTCAGGGCCAGCAATCACTCTATCAATAGATTCTGCTATTTCTTCGTATAAAATCGTTTTCCTGTTTCTTCTGGCAGATAATATAGCTGCTTCATTAAGCAAATTCATCAAATCAGCACCACTGAAACCAGAAGTTTGTTTAGCTACTGCTTCCATATCAATTTTTTCATCAATAGGTTTTCCTTTAGCATGTACACTCAAAATCTGCTCTCTACCCTTAACATCAGGATTATCTAAAGTAACTCTTCTATCAAATCTTCCTGGCCTCAATAGAGCAGGATCTAAAATGTCTGGGCGGTTAGTGGAAGCAAGGACTATGACATTTGAGCCTGTATCAAACCCGTCCATTTCTACAAGAATTTGATTTAATGTCTGCTCACGTTCATCATGACCACCTCCCAATCCAGCACCTCTCTGCCTACCGACAGCATCAATTTCATCAATAAATACAATACAAGGAGAATTTTTCTGAGCCTGTTCAAATAAATCTCTAACCCTAGAAGCACCCACACCTACAAACATTTCTACAAACTCTGATCCACTAATAGAAAAGAAAGGAACACCAGCTTCTCCAGCAACAGCTCTAGCCATCAATGTTTTACCTACCCCCGGTGGCCCCATCAATAGAACTCCACGAGGGATTTTCGCGCCTAATTCAAGGAATTTTTGGGGAGATTTCAGAAATTCGACTACTTCCTTTAACTCTTCCTTAGCTTCATCAACTCCTGCAACATCGTTAAAACTGACTTCTGGATTGTCTGTCTCATATTTTTTTGCTTTAGATTTTCCGAAACTAAAGGTTTGACTTGTGCTTCCTTGAGCTTGTCTCATCATAAATATAAGCAATCCACCAAAAAACAGTATAGGTAACAGGTTGAAGAAAATACCTATAACACTTCCTAATCCACTACTTCCTTTGACTGATATATCAACAGAACTTTGGTCATTTAATTGTTCAACAATACTAGACCCAGGTTCTTTTCTAGAGGTGTAGTTTTGGCCATCAAACCCTTCAGCAGATAAATTATCTCCACTAACATCAATTGATTTTAATTTCCCGGCATTTGCCAAAGAAATCATTTGACTTACAGGAATTTCAGACGACGCTGAAAATGAAGGACTAAATACAGTAACAAACACAGCTAACATAGCTGCAGCTATTAACATGTAAACAAAGATTCCCTTGAAAGAGCCTAATTTCATATTTTCTCCATGAGATTTTTTTGTATGAGTCTTTTATTTTACAGTAGTTGATCTTTACGGGTAAAGGAGACATTTAAATCAGTGTTAGTTTGCTATACTTGTATCAAATTTTTTTTAGCAGATCATAATATGACCTCATTACAATATAGTTTAGACGATAGCACCGCTAACAAGGTAACTGCGATACTATCTCAAGAAAATATAAATAGTTTGATAATTCAAACAAACGATGATGCTACTCAATATTTAGCAGATAATAATTCAACAGAGGTTGATGTCATTATTATTGACTCGTCTTCAATTTCATATGATTCATTTCAAAAAATGATTGTTGACTCCAATAATCGCGAAATTCCTTCTTTAGCAATTATTTCTCCTGAATCGTTATTAATGTTAAAAGATTCTGAAATTTCTGACTTTATTACCACTCCAATAAAATTTTCTGAATTAATTACTCGTTGTCAAAGACTCACAAAAAATGAGAGTTTTAAGTCAGATGAAAAAACTATCAAGTTTGGAGATTTATTTATAAATCCCTCTAATTATGAAGTTAAAATCAAAGGCAACAGAGTTAATTTAAGGTTCAAAGAATATGAATTACTATTATTGCTATCATCTAATCCCGGAAGAGTTTTCGACAGGGCATCCTTGTTAAATCAAATTTGGGGATACGATTATTTTGGAGGAACTAGGACTGTAGATGTTCACATTAGAAGATTACGAAGCAAAATAGAAATTTTGCCAGAAACGGAATATATCGAAACAATTTGGAATGTTGGGTACAGATTTGTAGAGAAAAAATAATTCATGCTCAAAATTATGTCCAAGTTCTACGGTCAATTAGCATATCAACCAGCAATGGCTATTCAAAACTCTCTAGTGAATTCAGCTAAACAAAAAGGTGAATTTCATTTAATGCTACTAGAACATCCCGATACGATTTCTATGGGAATCCGGAGTGAAATTTCGGAAATATTAACCGATTTAGAAAAAATTTCTGAATTAAAAATTTCAATTCACAATTCTGATAGGGGTGGTCAAACAACATTTCATAGCCCGGGCCAATTAGTTGCTTATCCCATAATAGATTTAAGGAAAATCAACATCAAACCTAAGGATTATGTATCCAAATTACAGCTTTCTATAATTGAAACTTTGAGCGATGTAGGTATAAAAGCAGAATCTAAAGAAATGCCAATTGGAGTATGGGTAAATACAAAAAAAATTGCATCTATTGGAGTAAGAATTAAACAAGGGATTACTTCTCATGGCATTGCTTTAAATATAAATAACAATTTAGAACATTTCCAACATATCATTTCTTGTGGAATAAAAGATAATGTGCAAACTTCTATACAAAACGAGATCAACCAAATCCACTCTATAGATAAAGTTGGGGAATTGTTCTCTAAAAATTTTGCAAAAGTTCTTGGACTACAACAAGAAAATTTTAAGAATTAAGACTAGCTCTAAAATCATCTCTACTGGACGATCCTGTTACTAAAAATAAAACTCTTTCTGCAATATTTGTAGCACGATCAGCAGACCTTTCTAAATCGTGAGCTACCCACAAAAGATACGTTGCTCTCTGAATAGTAGCTGGGTCAGCCATCATGTAAGTTAGCAGTTCACGGTAAACTTGATTGTAAGTGTTATCAACCTCATCATCCAAATCACATACATCAAGAGCAGTATGTGGATCTCTTTTCACAAAACTATCTATACTTAAACGTAGCATTTTTGTAGCATTTTCTGCCATTCTAGGAATATCAATTAGAGGTTTTAATGGTGGCATGTCTCCCATTAAAACACTGATTTTGCCAATTCCTTCAGCATAATCACCAATTCGTTCCAATTCAATAGCAATCATCATCACTGACACAATTATTCTTAAATCTCCTGCAACAGGGGACTCTAAAGCAATTAACTGTATACATTTTTCTTCTATTTCAGCTTGTTTAGTATCTATCAAATCATCATCATCAATAACTTGTTGTGAGGAAGTTACATCTCTATTTTTTAGGGCTTGGATTGATTTAAGTATTGAATGTTCAACCATACTTGAAAGTTCTAAAATTTCATCTTGAATCAAATTCAAATTGTTTTCAAAATCTGCTCTTAACATTTTTATACCTCCGTTTGTTCTTTCTCAAACCTTCAATAAAAATTGATGTTGAACTTTACCATAAATAAATTAGCTAAATCTTCCAGTAATATATTCTTCTGTTCTTGTATTAGATGGATTACTAAATATTTTCTGAGTATCATCATGTTCTACAAGGTAGCCTGACCTGTTCTCTCCAACCATAAAAAAAGCAGTCTCATCAGAAACACGAGCTGCTTGTTGCATATTATGGGTAACAATAACAATAGTAACGTGATCTTTGAGCTGTTTAATTAATTCTTCAATAGCTAAGGTTGCTATAGGATCTAAAGCAGAAGCAGGCTCATCCATCAACAATACTGCAGGCTCAACAGCTAAAGCTCTTGCAATGCATAAACGTTGTTGCTGGCCTCCTGAAAGAGTAAAAGCACTGTTATTTAACCTGTCTTTAACTTCATCCCAAAGTGCGGCTTGGTTTAAAGCTCTTTCAACCGCCTCATCATAATTTCCTTTAAAACCATTCACTTTCAAACCCCAGGCTATATTCTGGTATATAGATTTTGGGAATGGATTTGGTTTTTGAAAAACCATTCCAATCCTTGATCTGATTTCAGTAGCATCAATTTCACCACCGTACAAATCTACGCCTTCAAACATTACTTTACCTTGAACAGAAGCGCCGACTATCAAATCATTCATTCTATTGAGACATCTCAAAAATGTACTTTTACCACATCCAGAAGGACCAATTAATGCAGTAATAGAATTCTGGTTAATATCTATATCAACATCTTTAACGGCATTAAATTCACCGTAATAAACATTTAGTTTTCGTGCACTTAAAATAACTTGTTGACCTATTTCTGAAGTCATTAAATTACTCCTCTGATCTTTTTTGATACTTATTTCTCAAGAAAACTGCTATAGCATTCATACTCAAAAGTAGAACTAACATAACTATTATTCCCGCAGCTGCCAAACCTCGGAATTCATCTTGTGGTCGTGATACCCAGTTATAAATTTGAATAGGTAAGACTGTAAATCTATCCATAGGATGACTTGGAATAAAAGTCAGATAAACCAAAGCACTAATCGCAATTACTGGAGCAGCTTCACCAATTGCTCTAGACATAGCCAATATAGTTCCAGTCAAAATACCTGGAATTGCTGAAGGCAAAACAACACCTTTTATGACTTGCCATTGATCTGCCCCCATAGCATAAGCACCTTCTCTGTAAGAGTTGGGAACTGCTCTAATTGCTTCTCTAGAAGCCAGTATTACTATCGGAAGTACTAATAGAGACAATGTCATGGCACCCGCCAAAACACTTCTACCTAAAAATTGGTCAGATGTCCCAATATAATAAACAAACAAAGACAACCCCAATAACCCATATACGATAGAAGGAACTCCAGCCAAATTGGCAACGTTAATCTCAATAATTCGAGTAAGCAAATTTCTAGGCGCATACTCTTCAAGATAAATTGCCGCACAAACTCCTATTGGAACAGTAATTAACGCAGTCATAAACATTAACCAAACTGTACCCATTAAAGCAGAAAACAAACCAGCTTCTGCTGGTTTTCTTGAAGGATAATCAAATATGAAATGCCAACTCATCCAAGGCAAGCCACCTGTCAAAACATCAATAATCAACACAATCAATCCCACTATTCCAACTACTCCAGATAACAAAAAAAGTACATAAACAATATTTCCAATTATGACTCTTGAACGCCTATTGGGATTGATAGAATTATGTGAATTACTGGACATTTTTAATATTCCTCTCTAAATCGCGTAACAATCCAAAATCCCAAAAGATTCATCAATAATGTCAAAGCAAACAAGACTAAAGCAACAGCAAATATAGTGTTGTATTCAAGTGATCCTACAGGAGCTTCACCTAATGCCAATTGAACAATATAAGCTGTCATAGTCTGAATGCTTTCTGTAGGATCAAAAGTCATTTTAGGTGTTGCACCAGCTGCAATTGTCACTAGCATGGTTTCACCAATGGCTCTGGATATAGCAATGATAAACGCTGCAATAATTCCAGATAGTGCAGCTGGAACCACTATACGTAAACTTACTTCATATCTTGTTGCCCCAAGTGCATATGCCCCCTCTCGCAAACTTCTGGGAACAGATATCATCGCATCCTCACTTAGTGAGGAAACCATAGGAATGATCATAACTCCCATAACTATCCCAGCACTAAGAGCATTGAAAATTATTAAATCGGGCAAAAATACTTGTAGAAGTGGGGTCACAAAAGTAAGAGCAAAATAACCATAAACAACTGTAGGAATTCCCGCCAACACTTCCAAAATAGGCTTAATTATTCTTCTAAGCCAATCCGGAGCGTATTCAGAAAGAAAAATTGCTGTCGACAATCCTATAGGGATAGCAACCATAGCAGCAATAACTGTAACCAACAAAGTACCTGAAACTAAAGGAAGTACACCATACGACCTAGGTTTTAAAATAGGTGTCCATCTAGTTCCAGTAAGAAATTCAATTATAGAAATTTCTTTAAAAAACTCATATGCCTGGTAACTAAGTGTTAACAAAATAGCCAGCGTAGTAAGAATAGATAGGCTAGCGCAAGCTAAGAAAATATATTTTACTATTGAGCCCTCTAAACTTGAGCCTCTAGATCTTTTAGTAAATGAAGATTGATCTTCAATCATGTTTTCTCTCAGTAGATAAATTAGAAATCACTACAACATGAATTTTGATGATTTTCAATAGAAATATATTAATAACAGATTAATGTATTAATCTAAAATATCATTAATTAGTTGATCGACTTTTGTGTGAATTTGATCCCGGATATTTCTAGTTAATTCTATCGATAATCCCTTGGGATCATCGATACCGCAACCCTCAATGTATGCATAGAACCTTTTACTAGTGAAAGGGTTTCTCCCCTTTCACTAGTAAATAAATTAACCTATTTCATCAAAAGTGACTTGTTATTTTCATAAACAGCTTCACCAGAAGATACATATCCAACTTCGTTAGTTAAATCTGGACCTACCTGCATATAGTAATCAACAAAAGTTTTTACTTCTGGCCTAGTTTTATATGCGGACTTATTAACATAAATGAACAAGGGTCTTGATAATGGAGTGTATTCACCTGAAGGAATAGTTTCTTTGCTAGGTTTTACGCATCCGTCACCATTATCAACACCAAGTAATTTCAACTTTTCAGAGCTCTCAACATAGTAAGCATAACCAAAATAACCTAGCGAACCATTAGAACCTGAAATTCCTGATATTAGTACGTTATCGTCTGCACTAGCGGTGTAATCTGCTCTTGAAGCTTGAGCTTCACCATTAATTTCTTCAGTAAAGTAGTCAAATGTTCCGGAGTCAGTATCAGGTCCAAAAAGATTCATCTTTTGATCAGGAAAATCAGATCTTACTTGATTCCAGTTAGTTACAGTAGATCCTGGTTCCCAAATTTGCTTAAGTTCTCCGACTGTTAAACAATCGATCCAATCCATATTAAGATTAACCATTACTGATAAGCCATCAGTTCCGAGTCTCAATTCGTCATATGTAATGCCATTTTCGTCAGCAATACCAGACTCTTTAGGATTTTTCATATGTCTTGAAGCATTTGAAATGTCTGTTTCACCCACAATAAATCTTTTAAATCCTCCACCAGTTCCAGAAACACCAACATTAACTCTAACTTTTGGATATAGCTTATTGAATTCTTCGGCTACAGCTTCAGAAATCGGGTAAACAGTTGATGAACCATCAATTTCTACAGTCCCTTCCATTTTTGAGTCATCTTGTTGGGATGTAACAGTAGCATCAGGTTCTTCTGTAGAACATGCAATTACAAATGCAGTGAATAAAGCAAATAGTGAAATCAAAAAACACAATTTTAAACTTTTACTATATAAAATCATTAGTTTATTGGGCTCCCTTTGGATTAGCATATATTCAATACAATAAGAATAAACTCAGTACACTAAAGCAAAAGTTAACGATAAATTAACAAATAATTAGAGAAATATTATTGAGCCAATTGGAGTGTAAATGAGAAAACACTACCCTCACCAATTTGACTTGTTACAGATACTGACCCACCCTGAGTTTGAGTTAAATGTTTGACTATAGCTAACCCAAGACCTGTACCAGAATCAGATCTAGATTTATCCGCCTTGTAAAACCTTTCAAACAAATGGGGAATATGTTCTGCATCAATTCCTTGTCCAGAATCACTAATATCAATTTTCACAAATTGACCATCAATTGCAGCCGAAATACTAATTACTCCATGTTGATCAGTATATTTGATTGCATTTTCTATCAAATTAACAAATATTTGGATAATGTAATCTTTAGTGCCATTAACAACAATCTCAGAATCTGCAAGGTTTCTTATTTCAGGATGATCACCATAAAACCTATTCTTAGCCATATTAATAGACTCTTCGATGATTGAAACTAGATTTAAATGATCCATTTCAATTTGATCTACACCGCTCTCTATTCTAGACAGCTCTAATAAATCATTAATGAGCAGAGTCATTCGAGTGACTTCTCCCGAAATTCTTTCTAAATATTTATCTCGTACAATTTCATCGTTAATTGCTCCTGATTCCAATGTTTCAAGCATTACAGAAATTGAAGTAATCGGACTTCTTAATTCATGAGAAACATTACTCACAAATTCTCTTCTAGTATTATCCAACTGGTAAAGGTCTGAGAGATCGTGAAAATTCAAAAGTATAGCTTTTTCATTCTGAAAATTTAATGGGGTAGAAGAAACAAAAAAAGTTTTACTTAAATCAAATAATTCTATTTCTAGATTTAAAGTTTCGTTAGATTCCCTAGATGAATTTACTAATTGGAGAATTTGATGATATCTAACCACATCAGACAATCGTCTTCTTTTAAAACTTTGACCTGTAAAATTAAAAAGGGAAAGAGCTGCATTATTCATCAAATCGATCTCATTTGAACTATTCACTACCATCACAGAATCATCCATATTGTCCAAAACTACTGATAATGTTTCTGCATCCAAATTCATTTGACTAAGATTAATTTCCATTTTTTGTGCCATTTCATTAAAAATGGAAATTAATTCATTTTGTTTTCCTTTTTTAGTTGCTGGTAACGTGAAATCATATGACTCTGATTTGAGATGTTCCATACCATCTGTCAACAGATCTAAAATATATTTTTGATCATTAATAACTTTTATGCTTATTCCAGCAATTACAAAAAATAATATGATTACCAAAAAAGAGAAAAAAACTTGGAATAATTGAGAGTCAACAAAAAACACTAATAAAAAACTTGCTGCAAATGCAGACAAAATTAAAAAGCTAGGCAAAATAGTCAAAACTAATTTAACTAAATCAAAATTCCTCACTATTTTCACCCATCGAATCTATATCCAATTCCTCTAATTGTTACCAACCTGGACGGGGAACTAGGATCGTCCTCAATTTTTTCCCTAATCCAACGAACATGAACGTCAACTGTTCTGATATCTCCAATATACTGATGACCCCAAAGCTTTTCTAAAATTTGATGTCTAGATAAAGCTTTTCCCTGATTTGAAGCTAAAAGATATAGTAATTCAAATTCTCTAGGCTTTAGATTAATCTCTTGATTATCTATTTTTACTATATGACTTTTCGTATCAATACTTAAATTCCCAATAATAATTAATTCATCATTAGAAAGGGTAGATGATGATAATTTTGAAGATCTTTTAAGCATATTTCGAATTCTTACAACCAATTCCCTCATACTAAAAGGTTTAGTAATGTAATCATCAGCTCCTAATTCAAGCCCAACAACTCTATCAATCTCTTCACCTTTAGCAGACAACATAAATACAGGTAGATCAAGATCTTTCCTAATCATTCGACAGACTTCAAATCCATCTAACTTAGGTAACATCACATCTAATAAAACTAGATCAGGATTTAAAGATTTTGCTTTATTGAGTCCTTCTTCACCGTCATTAGCTGAATAAACATCAAAACCTTCCTGAGAAAGACTATAAACCACTGCCTCCCTTATATTTTCTTCATCTTCAACTACTAAAATTTTAGGATTTGGCATAAAAAAGCACCTACTTAAAAATTTTCTAATACTAAAAATACACCAAGATTTTTATTGATACCACTCTAAATAATCAGCATCGCATCACCAAAACTGTAAAATTTATAATTATTTTTAACAGCCACTTTATAGGCATCAAGAATAATGTCTGTAGATGATAATGCTGAAGTTAACATTAATAACGTAGATTTTGGAAGATGGAAATTGGTAATCAGTCCATCTGCTATTTGAAACTCATAACCTGGAGTAATAAATATGTCAGCCCAACCTGTTCCACCTTTAATATTTTCATAACCTCCTGAAATATCAGCTACATTTTCTAATAAACGTAAAGCTGTTGTACCAACAGAAATGACTCTTCTACCCTCATTTTTAGCATTTTTAATTTTTATAGCTGCCTCATCGGTTAATTCCCAATACTCCGAGTGCATTTGATGATTTTCTAAATTTTCATCCTTAACTGGCCTAAAACTATCCCATCCAACATGTAATGTCACAAACAGAGTCTCAATTTTTTTAAGTTTGATTTGCTCTAAAAGACTTTGAGTAAAATGCAATCCAGCTGTTGGCGCTGCAACACTACCTTCATGTTTTGCATAAACAGTTTGATAATTATCTGACGTACCCACTGATTTTTTTATATAAGGAGGTAACGGCAATTCTCCCAACTTATAAATCAAACTATCGTCATCTATCCGAATAATTCTAGAACCTGAATCATTCACTTGCTCAACAACTCCATGAATCTGATTCTGTTGATTGCCTATAACAAATTTTGAACCTAACCTCATTCTTTTACCGGGCTTCACTAAAGAAGTCCATAAACCGTCTTCGATTTTGCTAAGCAATAAAATTTCAATCGGTTTTAATGATTTTTTATCAGTTCCGTAAAGTCTCGCTGGAAACACTTTAGTGTCATTAAACACCAATAAATCACCTTCTTGAAGAAATTTTAATATTTCAAAAAATTTAACATGATTTAAATTGCCAGATTTTTTATCCAAAACCATCAATTTACAATGATCTCTAGGTTCAGCAGGAAATTGAGCTATAGATGATTGAGGTAAGTCATAATTAAAATCTGATGTTTTGAATTTGCGCGCCATGAAATTACTCGTTTTTTTGACCCACAACAATAGCTACCGTACCAAAAGCCAATTTCTTCACTACCGGTTTCTTAAAACCTTTTTTCGTCATCAAAACAGCTAATTGTGTAGAAGTTAAAAAATTAGAAACTGATTGAGGTAAATAAGTATACGCTTCACGGTCACCTGCAAAAATCGAACCAATTCTAGGAGTGATTTTTTCAAAATACAGTGGAAATAATCTCGACATAATCTTCCCTTCTGGTTTCACTATTTCTAATATAACTAAATTGCCTCCAGGAACTAAAACTCGCAATAATTCTTCTAAAGCTTTAGATAAATCTACAAAATTCCTAACTCCAAATCCGATAGTAATAGATTCAAAACTGTTATCTGCAAAAGGTAATTCGTGAGCATCTGCAACTACTGGAACAAATTTTTTATCAAAATTTCTTTTTTCAGATTTAATTTGACCTATATTCAACATTTCAACAGAGAAATCTAAACCAACTACTTTATTTGCAATTTTTTGGTTTAAAATTTCAAAAGCAAAATCTCCTGTTCCTGTAGCAACATCTAAAAACATTCCTGTTTCTGATTTTTTCAGATATTTTGTTGCTTTTTTTCTCCATGAATAATGCATTCCCGCAGTCATAATAGTATTCAATAGATCATATCTCCCAGAGATTCTATTAAACATATTCGATACAAATCGTGACTTATCTTTTCCGCGTAAATTAACCACTAGTACCCCTGTAATTATTGATGACTTCAGGAATTTTATTATATAAATCTGAAGCTACTAAACCTGAGGTACCTTTAAACTCTTTTTCAATTTTGGCTATTTCAGAATGAAGAAAAACTGCTAATTCTGATGATTTTTCCAATGATAACCCTTGAGAAATAAATCCTGCGATCATACCTGCTAAAACATCCCCAGTTCCTGCAGTACTTAATAGAGGATTAGACTGAGGGTTTATCAATATTTCACCATTTGGAAATCCAATCAGTGTAAAAGCTCCTTTTAGGACTATGATCTTGTTCCAATAATTTGCAAAGTGCCTGACAACTTCAACTCTATCGTTTTGAATGTCTTCAATACTCATT
Source organism: SAR202 cluster bacterium (assembly GCA_022447825.1). Taxonomy (GTDB): domain Bacteria; phylum Chloroflexota; class Dehalococcoidia; order Lucifugimonadales; family UBA826; genus AG-426-M11. The sequence continues at coordinate 148,442 of JAKUTY010000001.1, forward strand.
CGTGTCAATCTAGACATCTCTTTTAAATGGGGAGTCAAAACTGCTTTATGTTTAAATCTATCCCACCACTTATAGGATTTAGATAAAATATTTAAAGCATCTGCATCTATCACAAAATTTGCTTTTTCATCAGATGAAAACAGCACATTTTGTACAAATTGAACCTTATTTTCAGAAACTCCAAGCCCGCAACCTAGTAAAATCGAAGAATATTTTTTTATCTCTGATGCAATTTTTACATTATCAAATGGAGAAACTTTTAATTCACCACTTTTATCAACTGGTAATGAAAAAATGATCGACTCAGGTGTCAAACTTACAAATTGTCCCACAATGTTTGATGGAATCATTCCTTCAACAAGTCCTGACCCAACTCTAATTGCTGCATTAGCAGCAAGAGCAACAGAACCAGGAAAATTTTTCGAACCTCCCATAATCAAAGTTTTTCCAAAAGAACCCTTATTTGAATTTAGTTTTCTGACAGGAAAATCTTTAAAAGACGGAGCAGAAATTGATGTGGTTAAAATATTCACATCAAATTCTTGATTTAAGCCAATATCTAGTACATTTAATTCGCCCACATATTCAACTGACAATGGATTGTAATGTCCTAATTTAGGAAATCCTAAAGCAAGAGTAAAATCAGCAATAATAGTAAATGGGTCACATTGGCCATTATTTGGATTTAACCCCGAAGGAATATCTACAGATATTATTGTATTTGTAGAATGATTTTCATTAATAATTTGAATAAATTGTCCTAACTCAAAATTAATTGGTCTAGACAATCCTGTACCAAAAATAGCATCAACGATCACATCAGATTTATCAATTAAGTCTACATAAGTTTGTTGAATTTGATTGTCAGAAAAATCGTATATTGGAGATTGCTGATCATCGTATAATTTCTTGAATTTTATCAATTCTGTATCATTTGAAGATCTTGGTCGTAAAATTACCAAAGAAACATCATAACCCTGAGATTTCAAATTTGATGCAGCTACAATCCCGTCAGATCCATTAGTTCCAGAACCTAATAAAAAAGTGATTTTATTAGAATCTCTAGTAAATCTTTCAGATATAAAATTAGCAATTAACAATCCAGAATTATTAATAAGGGTTTCATCGGTAATTGCATTCTGAAAAGAAAAGCTTTCTATTGCTTGCATTTGAAGCCTAGAAACAATTTTCAAAGATTTTCCTCAGAATCAGATATCCAAATCATTTCAGCTACTTGGAATCCGAAAACTAATTCTGATTCCAAACAAGATACTACAACTACTCCACGAGAGTCGGAGACATTTTTCAATTTAATTTTTTGATCTGGTAAAAAACCATTTTCTACAAAATATGAGACCAAATTTTCATCATCCTCAGGAATTCTATTTACAATATAAGATGTATCAGTTTTAGCATTTGATAACGATATTAATTTCTTCGGTTTTTTATATGCGGAGCCTGGAATAGGATGGCCAAAGGGGCAAGTAGTAGGATGTTGAAGAATTTCAATAATTCTATGCTCCAAATACGGAGAAATTGCATGTTCTAATCTATGTGCTTCTCTGTAAGCATATTTCAACTCAACCCCCAAAACATCAACAGCTAATCTTGCTGCTAACCTATGTCTTCTTAAAATGCTTTGAGCTGACTGAAGACCCAATTTTGTAAATTGAATTTCTTTATTTGGACCAGTTTCAACTAATTGTTCTCTTGATAATCTTCTAACCATAGCACTAACTGATGGAAGCGATGTACCCAGTCCTTCAGCTTTTGGTAAATTTTTAAAATGTTCTGACAATCCAACAACAGTAACTTTAATTTCCTGTTCTTCTAGTCTTAAAATCGATAAAAGATAATTCTCCATGGCCATAGAAAGCCTATTTTCTTCCTGCATAAAAGGAAAATGTAATGGAGGTTGGGATTTTTTAATTTTGCCTGAAGGAGACACTCTATGACTCCAAAAAAATGATTAAATTTATCGCTTTGTATATTGTTTGGCTTTTCGGGCTCTTTTTAAACCAGGTTTTTTTCTTTCTTTAATCCTTGCATCACGAGTCAGCAACCCAGCTTTCTTTAATTGGTCTCTAAATTTACCGTCATCAATTTCAGACAATGCACGAGCTATGCCATGTCGAATAGCTCCAGCTCGACCATTAACTCCTCCACCTCTAACTTTAGCTACAACTCGATATTTCCCTTGAGTGTTAGTTACAGTAAAAGGCTCATTAATAACTTGTTGCCAAATACTATAAGGAAAAGCATCTTCTATTAATTTGTCATCAATTACAACAGGACCTTCATCCTGATATAGCCTAACTTGAGCTACAGCAGTTTTTCTTTTCCCTACAGCATATGTGTATCCTTGATTGACCAATTAACTTCTCCTAACTATTTTTAGCATTAAATTGAGCTTGATGTGGATGGGTTTCATCCGAATAAATTTTTAATCTAGACAGCATTCTTGTACCAGGGATATTTTTGGGCAACATTCCCTTTACAGCATTTCGAATCACTCTATCAGGATATGTGTCTAGCATGTCTTTTAATGAAGTTTCTTTCAATCCGCCATGATATCCACTATGTCTAAAATAAGACTTATCTTCTAATTTATTTCCTGTAGTTTGAATTTTCTTAGCGTTAACCACAACTACATAGTCACCAGTATTCATGTATTTAACATATGTGGTTTTATGTTTACCTTGTAATAACAAAGCAATTTTAGAACAAATTCTTCCTAAAGTTTGACCATCAGCATCAATTAAATGCCAATCCGGATTCAATTCGGATTTTTTAGGTTGTATCATTTTTTGTCTTATAGCCATATTAATCCTCAAATTCACTTTTTAGGGAAATATTCATAATTCACTTTTTCTAAACATAATCCATTTGCTGGTAATGAAGGAGATATATTATCTCCCCTTGCACTGATTAATTCAAATAATTCATCCAAATTCATTTTACCTTTCCCAACATTCAATAAACTACCAATCATTCTCCGCACCTGTCTAGGTAAAAATGCATTACCTTCAACAGTATAAAAAATAGAGTCATCTATGGTGTGTACTTTAGAATCAAATATCTCTCTTACAGTAGAAAGTCCCATTTCAATAGGAGAACAGAATTTCTTAAAGTCATGAACTCCCAAAAACATTCTAGAAGCTTCTTTCATGATTCCGATATCTAACTCAGAAGACTCAAAATACATGGTTCTTCTCAAGAGCGGTGATGTGAAATCAGAGTTTAATATTGAATATTTATAAACTCTAGATAGAGCATCTCTTCGAGGATCAAAATTGTGAGGCACCTCAGAAATAAACTTGACAGCAATGTCATCTGGCAAATAATAATTGATTCCACGAGAATATACCGTTAAATCATCAGAAAAACTGGAATCAAAAGCAACAACTTGATTCTTTGCGTGAACTCCAGAATCTGTTCTACCAGCCCCTTTAATTCTTACAAAATCACCGGTCAGACAATTTATTGATTTTTCTAATTCCCCCTGTATAGTTCTTGCGTTTTCCTGAAATTGAAATCCACTATATTCAGTGCCTTCATATTCTATTATTAGAGCTAACCGCATTCAAAAAATGCATCCACTAATCTACTAATTCTAGTATAGCCATTTCTGAAGCATCACCTTTTCTTGGTCCAAGTTTGATGATTCTTGTATAACCACCATTTCTGTTTTCAAATCTTGGGCCAATTTCATCACAAACTTTCTTAACCATGTCTTGGTCAGTAAGCAATGCTGCTACTTTTCTGCGATGGTGTAGAGAGCCTTTTTTACCCAAAGTAATGACTTTTTCTGCCATCTTTCTAACTTCTTTAGCTTTGCTATCAGTAGTATTCATTTTTTCATGTCTCAAAAAATCAGTCACCATATTTCTCAACATCAAATTTCTGTGAGCAGTGGGTCTACCTAATTTTCTTCCTGATAAACGATGTTTCATCTTACTTCCTATTTACCCTACAATTATTCTTCTGAAATCTCTTCCGCTCCACCAATAAATTTGGATGAACTGTCGGGCAGAATATCCATTTCTCTAAATTTATCGTAAAGCTCATTATAAGATTTTTCACCAAAATTTCTGATATTCAAAAGTTCTTCTTTTGATTTTTCAATTACTTCTCCAACCTTGTTCAATCCTGCACGTTTCAAGCAATTCAAAGTTCTAGACGATAAATCCAATTCTTCAACTGTTAAATTGTAATGCTCTGCAGGAATATCCATAGTAACTCCTTCAGATCCTTCTTGAACATCATCAGCTTTTGTAAACAAGAAAAACTGATTCACTAATAGATTGGCAGACTCAATTACAGCTTCTGCAGGGAACACAGATCCATCAGTCCATATTTCCAAATGGAGTTGTTCGTAATCTGCTTTGTTCCCAACTCTAGTTTGTGAAACAGAATAATTTACTTTTCTAACCGGAGTAAAAATAGAATCAATTTGAATAACACCTATAGGAAACCCGTCACCGCTATCCGCTACTTTATATCCTTTTCCTTTTTCTACATTCATTTCAATTTGAAGATGAACATCATCAGAATTTGAAGTGGCAATATGAATTTCAGGATTCACAATAGACATACCAGATGGAACAGATATATCAGAACCAGTAATTTGTCCTGATCCTTTGTAATCAATCGTCATTGTTCCAGGATTTTCAATTTCACATCTAATTCTAATATTTTTGATGTTAAGTAAAATTTGAGAGACTTCTTCTCGAATATTTTCAATATTACTGTACTCGTGCAAAACACCTTCAATTTTCACCCAAGTAACAGCTGTCCCATATAGAGAGTTATACAAAACTCTTCTTAACGGATTTCCTAATGTCACTCCATAGCCAGGTTCTAGTGGACCTACTATAAATCTCCCGTATTCATCGGAAACTTCTTCTACAGACAGTTTAGGGTTAACAATTACAACTTCGTTTTCTTCTTCGAATGATAAAATTGGGGAATTTGGATATTCCAAAGTCATCTAATAAACTCCTTGGTTATTTAGAATAAAACTCGACAATTTGAACAGTATCTACTACTAATTCACCATCTTGAGCAGTTGGTTCACTAACAACAGTAGAAGACATTTCGTCTGGATCAACGCTGACCCAATGAACTGATGCTATAGTTTTACTGTTTTCTATAGCAAATTGATAAAGAGAAGTTTTTGTTGCTTTTTCAGTCCACTGAATCTTATCGCCCATTTTGACTTGATAAGATGGAATGTCTACTTTTCGACCGTTTACTAAAAAATGTCCATGATTCACAGCTTGTCTAGATTGTTTTCTAGTTAAAAACATCCCAGATCTGTACAAAACATTGTCCAATCTACGCTCTAACAAGATCATAAGATTGTCACCTGTGATCCCATCCATATCTAAAGCTTTTTTATAATAATTTCTAAATTGTTTTTCTAAAACACCATAAAGAAAACGCGCTTTTTGCTTTTCTCTAAGCTGTAATCCATAGTTAGTAATCCTTCTACGTCTAGCTAAGGCAGGATTGCCTCTTTTATCTTTTCTAGTGGAATATACACCATAAGATTCTAAGCCTAAATGTCGTAATTTTTTCTGAAGAGGTCCAATGTATCTAGCCATTAAACTCTCCTTCTTTTAGGGGGACGGCAACCATTATGAGGAATAGGTGTGACATCCTTAATACTAGTAACTGCAATTCCAGCACCTTGAATAGCTCTAATAGCAGCTTCTCGTCCGGCACCTGGACCTCGAACAAATACATCAACAAACTTCATACCTTGATCCATTGCTTTTTTAGCAGCATCTTCACCTGCTCTTTGAGCAGCAAAAGCTGTAGATTTCCTTGAACCTTTAAAGCCCGCAGTCCCAGCACTCCCCCATGAAACTGTGTTACCAGAGGGGTCAGTCAGAGTAATAATAGTATTATTGAATGTTGATTGAATGAATGCTTTACCATTAGGTACCTGCAATCTATCTTTTTTTCGCGTTCTCTGTCTTGCCATTTAGTATCCTTTAAGCGCTCTTTCTAGACACAGCAACTCTGCGTCCTCTTTTTGTTCTGGCATTAGTCTTAGTTCTTTGTCCCCGTAAAGGTAAAGCCCTTCTGTGTCTAGTGCCTCGATAACATCCAATATCAATTAAACGACGGATATTTGAATTAACTTCTCGTCTCAAATCTCCTTCAACTATTTTTTCTCTATCAATAACATCGCGGATTCGATTTAAAGCATCATCTGATAAATCCTTAACTCTTGGATTATCTAACACTCCTGCCTTTTCAACTACATCCAAGGCTTGTGTTGGACCAATCCCATAAACATAAGTTAAAGCTGTTTCAACTCTTTTATTGTCAGGTATATTGACACCTGAAACTATTGCCATAACTATCCCTGCCTTTGTTTACAACGCTTATTTTCACATATAACCATTACTCGACGATTACGTCGAATAATGCGACATTTCGGACATATTTTTTTTACCGAAGATCTAACTTTCATTAATTTTTATCTCCAAAATCCTATCTAAACCTGTAGGTGATTCTGCCCCTAGTCAAATCATAGGGAGACAAATCAACCAAAACCCTGTCACCAGGAAGAACTCTAATATAATTGACTCTCAATTTTCCTGAGATGTAGGCCAATACCTCATGACCATTTGCCAGTTCCACTCTAAACGATGCATTAGGCAACGCTTCAATAACTGTGCCCTCAACTTCTATTGATTCTTTTTCTTTTTTTGTCATAAATCCTATTTTGTTTTTTATTCAGCATAAAACGCGCCGAAGATACAGTATACAACGATATTCAATATCTTCCTATATTTAAGTTAACACTTCGGGCCCATTTTCAGTTATAGCTACCGTATGCTCAAAATGTGCAGATAATTCTCCATCTTCTGTGACTATAGTCCAACCATCTGCAGCAATCTTAGTTTTCCATGTACCTACATTCAACATAGGTTCAATAGCAAAAACCATTCCATGTCGCAACAGAGGTCCTTTACCAGGTTGTCCGTAATTTGGGACTTGAGGTTCTTCATGTAGTGAACTTCCAATACCATGTCCTACATATTCTCTTACTATAGAAAAACCTGATTTTTCTGAAGAAACCTGTATTGCGTGTGATATATCAGATAATCTAGCACCAACAATAGCATTCTTGATTCCTTCATCTAATGCTGTTTTTGTAGCTACCATTAAATTTTCAGCTACAGACGACACCTTTCCTACTCCAACAGTAAAAGCTGTATCTCCATGAAACCCTTCTACAATAGCGCCAAAATCAAGACTAACAATATCTCCATCTTTTATTTTTCGTTTACTTGGAATTCCATGAACAATTTCTTCATTAAAAGAAAAACATATAGTTGCAGGAAATGGCGACATTGAGGGAGATGGTTGATACCCCTTAAAAGAAGGAATAGCCCCCTCTTTTCTTATATTCTCTTCAGCTAGTGAATCTAATTCTAAACTAGTCACTCCTGGCCCAATAGCTTCTTTAACAAGTTTTTTAGTATCTGCTAGAATTTTTCCTGCCTGTCTCATCAAATCCAATTCTCTAGAAGATTTTATAGTTATTCCCGAGGGTTGATTAATCATTTAGCGCCATCTCCAATTCACTCTCTACTTCATCAACACTTTTAGAACCATCAACAGTAATTAATTTATTCTGTTTGGCATAATATTGGATCACAGGTTGAGTTTCTTGCATGTATACCTTAAGTCTATTAGTTACAACATCAGCTTTATCATCATCTCGCTGATAAAGCTCATCCGGACATTTATCACAAATCATGCCGTTCTTTGATGGATAAAATATTTTATGAAAAGAAGCTTGACAAGTTCTACAAATCAATCTTCCAGACAAACGTTCAATCAAATCATTATTAGGAACATCAAAAAATATAACCTTGTCTACTGAACCTAATTCCTCATCCAAAGCTATAGCTTGTGGCAGTGTCCTCGGGAAACCATCTAATACAAAACCAGACGTATTAGAAGGATCGTTGATCCAATCCAAGACCATTCGAATAGTCACATCATCAGGAACGTACTCTCCACGGTCCATAAAGGTCTTTGCTAATATTCCTAGTTCGGATTTCTCTGACAAATTTTTTCGAAAAAGATCACCAGAAGATACACTTGAAACCTTAGCTTTTTGAGCTATAAAACCGGCTTGCGTTCCCTTACCAGAACCAGGTGCTCCCATTAAGAGAATTCTCATTAAATGAATCCTTCATAATTTCTCATTAATAACTGAGACTCAAGTTGACGCATAGTATCAAGAGCAACCCCGACCATTATCAGCAGGCTTGTACTGCTTAACGTCAAGGATCTAATATCGGTAGCCAATGTAATAAAAAACGGAACAACTGCTATAAATCCTAAGAATATAGCTCCTCCCCAAGTAACTCTCACAATTACTTTGTTTAGGTACTCTTGAGTGGGAGTTCCGGGACGAATCCCAGGAACAAAACCTCCATTTTTCTGAAGCGTCTCTGCGAGATTCTGTTGCTGATAAATTACAATCGTATAAAAAAAAGTGAACATAACAACAAGAAAAAACACTGCTATCCAATAGGGTAAATTAGTGGGACTTAAAGTGTTAACAAAAAATGTTGCGATTGAATTGCCAAATCCATCACCTACAGGGTCTCTAAAATAACTAGCAATAGTAGCAGGCAAAATAATAATTGAAAAAGCAAAAATTAAAGGAATCATACCAGCTGTATTGACTCGAATTGGAAGAAAGGATGATCCTGATTGACGTTGCATTCGACCACCTCTAAATACACTTCTACCATATTGAACTGGAATTCTGCGAACAGCTTCATTAAAGAATACAATCAAAAATATAATCGCAAACCCAATCACACCCAATACCATCAAACTAGAAACAAAATCATTCTCCAAAAATCCTTGTCCAACTAATTGAGGAAAACTAGCAACTATTCCACCAAATATAATCAAAGAAATTCCATTACCTAAACCTTTTTCAGTAATCAATTCCCCAAGCCAAACTAAAAACATAGTGCCTGCAACTAATGAAAGCATCATAGCTAAAGTATGAACATTAAGTCCAAAATCAATGCCTGGCAAAACACCTGATGATCTGAGCAGAGTTAATTGCCCTAATCCTTGCAAAAAAGCTATGGGAACGGTCAAATAATGAGTGTATTGATTAATTTTTTGTCGACCATAGTCACCTTCTTGAGACAAATCTTTCAACATAGGGACTACAGGTGTCAGAATCTGCATAATAATAGAAGACGTAATATAGGGATACACACCCAAAGCAGCCACACTAAGATTTGCTAATGCACCTCCACTAAACAAGTCCAAAAACCCTAATAGTGCCTGTTGACGAAATGCTTGAGACAAAGCTTGAGTATCAACTCCAGGAACAGGTACATGAGCAACAAAGCGAAATATCAATAACATCGCAAAAGTAAATAAAATTTTATTTCGTAAATCAGGAACTTTCATAGAGTCTATCAAAGCCTGAATCAATTGAGGCCTAGATAACTCTTCTCCTCTAGATGATGATTGTCTTAACATCTATTCTATTTCCTGAACTGTTCCCCCAGCAGCAATGATCTTGTCTTTTGCTGAACGAGAAAACTTATGAGCAGTAACATTGACTGAGAAATTAATTTCTCCTTCACCTAAAATTTTAATTGGAGAATTTGTATTTTTTAACACATTTTTATCAACTAAAGTTTCGGGAGAAATTTGACTGTCTTTTTCGTACAATTTCGAAATTGTACTCAAATTAATTGGGATAAATTCACGACGAAATATATTATTAAATCCTCTTAACGCAGATAATTTTTTGATTAAAGGTAATTGACCACCTTCAAATCCAGGGCGTACACCACCACCTGATCGAGATTTTTGGCCTTTCATTCCTTTTCCAGAATAACTACCCGAGCCGCTCGAGTCACCTCTTCCTACTCGTTTTCTATTTTTTTTCGATCCTTCAGGAGATTTCAATGAATGTTGTTGCATGTTTCACTTCACTTAATTTATTCAATTACATCCACTAGATGCTTCACTTTATTAACCATTCCCATAATTGAATCAGTTTTTTCATGTTCAACTGTATGATTCAATCTCTTCAATCCAAGACTTTCAATAACTTTTCTCTGTCTATGAGAATAACCTATAGTGCTTTTCTTCCATGTAATTTTAATTTTAGACATTGCTTACTCGCTAGATTCTTCTAGAGTACGAGACTCATATTTCTTTTTTTCAACGAAAGCTTTTCTTCTTGCTACCTCTTCATCAGGATCTTTTAACATTTGAAGACCTTTCAAAGTAGCTTTTACAACGTTAGTAGGGTTTGTACTTCTTCTAACTTTGGTAACGACGTCCTTAACTCCAGCTAATTCTACAACTGCACGAACTGCCTCACCTGCAATTACTCCCGTGCCAGGAGGAGCGGGTTTTAACATAACAATCGTTCCACCAAACTTGGCCTCAACATCATGCGCAATTGTGTCACCTTTAACTGGAACCTCAACCATGTTTTTCTGAGCATAAGTTGAACCTTTTTTAATAGCATCAGGAACAGCTGCAGCTTTACCCATACCAATCCCAACTTTTCCTTCACCGTCACCAACCACAACTGTGGCGCTAAATGTTAAATGTCGGCCACCTTTCACAACTTTTGAAACCCTATTAATTCTGACAGTTCGTTCAGAAATTCCTGAACTTTCTTCTGAATTAGGTCTACGATTATCTTCTTGTACCATCAAAATTCCTGTTAACTAATTTTATATTAAAACTTTAATCCTTCTTCACGTACAGCCTCTGCAACTGCCTTAACTCTGCCATGATATTTATATCCCCCGCGGTCAAAAACAACCTGAGTGATTCCTTCATTCTTAGCTCTTTGTGCAATCATTTGACCAACACGCTTTGAAACTTCCAATTTTCCACTAACACTACTTTCAGCTTGAATATCTTTTTCTAATGTAGAAGCTGAAGCTACAGTATGGCCTTTAGAATCATCAATTAATTGAGCATATATGTTATTAAGACTTCTATATATGGCTAACCTTGGACGATCAGTAGTGCCTACCACTTTTTTTCTTATCCGCCCGTGACGAATTACTCTACGTACCTTTGAATTTAAAGTTGACATAATTAAGCTCTCCTTGCACTCTTACCAGGTTTGAGTCTTACAACTTCATCTGAGTATCTAATACCTTTCCCAGTGTAAACATTAGGGGGCCTAACTTTTCGGATCTGGGCAGCAATTTGCCCAACAGCCTGCTTATCCACTCCAGAAATTTTAATTTTGTTATTTCCATCAACCTCCAAAGAAATTCCTTCTTCAGGATCAATATCAACAGAATGACTCAACATAACATTGAGTGTAATTCCTTTACCTTTCTGCTGTACCCTATACCCAACACCTACTAAATCTAATTCTTTCTCAAAACCATTGCTGACACCCTCAACCATATTTGCTAATAAGCTTCTAGTTAGCCCATGAAAAGCTTTATGATGATTCTCATCAGACGGTCGAGAAACTTTTAATAAATTTTCATCTTGTTCAATAATCATGTCCTCATTAAAAGTCCTACTCAAAGACCCTTTTGGCCCTTTTACAGTGACGGACTGCTGACTAATTGAAACTTCAACTCCAGATGGAACTGGAATAACTTGATTACCAATTCTAGACATTATTATTACTCCTACCAAACATAAAAAAGTACCTCTCCACCAACTCCTTTACCTCTCGCATTTGATCCTGTCATCACTCCCTGGTTAGTGGATAATACTGCCAAACCCCTCTGTCCATAAACATAAGGAATTTCATCTTTTGAAACATAAACCCGTAAGCCGGGCTTACTTACTCTTTTTAATCCATTAATAACAGGGTCATTTTTACCCCAATAATGTAAATTAATATCTATCGAGGCTTCGGGAGTTCCGTCATTTTTTAACTCAAATCCATCAACAAAACCTTCTTCATCTAAGATTTTGGCGATATCAATTTTAATTTTAGAAACAGGAACATTAACAGAATTCTTTCCGACCATTAAGGCATTTCTAATTCTGGTTAACATATCTGCAATAGGGTCTGAAACTGACATATTACTTCCTTACCAACTAGCTTTTTTAACACCAGGTAATTGTCCCCTGTGTGCCATTTCTCTAAATGCAATTCTAGATAATCCAAAATGTCTAATATAACCATGAGGCCTTCCTGTTATCTGACATCTATTACGAATCCTAACAGGGTTAGCATTCCTAGGAATTTCTGAAAGAGCTCTACGTGCCTTTAATTTTTCATCAAAAGGTGCTTTAGAGTCGTTTATAATAGAAAAAAGTTCCTCTCTTTTAGCTGAGTATTTTTCTACTAATTTTCTTCTTTTTTCGTTCCTCTCGACTGATGATTTTTTTGCCATTTTTTATCCTTAACTAGTTTTCACAAAAGGCATACCTGCCAATTCTAATAATCGCATACCCTCTTGATCACTATTAGCAGTTGTTACAATTACAACTTGTAACCCTCTAATTTTGTCTATATTGTTATAATCAATTTCAGGAAAAATAGTATGTTCACGTATTCCTATAGAACAATTTCCTCTTCCGTCAAAACACTCTCTTTCAATTCCCTGAAAGTCTCTAATCCTAGGCAAAGCAGCGTTTAATAACCTGTCTAAGAACTCATACATTCTTTTACCTCTTAGAGTCACTTTGGCTCCTATAGGCATACCCTCTCTCAACTTAAAACCAGCAATAGATTTTCTAGCTTTTGTAGTAACAGGTTTTTGACCTGTAATCAAACCAAGGTCTCCTGTAGCATTTTCTATAGCTTTTGAATTTTGTAAAGATTCGCCAAGACCCATATTTACAATTACTTTTGTAATCCGAGGGATTTCCATTGTCCCCTTATACCCAAATTCTTTTTTTAATTCAGGTGCAACTTCGTTGCGTAACTTCAAAAGAAGTCGAGGAACATTTAAATTTTCATTAATTTCAGTTGTCATTCAATTACTTCCAAACAATCAGATTTTTTGCACATCCTAGCTCTAGTACCATCGGGTAATAAATGAGATTTGACTTTTACTGGCTCAGAACAATGAGCACATAGCAATTTCAAATTCGAAACATGAATAGGTAATTCTGTTTCAATAATTCCACCAGCACGCATCCCTTGAGGTTTTGTATGTTTTTTAACTAAATTCACACCCTCTACAATAACGCGTGACTTATCAGGTAAGCATTCTTGGACAACTCCTTGTTTACCTCTATCTCGCCCTCTCATTACCAATACAGTGTCATTTTTCTTAAGCTTCATACTAAATCACCTCAGGAGCAAGAGAAACAATTCTCATAAAATCTTTGTCTCTTAATTCTCTAGCTACAGGACCAAAAATTCTTGTGCCTCTAGGCATTCTGTCATCATTAATTACAACAGCAGCATTTTCATCAAATTTAATATGAGATCCATCCTTTCTTCGATGAGCCTTAGAAGTTCGTACTACTACTGCTTTTACAACATCACCCTTTTTAACTGCAGCAGATGGAGCAGCTTCTTTTACTGAAGCAACAATCACATCGCCTAGCCAAGCATATTTTCTACCTGAACCCCCAGGGACTCCGATACAACTCAAAACTCTGGCTCCAGAATTATCTGCAACTTTCAAACGTGTGTACTGCTGAATCATGAAACACCTTCCAATTGGTTAGGATCATTTTCGTTAACGGAATCATCGTTAATCTCGTTTGGTTGAATATCAGCCAAATCGCCTTTTTGAATAATTTCTTGGACCTTCCAATTTTTGGTTTTAGATAATGGCCTTGTTTCAATAATTCTTACAACATCACCCAATGAACATTGATTTGTTTCATCATGTGCCTTAAATCGACTCCATTTTCGAACATTCTTCTTATATATTCTGTGGGGTTGTCTCCATTCGACAGAAACTACAATGGTTTTATCCATTGAATTACTTACTACTTTCCCAACTCTAATTTTTCGTCTATCGTGACTCATTAATAACTCTCTGCTATTTCTCTTTCTCTAATAACTGTTTTTATTTTTGCTATACGTTTTTTTGCTGATTTAATTTCATTGATATTGGTCATTTGCATAGTGGCTACTCTAAACCTCATATTCATCAATTCTTCCTGAATAGAATCTAGGTTTGACTGCAAATCGCTGTCACTCAATGCTCTTATTTCATCTATTTCTGCCATAAAATTTCCTTTTTAAGATCCTATACCAGGTTTACTTACAATCTTAGTTGCCATAGGCATCTTTGAAGCAGCTAAAGTAAGTGCATGCTTGGCCGTTTCCTCTGGAACACCGGCCATTTCAAATAAAATTTTCCCTGGCTTTACTACTGCTACCCAATGATCAGGAGCACCTTTACCTTTACCCATTCGAGTTTCTGCAGCTCGAGCAGTTACACTTTTGTCTGGGAAGACTCGAATCCACATTCTTCCACCTCTTCTAGCGTATCTAGTCATAGCACGACGAGCCGCTTCTATTTGACGAGAGGTCAACCAAGCTGCTTCAGTAGTTTTTAAACCGTATTCACCGAAGTTTAAGGTGCTTCCTGCAACTGCTACACCCTTACGACGGCCACGATGATGACTTCGATATTTAGTTCTCTTAGGCTGTAACATGGTTATTCAGTGTCCTTATCTTGATTTGCTTCAACACTAATATTTTGATTTTGCTTATCATCTTGGGCAGTAACTACAACCTGAATAGTTGGAACCTCTGAATCGTCTTCCTGATCAGCGTCAGAAATAATATCAGCTTCAACAGAAGTATCCCCAACCAATGTAGGGTTTAATATTTCGCCTCGGCAAATCCAAACTTTTACACCAATCACTCCAAATTCAGTCTGAGCTTCAGCTAATCCATAATCAATGTCAGCTCGTAAAGTATGAAGGGGAACTCTCCCTTCCATAGCTTTTTCAGCTCTAGCAATATCTGCACCTGCTAAACGGCCAGAACAAAGAATTTTGATCCCTTCAGCTCCTGACTGCATAGTTCTAGTAATCGCTTGCCTCATGGCTCTTCTAAAAGCAATCCTTCTTTCGAGCTGATCTGCAACATTTCGTGCTACTAAATAAGCATCCAATTCAGAATCTCTGATCTCTTTAACATTCAATTTTGCACGTCGAGTGCCAGTTAGTGTTTCTAATGTTTTTCTTAATTCATCAACTCTTTGACCGCCCCTACCTATCACGATTCCAGGTCGAGCAGTGTGAATTGTTACAGAAACTTCTTCAGAATCTCGTTGAATATCAACTTTGGAAATTGCTGCATCTTGATAAAGAGAACTAATAACGTTACGAATATTAATGTCTTCATGAACTAAAGAAGCATATTCTTCTTTTTTATGAGCAAACCAAGTAGCATGCCAGTCTCGAGTGATGCCTACCCTAAATCCGTTTGGATGAATTTTTTGTCCCACTAAATACTCTCCTCTGCAACTACTACAGTTATATGACTACTTCTCTTTTGAATACGTCCTGCCCTTCCTCTTGCTTCAGCCCTAAATCTTTTTAACCTAGGACCTTCATTTGCAAAAATCTCAGAAACAATTAAATCTTCTGAACGTACCATCAATTCATTTTCAGCATTAGAAACTGCAGACTTAACAGTTTTGGCAACTTTTTCTGCAGCAGGAGATTGCATGAATTGCAATTGTACTAATGCTTCATTTACGTTCATACCACGTACCAAATTAACAATAGGTTTTAATTTTTTGACTGAAATGCCTGTATTTTTACTTTGGGCTCTAATACTCATTTTTATTCCCTTTAACCAACTCGAGAAATTCTTTCAGATTTAGAGGAATGACCTCGAAATGTTCTAGTAGGCGCAAATTCACCTAATTTATGACCAACCATATTTTCAGCAACAAATACCGGAACATGTCGTCGACCGTCATGCACCGCAATAGTTAACCCAATCATATCGGGCATAATCATTGAAGATCGTGACCATGTCTTTATAACTTCACGACTATTTGAATTGACTACTCTTTCAACTTTTTTAGCCAATTTAGGATGAACGTATGGACCTTTTTTAATTGATCTCGACATTTTTTTCCCCTACTTGTTGTATCTTCTTCTAACAATAAATTTGTTAGAAGGTTTATTCTTCTTTCTAGTCCTCAATCCCAAAGCAGGCTTACCCCAAGGAGTTTTAGGACCTGGCATACCAATCGGAGATCGACCTTCACCACCACCATGCGGGTGGGCATTAGGAGCCATTGCAACTCCTCTAACTTCAGGCCTTCTACCCAAATGTCTCTTTCTACCAGCTTTTCCTAGTTTCACATTTTTCGTATCAACTGCACTCAACTGGCCAATAGTAGCCATACATGTACTTAAAATATTTCTCATTTCTCCAGATGGTAATCTCAATAAAGTATATTTACCTTCTTTAGCTAAAACCTGTGCAGAAGCTCCGGCACTTCTAACAATTTGGCCCCCACGCCCAACCTGTAATTCAATGTTATGAACTATAGTTCCAGATGGAATTTTTTCTAATGGCAGAGCATTACCAGGCCTAAAGTCAGCTCCATCTCCGGACATAACAGAGTCGTCAACTCTTAGTTGATTTGGGGCTAAAATATACCTCCAGTCACCATCAGCAAATTTTATTAAAGCAATTCTTGACGATCTATTGGGATCGTATTCAATGCTATGCACAGTTCCCGGAACGCCAAAATTATCTCTTTTGAAATCAATTACCCTAAACCTTCTCTTGTGACCACCACCTCTGTGTCGTACTGTAACTTTACCTTGTGAGTTACGGCCACCAGTTTTTTTAATTGGTTTCAGGAGAGATTTTTTTGGTTTACTAGAAGTAATATCATCTGTAGTTTGTAAAATTAACCCTCGTTGCCCTGGGGTTAAAGGCTTTCTACTTTTTAATGGCATACTAAACTCCCTCAAAAATAGTAATTGAGTCACCTTGTGAAACAGTTACTATAGCTTTTTTCCAAGTTTTCTTTTGAGAAAATTTGGGTCCAAATCTTTTTCTTTTTCCTTGAACCGTCATAGTATTCACTTTTGTTACTTTTACATTAAATGCATCTTGAACAGCTTCTTTAATTTCCAACTTCGTAGCTTGTGGGGAAACTTCAAAAGAATAGCGATTTTGTTCTTGCAACAAAGTAGATTTCTCCGTAACAAGAGGCCTTCTCAAAATAGTGAATTTATGCCCTTTACTCATTAGAAATAATCTCCTCTACTGCAGATCGAATTTCATCCATTTCAGAAACTGGATCATTAATTACTGCATCTACAGAATCAGAAACTAAATCATTATCTTCAATATCAGAAAATGAATTTTCTCCCTTATAAACGCCACCCCAAATCTCTTCAACTTTACGTACTGCATCAATACTCATCACCACCCATTTTTTGTTCATAAGATCTAAAGCATTTAAAAGTTGTACAGGTAATGTTTTAACAGAATCTATATTCTGAGCTGATCTAACCAAATCAGAATTCACTCCATCAGTTACTAACAAAGAAGACTCATTAACTGAAAGAGACTCAAGCAAGTTAACCACAGATTTAGTTTTTGAATCTTGAATATCAAAATTATCTACCAACAAAAGATTTCCTTGACGGGCCTTATCAGATAAGACAGATAACATAGCTAAACGTCGCATTTTTTTAGGAGTGTTTTTCCTAAAGCTTCTTGGTGATGGGCCAAAAGCTCTTCCTCCACCTACCCAAACAGGTGAACGAGTTGAACCTTGCCTAGACCTTCCAGAACCTTTTTGCGGACGAGGCTTAGCACCACCTCCAGACACCTCAGATCGAGTTTTTGTTTTTACTGTTCCCTGTCTTTTATTAGCTAAATAGCCAACAACTACTTGGTGAACCAAAGCAGTTTTAGCAGGAACACTAAAAACATCCTCACGAACGTCAATATCTCCAGCGCCTACACCTTTTATGTCTGTAACTTGTAATTTCATTTCTACCTACGAACTCTTTTTAATCAATATTAAAGATTCATACCTACCGGGAACTGAACCTTTAACTAACAATCTGTTATTTTCAACATCTACATTTACAACTTTTAGATTCTTCACAGTGACTTTATCTCCACCCATTCGACCTGCCATCCTCATTCCTTTAATAACTCTTCCAGGTGTAGAACCTGCACCAATAGAACCAGGAGCCCTGTGCCTGTCTGACTGTCCATGAGTCTTAGGACCGCCCCTGAAGTTATACCTTTTCACTCCACCTTGAAAACCCTTACCTTTAGAAGTCCCTGTAACATGGACTTTTTCACCTTCCTCAAAAATGCTGACATCAAATTGATCTCCTAAAGAAATGTCAGAATAGTCATCAGCCTTAAATTCTCTTAAGTATCTAAAAAATAAATCCCCAGATTTACTTAAATGACCTAGAGATGGTTTATTTACTTTTTTAATAGTTTCATAACCTAATTGAACACTTTGGTACCCATCAGTCTCATCATTTTTAATTTGAGTGACAACACATGGACCAACCTGAATAACTGTAACTGCTTCTGCAGTTCCATCTTCGTAGAAGTACTGAGTACCTCCCATAACTTTTCCTATTAATCCCTTAACTGACACAGTAAAACCTTTATAACTTGATTGAAATATCTACGCCCGCAGGCATATCTAAATTTGTAAGAGAATCGATAGTTTTTGAGGTAGGACTATGTATGTCAATCAACCTATTATGAGTCCTAATCTCAAAATGCTCTCTAGAATCTTTATCAATGTGAGGAGCTCGCAAAACACAAAATCTTTTAATAGCAGTAGGCAGCGGGACAGGGCCGGCAACTCTAGCTCCAGTTCGTTCAGCTGTCTGAACAATTTGGCCGGCCGATTGATCAAGAATTCTATGATCGAATGCTTTTAATATTACTCTAATTTTTTGTGCGTTTTGAACCATTTTTTTTCTCTTTATTTATACTGATTGAGACTCGACTACAGAATCAGGAGCTTCTAAATATTCTCCAAATTCCATAGAATATCCTGCTCTTCCTTGAGTTAAAGATCTAAGATCATCCGCATACCCAAAGCTTTCAGCCAAAGGCAATGTAGCTTTTACTACTTGGGTGTCTCCCTGAGCCTCCCCCCCACTCATAATTGCTCTACGCCGTCCAAGATCTCCAATAATATCTCCCAAATAATCTTCAGGAGTAATCACTTCTAAATTCATTACGGGCTCTAAAACATAAGGCCCTGCCTTGTTTACACCATTCTTAGCAGCCATAGATCCTGCAATTTCAAATGAAACTTTAGAAGAATCCACATCGTGATAACTACCATCAACGAGTCTTACCAAAAGGTCAATTACAGGAAATCCAGATTTAGGTCCAGTAGTTAATGACTTTCTTACGCCATCTTCAACAGAAGAAATAAACTCGGTAGGAATAGCTCCACCTTTTATTTGATTATCAAACATAACACCCGAACCTTTTTCCAAAGGCTCCATTTCAATGATTACATGACCATATTGACCATGACCACCTGACTGACGTACAAATTTTCCTTCAGCCTCAGTATTTTTCCTAATTGTTTCCCTAAATGCCACTCTAGGTTTACCAACATTAGCTTCAACCGAAAATTCTCTCTTCATACGGTCTACCAAAATCTCTAAATGCAATTCACCCATGCCTGACATTACAGTTTGACCAGTTTCTTCATCATACTTGATGGTAAAAGTAGGGTCTTCGTCAGACAGTTTCGAAAGAGCTTCACCTAATTTATCTTGATCAACTCGAGATTTAGGCTCAACAGAAACAGAGACTACAGGATCAGGAAATTCTATTTTTTCCAATAAAATAGGATCATCTATTGAGCAAATTGTTTCGCCTGTAGAAGTATCTTTTAATCCTATTGCAGCAGCAATTTCACCAGCAAATACTTCCTCAACATCTTCACGTTGATCAGCGTGCATTTTTACAATTCTTCCTAATCTTTCTCTATCTCCAGTTACAGTATTCAATACACTAGAGCCTGATTTAGCAGACCCTGAGTAAACTCTAAAATAAACCAATCTTCCTATATAAGGATCTGTAACAGTTTTAAATGCAAGAGCCGAAAACGGTTCTTCATTGCTGGCAGACCTCAATAATGAATCATCAGACCCTGGTTTAGTTCCCTCAACAGCAGGAACATCAAGTGGTGAGGGTAAATATGCACCAATAGCATCAAGCAAAGGTTGAACACATTTATTTTTTAGAGCTGTACCACACAAAACAGGAACGACTTTATTATTAATTGTAGAAGTTCTAATAGATTTTTGTAGTTCTTCTATAGAAATTTCTTCCTCATTCAAAAACTTTTCTAAAATTTCATCATCTTGTTCTGCAAACTTTTCAATCATTTCACTTCGGCGCAATTCGAATTCTTCAGAAAACTCATCAGGAACTCCACCTTCAGTCATGTTGCCTTCTGCATCGAATGTAAATGATTTACCTTCTACTAAATCAATCACACCGTAAAATTGATCTTCGCTACCCATTGGAATTTGAATTGGAATAGGGTTGGCCTTCAAACGATCAATAATTGTACCTATTGCCTTGTAATAATCACCACCAACTTTGTCCATTTTATTAATGAAACAAATTCTGGGTACACCGTATTTATTTGCTTGTCTCCATACAGTCTCAGATTGAGGCTGAACACCAGCTACTGAGTCAAAGACAACGACACCCCCATCAAGTACACGCAAACTTCTCTCAACTTCTGCAGTAAAATCAACGTGCCCAGGCGTATCTATAATATTCAAATCCCATTCTTTCCATGAAGTAGCAGTAGCAGCAGAAACTATAGTAATTCCTCTTTCTTTTTCTTGTTCCATCCAATCTGTAGCAGTATTTCCATCGTCAACACTACCTAATTTATGAATTCTTCCAGAAAAATATAAAACCCTCTCAGAGACAGTAGTTTTTCCTGCATCAATATGAGCAATAAAACCAATATTTCTTGTTTGTTTTAATGATGTCTTAGGCATTAATTACTTTTTCCTATTTTCTACTAATCTACCAACGATAGTGCGCAAAAGCCCTATTGGCTTCTGCCATTCTAAATACTTCTTCTTTTCGCCTAACCGCAGCTCCTTGGTTTCTAGAAGCATCAAGAAGTTCTGCAGATAATTTTTCAGGCATACCTCTTCCAGTTCTAGCTCTTGCACCAGTTACTATCCATCTCATAGCTAAAGCTAAACGTCGTTCAGGTCTAACCTCAGAAGGAACTTGATAATTGGCTCCACCTACTCTTCGAGATCTAACTTCAATCATCGGAGTTGCATTCTTAATAGCTTGCTCAAAAACTTCAAAACCAGATCTACCACTTTCTTTTTCAGCCCTTTCTAAGGCTTCATAAACTATTCTTTGAGCAGTAGTTTTCTTTCCGTCCAACATTACATTATTGATAAACTTAGCTAAATCCACACTGTTATGTTGTGGATCTGGAAGGATTTTTCTTACTTCAGCTCTTCTTCGTCTAGCCATTATTCGTTCCTAGTTCCATATTTACTTCTACTACGCTTTCTGTCTTGCACACCTGCAGTGTCTAATACTCCTCTAACAACGTGATATCTAACACCAGGCAAATCTCTTACTCTTCCACCTCTTATCAAAACAGAAGAGTGCTCTTGCAAGTTATGTCCTTCACCAGGAATATAAGCAGTTACTTCCATACCGTTAGTCAGCCTTACTCTTGCAACTTTCCGTAAAGCAGAATTAGGCTTCTTTGGAGTTTGCGTACGAACTTGTACACATACACCTCTTTTATGGGGTGAACCTGCGCCTCTAGTACCTTTATTTTTCAAGGTATTCCAAGAAAGATCTAAAGCAGGAGCTGTATTCTTCCTAAATTTCTTTTTTCTTTTCTTTCTTATCAACTGATTTACTGTAGGCATATTGTTCCTTAAATAAATTTTTACACAGAAAAAATAAGCCCCATTTTTAGGGGCGACAAGGAAAAATTATAGTCTTGACCACATTGACTGTCAACGATTACTGATAATTAAAATCTAAGTAAATTATTAAAGACGAGTATTTAGACTCTCATTTAAATTAATTATCATTTTAGAATTTAGCAAATCTATGTTTTTTATATATTCAGAAAGGGCAGGAATTAATATATCTGGTTGGCCTTCTAACTTAATCACATAGACGTCATTAGATCCTGTTTCAATAATTTCCACTATTTCACCCAAAAAATTATCTTTGAGATCGTAAACTATAATTCCTATCAGTTGATGATGAAAATACATCCCGGCATCTAAAGTAAGTTCTGAACTCTCAATTGTTAAATCTTGACCAATCAAATTTTCTGCCTGTTCTCGATTATTAATGCCTACAAGCTTAATAATGATTCCTCTAGCAGAATTTGAATGAGAAGCTATCTGATGATTTTGACCATTAACAAATAATGTTTTCCCAACGTTAAACCGAGTATCCACATCAGAGAAAGAACGGATTTTTAATTCCCCTTTTAATCCTCTGACCCCACTGATAACACCTACTAGAATATGATCAGCGGGAATATTACCTAGTGTCACTTTAATCTCAAACTATTCGATTTCTAAAACTGCGTGGACCCCTTCTTTGACTGCAGCCACTCGTAATAGAGAACGAATTGATTGGGCAACTACACCTTTTCTGCCAATGATTCGGCCTTTATCTTCAGGGTTCACCTGTAAGGTAAATAATAATTTCTCTGATGAATCATCACATTCAACTATTACATCATCAGGATGGGACACAATAGACCGGGCTATGTACTCAATCAAAGCTTTCATATCAGTCATAATTACCTTCGATATTATTCTGATTCTGTTTCAGATTCAGAACTAGCAACTTCAGCTTTCTCGATCATTCTACGTACTGCATCAGTAGGTTGAGCTCCCAATCGCATCCATTCTCTCGCCTTATCAGAATCAATTACCACTTCTGGAGGATCCATTCGGGGGTTATAGTGGCCTAAATGATCAACAAAGGCACCATCTCGTGGTTTACGTTGGTCAGCTACAACTATTCTATAACTAGGTTGATTTTTTGAACCTGTTCTTTTTAATCGAATTCTTAACAAAGCTTACTCCTCCGAAGATGAATCTACATCTTGAATTGCTTTCATAATCCTAGATTTTCTTCGAGCAGCATTTTTAGGGTGAATTGCCCCTCTTTGAGCAGCCCTATCCAATGAAGAATAAACTTGAGTTGCTGTTTCACGGGCTTGATCAATATCACCATCACTTAATAGTTTTCTAACTTTAGTGATCTGGTTTCTAGCCTTTGATTTCAAAGGCAATTTATTTTCTCTTTTTCTCAAACTAACCCTGTGGGCTTTTGCACTTGGCACAGTATATAAATCTCCTATACTCGCTTACTTTCAATACCTCTCAGACGTATTACACCCAAAACTCCACTCACCGCTTCTAGCTTTGTATAAAGCCTATCAAGTTGCTCGATACCACTGGTATAAACAGTCAAAGAAATAAAAACCATATCATCGTACTCTTCTGTATTGATATTGGCAATATTTATTTTCTCACTAGATATAATTGTAGTTACATCTCCCAACAAGCCTACGCGATCTTCACATTTTAATTGAATACGTACAGGATTAAGCGTTTTTGTTTCTCCCCAAGTGACAGTAACTAATCTTTCAGATTCATCTTCTGAAAGAATATTAGGGCAATTTTGACGGTGAACAGAAACACCTCTTCCCCTAGTAATAAAACCTACAATCAAGTCACCCATTATGGGATTACAACACCTAGCAATACTAGTATATAAATCTCCAACACCCAAAACTTGGATTCCAGATGCAGGACCAGTTTTTGGAGTCTCAACATAATTTAATTTGTTAGGTTCATCTTCATTAGTAGTTAATCTGTTTAAAATTTTCTCAGTAGTTAAGGATCCATCTCCTAAAGCTACAAACAAGTCATCAATGCTGTTATAGCGCAATAATTTTGCAACTTTTACTTCTCCAACATCTAGATCTAATCGACCTAATTTTTGAAATAATTCCTTCCCTCTAGAAATATTAGTCTGTCTTTCTTGTTTATTAAACCAATGCCTAATTTTTGTTCTAGCAGAAGCAGTTTTTACATACCCAAAACTTGGATTAATCCAATCATGACTTGGGCCTTTCATTGTCTTACTTGTCATGATTTGTACAGTATCTCCATTATTCAATTCATGATTTAAAGATACCAGTTTGCCATTCACCTTTGCCCCAACACACCCATGCCCAACATCAGTATGAATCCTATATGCAAAATCTAAAGATGTTGCTCCAATTGGTAACTCAACAACATCTTCATTCGGTGTATAAACAAATACTTGATTCTGGAAAATATCAGTTTTAAACGACTCTACAAATTCTATCGCCCCGCTAGCATCTCGTTGCCAATCAAGTAATTGACGCAACCAAGTCATTTTCTCTTCAAATACTTTATCTGACTCTACCCCTTCTTTATACAACCAATGAGCTGCAACTCCATATTCAGCAACTTCATGCATTTCTTTCGTACGGATTTGTACTTCAACAGGTAAAGAATTTTCTCCCAAAACTGCTGTATGTAAAGATTGGTACAAATTATCTTTTGGGTTTGCTATGTAATCGTCAAATTGGTTTGGCAAAGGGTGGTATTTAGTATGTATAACGCCGAGAGCTGCATAACAATCTTTGATCTCATTAACAATGATTCTGACCGCAAACAGGTCATGTATTTCACTTACTTCTCTATTCACTTCAGAGTATTTCTGAATTTTTTTATGAATACTGTAAATATGTTTAGGTCTTCCATAAACTTCAGATGAAATATCCTGATCAGATAGTTCATTTTCAATTTGAGTAACAATCTTTTCAACATAAGCTTCTCTGACTTGTCGTTTTGAATTCAATCGTTTAGAAATATTTTTATATTCGTGAGGATTTATTTGCTGAAAAGACAAATCTTCTAATAACCATTTAATTTCCCAAATCCCTAATCTGTGTGCTAAAGGCGCATAAATTTCTATAGTTTCTCGAGACATGGCTAATCTACGATTTGGGGGTAAATAAGAAATGGTTCTCATGTTATGTAAGCGATCTGCCAATTTAATTAGCACTACTCTCACATCATCTGCCATAGCCATTAACATTTTTCTTAGAGTTTCTGCTTGAGCAATATCTTCAGGTTGATCATCATGTAAGAAATTTGCACTTGGAGAAAATTCGCTATCACCAATCACATCGTTTCTAGATAATTTTGTAACCCCATCAACCAATCTACTCACATCGAGCCCAAAAAGCCTTTCAATATCCTCAGCATCACAATCACAATCTTCTACAACATCATGAAGCAAAGCTGCAGCTATAGTACTAGAATCTAGCTTTAGATCAGCTAAAAATATTGCTGTCTGCTTGGGGTGCTCAAAAAAATCCTCCCCAGAAAGGCGCAATTGACCTTCATGAGCTTCTTGAGCAAAGTTATAAGCTTTTTCGATAAACTTAATATCTTTATTGTTCAGATAAACTTCAATTTTTGAATATAAACCTGAATCTATCGTGCAATCTTTTTGTTTTACCATAAATCCCACACATATTTATCGTATTGACTTATGATTATAGCTCAAGAGAGAAATTCCAACATTTTTGTATACAATATTTGTAGCAAGCCTCATTAATTTGGAGAAACTAATGCGATTTCAAGCACCACGAGGAACATTCGATATTCTTCCTAACGAAGAAGACACCTGGAATCAAGTTCAACATGCTTGTTTTGAGACAGCAAGGTTGTTTGGTTATAGATATATAGAAACACCTATATTCGAAGAATCTGGTTTATTTGAGAGAACAGTTGGGGAAGATACGGATATAGTTGAAAAGGAAATGTATTCATTTGAAGATAAAGGTGGAGAAAATATTAGTCTAAGGCCTGAAAATACTGCAGGTGTTTGCAGAGCCTTTATAGAAAATGGATTACACAATACAACTTTACCATCAAGACTTTTCTATTATGGACCAATGTTTAGATATGAAAGGCCTCAGTCTGGACGATATAGGCAATTTCATCAATTTGGAATCGAATGTATTGGAGACGAATCACCGGATGTTGATTATGAAGTTATAAAAATCGCTTGGGATATATTAAACACTCTCAACTTTAGTAATGTGATTTTAAACATTAATTCACTAGGAGATAGTCAAGATAGGTTTTTATATACTGAAGAATTAAAAAAATATTTTAGTAAATACTTAAATGACTTACCCAAAGTAGATCAACTTAGGTTTGAAAGATCTCCACTTAGAATTCTTGACTCCAAAGAAGAGGTAACAATTAAAATTTCCGAAGAAGCACCTAAAACTCTAGATTTTATATCTTCTGAAAGCTTAATTCATCATGAAAATTTAATACAAAATTTGGAACAATTGAGTTCAATTGATGAAAAATTTCAATATAAAATCAATAATCGATTAGTCAGGGGGCTAGATTATTACAACAAGACAGTATTTGAGTATACAAGTGACTCTTCTGGTCCTCAAGGGGTTCTGCTTGGAGGTGGAAGATATGACCCATTAATTAAAATTTTAGGAGGACAAGATACACCTGCCGTGGGTTTTGCTATGGGAATTGAAAGAGCTGTAAATGAGCTGAAGAAAAATATTGATATAGAAAAAAACTATGTTGATGCTGTACTAATTGTTACAGATGAAGATCTAAGAATACAATCAACCCAAATAGCGAATAGTCTAAGAAGTCATCAGATTAAAACAATTATTGCTCCTAGAAAATCAATAAAAGCTCAAATGAGATTTGCAAACAATATAAATTCAAAATCAGCTGTTTTTATCGGTAAAAGTGAGTTAGAAGATAATAAACTATCTATTAAATTATTACAGAAAAAATCTGAACAAATCGATATAGCTATGGATGATTTAAATCAATTAAATAAAATTTTAAATTCTTAGTAGAAAGCTTTTTGAGGAAAAATTACATTGATAAATACTAATCTGACCAAAACTATTCAAGAATCTCAATCTATGATGATAGACCAAGGAATCAACGGATGGCTTCTTTACGATTATCGAGGAATGAATCCTATTCTTTGGGACACAATTGGACATATCTCACATGTCACTAGACCATGTTGGTTTTGGATACCTCAAACAGGCTCTCCTGAAATAATCTGTAGCTATGTAGATCAAAACAGATTCGAGCAATTAGATTTTAAAACTAATTTTTGGGTAAGTAGAAATGACATGATAGAAATACTCAAAAACATACTAAAAACTTCCAAAAAAATTGCTATGGAATACTCTCCATTAGTTTCTCTTCCTCGGATTTCAAAAGTTGATGCTGGGACTATAGAGTTAATCAAAAGCTTAGGCGTGGAGGTAATTTCTTCAGCAGATTTGGTTCAATTTTCCACCCAAAGGTGGGATCAAAAAGATCTAAACTCTCATCTAAAAGCTGCTGACATATTAACCTCTACGGTTAAATCAGCATTTGATTTTATAGGGTCAAATATTAATTCAAATCCATATGAATTTGAAATAGCTGAATACATAAGAGACATGTTCAAAAACAACAATTTATATTCACCTGACGGACCAGTTGTAGCAGCAAACTACCATTCTGCTGACCCACATTTTGAACCTACTAAAGAATCTTCAAATAAAATTTTTGAAGGCGACTGGATTTTAATAGATCTTTGGGGTTGCCTAGAAGAATCGCAAGGCATGTATGCTGATATTACTTGGACGGCATATGTTGGAGACAAAATCCCAGAAAAAAACCAATCCGTTTTTAATGCAGTAATTGGAGGTAGGGATAAGGCGGTAGAAATGATGAAAAAATCACACTCTAATGGCGAAATTTTACAAGGATGGGAATTAGATAAAATTGCTAGAGATTACATCACCTCATGTGGATATGGTGAGTATTTCAGTCACAGATTAGGGCATAGCTTAGGTAGAGAAGTTCATAGCAATGCGGTTAATTTAGATGGGTGGGAAACTCATGATACACGGTCTTTCGTCCCACAAATTGCCGTAACAGTTGAACCAGGGGTGTATATCCCTGAAGAATTTGGAGTTAGATCTGAAATAGATGTCTTTTACTACGAAGAAGGCCCAAAAGTAACTACCGAAATTCAAACTGAACCATACATTATCAGATAAATTTATTGATAACGATTTCTAGGTAATTTCACAAAAACTAAGGTTATTGTCGATATTAAAGCTACGATACCACTATATATAAATGGCATTTTCAACCCGTTTGGCTGGCCAACAAAATCAGACAACGCTCCTGCTATAAAGGGAGAAATAAATCCAATAATTGTCGCAGCATAAATCAACGAAACAACAGTCGATTGAGATTTGCCGTCTACAGTATCCATAGCTGCAGCAATAAAAATTGTGTGCAAAGAATAAACGAAACAACCCATTACTAAAACGTTAATTATCAAAGGAATCCCATCAACTGAAAAATATAATAAAAAATATAATAAGGACAACAATGTCATAGCAGGAATTAATACAATTTTTCTCCCATACTTATCGGATATCCAACCCATTAATGGTTGGGCAACAATTCCTGCAACTTGAGAACCAGCTAAATATAATCCAACAGTTAACTCATCTTTTCCTAGACCACCTTCTTCTAATCCAGATAATAAATAAACAGGCAGAAAAACAGCTATAGCCTCTTGACCCATAGCTCTAAATCCAGTGACAAAAATCAAACCTAACATAGATTTGTTTTTTAATAATAAACCCAAATCATAAAAATATTTTTTCAAAGAATCAGTATTAGTTTGATTGCTAGGAATATCTCTCATCATTAAATAAACAATTATTGCAGAAACAAAGGCTGGGATAATTCCTATTCTGAAAATTTCTCTCCATGTAAATGCAAATAAGTATGTAACAGTAATTATGCTTCCCACTTTGAAAGTTTCTGTTGTTAAAAGCCCCACTATTAAAGGGCCCAACATCTGCCCTACCGAACCTCCAGTGCCATGTAAAGAAATCGCAAACCCTCTTTTGTCAGGAAATTTTCTAGATAAAGAAGCTATAGCTGGAGGATGATATAAAGAAGGTCCAATACCTACCAGTAGCATGGCTCCTAAAATCCACCAAAAACTTGGAGCAATGCCTAATAAAAAATACGAAATACCCATTAGAGACAGAGAAACAAAAAGCATCAACCCTGATTTGTTTGCAAATCTCTCACCCAAATATCCAGCAATCATAGTAGTCGCACCATTTGTTGCGCGATTTGCACCTGTAATCACACCATATAACTTCCCACTTAATCCAACTTCTAATTTCAATTTAGCTAAAAGAATTGGTGTGGCAGACAAATAAATGTGTTTAATTGCATGTCCGAAAATTACAGCTGCTGCTAATTGGTTTCGGCCTTTACGGTAATCTTGGGAACTTATATCATCAGGATCCATATATTAATTACCTTTAGATTTATGATGTTGCATCTTAGTCAAAATTCCAAAATTTGTAAAAATGGTTTAATGGACCATGTCCGTTTCCTATTTGAAAATTATTTAATATAGAATTTAATACATAATCTTTTGCATCTGACACTGATTCATACAATGGCTTTTGTTTTGCAATTCCCGAAGCTATTGCAGATGCAAAAGTGCATCCCGTGCCATGAGTATTTGAAGTTTCTACACGTCTAGCATCAAAAACATAAAATTCATTCCCGTCAAAGAAAATATCTGTAGCATTTTCTTGATTAAAATGACCCCCTTTTACAACAACGTTTGATGCACCCATTTCATACAACTTCAAAGCGGCCTTTTTAGCTGAATCAATATCTATTACTTCTATATTAGTTAATTCACTAGCCTCTGGAGCATTAGGAGTAACAATAAAGCTTCTAGGTATCAATACACTACTTAGAGAATGGATAGCATCATTTTTTAAAAGTGAATCTCCACCTTTTGCAACCATAACAGGATCTAAAACAATTTTTTTATCAGGAAAATTTGATAAACAATTACTTACACATTCAATTATTTCCACAGAAGACAACATGCCAATCTTGATTACATCAGTGTCAATATCATTCATTACAGAATTAAATTGACTTTCAATAATGGATACTGGTAGCTCTAAAATTTCATCAACACCTAAAGTATTTTGAGCGGTAATTGCTGTTAAAATTGAGGTACCGTACACTCCATGTGCGGCAAAAGTTTTTAAATCAGCTTGTATACCAGCCCCTCCTCCTGAATCAGAGCCTGCAATAGTCATAGCCTTAAAAACATTAAACTTGTTTTCCATATCTCACTTTGTATATTGATCAGTAAAAGATTTAGAAGGATTTACCAAATTATCAGTAATCTGATTATCATGCATCCAATTCGAAAAACTTTCCCATTTTTCTAGTTTTTGTGTTCCAAAATTTCCATCCTCATCCTGCCACAAATTCTTCAACAAATTAGCTCCTGGTCTATCTATGTCTGCATCAATTTCAGGAACATACTTAATAAGAGTGTCTACTCCAGCCTGAGGATCATTTATAGCTTTTGTGTATCCTTTTATTACTGCTCTAGTAAATCGTTCAACAATTTGGGGATTTTCAGATAAATAATCCTCACTTGTCACCAAAACAAGTTCATAATAATCAGGAACTCCCCAATCTTCCATCCTTATAACATTCACTGGATAACCTTCATTTTCTAAAGCAATACTCTCATGGGTATAATATGCTCCTACTATTGCATCAACAGTATTTGAAATTAAAGAAGAACCTAATTCCCATCCGACATTTACAACCTCTACATCAGATATTGAAATATCAGAACTCTGTAACATTGTAGCTAAAGCGTCTTCATTCCAAGGTATTCCTGGATAACCGACCTTTTTACCTTTTAAATCATCAGGAGTATCAATTCCTGATGATTTTAAAACCATCATTGAATTTAACGGATGTTGGACCATACCTAACACTGACACAACGGGAACACCTTGATCTCTAGCTATCAATACATCAGGTTGATAATTCATGCCAAAATCATCAGAGCCAGCAGCAACAGTCTGCAAAACAGTTGAAGGATCCGATGGAGTATAAATTTCTACATCTAAATTCTCTTCATCAAAGTATCCTTCATCCAAAGCAATGTACAAACCTATATGATTAGCATTCGGATACCAATCCAAAGCTAATGTAACTTTTTCCGTTTGAGTTTGTGCACTACATGACAAAAACACAAATGTCAGCGCACAAATCATTAAAATTTTAATTAATTGGGTATACATAAAATCTCCTAAAATTTAATCCTTAGAATTTTCAAACCTCGACCAAGGAATTATTAATCTTTCTAAAATACCTACTAATAAAAAAAGTCCAATTCCTATAGTAGATAAAATAAATATTGAAGCAAAAACCAACTCAGTAAGAAACTGAGGTTTTGATCGTATCATCAGATATCCCAAACCTTCGCTAGACCCAACCCATTCTCCAATTACAGCACCAATTACACTTAAAGAAACAGCGATTCTAACTCCCGAAAAAAGATATGGAAGAGAGCTAGGAATCATGATTTTTCTAAAAATTTGCCAATTACTTGCACCCATAGTCAAAAGTAATTTTTTCATATCAGTATCAAGAGATTTCATTCCATCAGCAGTATTAACCACTATCGGGAAAAAGCTAATTAATGCAACAACAATAATTTTTGGTAACAACCCATATCCTACCCAAACTAACAACATAGGAGCTATAACGATGATAGGAATAGTTTGTAAAGAAATCAAAAACGGATACAAAGATTTTTCAACTGTATTAGATAACCCAATAGCTGAAGCTATAACAAATCCAAAAATTAAAGCAACAATAAACCCAATTAATATTTCTTGTAGGGTCACCAAAGTATGATCAAACAATTTTGAAAAATCTAAATAAAGTGATTTAAAAATTTCTGATGGCGGAGGTAAAAGCCAATTGGGAATATTTTGAATATTTACTAAGATTTCCCAGAGTACAAATACGGTTACAACTATTAGTATCGAAGGAATTAAATCAATTAATTTATTTTTATTCATCACGACTCTCGCTTAATTGATTTAAAAGTCTAGATTTCAAATTTACAAAATTTGGATCAGAAATAATTTCATAAGTTCTAGGTCTTTTAAAACTGACTTCTTCTATAAGCTGGATCTGACCGGGCCTAGGAGACAACAGAAAAATGCGATCTGATAAAAAAATTGCCTCTTCAACATCATGAGTAACTAAAATTACTGTTCGAGGATTATTTTCTAATAAATTCATAAACCAAACGTAAAGATTTCTTCTCGTCAAAGCATCTAAAGCTCCAAATGGTTCATCAAGTAATAGAATTTCTGAATCAGTTAATAAAGTTCTCAAAAAAGCAACTCGTTGTCGCATTCCACCAGAAAGAGTATGAGGCAAATTTTTCTCGAATTTTTCTAATTGAAATTCTGACAAATATTTTCTACAAATCTCTGTAGAATCTTTTTTGGAAATTCCTTTAATCTCTAAACTTAACGAGATATTTTCTAATACTGTACGCCATGGAAACAACAAATCCTTTTGCTGCATATAAGATACAGAACCTAATCGATCCTCTTGACTAAAACCTTGGAAATGAATTGAACCAAAATCAGGGTTATCTAAACCAGCGATGAGATTCAATAAAGTACTTTTA
The DNA here is from genome assembly GCA_022447825.1 of SAR202 cluster bacterium. Classification (GTDB taxonomy): domain Bacteria; phylum Chloroflexota; class Dehalococcoidia; order Lucifugimonadales; family UBA826; genus AG-426-M11. Next base: position 181,113 of record JAKUTY010000001.1, read on the forward strand.
CCGCACCCACTGGGACCAATAATAGAAACAATTTCTTGTTTTTCAATACTTAAATCAATATCTCGAAGAACTTCTAAGGTTTCTCCTTGATAAATCATATTTTTATTTACTTTTTCAATTTCAATTTCAGCTGTAATAGACATAACACCTTTAATTAAAAAATGATAAAAAAAACCACTCCATTAGGGAGTGGTTTAAAATTCCCTACGCTAGAATTACCCAGATCAGGTTCTTATGGGTCGGCACGTGCCCTCTCAGCCATTAAAGCTCCCCATGCTATTCGATTTTTAATTCAATGAGTATAGCATAATTGCAATTATGTTCGTTTTAAGGGTGGTTTAGCCAATAAGATCAAAATAAATGAAATAATTCCACACACTGTTAAACCAATAAATGCCCACTTATAATCTCCAGTTCGATCAAATACATACCCTGAAATGATAGGCCCAAAAATTACTCCTATCATCTGAATAGCACTCCTCAACCCTGCAATAGTAGCAAAAGCTTTTCTTCCAAAATAATCAGCAATTAATGCTTGAGGAATCACTGCTATACCACCTTGGGAAATTGCATATAAAACTATTGCTGGTATCGACTCAATAATAGAATCTGCAACAGCCAACATATAAATTGAAGCTGTCATACCAAGGAGAGCTACGGCCATAACGTATCTTCTGTTTACATAATCGCCTAAATAACTTAGTCCGAATCTTCCGGGAATACTCATGAGTCCAACAGATCCTGCCCAACCTGCAGCCTGAACAGCAGTTGCTCCTAATCCCACATAATATGGAACTAAGTGCAATCCAACTCCTCCCGTTACAAATGTTCTAGCCATAATAGAAATATTCAAGAACCAAAAACTTGAAGTACTTAATGCTTCTTTCACAGTAAAGTCATTTGAAGAATCCTCTTTAAAAATCTCGTTAGAATTAGATTTTTTTTCATGTTGCGGAATTTCACCATCAGGCAACATTCCATAAGGTTCGGGTTTATGTCGCATCAAAGTTGCAATTGGCATTCCAATAATTGTGACTAAAATCCCAACGATTATTGATGCATTACGCCAACCGTATTCATCTATAGACCACCCAAATGCAGGAACAATTAGACCTCCAAAGCCCACTCCAGACCACATGATTCCAAAAGCAAAACCTCGTTTTCTTTTAAACCAATTGGCTACTGCTGCAGAAGTTGGAACAACCATTCCCATACTTTGACCTAATGAAACAATTCCCACAAAAACTACCAAAAAAGAAAATAGTCCATTAACTCTACTCAGTAACACATACCCCAATCCCATTAATGGAATACCGATCAACATTAGCTTTCTTGGACCAATTCGATCGATTAATAACCCCTCTAATGGACCTAAAAAGCCAGCTTCCAATCTTGCAAAAGAAAAAATTGAGGATACTGTAGTGCGACTCCAGCCAAATTCTTTTCCCAATGGAATAATGTAATTCCCAAAACCATGGAAATTGATGCCAGAGGACATCGCCATGATAATTGCACCGCCTATAGTAATCCACCAACCATAAAAAAAGGGCTTTTTTTGAGATTTATTTTCCATACATCAGGCTTTTCCTTAAACTCCAAACAACTACAAAAACACATGTAGCAGATAAAGCCATGGATGGCCCTGAAGGTAAATCCAAATAATAAGAAAGATATAATCCGCTCACTGAGGACAAAACCCCAAATAAACTTCCTACAATCATTAGAGCATAAAAATTTTTCATCACAATCTTTGCTGCAGCTGCTGGAGTAATCAACATACTTAACAACAGGATTATACCAACAGATTGTAAAGAACCCATAATTGATAAAGCCAAAAGAATTAAAAAAATATTGTTCAATAATTGTGTATTCAAACCAGATACTTTAGCTCCCACAGGATCAAAAGCTAAAAACAAAAATTGTTTATGTAAAAAGAGTAAAGTAACGATAACAATTAGAGTCAAAATCAAAGTAATATACACATCAAAATCGGATACCCCTAAAATTTGACCCAACAAAACATCCTCAACACTTAAAGCAATATCATCAAATATTGACAATAAAATAAAACCCAAGGCAAACATCGATGAAAAAATTATTCCAATTGATGTACCCTCACCGAGACGTGATTTGTTGATCAAATAACCAATAAGTAATGCTATTAAAATGGAAGAAGGAATCGAAGCAACAAAAACACTAACACCCAAAATTAAACCAATTATCAATCCTGGTAAACTAGCATGAGCAATTGCATCACCCATAAACTCCATATTTCTATTAATTACATATGCGCCAAGTAGAGGCAACATTACTCCAACCATTACTGCTACTAATAATGATCGAACCATAAAATCATAAGAAAAGGGTTCTAAAAAATATTCAAATCCCATTTTGATGACCGTGATTACCTAAAGCATGGTTTTGAAACATTAATTTATGAGAACCATACAATTCTTGTAATACTTCTGGAGTAAAAACTTGAAGCGGATCTCCATAAGCACAGCAATGCCTGTTTAAACATAAAACTTCATCAAATCGATCTGAAAGAGTATTCAAGTCATGAGTGGCCATCAAAATTGTCTTGCCATCGTCTCTAAGTTTTTTCAAAACATTGATAAGCTCTTCTTGAGATCCTACATCTACACCACTAAAAGCTTCATCAAGTAATAATATTTCAGCACCTTGTGCCAATGTTTTAGCTATGAAAACTCTTTGACGTTGCCCGCCAGACATTTCTTCAACTCGATCATCTATCCGATCTAATAAACCAACTTTATCTAAAGAATTTTCAATTAAGACTTTGTTTTTTTTAGATGTAATGGGTAAAAAAGAATTCTTTTTTGTTAAACCCATTGTCACAATTTGCCTTGCCGTTAGAGAAAAATTCCAATTCACATTTTCATTTTGAGGTACATAGCCAATTACACCCTCAGATTCTTGAGGTGATAACCCTTTGATTTTAATTGATCCATGAGTAACAGGAATCAATCCTGAAATCACATTAAATAAGGTAGTCTTGCCACCCCCATTAGGACCAACAACAGCAACTAAAGACCCTTCGGTAACAGAAAAGGTCAAATCATCCAAAACTAATTCATTGCCAAACTCAACACAACAACCCTCAGATGTTATGGGACATTCGTTATTTAATGTGTTTTCGATCATTACTTATAATTATCATTACAAAGAAATAACTTGATCGGGTGGATTAGGAGCTAGTGCTGCGTATAGGTCAGGAAAACAACCTACTGCAACGCCATCTACAACACCACTAGGTGTGGCATTGCCTGCCTCACCAGTTGCTAAACCTCTTTGTAAGGCACATTGATCACACATCATAATCAACATTCCTTTTTCTTTAGCAATTTTAGATAACCTTTCTCCCTTGGGGTCGCCTTTACGCAACATAAAAGCATTATCGTCAAAGAAAAAAATTCCCAGTACATCTACACCATGATTGCCTGCTTCCAACTGAGGCAAAATCATGTCGCCTACTTTATAGTTAGCTGCATTGGGAGTATTTAAAACATAAGCTACTTTCATATCTATTCACCTCTTTAAATTTGATCCAATATACCTGTATAAAATCTCTGTAGCAAATCAAAATACAATAAATAATCTAATTACACGTTAACTTCTAATGAAGTTATGCTATATCGCACAATAAAGATATTTAGTAAAAGATATTAATTTAGTCTTTTAGCAAAAGTTAACCTATTTGCTTTTCTACTTCCGCAACTTCTTTGTCACCAAGTATTCTAAATACTTTTGATGTGGGATCTTCAGCTGCAAAACCCTGAACAGCTTTTCTACCATTTTTCATGGTCACTATTTTAGGTTCGACGATATCTACTACCTTTCTTAATTTAACGCTGTATGCTGTTAATTTCATCTTTACACCTCTTTATTTTAATAACGAAAATATCGTTAATTTATTTAATAAGCCACCCCACATAATGTTGTTCCAATGTCGCAAGGAATGAAGTTTATGTGAGATGGCCCCCCAAACATCATATGTTTGGATTTCTGTAGGAAAATTTATTACAAGCTATTTTTCTTATCTTGGATTTCTGCTCTTCTTGCTTTAGAGAGTTTGCCTATTTCAGTAAGAGCCTTACGGGCTCGAGCAGCAGAAGCTTTTACTCCCTTTGTCTCAAAGCTACCAGATTCTGCAATATATGTTTCAAATGCATCTATTATTTCCTGGTGAATACTCATAGCCATACCTCCTAGCTACTTTGTTTTAATATACTTATTGTTTTAGATTTTCCACAATAATATTTACATTTGATCTTAAGAAATCTGAGTAAGATTCGTCAGCAGATCTCAATGTTTCCACCCATAAACCTGAAACCAATCTAACTCCTGTCTCTTGAGCAACTACTTCGGCTCCTTTTGATGGAGATTCAGACTCTAAAAACATGATCTTCATATCGTGTTCTTTTATTTTTTCAATCACTCCCGTCAAATCCTTTGGAGCAACACCTTCTTCAGTAGAGAAAGATGGAATCACAGTACCCACTATTTCTATCCCATATCGAGCTTCCAGATAACCCAAAGCCTCATGAGTAGTTATCATTTTTCGATTATCTGCTGGAACTGACTGAATTAAATCATTGATCTCCTGGTCTAAAGATCTTAGTTCAGCAATATAGGAATCAGACGAAGATTGATATGAGTCTTTGTTATCAGGATCTAAAGCAATTAACTGAGATGCAATCTCTTGAACTGCTAACTCAACTTTAGTTGGGTCAAACCAAAAATGTGGATCGTATAAACCATGACCATGACCTTCATGGCCTTCATGACCACCATGATCATCATGATCATCCTCTTCTTTAAACTCAATTGGTTCAACCTTTGATCCAATTTCTACTAATGCAGCTTCAGATTTAGATGCATTTTCTAACAGTTTTAATAAACCGGCCGATTCATATTTTATTCCTACAAAAAATACTAAATCAGCATTGTTAAGTTTTATTACATCTTTTGCAGTTGCTTCAAAATTGTGTGGATTAACTTGATAAGGCATCAATACGTCCACATTAACAGAATCATTAGCTACCTGTTTTACAAATTCACCAATCATAGGTGTAGAAGCTATTACAGAATACTTACTAGGCTCCACAGAAGAAGTTTCTGTTGCAGCACTAGTTGAAGTATCTTCAACAGTAGTACACGCAACAATAAACATTGATATACAAAGAATGGTAAAGTTTAAGAAGTATTTTAATTTCATATTTTAGTTTCCTTACAGTTGAGAATGAGAATCATTCCCAAAATATAATAGGTTTTATAACTGATGTCAACAGATTTAGACACAACAGAATCGAATCAAAACATCACATTTGAAAACGATCGTGAAAAAAAAATATACGAACAATGTCTAAAAATATGTGGGCAAACAAACTTAAATGTAAAAAACACACCAGAATTTCAAAAAGAATTGTATGAAAAATGCCGAGATATACTAAAGGCTTCTAATATACCTCTCACTCAACCAAGAGTTAATCTGCTGATAATTTTGATGATGTATCAAAAGCCATTAACGGTCGAGGATATTATCCGACTTTCAAATGGACAAATAGCAATCTCTTCAATTTATAGAAATATTAATGACCTAAAAGATAAAAATATCCTAGATGAATTCCAAACCCCCGAAAACACTAAAGTAATTTGTTTATCTGGTATTGACGAGGATCACCACCATCATATTTTTTGTAAGTCATGTGGATCAATTAATGATATTGAACTTGATAGCTCATTTGAAAAAGCTATTGCAAAAGAAATTAAAAAAATCGAATCCATTTACAATGTAACAGTGGATTCTCATTCATTAGAACTTTCAAGCGTTTGTAATCAATGTCAATTGACTAACTCACATTAGTCACAATATTTATTAATCCAATCCCAAAGCATACGAAATCTACATTTTTGATTATGATCACTTTGATCAATTACAGGTCTTATTGTACGGGTATAAGAACCAATTACCTGTAAATCAGATCTTTTCTCATCCCAGTTCCAGTTTAGACCCTCTGATGTTAAAAAAACTTGTTCACAAATTTCTCTTGTCACTGGGACTGCTTTATTAAATCTTTTAGACCAAGAAGAACCGCCAAACAACCAGAATTTATCCCATAAATTTTGGTCTGACATTGCACGTCTAACATGTGCATTGATTGCAAACCTATCCATCAATAAAGAATCTAAAGAAGAATCAACTGATTTGATAATCTGATCAATATGCAAATACCCTATAAAATAAAACCCAAATTCGTTTTGAAACTTGTTATTTCTCCAAGACTGTAATCTTGATAAAAACAACAAAAAATCACCTCTTTGAACAGTTTTTAAAGAGCTAGCCCGAGGATTCACTTCACAATTATCTCCGTAAGTAAAAGTATCGAATTCAGGATCACTGTGCATTGTTTTACCCCAAAATCTTTCAGGAATAAATTCCATTAGATCATTTTCAGGAAAATTAAAAGATTTTAACTGTTTATACTGAATTCCAAATAATGGATCTAATTCCCTGTCTTCAGGGATAGGGATAAATTCAAATGTTCTATCATCAAAAATAGGGCTACAAAAACTATGGCTAGCATTTGATCCGACATTAACTACAAATACTCTACTCATACACTCACATTTTGGTTGTCATCACAAAAACCAATAGCCAAATTTACTTCTTGTAAAACATCTTCATCATTTTCATTTTCTAAAGCTTGCTTTAAACAATTAATAGCTTCAACTCCTCCAATTTGTCCAAGAGCCCAAGCTGCATGTGATTTAAGCAAATTATTTTCATTAAGTAATATTTCTTTCAAAGGCTGAACAGCATCAGGATTTTTATTATTACCCAGAGCAACACAAGCATTTCTTTTCAATCCAATTAATTTTGTACGCTTAACAGGACTGTTTTTATACCTTTTACTAAATTCAGCTTGATCCATTTCTAATATTTGAATTAAATCTGGTGTTGAAAATCCTGGCCTCTGTCTAAATTCAATAGAACTTCCTTTTTGAGCTTTTCTATTTACTGGACAAACATCCTGACAAATATCACACCCAAAAACCCAATCACCCATTAATGGCCTTAGATCAACAGGAATATTTCCTCTTAATTCTATAGTTAAATAGCTAATACATTTTTTATTATCAATTTCATATGAATCATTTATAGCACCAGTAGGACAGGCATCGATACAACGAACACAACTTCCACAAGTTTTATTTAAAGGAGAATCATTAACTAAATCAACATCCAAAATCACCTGAGACAAAAAAAACCAAGACCCGTATTTCGCATTCAAAATATTGGTATTTTTACCTACCCAACCAAGCCCAGACCTTCTAGCTGCTGCACGGTCATTCATAGGACCATCGTCAACAAAAGTTCTAGTATTAACTTCTGTATTTAATATATCGGGTAGTTTTTCACATAAAATTTTCAATCTTTTTTTGATGACATTATGGTAATCATCACCCCAGCTATATCTAGCCATTTTACCTTTCAATGAATTTGTGGGATCAGGCTCATCACCAAGATAACTAGTCAGAAGTGAAATAATCGATTTGGCACCTGGTAAAAGAATTTCGGGATGATTCATTTTTTTTACTCTTTCTTCTGTATACCAAGATAATCCATCCATTTTTCCAGAACGAATTCGTTCAAGAGCAGCTTTCTCGTCATCTAAAAATGGCTTGGCATCAGTGATAGCCACTTCATCAAAACCAATTGATTTAGCAAATTCTTTTATTTGATTTTCAATATCAGCCATTATTTTTTAACCTTTAATCAATTTATATCTTGATTAAGTCAATGTTGACAGCACACTGAGGTAACAATAAGATCAATTTTTGAATATCATTTTATTGTTCTTAATGGAGAAAAAACAAATGGTCAAATTTCGAGAATTAAGAAGAACGTACGGATTTGATGAAGTAGCAATTTCTCCTGGTGTAATTACAGTCAACCCAGAAATGACCGACACAAGTTTTACGGTTGGTGAAATTTCAATAAACATTCCTATCATGGGCTCTGCTATGGATGCAGTTGCTAGTCCAAGTTTCGCTGGGGCAATGCATCAGCAAGGGGCACTAAGTGTAATGAATTTGGAAGGCGTCCACTCAAGATACGATAACCCTCAAGAAGCAATTGACGAAATTGCTCAGACGCCTAAGGCTGAAGTTACTTCTGTAATGCAAAAAATTTACTCCTCTCCACTAAGAGAAGATTTAATTGAAAAAAGAATTAAAGAAATTAAAGCTACCGGTTCTGTTTGTGCAGTCTCTGTTACACCTGCAGCGACTAAAAAATTGTCTCCACTAGCAGTTGAAGCTGGTGCAGATATCTTAGTTGTTCAATCTACCGTGACTACTGCAAGGCACTCATCTAACAGTGTCCAAGGTCTTCAATTTCCAGAATTACTAAAAATGGTTGATGTACCAATATTGGTTGGTAACTGTGTAGGGTATGAAGTGGCCATGGAAATCATGGAAACAGGGGTACACGGTGTACTCGTAGGCGTAGGACCTGGAGCTGCATGCACAACTCGTGAGGTAACAGGAGTTGGAATCCCTCAAGTTACAGCTACTATGGACTGTGCCCAAGCAAGGGATGATTATCAAAATAAAACAGGTCGTTATGTTCCAATTATTACCGATGGTGGAATTAGAACGGGTGGCGAATTATGCAAAGCTATCGCATCCGGAGCTGATGCTGTAATGATTGGTACACGATTAGCTCAATCTACTGAAGCACCCGGAAAAGGAGTCAACTGGGGAATGGCTAGTCCTCATCCTGCATTACCGAGAGTAACTAGAGTTGATGTCGGAACAAAAGGGTCTCTAGAACAATTATTTTATGGGCCTTCATCAGTATCAGATGGGACTCAAAACCTTATTGGAGCTTTAAAAGCATGTATGGGAATGGTTGGAGCTTTAAACATTCAGGAAATGCATGAAGCTGAAGTAATTGTAGCCCCATCAATTAAAACTGAAGGAAAACATTATCAATTGGGGTTATCTTAACTTTTTAAGTTAAATGTATAGATAAAACTCTATTGTTCTGAGATAAGTCTTTAATTATTGCAGTTCTAGCATCCGGGAAATGTGTATCAGCAATTTTCAATACTTCTTCTGATTGAGATGGGTCTATTTCTATGAATATATGTCCATTATTATTTAACTTCTCTGAACAATTCCCAATTAATTTTCTAATATATTCAAGGCCATCACTACCACCATCTAAAGCTATATGAGGTTCTTTTTTTACTTCGGGCTGTAAGTGTTCTATTTGATTACTAGGAATATAAGGTGGATTCGAAACTATTACATCTACCTTCTCATCTAATACATCTAATAAATTACCCTGTTTCAGATTAATCCTGCTAAACACGTCATTCATTTTTGTATTACTTTCAGCCACATGTAACGCATCAACACTAATATCTGTAGCAATAATTTTCGCTAGTGGTAAATTCACCGCTAAAGCGATTGCTATAGCCCCACTGCCTGTTCCTACATCAACTATTTTTAAAGGGTTTTCTTTAGCTATTTTAATTACTTCATCAACCAATGTTTCTGTTTCCTGCCTAGGAATTAAAACAGCAGAGGTTATTTGAAAATCAAGTGAATAAAATTCTCTAGTTCCAGTGATATAAGAAAGGGGTTCGTTAGCAAGTCTTCTTTGAACTAATTCAGCAATATCATTTTCTTGTTTACTATCTAAAATATTTTCTAAGTTAGAAAACATAGTAGCTCTATCAATCTTCAACACATGTCTTAATAAAATTTCAGCCTCTAGGCGGGAATCTGGAGAACCACTTTTCATTAACAGTTCACCTGAAATATTTAAATTATCCTTTATTTTCATAAACCTGAATTTTCTAATTTATAGGCCTGTTCTTCTTGTACTAATGCCTCAATAAACTCCAGTAAATCGCCATCAAGCACTTGTTCTAGATTGTAGCTAGTCAAATTAATTCTATGATCCGTAATCCTGCCTTGAGGAAAGTTATAAGTTCTAACTCTTTCCGACCTATCTCCAGAACCGACCATTGATCTTCTAGAATCTGTAATTTCTTGTTGTTGTTTTTCTATCTCTTGTGCCAATAATCGAGATCTAAGAACTGCCAAAGCTTTCTCTTTATTTTTATGCTGAGATCTTTCATCCTGACAAGTCGTCACCAAACCTGAAGGAATATGAGTAATTCGAATTGCAGTAGCAACTTTCTGAACATTTTGCCCACCATGACCACTTGCATGATAAACATCTATCTGAAGATCCTCGGAAGCAAGCTCTACATCCACTTCCTCCGCTTCAGGCAAAACAGCAACTGTTGCAGCAGATGTATGAATTCGGCCACTAGATTCAGTAGCAGGTACACGTTGAACCCGATGAACACCACTTTCATGTTTTAATTTGCTATAAGCTTGGTCACCATTTACTTGAAAAGTTACTTCTTTAATACCGCCAATCCCTGTTTGTTTAGTATCAATAACGTCTAATTTCCATTCGAGACGTTGGGCTAACCTCGAATACATTCGAAACAAATTAGACGCAAAAAGACCAGCTTCTTCACCGCCTGTCCCAGCTCGTATTTCAATAATTACATTCTTATCATCATTAGGATCAGAAGGAACGAGAGCTAGTTTCAAGTCTGCTTCAACCTGATCGTGTTTTATCTGTAAAGCCTCTTGTTCTTCTTTAGCCATAGCCAGCAAATCTGGATCATTTTCATTATGAACCATATCTGTTACTTCTCGTAAATCTTCAGTTACAGATCTATATTCTCTAGCTAATTCAACAACCTCACGCATAGCTGCCTGCTCTTTGGCATATTGCTGAACTTTGGTGTAATCCATCACAACTTCTGGATCAGCTAATAACTTATCCAGTTCTTCGTATTTTTCTTCTAAAGAAGATAATCTATCTAACATAAAATTTATTCTCTTGATTCCAAGAATTTTAGGGAAGTCATATGATAACTCTCACAACAAATGAAATCCAACTGTTCAAATAATCAATTTGGAGAAAATTCAATGAAAATTACATCTATAGAGTATTTAGTATTAGATAAATCCTTCCCTTTTGTCTTAGTTCATACAGATGAAGGAATAACTGGAATTGGAGAATGTTTTAGACGACAACCAAGTGTTACAAAAACAGTAATTGAAACACTTTTAGCCCCATCTCTCATTGGGAAAAACCCATTAGATACAGAAAATCGATTTAAAGATATGGCCAAAGCAGGCAATGCTCTCGAAATAGGAGGTGCAATCTGGATAGGAATTGCAGGTCTTGATATCGCACTTTGGGACATAAAAGGCAAAGCATTAAATTTACCTATACATGCTTTACTAGGAGGGAAAATTAAAGACCAGGTACCAGTCTATGCTAGCTCAATGAAAAGAGATATGACGCCGTTAGAAGAAGCAAAACGTGCAGTATCGTTAGTCGAACAAGGTTACAGCGCATACAAATTACATAGCGCTGTACCAGGCAAAATTGACGACCCTTCAGATCAAACGATAGAAACAGTAACAGAAGTACGGAAAGCTGTTGGAGACAATGTAGACATATTGGTTGATGTAAATGGTGCTTATTCTGTACATAAAAGCATAGAAATTGGAAAGCAACTAGAAGAACTAAACGTCTTTCATTTTGAAGAACCAAGACCTCACTATGACTTGCAAGGCTTATCAGAAGTAGCAGATGCTTTAACTATTCCTATAGCTTCAGGTGAAATGATATACAGTCTTTACGAATACAGAGATTTAATAATCAAGGGTAAAGTAGACATCATTCAACCAGATATTGTTAAAACTCCCGGTTTTACTACATTTATAAAGATAGCAAATTTAGCAGAGTCATTTGGCATACCAATTACATGTCACAACACTCAACCAACAATTAGCACGGTAGCTCATGCACATTTTGTGGCCTCATCATCGATTGTTCCTTATGCACAGGAATACAATATTGAGAACATTTCTATAAGAGACGAATATCCGATTTTAAAAGAACCTTTAAAGATTAAAAATGGATTATTAGAAGTTCCAAACGGACCAGGTCTTGGAGTTGAATTAGACATGAAAATGGTCAATAAATTAAAGGAATAAAGCTAATTAAATATTAGTACATATGTTCTGTTTTGTGCTATTCTTCTTTATTAATTAGGAGTAATACGCATGCCAAAAAGAGGACATATCGCATACGGACAAAAGCTACACGCTTACGAATTGTATGCGCGAAACTCCGCGCATACAGACAACATACACAAAAGCATTGAAAGTCATTGGGGCAGAACGTTAAGAAGCGGTGGATCTGTTGTAACAATAAGCACTGTTGCCAATTGGGTAAAAGAATTTAAACAGATTCCCAGAGACGTAATAGAGCAAGATAAGGCTTTCAGACTTCACAAACTCAGCTTATACGAAATCCCATGGCAAGACTCAACAAGAATTATGAAAATTTTGGACGCACCCCCTGTTA
>JAKUTY010000010.1 GCA_022447825.1 SAR202 cluster bacterium
TGTAGCTCTTTCTTACTTGAACCAAACCCAGCTCTTCGTAGTAGGTGAGCTCTTAATTCATATTCTTGTTTATCAGAGACTACCATCATTTCAACCTGATTGAATTAATTTGATCGTAATTAAATCACATAGTTTCAGATTGCCGTAATATATCAGAAGCATTAGTAATAAGGAAATTGTGACTAATAATGATAGATGGTGGAGCTGGCGAGAATCGAACTCGCTACCTCTTCAATGCCATTGAAGCGCTCTCCCAAATGAGCTACAGCCCCACATGATGTAAGTGGGTATTATACAATGAATTTGTTCCTATATATGTGATTTTGTAGCAAAATTATGGGTAAGTACTTGCAAACAAAAGATTAGATATCTATACCAAGCAGGTTGATAAATGACTTCTTTTGATCTTCACTCATCTCATCAAAAATCGGAACCAGCATCTCAGTCACTGGAAAATCAGCAAACTCCGGAGATGGTATCTGCATAGATGCCGCTATATTGTGAAGTCCATTGCCTTCCTCTGAACCTGCCATCAATGGGCCACGTACAGTTTCAGGAAAATACAATTCTGAAGGCTGCACTTCACCGTATGGGTCTTCATTCCCAAGATACCTCTCTATTGCCTGACGCATTAAAACTTCACCTTCAGCGCGCTTTAGCTTCCCTTCAGCACCATAAAAAGCACCAGACTGGTTACACAATGCAGCCCAGCGTGCACGTATGTGAAAGCCAGGAATCGCAAGCGCTTCCTCCGGTTCTCCATCACCACCAGTTATTTCACCATTCCTAACCATGATGTAATAACCACACTGTGTGCGCCCATTTTTCATTAATCGATCTGGGGGATAGGTATAGCGTTCAGTGAAGGCCCATTCAAAATCAACAGGTAAGTCTGCTGCCTTAAGAATTTTTACAGCTGCTGCAGCGCAGGCCTCACCCCATTCTTTAGACCCAAATTCGCCTTCTTTTTTTAAGGTCGAAATATCGATAATGTACATAATATTCCTCCAGCTACACCAATTAATGAGTCTAATAATTTAAAAACAATGTGATAAGTGTACTGAAAATTAGACTTATTTAAACGCTTGAAACAGGATTTAGAAAAAACTATTTTGATTCAGTATTGGTATTATGAACTTATGAATGGGTGGAAAGTAATTAAAATCTTACTACTTGGAAGCTTTGCAGGCTGTATAACCAGTTCTGCTTTTATTTTTGTTAGTAACATACTAACGAAAGACTCAAATTTAGACTTATGGGAATTTGGTGTCACCTTGAGTGTTCCGGTTCTTGTTACACTAACTTTTTTCATAACAACTAAAGTGAAATTTATTGTTCTGTTGCCTATAACCTACCTAACTTTGTTCATTCCCACTTTAGGCGCAGCATTTGGCTCGTCTGGTTCAGAACCGTTCTGGCAGTTTTCTATGTTGGGGTTATTAGGCGGTCTAGTTTGGAGCATACCTTTCGCTCTATGGTCAGGTCTAAGAACACGATAATTTATATAACTAACCTTAAACTCAACTCTTTAAAACAAAATAAATCCCACTATCCATTATTCAAAAAGATCGCTAGAAATACATAGATTCGCCGATTCCATTATGAAATGATATAAACAATATCACGGAGGTGAATAATGAATTCAAAAGTTACAGGTATTATGTTGATATTGGGTCCAATTCTAACTATGGGTGTTTGGCTTTCAGGTTTGGTTCCAGACACAGAAAATATTCCACCATCTCAGGCTATTGTGGGAATATTGGCTGACAAAAATATAGTCATAATGGGTTCAATCCTTCAGATTTTTGGAGTCATACTTATGTTCACTGGACTTTATTATCTAACAAAGTCATTGAAAGGTGATAATACAGTAAGCAATCAATTGGCAGAAATAAGCGGGTTATTACTCCTACTTATTGTACCTATATGGGTCGTATTTATGGGCTCATGGATATCAGCAATAGATGCCGCTGAACAATTTGGAAATGATGTTGGTGCAACAATAATAGCTTCTTCTACTATGTTCGAAATGGGTGGAATGTTGCTAATAATTGGAACATTTATTTTAGGAATATCACTCATTCTTCTAAAAAAGTATAAAGGAATTATTGGAGCACTATTTATTATCACATCGTTATGTGCTTTCATCGATATGATGCTTAACATTGAGATTTTAGCTATTGTAGGATGGCTGGGAATGTTTCTGACGACATTAATAGTAGGCATATTAACTACAATCCAAAAAGAGAATCAACCTGAATAATCAATTATTCCGACGCTAAAAACGTTGCCTGAATAGTCTAGCCAAAACAAATATATAAATGTCAGTTTTGGCTAGACTAGGTAATTCTGCATATAACAACAAAACATGCTATCAATAAAGTGGTAAAATCCGACCTTATATAATCGGAGCATATAGTGACTAGTCCATTCTCAGGCATCAGAATATTAGATTTAAGCCAAAACACTGTTGGCAGCTATACAGCTTTACTTCTATGCGATATGGGCGCAGAAGTAATAAAAATTGAATCTGAAGAAAATACTACAGATCCAAATGATAGATTTTTCAACAGGGGTAAAAAAAGTATCTCACTTGATGTAACTGATCAATCAAAAAGAAATGAACTACACGATTTAATAAAATCTGCCGATGTCCTAATTTCCACTCGCCTAATTGACAACGCAAAAAATTTAAAATTAGACTACGATCAAATTAAAAAGGAAAATCCCTATCTAATCTATTGCTCTATCCCTCCTTATGGAGATTCAGGTCCAATGGCCAATATTCCAGGAGACGATGGAACTGTAGGAACTTATACAGGGATTCACGAAGGACAAGGAGGGGAAGTAGGTTCCCCTATTTATGTACAAGTTCCATTTGTAGATTATGGAACAGCATTTACAGCATCATTAGCAATCTCTGCTGCACTATTAGAAAGAGAATCTAGCGGTAAAGGACAAAAAGTAGAAGTCCCCATGTACGCTGGATCAGGAGCTATGCAAGCCACAAGCTTTATAATAGGTGACGACATAACTACTCCTCCAAGAAATTCCCGCCCCGCCAAAGGATTACCCATATACAGACTCTATGAATGTAGTGACTCTTGGTTATTCATGGCATGCGGAAATAATGTTTTTTGGAACAAACTTTGCATAGCTTTAGAGTTATATGAATTAATAGACGATGAAAGATTTGCAAATGCACCATGGGGAATAGCATTAGAACGATGGGACGATCTTTCAAACATATTAGAACCCATTTTTGCATCCAATACTAGAGAACATTGGGTCAACCACTTAAGAGAAAACGATATTCCATGTGGCCCTGCTGAAACAAGAGAATGGTACAAATCTCATCCACAAGTAATTTACAATCAAAATTTACTAGAAATTGAAGATCCAAAATTAGGAAAAACTATTCAACCTGCCCCTCCAATAAAAATGTATAAAACACCTGCAGAACCACAAGGTGCTGCACCTTTATTTGGAGAGCACAACCAAATTTTAAATCAATTAAAACCTATCAATAAAACTGGAAAAAATATTACGCTTTCTCACCCTCTAGATGGAATAAAAGTTCTAGATCTCACTGGATATATAGCCGGAGCTTATGGAACTACAATGCTTTCTGACCTTGGTGCAGAAGTATTAAAAGTTGAATCTTTTGCTGGTGATGGATTCAGGCAAAATAGCGCCGCATTTCAAGGATGGAACCAAGGAAAACGAGGTGCAATATTTAATCTTAAAACTCCTGAAGGAATGAAAATTTTCCACCAATTATTAGAAGAAGCAGATGTGGTTACGGAAAATTACAGGGGTGGAATTGCAAAAAAGTTAGGCGTTGATTACGAAAGCTTAACAAAAATTAATCCCAAAATAATTTACTCCACCGTAAATGGATATGGATTATCAGGTCCATACAGTAATTACCCAGCATTTGATCCACTAATTCAAGCTCAAAGTGGGTTGATGAGAAATCAAGGAGGAGATGGGCCTCCTGTATTCTTAAGAATTGCGGCATCAGATTATTCTTCAGCGATTCTCTCGGCTTATGGGATTGTAGCAGCACTTTACTACAGAGAAGTTCATGGCGTAGGCCAAAACTTAGAAATTTCTCTAGTCAATTCCTCATTTGCTTATCAAGCAGCAGAATATTTCTCGTACCCAAACAAAGAAGAACAAAAACGTTTAGGAACCTTAGGACAATCTTGTGACTATAGGCTATACCAAACTAGTGACGGCTGGATATTTCTTTCGTGTAGGAAAGATGTTGATTGGGAAAAATTATCGAATGTATTAAATCTTCCAAATTTAATAGAATTTAAAGATTCTAATTTAAGATATGCCAATGACAGCAAAATCAATCAAATCCTAGAAGAAAAATTTAAAACTGATACTGTGGACTCATGGATCAAACTATTACAACAATCAGAAATCATGTGTGCTCCAAATAAAATCATTAGAACTTTACATGACGATCCACAAGCACATGCTATAGGTATTTCAACAGAAGTAGATTCTTTTAATATAGGTCGCATTAAACTACAGGGACTTCCATTTCAATTCTCTAGAACTCCCGGTAAATTAGATCTTCCTGCGCCAGCTCATGGTGAACATACAGATGAAGTTTTAATAGAATTAGGTTATTCAGAAGAGCAAATTGAAGATTTCAGATCTAGAAATGTGGTAGGCTAACGAATAATACTATTTAGCACCTACACCCAAATGAATGAAAAAAAACGTTATTCTGATTTAGCAAACTTAGTTTCTTCAACCCGTAAAATACATGGCCTATCGCAAAGAAAACTGTCTGCACTTTTAGGAATGAGCAACAGTTACGCTACACATTTAGAAAGTGGAAACATTCAACCTACCGTTGAAACATTGCACAAAATCTCAGAAATCCTTGAATTACCTTATTCAAAATTAGCTGTTCTAGCTAACTATATTGACTCTAAAAACAACAATAATTTACAAAGACTAGAAAGATTGAGCGACCTCACAGATGACGAACTTAACTCTGTATTAGATTATGCCGAATTTGTTCGATCTAGAAGACTAGACAGGTCGACTTTTAGTTAAGTAGTAAACAAGATAGGGTTTCGCATTTCAGGTGCAATTTGCTCCTTAGATAACTCAACAGCATCTTTTTTATAAATCTGTATTCGATGATTTCCATAATCTAAAATAAAAAGCCTAAACTCATCATCTACTTTTACCATCATGGGAGCATTTAATCTCTGAGTTTTCTCAAAATCAGCCATTGATCTCAATCTCAATGTAACTGCATTAGCTAAAATGTATTGCTGTCCAGACGGTGACAAAGTTGCATTCCCATGGAAACTTTGAATATATTTTAAATCTTTATTAAACAACTGAACTCGATCATTCTCAGCGTCACTTACATAAATGTCTCCATGATTATCGACAGTAACAGCTGTAGGTCTTTTAAATTGACCTTTTTCAGAGCCAGAACTTCCTAATGAAAGAATAAAATTACCTTCTTGATCAAATTTTTGTACGCGATCATTTCTCCAATCAGCCACATACAAATTCCCTAGTTGATCGACACTTATGCCCCATGGCATATCAAATTGACCATCTCCTGTACCATGTTCACCGATTGATTGTAAGAATTTCCCGTCTCTAGTAAATTTTTGAATCCTGTGATTCATGGTGTCAGAAATAAAAATATTCCCTTCTAAATCAAATGCCAAACTAGAAGGTCGATTCAATTGACCTTCATCAGACCCTGATTCACCCCATGTTTCAATATGTTCACCATCTTTGTTCATAATAACTAAACAATCTTTGGCCTCATCAGAAACATATAAATTTTCTTCATCATCCACTAGTAATCCCGCTGGCCACTGAAATAAATCAGTACCACCACGAACACCTAAGTTTTCATCCTCCCAATTCAAAACTCTGATCTGAGTACCTAATCCACCTTTAGTCAAGATATATATGTTTTCTTTACCAAAACCAATATCAACAGGAGCAGTAGTAACTCGACGTTGTCCAAGAGTCATGTAATAAGGAAACCCTGATCTTAATAAATCATATGGAATTGAAGTGGTAGTCATAAAAAAACTCCTTAACTATTTTTAAAAGGATGAATTTGTTCAAAATTTCCATATACTACTGGAGATGCTTCTAATCCCATCCATTGCTCTAAGACTGTTCCGTAAATTCCTCTAAAATCAATAGTATGTTCTAAGTCTTCTCCTTTTGCCCATTTATCAGGCTCAAGTGAAGGGTATTCAGAATATAATCCACCAACAACAGGTTTTCCTACTAAATATGCTCCACCACCAGAACCATGATCTGTTCCTGAACCATTGTCCGCAATACGTCTACCAAATTCAGAGAAAATCAACATAACAACATTATCATCTGCATCATGTTCTTCTAAGTCAGCAAAGAAGTCATTCACAGCTCTTGAAAGATCTCTAAATAATCCTGGCTGACTAGGTAATTGGTTAGCATGAGTATCATACCCACCTTGTTGAGTATAAAAAACTCTAGTACCTAAATCTGCTGTATGAACTCTAGCCACATCTCTCAATGATTTTGCTATTTGGCTATCACCATATTCAACAGTTGATTCATATTTTTCAGGAGCTACTTTTATCAAATCTGCACCACTTATTACGTCACTTCCTGTTCGTGACAAATAATCCATCACAGGACCTGAACCTATAGCTTGTGCATACATATCTTTAAATATTTTCAAAGCTTTATCTCTTTGATCTTCAGCAGCCAAACCACTCATCAATCCATACTCATCCAAATTAGAAACACTAGTAACTGGAACGCCAGCTTTTGACATAGCTCTAGGAAGACCAACCCCAAAATTAACACCAGTCAGTGGATTTTCTTTCCCTGGATCCAATTGCTCAAGTACAGACCCTAACCAACCAACAGTTGAAATTTCATTGGGAGTACAAGTATGCATTATATCCATTCCTCTGAAATGGCTTCTATTTGAATCTGGATATCCAATTCCTTGTACAACGGCAACCATTCCCCGGTCATATAACTCTTTAAATGGAGCCATTTCTGGATGCCATCCCAAAGTATTATCAAGAGGTAACACATCCTCAGGAGCAATATTTAAAAATTTTCTATTGTCGTAATACCTTTTATTGCTATAAGGAACCAAGGTATTCATAAAATCATTGCCACCAGACAATTGAACTACTACAAATACAGGATCTTTTTTAGTTACTGTTGTCATTTCTGTTCCCCTTTTCTACTATGCGAATTGATATTCTCGAGTTGATAGTATCAATTGAACCATTCGAGCAATATACTCGTTATTTAATTCAATTGATGCATCATTAGTTAAATCTAAATCTCCAACTGCCTCAGCATATTCATTCAATGCATCATATGCTTGTTTTCCTAACTCAAAAGGTCCGATAATTTCCAAACATTTGTCTAGCAATTCAGAAGATTTCACATGATCTCCTAATCTAGAAATAATGTCGGATAACCCCGGAACAGACAAATCATTAAATTGATTAACTGCAAAATTAACTCTTTCATTCAAAGTGCCCCCATCAATCCATTCATGTCCTGTGTGCCAACCTTCAACAGTAGGGGGATTCATTAATGCTTGGCCCATTACAGAACCTATTCCATATAATTTCCCAACCTCTTCACCTTGTTTAGGCATGATTCCATAAGTACCGGTTAGCTTTAAAGTACCAGCAATTAATTCACATGGGTTTTTAACTTTTTTATACATAGAATCTTTAAAAAATTCAGAGTTAAACATAAATCTTAACAATGGAAGCATCTCACCATCATTGCTCATCAATACATCAATCATTTGATCAATGGCTTCAGGGTTTCGTGGAGGCTCAATGTTCCAAGCAGGAATTTGAGGTTCATCTTCAACAAAGAAATTGTACAAATGCCTGCAAATAAATAAGGCTGTAGCACGCTCTTCACAGATAATATCGATAATATCTTCGCCGTTAAAGTCACCGGTTCGACCTAAAAATGTTTTTTCTCCAAAATCATGGTCTGATTTATCAAAAACAAACTTAGTCTCATAATTCCCATATGGATATAAGGGTAAAGGCTGCTCAAAAGTCCATCCAGTAAATGCTCGTGAGGCCTGTTTTATATCCTCTTCTGAGTAATTTCCAACACCCATTGAGAATAATTCCAAAAGCTCTCTGCCCCAATTTTCATTAGGCTGATCTGAGTGATTTTCACAATTATCCAACCAATAATTCATGGCGGGGTCTTTAGCTAAATCATTTAAAATTTGCTTAATATTAGATAAACCATTTTTTCTAAATGTTTCAATTTGCTCTATTTGAGAAGGGGTGTGTTCACCTTTGTACCAAGCTGTTGCAAAAACATGATGCCAAAAAAGAGCAATCTTCTCTTCTAAAGGTTTTTTGGTGTTAATCATCCTCCAAATCCAAAATCCTGCATGTAGGGGATGAGTATCTGGATACCGTAATTCTGGATTATATCTTTTTATATAATCCATATTAATCTCTTCAGCCTTATCAGGATGCAAAAGATCTTCTACTATGTCCTCGTAGCTTTTGTCAGCCACTTGATCCAATTCTTTAGGAGAAGCTCCAAAACCTGCTCTCCGTAAAAGATGCGCTTTCAGTTTCAAATCATTTGAGCTCATAAATACCTCCACAATACATCAATATGTCCATTTATAATCATATTATTGTAGGCGATATTCTAGCCAAGAATCAAAAAAACGGCAATGTTATGGGTTTCGAGAATTTTCAGGGCAGAATTAAAAGGGTAATTTCACTTATTAAACTTTCCGAGCTCGAGTTTTTAAAAAGTCAACTAATACATATCTTCCTAAATGATCTGGTTCAGTATAGAAAGTTCTACCTTTATTAATTTTTGTCATTTGAGTTAAAAATTCAATTAAAAAATGATTCATTTCTAACATAAAGGTATTAATCAAAATTCCTTCTCTGGTACACCGTTTAACTTCTTTTAATGTTTCATCTAATGTACTGGGAGATGGGGGATAAGCGAATAAAGCCTTGCCTTTCTCCATATGAACAGTTGGCTCACCATCTGTAATCATGAGAATTTGTTTGTTGGCGACTTTTTCTTTGGACAAAATTTGCCTGGCTAAAGTAAATCCATGATGCATATTTGTTCCAGCTACCCAATGATTCCAGGTAGATTCTGGTAAATCTTTACCTTCTATAATCATTCCGTAATCAGAAAATCCAACAACATGAATTTTATCTTTAGGAAATTTGGTTCTAATCAACCAATACAAAGCTAAAGCTACTTTTTTTGCCGATGTATAAGTTCCAAACATACCCATAGACCTACTCTGGTCAAGCATTACTACTGTAGCAGACTGAGTTAAATGTTCATGTTCATCAACTTCAAAATCTTCTTTTTTTAATTTCAGAGGAACTGAATGGCCATTTCTCAAAACAGCATTAAACAATGATTTCTGTAAATTAATCTCAAAAGAGTTTGTGTCTTCATATGAAATAGTCTGACCTGTTAAGTCACCCCATTCACCTTTTACAAAAGTATCATGAGCACCCAAATGAGTTTTTTTCATTTGTTGAAATATTTCTTTCATAGCGTTTTCAGCTATTTGATTAACTGCACGAACGCCTAACTTGTACCTATCACGATTTTTTTGTAAAAACCCTGCTTCCTCTAAACCATTAACCATTTTGATAATTTGTTCAATAGATTTCCTAAATTCTAGGCCCAATATTTCTTCAACCAAATCAAGGTCTATATCATTCAATGTCCTATCTTCAATAGCTTTATGGAGTTGATTTTCTAAATCACGGTTTGATTCAAACTTATCTAAAGAAGCCTTAATTCTTTCAATAGAATCTTCTGAAATATCACTAGACTTAATATGATCCTTAGATATTGATTCTTTTAGTGCTTCAGATAAAAATTTGAGAGCATCTTCAGAAAAAGTTAACTGATCTAACTTTTCTTCTAATGATTTATCGGAAATAGAATTCAATTCTGATGTCAACAAATTTTTTAAGATTTCTAAATTTTCCTTAATGGCATTAAACATGTCTGTTAATCCCATAACAGGCTGATCACCATCAGCATTTAAGCCGTTTTGAAAAACCCCTGACAAAGCTTCATTAACATCACCAGATTCCAAAATAGTTTCAGAAAATTCATCAAATAATTCTTGCCAATCATTTAATGAATTTTCTTCTAAATTAAATTTTGAGTATCTAAATGTTTGCACTGAATTATCTAAATGGAGCGTCTCTCATTTCTAATGCTGCCTTTAAGCCTTGTTCATTAGAAATACGATTAAATTCTTTCACTATAGGAGATTGATGGGAAACTGCGTCAGTTTCTGCAGCAATAACCTGCATCATGTTTCTACCCATTAGATCCAAGGCTTTATTAACAATACTCTTATTAGCAGCTAACATTTCCCATGGAATTTTTGCAATTTGAGTTGCAAGAGTTTCAACCGCATCATCTAAATCTGCAGCAGGCACTGATTTTAATACTAGTCCCATATCAGCAGCCTGTTTTCCCGTAACTGTTTCACCAGTCAACATAAACCATTTAGCTAATTGAGGGCCAACCATATAAGTCCACATATGGGTTGGAGGTGTTCCCATAGCTCTTACAGGAGGGAATCCTATGTTAGCGTCATCAGCTGCAATAATTAAATCACAATGTAGTGCTAAGTCAGTACCTCCAGCAATTACGTGGCCATGAATACCCGCAATTACAGGTTTACTTAAATCAAATATAGATGTCATCATTCTTGCTGTTTTTTGAAGACCATGCATGTCAGATCTAATATTTTCTCTACTCGCACTTCTAATTTCTCGTTCTTCATCAGTCTGTGGTGGAGTAACATCATATCCTGCACAAAATGCTCTACCTGCACCCCTTAAAGTAATTACTCTAATGTCAGGATCATCATCAGCTTTATGCAAACAATCTATCAATTCACCCCTTAACTGCAAACTTAAAGCATTTAATTTTTCTGGGCGATTTAAAGTGACTCTTGCAATACCATCGCTTGGCTCATATTTAATAAATTCATAAGACATATTTTCATCTCCTCAATTTTGAAATGAAGGCAATACTAACATAGAAGAAGTATTAGAATATGCTGATGAAAAATTTGAAATCATTTTATAACTGGCACCCCAACCCTCCTTTTTATTACGGTTGGCTAGCTTTATTCATAGCAGGATTAGGAGCGTTCGTTGCTACAGGAATTGCTCAAACTGTTTTTGGTGGAATACAAGACTTTATTGTTGAAGACATGGATTGGGATAGAAAAACTATAGCTTTGGCAGCAACGTTAGGTACTTGGTCATCAGGAGTTGTTGCGATTTCTATAGGCAGAATGATAGATAAATTTGGACCTAGGTTAATCATGCCTATTGCTGCCTTAATTGTAGGAATTGGTTCCATCTACCTTGCAAATATAAAATCTATTTGGGAGTTTTTTATAATTTATATAATTATTAGAGCAATAGCTGGCCCTAGTTTACAAAATCTAATCCCAAGAACAATAGCTGTAAATTTCTTCTCTCGACAAAGAAATATGGCAATGGGAATTACAACTTTCAATAGAATTTTTGGAGAATCTATAAATCTCCAAATCATTACAACACTAGCGTCTAGATACTCTTGGAGATTTGCTTATAGAACCTTAGGGCTGATTACAATTCCATTATGTATACCTATTTTTATGATTATTAGACATAGGCCCGAAGATATAGGACAGCTTCCTGATGGAGATAAGGAAATTTCCGAATCCAAAAAAATTAATAATCAAAATGAAAAAATTTTAACTTTTAAAGAAATTCTACAAATTAGATCATTTTGGTTCATACTTATAGGTGAATTTATAGCTGGAGTCTCCACTACTATGCTGTTGTTCCAAATCGTTCCGTTTTTAACAGATGGTGGATTATCCCAACAAAGGGCGGCTATAGCACTTACTGTCGGAAATTTACTAGGAGGAGTATCCGTACCTGTTTGGGGATTTTTAACTGATAAATTCACCACTAAAAGAATAGCCGCTTTAATAATTTCTCTCGCTATCATACCAACTCTTCTAATCAGTCAATTAAATGTCGAGTCATATGGATTCATCTTATCTATCATATGGACAACTATTACAGGTTCAATTCTCGTGCTAGGAAGCATGATGTACGCAACTATTTTCAACAGAAAATCATACGGAAGTGTAGCAGGATTAACTGGCCCTTCAAGAACTGCTGCGGTTGGATTAGGTCCTACTTTGGGAGCTTATATAATAAGCTTCGCTAAAAGTTATCAACCAATATTTTGGGGTTCAGCAATCGGATATTTAGTAGCAATTGGATTTTTTACAATAGTTAACTCAAAAAACACTGAGTAATAAAACTTCTGATCCTTTTCTGAACATTGATTGCTAATTGAGTTGGTAATGAATCAAAACCATGTGTTGCCCCCGCATAAACATTCAATGTCGCCTCATTTCCTGAAAATTCCCATCTAGAATGCATAAACAATGTATCGTCCAGTAACAAATCTCTTGTACCAACAGTAAACAAGGCATTTGGCATATCACTTAAATCTGAATACAAAGGAGAAATATCTGGATCAGTTCTCTCCATATCTTGAAGATAATGATCGATAAACCATTCCATACCTGGAGTATTTAACAAACCTTTTTCATTACCCCATAACTTAGAACTTGGAGTCATAGACAAGTCATACACACCATATACAAGATTTACTCCTTTGAAGTCTGTAAATTGATGCTTATCTCTCAGTCTAATTAAAGTTGATGCTGATAAATGAGCCCCAGCGGATTCCCCACCTACAACAATTTTTGCTGTTCCAAATTCACTTTCACAATTTTTAATTACCCACAATGCAACCTCTTCACAGTCATCCTGTGCTGCAGGGTATCTGTGCTCAGGGGCTAACCTGTATTCAACACTAATCACAACCGCATTACATTCATCAGAAATGTCTTTTAATTTCTGATCTTGCATATGAGCTGTACCAATTACCCAACCACCTCCATGAAAATGCAAGTAAATGCCCTCAATTTGACCTTTGGGTAAAAACATTCTGACTGGAACATCACCATTTGATGTAGATATATTTTTCGGAATTGCCTCATCTAATAACAAAGGCGCGACATATTTTCCTGTGCCTAATTCCATATCAGATCTGGTTTGTATATGAGAAACTTCATACAAATCAGGAAAATTAGCGGACTGAAGGATTTTTTCTTTAACAAACTGATCATTTTCACGTTCCATATCTTTTGTAAAAAAGTCTGTTTCTTCTATCACTTAAACCTCAACTACTAATTTCTAATTTGACCATCACCTTGCACAACCCATTTATACGACATTAATTCCCTTAATCCCATTGGACCTCTAGCATGTAATTTATTTGTACTAATAGCAACTTCTGCCCCCAATCCCAATTGACCACCATCATTGAATCTAGTCGATGAATTAATCATTACCGCACTTGCATCAACTTCATTTCTGAATCTAGAGATTGAATCAGAATTGTTAGTAATTATCGCTTCAGAATGACCTGTTCCATGAGCATCTATATGTTCTAAAGCCATATCAAGAGAATCTACAATCTTAACACCGGCTATTAAATCTAAAAATTCTGTATCCCAATCTTGGTCAGTCGCTAATGTTGTCTTAGCATTTTTAACATTTTTCAATATATCAAATGACCTACTATCACATCGGAACTCAACATTTGATTCAGACAGGCGGTTAGCTATTTCAGGCAACAAGTCAGAAGCAATTTTTGAATGTATTAAAACTGTATCCATAGCATTGCATACATAGGGCCTTTGCACCTTAGCATTATTCACTATTTCTACTGCATCATTCCAATTAGCACTCTCATCTATATATGTATGACAAACTCCCACACCTCCAGTGATAGATGGCATAGAGGCATTATCAGCTACCATATTAACCAACTCTTGACCTCCCCTAGGAATCATCAAGTCTATATATTCATTAAGACGAAGCATTTCATTAATCAAAGACCTGTCTATGCTTTGAACTAATTGAACAATCTCAGTTGATAGGTGCATATCTGACAAAACTTTTTGAATAATTTGAGCAAGAATCAAATTTGAATTTATTGATTCACTACCACCGCGTAAAATTACAGCATTTCCAGATTTAATACATAAACAAGCTATATCAATAGTTACATTAGGACGACTTTCATATATTACTCCGATTACACCCAATGGAACACGGATTCTACTCACATCCAACCCGTTATCCATAATTTTATGATCAATAATTTCTCCCACAACATCATCTAATTTACTTACTGCCAAAGCATCATTAGAAATTTGTGTAATTCTTTCTTCATTCAACACCAATCTGTCTATCATGGCTGCTGACATACCTTTTGATTTAGCAGCTTCAATATCTAATTTGTTTTGATCAATTATTTGCCCAGATTGATTAACTAATTCTTTTGCAATATTTTTAATCAATAAATTTGTTTTTTCTGCTGACAAATTAGATATAGCTTTGGAAGCTAATCTTGCGTTCTTACCTAAAATTTTTAAATCTGACATTACATCAACACCATATTATTTCTATGAACTACTTCGTTTCCGTAATGATAACCTAAGACATTCTGTATATTTTCTGATTTTACCTTAATGATTTTTTTAATATCTTGTGAATCATAATTCGTAATTCCCATTCCAATTAAATCACCATTAGAATCAGTAATCGAAATCACTTCCCCTCTTGTAAATTCACCAATTACATCCAATAAACCTACCGGAAGCAAACTGCTCTTATTTTTTAAAGCTTTTAAAGCACCATCATCTATTAAAATCTTTGCTTCTTTTACATAATTACTTAACATCCAGCGTTTTTTACTTTCAAGATGAGATACAGAAGCAGGAAAAAATGATCCGATTTTTTGTCCTTTAGACAGCTTTTTAATTACCGAATCCACCAAACCACTAGCAATTACAACATCTACTCCAGAAGTTGTTGCTAATTTTGCAGCACTAAACTTTGTAAGCATTCCACCTCTACCCATTAAATCAGATGAAGGACCTGCATACGATTCCAAATTTTGATCAGAAAAATCTACAAAAGAAATTAATTTAGCATCGGAAAAAAGATTTGGATCTTTGTCATACATACCTTCAACTCTACCTAATATAATCAACAAGTCTGCATCTAACATATTAGCAACTAAAGCAGAAAGGTGATCATTATCACCAAACACTTCACCCGATAATTCATCAATCGCGACAACATCATTTTCATTAACTATAGGAACTACCCCATGATCAATTAATGACAATAATGTATTTCTAATATTCAAATACCCCAAACGATCTTCAACGTCCCTGTTTGAGAGTAGGGCTTGAGCTGTGGGAATGGAATAGTCTAAAAATAATTTTTCGTATATATGAATTAAATTACCCTGACCTATAGCTGCCAAAACTTGTTTTTCAGAATCTTTTGAATCAATTGAAAAGGATTTCAAAACACTTTTCCCAGCCGCTACAGCACCAGAAGACACATAAACCATTTGATACCCTGAGGATTGTAGTTCTGAAATTTGAGATACTAAATTCTGAATGATCTGAGAATTTAAGAAATCTCCTCCATCAGTCAACAAGCTCGTCCCAGCTTTAACAACAATTCTTTTATAGTTAGATTTCTCAGACATAAAGCATCAATACCCTATAGCATAACAAGCTCTTCTAGGATCAGCACCAGCCGACAAAACACCAGAATCAGGATCTCTTCTCACAACTGTTGCCCCCATCCCACATGTGGCAGCATAAGTAATCTTATGGCCTAACTTTGTTAATTCACTTTTTACACCTTCATCAAATCCATCTTCCATAGAAAGGTTTCCTGGCAAATATGTGTGTGGATAAAAAGAATTAGGAGCACTATCACTAGAGAATCTAGGAGCTTCCGAAGCCTCTTGAGGATTCATATTCCATAACAAAGTATTCAAAATCATCTGCAAATTTCCTTGAGTTTGAGCATCTCCTCCCGGGCATCCTACAGTCATAATCGGAACATCATCCTTTGAAATTATATAATTGATGATACTTGTTCTTGGCCTTTTTCCAGGTGCGGCAACATTTGGGTGACCTTCTACCAAATTAGTCATCTCGCTTCTAGTACTCAAAGCAAAGCCGAGTTCTGAGAAAAAAACAGATTTATTAAAAGCTCCTCCACTAGGAGTAGAACATGCCATATTGCCATGTTTGTCAATTATAGAAATATGGGTAGTGCCTGCTTCATGTTGATTATCAGACTCAAGACTCTTATCGTAAAAAGGTTGGGCAGAAACTTGACCTTGAAGTTTTGAAAAAGCCCAAGGATTTCCATAATCTGGTAACCCAGGTGAAGCTTTATCTAGTGAAATCAACTTAGAGCGTTCTTTTGCATATTCCTTTGAAATTAGCCCATCAATTGGAATGGTAGAAAAATCCGGATCACCATAAAAAGCTTCTCTATCAGCTAAAGCTAACTTCAAAGCTTCAACAACTGTATGAATATATTCTGAAGAATTATGTCCCATAGATTTCAGATCAAAATTCTCCAAAATATTTAATGCCTGTAATAAAACTGGCCCCTGAGTCCATGTTGAATGACTGTGAATCTTATGTCCCATAAATGAAATCTCTACAGGAGTTTCATATTTCTCAGAATAATTTTCTAAATCTTCTTTTTGTAGAATTCCACCAACAGATTTAGATTCATTTAAAATTAAATCTGCAAGTTCATCTTCATAGAAACATTTACTAGCAGCTAGAATCCTGTCATTTCTATGGCCAATAGCGTTATTTTCAGCATCAACCATCATTTTTAATACTTTTCCTAGTGCCTTTTGAATTAACAATGTTCCAGGTTTAGGCAATTCATCATTATCAAAAAAAATTTCTTTCCCTCCAGGAGGAAAAAGTTCAAATTGCTTGACAGAATCACCTGAATTTAATCTTTCAATCATATATTCATAATTTGGAATTCCTTTATCTGCATATTCAATTGCTGGGGCAAATACTTCTTCAACAGACTTAGTTCCATGCTGCATAAGAAGAGATAAGGATGATTTCACTACACCCGGTACAGTAAATGAAAGCGGGGCATTCTTTCCAGGACCTGTGGGGATATTTTCTAACCCCTTATCTTGAAAAAAACTAGGCGTAGCCTGCAAGGATAATGTACCTTGCCCACATAATGAAATAATTTCATCATTTTTTGCATCATAAAGCATATATACAGCCTCTGCACCTAAAGAGTAGGAAGCAATGGGTTCTATTACAGCAGCTGCAATTGTTGATGAAACTAGAGCATCAAAAGCATTTCCACCGGAAAGCAACATTTTCATGCCTGCCATTGAAGTTAAATAATGGCCACTAGATATAATTCCATTATTAGCATAAATTACAGGTCTACCTGTAGATGGTCTGTTTAAATCACCTTGCTCTAACGAAAAACCAACTGGAATATTCTTATCTTTATTCATATATGAGTTCCTTAAATCATTAAATAATTTAGGATGCTAACACAGGATTATATTTATAAGAGTATGTTTTTTCTCTAATGCTAAATGAGATTACGCTTGCAAAAATCAAAGTCAAACCAGCTATCACAAAAGGAATATCATATGAACCAGTCATTTGTTGAATTTCGCCAGTTAACAAGACACATAAAGCACCACCAATCTGATGATACATATTGGACATTCCATTAATTGTGCCTAAATTTTTCACACCATAAATGTCTGCTAACAACAAAGATGTCATTGAGACTGTAGGTAACCAAGAAATTCCTCCCAATATCGCAAACATTATCAAGCCAACTTCACCTCCTACACCCAACAACATCAAATAAGCTATTCCTCTTAATGTATAAGCAGCACCCAAAACAAATTTTTGATTGATTTTCATAGCGGTAATACCAGCTAATAAAACCCCTACAGAATTAAGACCCATCATCAATCCAAAAATGGATGCAGCAGTAAGTTTAGGGATCCCTTGATCTTCAGCAAATGGTACAAAGTGTACTGAAAGAATATTAGTAGTAATCCCACAGACTAAATAGGCTAATGATATTTGCCAAAAAGGGAACGATTTCAAGGCATCCGTCCATTTATTAGTAAACAAAATTCCAGACATTTGTTGGCTTGAATCTTTAGAATCATCAATTTTTTCAAAATCAGGTAAATTATTAGAACTTTGTGTTCTCAAAAAAACTACAACTAAAGGAACACCAATAAAAATAATAAATGCTCCCAAGATATAAAGAGCTGTTCTCCATTCATAAGTTTGAACTAAATAAGCTGAAAATGGCGCAAATAAAGTAGGTCCAATAGACCCTCCAGCTACTGAAATACTAATGGCAAGAGGCCTTCTCCTAGAAAACCATTTAGATAAGATACTATGAATAACCACAAATCCTACACCACTAGTAGCAAAACTACCTATAAATGCGTAAATTAATACAAACGATGGAATAGAATTTATTCGACCAGTTAAAAAAGTGGTTAAGCCAAGTACAAACAAACATACTATTACAATTAATCTCCCACCAAACTTGTCATTTAGATACCCAACTACTACAAACGACAATGCCCCAACAAAAATGCCCAAAGACAAAACCCTAGTAATAGTATTTCGGTTCCAGTTCAGATCTTCTTCAATAGGAGTTATAAAAACACTAAAACTTGACCTGATTCCCATTCCACACATAATTACGAAAAAACCTACAGCCAAAACTAGCCAACCATAATAAAATTTTTGTATTTTCAGTTGAGGAAACATTTTTAATCCATATAAAATATTTAAGCTATAGTATAGTCCTCAAGACATAAATTGTCCGAAAAATAAACACTCACAATTTGTAAATATAGGTATTAATTTAAGTAATGGATTCTGAACATTTTAAATCAGGGCTAAACAAAGCAAAACTTGGACTTCATGAAGAAGCAATAGAAGAATTCGAAAAAGCTGTATGGGAAGACCCTGAAAATTTTGAAATTCATTACAATTTAGGGACAGCATTTTTAACTTTGGGTGGATTTGATCAAGCAATAATTAGTTTTTCTAAAGCTTTAAAAATTAACCCTGAAAATTCTGACGCTTTAGGAAACAGATCAGTTGCATATTTAGCAATAGGCGACGATAAAAGATCTGAAGAAGATAAAATTGAAGCCATTAGACTCGGGGCTCCACCAGATGGAATTAATACAATTTTAGAATTCGTAAGAGAACAGAGAAAACAATCAAATTTATTTAAACCAAAATAAGCAGGTGAAATTATGGATAGAAAATTAGACAGAGATTGGGAAAAAGATAATGTAATTTATCCTGACCCCGCTATAGAAGTAATATCTGATGAATTTAAAAAATACGTTATAGGAAATGGTTATATAGAAAGAATCTATACAGGAAGCAGGTGGGCTGAAGGTCCTGCTTGGTTTGGTGATGGAAAATACTTATTATTTAGTGATATTCCCAACAATAGAATCATTAAATGGGAAGAAAACAATGGTACATTCACTACATTTAGATATCCATCTAATAATGCAAACGGAAATGCAAGAGATTTACAAGGTAGGTTAATTACCTGTGAACATCTTTCAAGACGGGTTACTAGAACAGAATATGATGGTTCAATTACTGTATTGGCTGATCATTTCCAAAATTCAAAATTAAACTCTCCAAATGATTTAACTGTTCATTCAGATGGATCAGTGTGGTTTACAGATCCAGATTATGGAATTCTTGGCAATTACGAAGGCGATAAATCTCAATCCGAAATTGCTCCAGGTGTATACAGGGTTGATTCAAACACATTAGAAATTTCTAGAATGAATACAGACAAAATTTTAAAACCAAATGGTCTTTGTTTTTCTCATGATTATAAAAAACTATACATAGCAGATTCTGGTTCTAATAATCCTAGAGTGACTTACGAATATCAATTATCTGACGATGGAAAATCTATTGATAACGGTAAAGTTTTCATAGATACCAAAAGTGACGGAACAGACGGAATTAGGTGCGATACTGATGGAAATCTTTGGTGCTCAGCTCAAAATGGAACCAACTCAATATCTGTTTACAATCCAAAAGGTTCTCTGATTGGAAGAATACATCTACCGGAAAAACCATCAAACCTAACTTTTGGGGGAACCAAAAAAAATAGATTATTTATTACTGCAAGCAAATCAGTTTATTCTTTATACGTAGGGGCAACTGGAGCAGCCCTCAGTTAACTTAATATTGCAGTTACTTGTCGATATTCCTCATCGCTCAAATCCCAATCACATGTAGATGCATTTGAGGTAACCTGTTCGGGTTTTGTGGCGCCTGCAATCACTGAACTAATATTTTTATTCCACAGTAGCCAAGCAAAAGCTAAGTCGAGCACCGACTTCCCTCTTGCTGTGCTAAATTCAGTTAATTTATCCAATATATCAAAATTCTGCTCTGACATTACTTCAAATCTATCAGCTGATTGCAATCTAGTACCATCAGGAATTGCTTGATCTCTTTGATATTTTCCAGTTAAAAATCCATTAGCCAATGGAAAGTAAGGAAGAATACCCAAATCGTACTTTTCACAAAAAGGAATTAATTCTTTTTCTACCGAACGCTCTAACATAGAGTAATGAGGCTGAACACTTACAAAACTGTTGATCCCTAAAGACGATGAGGTCCAAACAGATTCACATACTTGCCATGCATCAAAATTTGAACAACCGAAATAACGAATTTTCCCTTGAGAAATCAAATCATCCAAAGTTCTTAAAGTTTCCTCTATAGGAGTATAAGGATCCCACCAATGAATTTGATATAAGTCAATATAATCTGTTCTTAACCTAGATAAACTTTTTTCTACCTGATCGATAATATGTTTTCTAGAATTTCCAGCTTGATTAGGACCTTCCGCCATTCTTGTAGAAACCTTAGTAGCCAAAACAACTGAATCTCGACGATTTTCTAGGGCTCTACCTATATACTCTTCTGACAAAGTATTTCCATAGCTGTTAGAGGTATCAATTAAATTAATTCCTTCATCTAACACTTGATCTAACACTAATTTAGTTTGATCAAAATCCAATCTTCCTCCAAAATTATTAGCGCCTAATCCAATTACTGAAACATCTAACCCGGTATTCCCTAATTTTCTATATCTCATATTTATCTGTTCCTGTTAAATACTCATTACAACTTTAATCACTTCATCTTGATACTGTTCATATTGGTCATACGCAGCATTAACCTCTGAAAACTTCATCTCGTGAGTTTTCATTTCTCCTGGATCCCACCAACCTCTTTCTTTCAATTCAATCATTCTTTCAATATGGCCAATTGGATCACCACTTCTAGAAGCCTGAGTGGGAATAATTATAGGAGTGTTTTTCAAAAAATATTGAGTATCTATCGAGGTCCATCTTCCATCAGGACCATCATGTTGGATTCCAAAAATTATTACTTTCCCATCCTTAGTAGCACTTCTAATAGAAGCATTTAAAGTATCAGGAAACCCTGCAGCCTCTACAGAAATATCAGCCAACTTACCTTCAGTTATTTCTGATAATGCCTCATCTAAATCTACTTGCTCGGGATTAATGGTATGAGTTGCACCAAAATTTTTGCCCCATTCAAGCCTATAATCCAAAGGATCAACTACTATAACTCGCCTAGCTCCAGCTCGAGCAACAATAGCAGTAAACGATAAACCAATACTTCCTTGGCCAAAAATTACAACATCCTTACCTAAAATAGTGCCCATTTGTTGACATGCATACAAAACTGTTCCTGAAGGCTGACACAAAATCCATTCACTTAATTCCCCATGATCAGGAATTAAGGCCATTTTACCCTCGTCTCCTGGGTAATATTCAACTAAACCACCATGACTCTCTGCACTTGGAAGAACTATAACTCGTTGACCAACTTTAAATTTATTAGATTTACTTTCTACTATTGTGCCTGCACATTCATGACAATTTCCACCATGTTTCATAGGATAATTTTCTTCTGAAAAAACTGGTCCATAACCATGTCTAATATCGCTTCCACATACAGACCAATTCTCTAACTTGATCAAACATTGACCATCATTAATTTGGGGTATCTCTATGTCTTCTATTTCAAATCTTTTAGGCGCAGTAATTCGAGCAGCAAACATTTCAACTCCTTATTTTTTAGGTCCTAAATTTTCAGTAACACTATCAGGCCTAGTAAGTGAAATATGAAAAAAATCTTCTCCATCAGAGGCACCATGCCAATGTTTTTCTCCTGCTGGAATAAAAGCAGTGTCACCTTCATTCATTTCTACTTCAATTTCCTCATTTGCAACAATTCCTTTTCCATGGGTAGCAAATAAAATTTGATCACTAGTATGTGTATGAAAATAATTTTTAGCCCCATCATAAAATTTTACCCAAGCGAAACTGTATTGATCTGTTTCTGGATCTCCTACCAAAGGTTGGCGAGTAACTTTCCCTCCATAAAATAAAGGTGCATTAGAAGCATCATCAGGTTCTATTTCATCTTTTCCAACAACATGCATATTAATCTCCTATAATTTAATTACATCAAATCCTGTATAAGGTACCAAAACTTCAGGGATAATAACCGATCCATCAGATTGTTGATAGTTTTCTAAAATAGCTATCAATACTCTTGGAATAGCCAAACCTGATCCATTTAAAGTGTGAACTAAGCTAATTTTGCCCTCATCATTTCTATATCTAATAGCAGATCTTCTGGATTGAAAATCTGTACAATTTGAGCATGAGGAAACCTCCAACCATTCTTTGGATCCAGGACTCCATAACTCGATATCATAACTTTTAGCGGCGGCAAATCCTAAATCACCTGTACATAGTTCTAAAACTCTATGAGAAATATTTAGGTTAATGGCAATTTTTTCAGCATCTGAAACTAGCAATTCTAATTCAGAAAAAGAATCTTCAGGTTTAACAAATTTATACATTTCCACTTTATCAAATTGATGAACTCTTTTAATTCCCCTAGTATCTTTTCCTGCTGAAAACTTTTCTCTTCTCCAACACGGTGTATGTGCTACAAACCTTTTGGGTAAATCATCACTAGATAGAATCGAATCTCTAAAAAGTCCTGTGATTGGTGCTTCAGCAGTAGGAACTAAAAAAAGATCATCTTCAAGATCATGGTACATATTTTCTTCAAAGTGAGGTAAGTGGCTAGAACCAATGACAGTCTCTCTATTTACTAAATATGGTAGAAAAATTTCTTCATAATGATTTTGTGAAATATGAGTATTTAACATCCAATTGATTAAAGCCCTTTGAAGAGTCGCCCCTTTGCCTTTTAATACATAAAATCTAGATTGTGATAATTTCACACCACTTTCTAAATCTAAAATGCCTAAATCTGAAGCGATCTCCCAATGAGGTCTTGGTGTAAATAAAAAATCTGGGGGATCCCCTATAGTTCTAATAACATTATTTGACCCTTCATCACTTCCAACTGGAACTGAATGATGAGGAATATTTGGTATATTCAATAAAATTTCAGATAAATTTTCAGAAATATTTTTGATCTCTTCTTCTAAAATTTTTATTTGATTACCAACTTCTCTCATTTCTTCAATAAGTTCAATCGGCTTTTCTTTTACTGAGCTTAATTGTTTTGAAACAGTATTTCTTTTAGCTCGTAGTGAATCCACAGATACAATTTTTGATCTTTTAGTTTTATCTAAACTGACCAATTGTTCTGTAGGAAAAGACTGATCTCTTAATTTACCTGCGGATTCTAAAATTTCCGGATTATTTCGAATAATTTCTATATCTATCAAAAAACAATTCCTATAAATGTGTTTAACGGATTGTAATACAATTATGTCTAGTGATTGAAGGAATGCTTATACATAATATAATCATTACCAATAATATATTAGAGAAAAATTAAATTGGACTATTCTGAACTTCAACCTGAAAGTATTATTTCTGAAAATCAATATCAATTTTCAGAAGATTTCATTAACAAATATACCGAATCAGTAAAAGACAATTCTGACTATAAAAACAATGTTCCACCAATGGCCATTTCAGCTCTCAGTATTAGAGGAGTTCTTAATGATCTAAACATTCCTGGCGGAACTGTACATGTCAGCCAAGAATTCAATTATTTCTCACCAGTACAAAAATCTGACAAGATTGAATGCTTGGCTACAATAATTTCAAATAATGTAAGGGGTGGATGGAGATTTCTAGGAATTAAACTAGAAACAATCTCAGAAAACCACAAATTAATCATGACAGGGAAAAGCACTATCATGATCCCTGTAGAGAATAATCATGCCTGAAGAAAAAGAACTTATAGTTATTGAAAAAGTCATTTCATTTGATTTAATTAAAAAATATGCAGAAGCGTCAGGCGATTTTAATCCTATACATATAGACAAAGAATTTGGAATCAAGTCTCAATTTAAAAACAATATTGCCCACGGTATGATGATAGCTTCTTCAATTTCTGAATTAATGTATAAAAATTTTGGAGAAAGCTGGTCTAGAAACGGTAATATGAAAATAAAATTTAAATTGCCAATTTTCCCAAATGACAAAATTATAACCGAAGGAAAAATCAAAAAAACTGAAGAGATGTCAGAAGGAAAGTTAATAAGCTGTACTGTCACAGTTAAAAATCACCACGGTGAAATAGCTATTTCAGGTGAAACAACTGTAACAATCAAATATGGAGAAAAAAATTGAACACAATCATTAAACGAAAGATCGCAATTGATGGAATGGGCGGAGATTTTGCTCCCCAAATTCCGGTAGAAGGAGCAGTATTAGCTGCAAAAAGAGGAGTAGCTGAAATTTTACTTGTTGGTGACGAGGAAATATTAAAAAATGAACTCAGTAAACATCAAGTAGACGGTTTACCAATCACTATTGTCCCATCACAGGGAATTATCAACGATGATGAATCTCCTGCATTAGCCTTAAGGCAAAAACCCAAATCCTCAATATTAGTTGCTACTAATTTGGTGAAAACAGGAATGGCTGACGCAATTATTTCAATGGGTTCTAGCGGCGCTACCATGGCGGCAGCTGTAGTTATTTTAGGAACAATAAAAGGAATTGAAAGGCCAGCTATTGGAGGGCCAATCATAGGGTCTGCCCCAAACCAGGTAATATTAGATTTAGGCTCTAATATAGATTGTAAGCCATCAAATTTGGTAGGTTTTGGAGTATTAGGTTCGATTTTCAGTCAATTATTATTAAACATAGAATCTCCTAAAATTGCCATTTTAAGTGTTGGTTCGGAAGAAGGAAAAGGAAATAGCCTTGTCAAAGACACAACAAAATTATTCCATCAAAGTGGACTAAATTTTATTGGAAATGTTGAGGGACACGACCTACTCACAGGAAAAGCTGACGTAGTAGTTTGTGACGGGTTCGTAGGGAATGTAATCTTAAAACTAGTAGAAGGATTTGGTCGTGGATTTGCTAAACAATTAAAAGAAACACTTTCAACTCACATCAACAATCAAGAACTTGAAAATTTATTAAATGAATTCAACAAACGGAATAATGTGGTAGATTCAAGAGGTGGAGGTCCTGTGTTTGGGGTTAATGGAGTAAGTATTATTGGACATGGAAGTTCATCCGCTCAAACAGTTGATAGGGCAGTAGACTCAGCACTAATGTGTATTAACACAAAACTAATAGAAGAAATGAATAAAGAGACACCTAAAATAATGTCTACTATTACAAATTAGCATTAGGAGAAAATTTGTCAGAATTAGAATTACAAGGTAAAACAGCGTTAGTTACAGGGGCCAGCAAAGGAATAGGTAAAGCTTCAGCATTAAAGCTTGCTTCTATGGGTGCAAATATAGCAGTAAATTATTTTTCATCCGAAAATGAAGCACTTGATACAGTCAAAGAAGTGAAATCTTTGGGCGTTGATGCATTTGCTGTTCAAGCAAATGTTGGTAAATTAGACGAAGTCGATTCAATGATCTCAGCGATAGTGAAAAAATTTGAAAAAATTGATATTTTGATTAATAACGCCGGAATCATTCAAGATGGATTACTGCTTAGAATGTCAGATGAGGCATGGTCTAAAGTAATTGATACCAACTTAAATGGAACATTTTATTGCTCAAGAGCAGCTATAAAATTAATGTTTAAATCCAGATGGGGCAGAATTATTAATATAGGTTCTGTAGTTGGGTTAAGAGGTAACGTAGGTCAAACTAACTACAGTGCATCTAAAGCTGCAATCAACGGATTCACTTTTGCATTAGCAAAAGAAGTTGCAACTAGAAACATTACGGTTAATACAATTACACCTGGATATATAAATACGGATACTGTTGAAGTTCTGTCTGACAAACAAAAAGACGCAATTATGGGATGGATTCCAATGCAGAAGTTTGGAGAAGTTGAAGATATATCC
Source organism: SAR202 cluster bacterium (assembly GCA_022447825.1). Classification (GTDB taxonomy): domain Bacteria; phylum Chloroflexota; class Dehalococcoidia; order Lucifugimonadales; family UBA826; genus AG-426-M11. The sequence continues at coordinate 26,489 of JAKUTY010000010.1, forward strand.
AACATGGTTGGATATCTTTCTAGTAACAATGCAAAATACATTACCGGACAAACAATTAGTATTGATGGTGGAATGGCAATTTAATTCATATGAAAAAGTTTGAAAATAAAACTGTATTAATTACTGGTGGATCAAGGGGTATTGGTAAGGAAATCGCCCTAAAATTTGCTCATCAAGGTGCAAATATAATTTTCAATTACCTCAGAAACCATCAAGCAGCCTCAGCAACATTTGATGAAATTACAGCTTTAGGAGTTGAGTGTAAGAAAATCAAAGCTCATTTGGGAGATGAAGAAAAAATAAATTTCCTTTTCTCAGAAATAAAAAGTGAGTTTGATTCTATAGACATCTTAATTAATAATGCAGCATCAGGAGTTCAAAAAAATTCTACTGACCTTGAACCAAAACACTGGGATTGGACAATGAATATTAATGCTAAAGCACCTTGGCTGTGTGCAATCAAAGCATCAGAAATTATGCCTCAAGGTAGCTCCATAATTAACATTACCTCTGAAGGATCAAGAAAAGTTTTACCATATTATTTCTCAGTTGGCACTTCAAAAGCCGCACTAGAAGCATTAACCAGGTATTTAGCAGTAGAACTATCTAGTAAAGGAATTAATGTAAACGCTGTTTCTGGTGGATTTATTGAAACTGACGCATTTAAATCTTTTCCAAATGCAGAAAACATGGTCAATGCAGGTCAACATAATTTTGGAAACAGGAAAATGACCGCAGAAGACTTAGCAAATGTTGTAACCTTTTTATGTTCTAAAGAAGCTGAAATGATAAAAGGTCAAATCATCATAGTAGACGGCGGAGTCACATTAACCCACCAACTTTAATAATCAATACTTTTCAAAAAAATTTCAGTATCCTCTCGAATTTTCGTTTTTTTCGATTCATCCATTCGATCATAAGTCTTATACATCATAGTCATTCTAAAATTAGAAGATAATTTTTCACGATTTCTGTCTAAAAAATCCCAATATAAATAATTAAATGGGCATGCTTCAGGACCATTCTTAATCGAAACTTTATATTCACAATTTTCACAATAATTCGACATTTTATTTATGTAACTGCCTGTAGATGCATATGGTTTTGTAGCTACTAAACCTCCATCGGCAAATAAAATCATCCCTGATACATTGGGTAATTCAACCCACTCGTATGCATCGGCATAAACTACATAAAACCAATGATTCACTTGTTTAGGATCTATTCCAGTAATCAATGCAAAATTTCCTAAAACCATCAACCGTTGAATATGATGAGCATAGGCATTGTTTTTGGTTTCATTTACACATTGAGATAAACAATTCATTTTTGTCTCACCTGTCCAATACATTTGAGGTAAATTGCGTGAAGCTTCAAAAAAATTATTTTCCAGATATTCAGGCATTTTTAACCAATAAATTCCTCTTAAAAATTCTCTCCATCCCAAAATTTGACGAATAAAACCTTCAACAGAATTCAATGGAGCTTTTCCTTCATAAAATAATTTTTGTGCTTCATGAACACATTCTTTGGGTAATAATAATCCGCAATTCAAATAAAAACTTATATGAGAGTGAAACATCCAAGGTTCCTCTTGAACCATAGCATCTTGGAAATCTCCAAAATATAAAAGCCTGTCTTCTAAAAATAATTTCAAGGCATTTAAAGCTTGATGTCTATTCACAGCAAAATTAAATGGTTCAATATCTCCAAAGTGTTTTGGGAAAAAAATAGATACCATTTCCATCACTTCTTTTGTAATTTCATCAGGAGAATTAATAAAAGGCGCAGGAATTTTTAAATCTGAATTGAAAGGTTTTCTATTGTCTGAATCAAAATTCCATTGCCCTCCAACTGGGTTAGTTCCACACATCAAAATAGAATTTTTTTTACGTTGCTCGCGATAAAAATTTTCCATTCTTAGTTGTTTTTTATTTAATGCCCATTGTTTAAAATCTTCTAATTCTACAAAGAATCTATCGTCAATTAATATATCTACAGGAATATCAATTTTTTTACTTAATAACTCAATCTCTTTTAATACACGAAATTCACTTGGTGATGTGATTACAATTTTCTCAAAAGAATGATTTTTCATTAATCTACTAATTTCACCCGTCAATGAACCTGTATTCTCTGAGTCATTTAATTTGTTATAAATGACATTAAAACCATTATTTTTAAGATCCAAAGCAAAATGTCTCATTGCCGAAAAAATAAAGACTAATTTTTTTTTATGGTGTGGAATAAATGTAGCTTCATCAATTACTTCAGATATCAAAACTATGTCATCAGATTTATCACAATTACTTAAACTGGAAATCGAATCTGTGAGTTGATCACCCAAAATCACTCTCAAAATACTCATAGGAAACTGAATTTATATTGGATGTATCTCAACATCCAATGATCCATATTTAACTTGTGTGGTTTCATTTAAGATTTTTTTATTAACGTAAGCAATACCATTGTTTTGCATTGCTGAGGTAATAATTCCAACAGTTTTTCCTTCAAATTCTATTTCACCAATACCTATGGGATGATTAGATGAAATTTGAACTAATTGACGTTGAACTTTGTCATAAGTGTTTAATCTAGCAACCACTTCTTGGCCTATATAACAACCTTTATTAAAACTAATATGGTCAATTAAAAGAGCTTCAAGAGGATTAAAATCTTCTGTTAATTCATTCCCAAATTTAGGATATCCCAACGAAATTCTAAGATTCTCAAATTGAGATGATTCTATTTGGGTTCCAAAATTTGCAAGAAATTCAATAATATTTTTTTTATCAGATTTCTCTCCAATGACATCAAAACATTGTTTTTGATTCATTTTATTTGAAGCAATTGTAATTTTGGCACCACATAAATCTTGCACAAAAAAATCGTCCATTTTAGATTCTTGGTGTTCAGGAAAAATGTTATACAGATCATCAGAAAATATTCTGATTTGAAATGTGTCATCAGAAACATTGATTTGGGTTACATCCTCCATAATAGTATAAAACTCAATCCATTCAGAAACTTTACTAATAGATTTAATATCTGAAATCAATAGTAAAGAATCTTCCAAAAAATATACTTTAATCAGATCAATTATTCTTCCTTTATTAGTAGTCAAAACTGTAGACATGCCTTGACCATGCTCTTTTAAAGTAGAAATATCGTTAGTACTAAGGCGATCAAGTAAATCGACTTTGTCTTCACCACAAAGCTTTAATCTAGCATTAATAGAAGTTAAATCAATAAATGAAAAAGAATCCACTAAAAGTAGCCTTAGACACTAAAGGATGTACCACACCCACAACTAGTTTTGGCATTGGGATTATTAAAAACAAATCCTTTACCATTTAACCCACCTGAGTATTCTAAAACAGTGCCAGCTAGAAAAACATAAGATTTTTTATCGACAAAAACTCTTACACCGTTATCTTCTATAACTTTGTCAGAATCTTTTGGGCCATCCGTAACAATTTCAAGCACATAAGTTAAACCAGAACATCCCCCACCTTTAACACCAACTCGCAAATCAGCAGAATCTTTTCCTTCAGACTTTGCAAATTGATTAACGTGAAGAGCAGCTTCATCACTAATCTTAATTGTCAACGGATCAGGTTTAGATTTTAAAGTCATCAATTACCCCGTAGTTATTCATTTGATTGTATTGTCCAAGGGAAATATAGTCAATTTGAAACTAGACAAATCCCTCTTCTCTAAACGCACCATCTCTCCAATCTAAAGCATTACGCAATCCACCCTCACGCATTTTTTCACCAAACTCTTGCGCTCCAGGTCTAACATGCCCAGACATCAAATGCCATTGCCAACCCATGGAAATAGCTGTTTTAAATCCCATAATCTCATATGCTTGATTTAGAGATTGTTTATTTGCAGAAAGTAAATCAGGTGCAATTTTAGACATGGGACGCAATTCTCTCATCACATCTTCATATAAAGATTCAGCAGGAAATGATTTCGCAACCCATCCCATTTCGGCAGCCTCTTTGCCTGTGACAGAATTCCCTGTTAATTGAAGATATTTCGCTCTAGCCATTGACATTTTCCAAGGAAAATACAATGTGTCCGGGGTAGTCATTCCTCTCATTGGAGGATATCCAATTCTAGCATCATCAGCTACAAAACAAATATCAGCCATAGACATAATTTCAGTTCCACCTGCTACGCAATGTCCATGAACCATAGCGACTACGGGTTTCAATAAATCCCATATGGTTAACCAATCCCTTGCACAACTTCTGGCAAATTGATCAGTCCAATTATCAAAATATTCTGAACCTACCCAACCATTCTTAATATATTCTGGATCTCTTGGTGACAAGTCATATCCAGAACAAAAAGAAGATCCAGCTCCATCAATCAAAACCAAAGATACACTATCATCAGATTCAGCTAATTTAAGAGCTTGTACAAATTCATCTCTCATAGGAAAAGATAAAGCATTCCGTTTCTCAGGATTGTTAAGTGTAATCCTAGCAATCCGATTCTCTACCTTATAAATCACAAAATTAAAGTTATGATTATCTGTTGTCATATGCTCTCCTTAAACTTTTAAAGAAGAGCATTGTAAATAAACTGTGTTATGTCAGCAAACTACTGATTTGATACCTATGCAGCTTGATTAGATTTTGATGCTTCAGCAGTAGCTGTAGAGACAGTCACAGGAAGCTCACTTAAATCAATTACTTTTCCGCATTGAACGCATTCTTTAAATTCCCCATAAGTATCCTGCCTAATGTGCATGTCTCCGCCACACTTTTTGCATTCTTTATAATAAATCATTATTCATTCACCTTATACTGTTTCGTTAAACCTATCGATATATCAGATATATCAACAGCGCGCATATATTACATGGACGAATATACTATTACAACCCCCAATATTATTATGATTAGTATCATTAATTTGAATATTAAGTTGATTTGTTTTCAAATTATTTCATCATTTGGTGTGTTTTCCTTGCCTTTTTATACATGGTTGTTTATAGTTGGCACACTCACGAACGCACCTAAGCTATGGGTGTCTAATTTAATAGGAGAATTCAATGGCTACAGAAACATCTTCTGAGCAAGCAAATAAAGATAACAATGACAACGAGTATGTTTTAGAAGTAAATGATTTACAAACGTATTTTGTTTCAAAATGGGGAACTGTAAAAGCTGTTGACGGAATCAGCTTTAAATTAAAAAAGGGCGAAACCTTAGGAATAGTCGGTGAATCAGGTTCTGGAAAATCAGTCACCGTTACTTCATTAATGAGATTAGTCCCGTCCCCTCCTGGTCACATTGTGGGAGGAGAGGTTCTTCTTGAAGGTCAAGATTTACTAAAATTATCCGACAAAGAAATGGAAAAGGTCAGAGGAGATAAGCTTGCAATGATTTTGCAAGATCCTATGACAGCTTTGAACCCTGTATTCGACATTGAAGACCAAGTGGGAGAAGCTTTAGGAATTCACGAAGGTCTAAAAGGAAATACACTTAAAGACACAGTAATTGATATGCTTCAAAAAGTTCGAATTCCAGCGGCAGACACTAGGATGAAAGACTATCCTCACCAATTGTCTGGTGGAATGAGACAACGTGTAGTTGGAGCTATCGGAATTTCTTGTAACCCTGTAGTGCTTATAGCTGACGAACCTACCACATCACTAGATGCAACTATTCAAGCACAATATTTGAATCTATTGAATGAACTACAAGAGGAAACTGGCGTAGGAATTATATTCATTACTCACGACTTTGGTGTAGTAGCAAAAATGTGTGACAGGGTCGCTGTGATGTATGCAGGTAAAATCGTCGAACAAGCCGACGTAAGAGAAATATTTAATAACCCTCAACACCCATATACTCAAGCATTAATAGCTTCTGTGCCTAAAATGGAAGAAAACGTTGACCGTTTATACGCAATCCCAGGTAACCCCCCAATTCCAAACAAACCCACACCTTGTCAAACTTGTGGTGAAGCTTCTCCTATTTTGGTTAAGCATTCAGAAGACCATTGGGTTGCAAAGTGCGGATCAGATACCTCATGTCAAGGCTGGTTTCCCAGAGACTTAGATTAAGGAGAACTTAAAAATGACTAGTGAAAACGGAGCTCTTTTAGAGTTAAAAAATTTAAAGAAACACTTTCCAATTGGAGGAAACTTTATAACCGGAGGGCATGAATATTTAAAAGCTGTTGATGGAATCAACTTGACCATTGAAGAGGGCACTACATACGGCTTGGTTGGTGAATCAGGATGTGGTAAATCTACTACGGCGAAAATGATTCTTCAGCTGGAAGATCCTACCGAAGGAGAAATAATTTTTGAAGGCAGAAATGCTTTAGACAAAAAAAGCTCAGCTCAAAGAGATTATAAATCTAAAGTTCAGGCAGTATTCCAAGATCCCTGGGCATCACTTAACCCTAGAATGAGAGTACAAGACATTATTTCAGAACCTCTTCAAGTAAATACTAAACTCACAAAGGGCGAAATAAAAACTAAGGTCGGAGAAATTTTAGATCAAGTAGGACTTCACCCATACCAAGCAGGGTTATACCCTCACGAATTTTCTGGTGGACAAAGACAACGAATTGGAGTGGCTCGCGCACTAGCTCTTAATCCAAAATTAATTGTTTTAGATGAACCAGTTTCAGCACTTGACGTATCTATTAGAGCCCAGATTATGAATCTTTTGATGGATTTACAAAAAGAGTATGGCTTAACATACCTTTTAATTGCTCACCATTTAGCTACAGTCCGATATATGTGTGACAAAATGGGTGTAATGTACTTAGGTAAAATGGTTGAAACAGCTGATACTGATGATCTTTTTGATAACCCTACTCATCCATACACTCAGGCTTTAATTGGAGCTGCTTTACCATATCACCCTGACAGTGATAAAGAAGAAAATATTTTACAAGGTGAAGTTCCTTCTCCTATCAATCCACCTTCATGCTGCAGTTATGAAAGATTATGTCCTGATCCAGAAAATTCTGGGCAAACTATTGGATACAAAGAAGTAGGTCCAAACCATTCTGTAGCAATAGCTGAAGACTGTTATTCTGAACACGGATGTCACTATTTCCCTAGAGTAAGGCAGTAAAACTTATCCTAAGAAAACACATTAAATTACTTTCTTAGGATAAATACTGCTTCATCGCTGCTCTCTAATAATTGTGATTTATCAAAGTTTGAATAAATTTGTTTGATTTCAAGACCACACAACTCAAACAAGTGTTTGATTTCTGCCAAAAAAGTGTATCTAAGTTCTTGTTCAAATTTTAAAGTGTTAGTTAATTCACCTGACAGATTTACAATTTCTAAGGTGCAATTTTGGTATAAAATTTGAGAAAAATAATCATATTCTTGTCTATTAAAGAGCATAAAAATTTCCCCATTAATTTCTATTTGACCCACAAATGAATTTACTGACGGATCATCTAAAAATTTGTCTCCTTTGAAAAGTTCCAAATTAAAAACTATTTCACCATTAGTATCTAATCTTTCTAGCAACATATTTAAAATTTCCCTCTGATTTTCAGAATCCAAAATATTCATAAAATAAAAATCTGAAAAAATTATTGAAGAAAATTTTTCTGTTTGATCAATTAGTCCACCTATTTCTTGAAGCACGGTGATTTCAGAAAAATTCTTTTTTAAAGAATCTACAAAAACATTATTATTAGAGCCAATTACCAAAGTTTTAGCAGTAGAAGTTGTCAGTGATGAAATTTGATCATAATCTAAAATTCTTTGTAAGTTAATATTGTCATAAAAAGTTAGTACTCTAGGATCATTATATAAGGGATAGGAAAACAAGAATATTACCCAAATGTTGAGGGAGGGTATGAAGCTATTCTCTGTTTGATTTTGGTATTTTTTTCCTGCTCCAATAATGCAATTACAATTTCACGAATATTTCGAACCTTCAAAGGTAATCTACCTAAGTCTCGATTATGTCCGCAATTCACGCACACAATTCGAACACCAAAAATATCTTCATCATTGGTCAATGTTCCCACACCACATCTAGGGCAAGAACCTGTCAAAATCATAGAGTCAATCATATACATCTCTAATTAAATTAATTTAAATAAATTTACACGATTAATAAAATTCTATCTAGTCATATTAAACCATTATTGCGTTTCGTTAATGTTAGATTGCCTGAGTAATAAATCATTTTTTGTAGAAAAATAATAATCATCGGAAACAACTCCAGAATTATGCTTAATTTCCAATTCTGACATCATGTCTTCAAGTACTTGTTTTTCACTGGATCCAGGAAACCAAAGATTTGATCTTTTTCTAAATTTCAAAGTATTAGAAATTCCCCAAATAGCTGTAATAAAAAGGACGAGAGATAATGCAATGGGAGCAGAATATTCAAATTTTAGAGAATTAAAATCTTGTGAAAACTTTTGATACCAAACTGATTTAGGCAAATTTTTAATTTCAATTGTTGACTCAAAACCTTTAGGAACATTTTGTGTTTCTAAAACAGAATAAACTCTTCCTCCAATTTCTGTGTCTACAACAGGATCAGAAAAATTACTATTAAGAACAATATCTGAAGAGGGAATAATTATCCTGAGATTGTTAGCACCATATCTCCAATTTTTAATGTATTCAAAAATAGAGTTTTGATAAGGAATTTCATATGAATAAGTTAATTCATGACTTCCTGGAAGAATAGAGGCAATTAAAGCAAAACCTTTGTCAACTTGAACATAATTAGAGTCAAAAATATTAGTATCTACGTTTAAATTTAAGGCGTCAGCTGGAAGTCCAAATCGCAACAAGTCCATAGGGCCTTCACCTGGAACATAAGTTACTAGTGAATCGTTCAAAATGGTTACGACTTCCAAAACAGAAATTACCTGTAATTCAGAATTAATGTTATCAAAAACCATAGAAGCATTTTGAATGATTATAGAATCATCCGAACTAGAAGAATCATAAACATTAATCTCAATATCCAATGGAACTTTTTTATCAAAAATTACCGATTCAACATAAATAGCATCTTGATAAATCAGAGAAACACCATATAAAGAATTTTCTAAGTATGGAACATCTTTAAATTCAAAATTTCCTTCTACATTAGTTAAAACAGAAAAAGTTTGAGATTCTGTTTCCAAAGAACTAATATGAAGTGTTATTTCTACATCAGCAACAGAACTTTCATAGTTGGTTAAATTGGTTAAATTACCTGAAATATACAATTCATTTTCATTAGAATAAACAATTGAGGATTCAAAAAATAAAATGAATAGACTAAAAAGAATTAAGGTGAAAAGCTTCATTCTTTTTCCTCCAAGTTATATTTTTCTTGAGAAATAAGAACAGTTCTAAAAACTTCCATTTTAACTTCCTCAATTAAAACATTTTGTTCAGATTCTTGAAGATCTAAAGCTCTCAACACTAAAGCAGCCTCAAAGAGATGAATATTTTTTAACCACTCATAATCTTGATCATGTAAATTGCCTACCATTCTTTCTAATTCTGTACTTCTTAATCCTTCTATAGCTGAGTCCCATCTTCTTTCTAAATCAGCAAATAATGAAGATTCATCTTGAGGAATAAATTCTGATGCAGAGTATTTGCGAATTAATGGAAATATAATTAAAACAAAGGGAAACAAGCATAAAGCCAAAGATATTAATACAACCATTTATAGAGATCTCGACTCAAAAATAGAATTTGCGATAGGGAGTTTAATTTTTTTACGCCTCCTGCTGCTGCTTACTGTTAAAGAAAATATCGTTCCAAAAATTAATATTGGCCCCGAAATCCACATCCATGAAACCATCGGGTTAATTAAAACTCTAAAAAGTGCCTGACCATCTTCTTTAAAATCCGATGGAACCAAGTAAAAGTCTCTGATCAAATTTGAATGAATAGCACCTCTAGTAGCAGACAGTCGGAATTCAGGATAAAAAGCCCTGTAGGGATACAAATAATCCACGAACTTTCCATTTGTCCAAAGCTCAAACTTAGCAGTCTCTTCAATTCGATCCGGGAAAACTTCTTGCGACACTCCTAAATACTTAAAAGTATAATCTCCAATTGATTGACTTTCACCAACTGCCATTACGACATCTTTTTGAACATCATAAAATGATGAGGCGGTGATTCCCATAGCAAGCATGATAATAGAAATATGAACTATATAACCTCCATACCTCGGTCGGTTTGAATTAATCAAACGTATAAATGAAAGGTGGATTTTATCTCCTCTTTTAACTCGTGATTTTGTTCCTCTAAACCATTCTTGGATTATTCCTCCTAAAGCAATTGCGCAAGTAGCAAAACCAAAAATAGCCCAGATTTTTGTCAATCCCAAAAGAAGACAAACTGAAACAATTAAAATACTTAAAATCAAAGGAAAAGTAAGCATTTTAAATAAAGAATTTAATGAAGCTTTTCTCCAGGGCAGCAATGGTCCAATTCCCATTAAAAATATTAACAAAAGCATTAAAGGACCATTTACTTTATTGAAAAAAGGCTGCCCAATAGTCATAGTGGTCTCATCAAAAGTCTCAGAAAATATAGGAAAAATAGTCCCCCATAAAGTTACAAATGCAATTAAAAGAAATAAAGCATTTTGAGACAAAAAAACAGCCTCTCTTGAAATAGGAGACTCGAGCACACCTCTACTTTTCAAAGTATCAAACCTAAAAACAAAAATTACTATAGACAAAAACAAAGTTACTGCCATGACACCTAAGAACACCCAACCCATTGTAGACTCAGCAAAAGAGTGAACAGACGGAACTGGGCCTCCTCTATTAATAAACATTCCCAATTGCGCCATAGTGAAGGCTGTAATTATAAGAATCATGTTCCACATCCTAAACAATCCTCTTCTTTTTTGAACCATAATCGAATGTACAAAAGCTGTCATTGCAAGCCAAGGCATTAGAGCAGAATTTTCAACAGGATCCCAAGCCCAATATCCTCCCCATCCTAAAATGGTATATGCCCACCATCCCCCTAAAATCAATCCTATTGTCAAAAGTAACCATGAAATCATGCCCCACAATCTTCCTTGATCAACCCACTCGTCTCTTGAACCTCTTCCGGAAATTAGAGTGGCAATACAAACAGAAAAAGGAATTGCAACAGATATTAGTCCCAACATTTGAAATGGCGGATGAATAAACATACCAAAGTGAATCAACAATGGGTTAATACCTTTTCCGTCAGCTGGAACTATTGGTAATTTTTCTAACGGATTAGCCATAAATAAAAGTACTGCTATAAAAAACAATAAAACCAGTGACATGACACCTAACGCATAAGGGGCCGTATAGGGAAGTTTCTTGTTTAAAATTAAAACTGAAACCGAAGACATGATTGAAAAAGCTGCTGCAATATATAACAAAGAACCTTCATTTCCCGAATAAAATGCAACCCAAGCATAAGCACTTGGCATAGCTAAATTACTGTTTTCTGCAACATATTTAACAGAAAAATCATTTATTACGAAAGAATAAATCAGTGTAATTGTAGTTACAATTAATAAAATTGGAAGTGAATAAAAACCCCATCGCGCACTTTGAGCCAAATCTCTTCCATTCAAACCTCCCCCCGCAAAACCAACTATAGAAGTGTAAAGAACAACAATAAAAGACGTAATTAAAGATATTTGACCAATTTCTACCAATTTATCGCTCAACTTCCTCCGAATTAGCTGTAGAGCTCATTCGTCTTATTAAAATTATCACTAAAAAAACTGTAGATATAAATGCTACCCAGGGAACTATCCATGCAATCAATCCAAATCCATTTGCAGATGGTTCCATTAAACCTACTTCACCATATCTTTCTACAAAATATTCTTTGATTTCTTGATCTGATTTGTTTTCATTTACCAACTTAGTAACTATAAATCTCATTTGTATCGCTAAATCATTCTGAGACTGATCAATAGATTCACCGGGACATACAGGACACATTATTTCTTTATTTAATGAAATGATTCTAAGCTCTTGAGGGTTCATATCCTTAAAATTCTCAGAACAAGCCGACAATAAAAACATAAATAAAAATATATAGATTCCAAAACTTCTCATAAGTAAATTATATACAAGAATTAAGGTGCATCGGATAATGTCAATTCTGTTTGCATCAATTCACTTTTTCTATAAAAAGTGACATAAATATTTGTACCCGGTGAATTTGAAATCAAAAATTTTGACAAATCTCCAGCATTAGTTATTTCCACATCATTAAGCTTTACAATAACATCCTCCACTTCAATTCCAGATTGAGAAGCCGGAAAGTCAGGAATAACCCTACCAACTACTACACCTTCTTCTACCGGAAGACCTAGCTGTTCTTTTAAAGCTTTAGTGACATTAAATGGAGAAATACCTATAAAGCCTCGCTGAACTTGTCCTTTTTTAACTAATTGATCAGAAACTATCTTTGCATCATCAATATTTATTGCAAAACCTATACCATTAGAATCATCGATTATAGCCGTATTAATTCCAATAACTTCACCCGCAAGATTAGATAATGGCCCACCACTATTTCCAGGGTTAATTGAAGCGTCTGTTTGTATTAAATCAACCATTGAAGTTTGTGCGTCCAAATCAATTGTTCTTTCTAAAGCACTTATTACTCCTTTACTAACTGTTGGGCCACCTTTTAATGCTAAAGCATGACCAACAGCAATAACATCTTCACCCACTAATAAATTTTCTGAATTACCTAATTGAGCAGCAATTAAATTTTCTCCGATGATTTTGATAACTGCTAAATCTGTTCTTGGATCACTACCAACTAAATTTGCTTCAAAAGATCTTCCATCACTCAAAGTGACATCAATAGCGCTTCTACCTTCAACCACATGGTTATTAGTCAAAATATGGCCTTGATCATCCAAAATTATTCCAGAGCCAACACCAGATCGCGGAATCACTTGATTAAAGCTCCCTAAAGATAATTGTTCTGTAGAAATTTGTACTACAGACGGAGTTAATAACTCTACAGCCTGAACAGTGGTAAGAGATTCAGAAACAACTACCAATGGCATAGAAGCATTATTTGGATCAACTGGTGTTGAATTTAGTCCAGATTCTAAAGTGTTAATAGAAGCAACATCTTCACAGGCAATAAAAAAGGAGAAAGAAAATGCATTTAGTAAAACAATTGAAAAAATAATTAAAAATAACTTGTTGGAAAAAATATATTTCATAATAAAATTATATCTTTAAAAACACCAAACTTTAAACATTTAATTTTATGTGATTTTTAAATAATTATATTAAATAAATACATAGTTTAAGAAAAATCAAATTTTTACGCTTAATCATGATATTTTATTCATGAAACACAATTCATGGAATATTTAGCTAGAAATAGATTGACATTCAAATGATCCCTTTAACCCCTTGCACCTCTAGGTGTTCAGGTGTACAAAGAATCCACGAAACATTTTTGAATATTTAAATGATAAAACCGGGGAATTATAATGAAATATACAACCTTCTCTCCGGCATTATTTAAGCATAAATACAAATAAAATTTCTCAAAAAATTTTAGTCCTCTATTGTTGGGCGTACTGTATGTCATATCCAAAAAATGTTCGATTTTTTTAAGAAGGCATATTTTTTGAACGAAAATAAAAATAAAAAAGCTCAAGAAATTTGGCAAGCTGTCCTTGGTAAAATTGAAATGAAAGTACCAAAAGCTAGCTTCCAAACATGGTTAAAAGACACTTCTGGCGTTGCTTTTGATGAACAGAATTCAACTATAAATGTCAAAGTAAACAGCTCATTTACTGCTCAATACCTTCAAGAAAGAATGGCTGGCATAATTGAACGTGAATTGAATAACGTTTCAGGAAAAACAGTCCAAGTTAACTACTTACAAGGATCAGAAATTGTTCGTAGTTCAAAAACTGATTCTACATCAACCACAATTAAAAAAGATCCAAAAAATATTTTCCCTCTCAACCCAAATTATACTTTTGACTCTTTTGTTGTAGGGGATACAAATCAATTGGCTTTTGCTGGAGCTCAAGCCGTATCAAGTAACCCTGGAATAGCTTTTAATCCTGTTGTATTTTATTCAGGTGTGGGATTAGGTAAAACCCACTTACTCCATGCAATTGGCCACTCTTTAAGAAATCAAGGGAAAAACGTTCTGTACATTACTTCTGAAGAGTTCACTAATCAGTACATAGCTTCCATAAAAAACCAAACTACTGAATCTTTTAGAGTAAATTTTCGAAATGTTGATGCACTATTAATAGACGACCTGCAGTTTTTAATTGGTAAAGAACAAACTCAAGAAGGATTTTTTCACACATTTAACGAGCTTCATATGCAAAATAAACAAATTGTAGTTGCACTTGATAGGCCCCTGAGTAAATTAGATGTCCTAGAGCCACGAATAACTTCTAGACTCTCAGGAGGTTTGACAGCTGATATTCAAAAACCATCTTACGAAACAAGAATCGCAATCCTTCAATCAAAAGCTTCAACTTTAGAGGTTCAGCTACCTAATAACATTTACGAGATAATGGCAAAGAAGGCGTCATCAAATATAAGACAACTCGAGGGTGTACTTAACAGGGTTGCCGCATGGTCACAATTTAATGGAAATAAAGCAACATCAAACGAACTCTTAAATTTCATATCCAACGATTTCGACTTTAGCTATCAGTCTGTACCGACATTTACTAGCGAAGATGTCATTAAAGCAGTTTGTGAACATTTCTCTATTACTAAAGATCAAATTAAAGGAAAACAGAGAAGAAAAAATTTTTTAATTCCAAGACAAATAGTTATGTATGTTTTAAGAGAAGAAACATCTATGAGTTTGTCTGCAATAGGAAAAGTTTTAGGAAACAGGGATCATTCAACTGTTTTACATGGATGTCTCAAAATTTCAGAACTAATACATAGTGACGATAATATTAAAAAACAAATTTTTAATATTAAAGACACATTACTAGAAATCAACTCATGAAACTATTGTTAGTTAGGCATGGGGAAACTTTTGCGAACGACGCACAAAGATGGTCTGGATCTCAAGACCTAGACATTACAAACTTAACAGAGAACGGTAAAAATCAAGCAAAAAAACTGGGCATTTGGTTTAAAGACACCCAATATATGCCAACACACATATATGTAAGCCCTCAAAAAAGAGCTTTAGACACTTACAAATTAGCAGGCACCCACTGGAATATTAAACCAAGTATAGTTAATGAATTAAAAGAAACAAGCGCTGGCAACTTTGAAGGGCATACATGGGAGGAAATTGAACAATTATTTCCTCAAGAAGCGGAAGGTTTTCGTTTTAGTCGTAATTGGGACGTAGTGAATGGAGCAGAAACAGAATTAGAACGAAGAAAAAGGGGCAAACAGGTTTTAAATATAGCCCTCAATCATCAAAATAGCACAGATGTAGTAATCATGTTTTGTCACGCCTCAATTATCGGAAACATAATTGCCGAAATTCTTGAAACCCCTAAATTGTGGGGTATTCGCACTAAAAACACTGCAATATTTGAATTTGAACTCGATCCCCAACAATGGAATGACACAAGTCGCATTAAAAATAATCCCACCCTATGGAGAATTTTGAGGTTTAACGAAACCCCTCATTTAGAAAATGACGGGAAAGACTTGGGTAATCTTGGTAGCCAAATTTAGTTTATTCATTTAGGTGTTTCAAATCTGAAAATTTAAGAATTTCAAAATTACTAGCTAGATTATCTGATCCTGTCCAATTATCAGAATCAATCTCAAATTCAAAAATAGATGTATTTGAAATTTTGGTTTTCCATATACGATTTGTACCTAATATCACAGCTATCAAATAAATCATTATTCCCCCATGAGAAAAAACAACTATTTCATCTAACTGATTATGTCCCTTAATTAAAAAATCTATAATTTTATTAGCTCTTTTTCTTAAATCATATTTATTCTCAGCCTCAGGAATTAAGCTCAAATCTTTTGTTTTAGCAAATTGTTCCGCTATTTCGGGAAATAGCTCTTTAATTTCTAAAGCGGTTTTCCCAGAAAAAATTCCTAGATTTCTTTCAATCAAATCAGAAATGGTAATAATTTTGTGGCTTGGAAATGATATTTGTGCAGTTGATAAAGTCCTAGACAAGGGACTACTGTAAATGTAATTTGGAGAAAATCGACTGTTAATAAAGCTTTTGTACAATTTTTCTGCTTGTTTAACTCCAGTATCAGATAATGGAAAATCTTGGTGGCCTTGCCATCTCCCCTCCAAATTTCCAACTGATTCAGCATGGCGAACTATCATTAGTTTCATTATTTAATTTTAATCCTTGGTGATGTTACACCTATAGACATTACTGCGGCTGATAGCATTATGAATGTACTAATCAAGAAAGCTCTACTCATTGAAGAAATATAGGCCAATTTTAGACCAATATCCTCTAATTTTTTAGCATCAGATAAATCAGGATCATATCCTAAAGACAACATCATCGAAGAAACGATAATTGCAGGCAATGCAATCCCAAAAATATGGCCTAAGTTTCTAGTCAAATTCATGAATGCAGAAGCAAATCCATAATTGTTTCTACCTGCACTACCCATTATTGCACTACTATTTGGAGCTAAGAAAAATGAAATTCCAGTACCTTCAAGAACAGTAATAAGAATTATCATTGCGTTAGTGGTTTCAAGCGTTAAGTTGGTATATAAATATAAAGCAAATGAACACATTATCATCCCAAAGACAGCAGGAATTCTAGGGCCTGTAAAGTCAGCTATCCTCCCACTAATTGGTCCAAATAACATAAAGCAAAACCCTCTTGGAACCAATAACATTCCCGCAAAACCTGTTGAAAGCCCTGCAACAGAAACTAAATAAAAAGGAAGGAGGAAGAAGCTAGCTGAAGAGGCAATAAAACAAATAAGGCGTGCCAATGAACCTAAAGAATAATTTCTAGCCTTAAAAACAGTCAATTGAAACATAGGATTAGATAATTTTTTCTCTAAAATTAAAAATATCAACAACAGCAGTATTGAGGCAACAATTCCACCAATAATTTGAAAAGAAGCCCAACCAAATGAATTGGTAAAATTAACAGTTAAAATCAATATAATTAAAAAGGCTCCAAACAAAAATGTTCCAATCCAATCAAAAGATAACAAACCTTTTATCACCGAACCTTTAGAGTCTTTAACCAAAAACAAAAATGCAGAAATGGTAGCTATCACACTAAATAAAAACATAAAAATATAAACAGATCGCCAATTAAACACGCTTTCTATCAAACCACCTACCACTTGACCGCCCAATGACCCAAACCCAACTACTCCCATATGTAAACCAGTTGCAGTACTTCTTTGGTGATCTGGGAAAATATTTACCACTATCGCCATTCCAGTAGACTGAACGCCAACTGCGCCAAGTCCCATTAAAATTTTCCCAATCAATAAAACGACATAATTAGGTGAAAATGCAGTCACTAATGAAGCTAATGCAAAAACCACTAACCCTGTTGACCAAACTCTTTTTCTTCCAATTTGGTCCGCTATGGCGCCAGCAGGAATCATCAGCACAGTTACAGTTAAAATATAAACAATAGTAATCCATTGTGAAGCGGGAATATCAATACCAAATTGTTCAGCAATAATTGGAGTAACTATAGAAGTAGCAGATTGGTCAATGACTACTATGAATGTGCCTAAAGCTGCTGCTAAAAATACCCACCAATGTGACTTAAATTCTACAGATTGCAAGTAATTTGACCTTTCTCATCTGCAACAAAAAGACTAAAAAAATCATATCCATCCTCAAGAATTTTTTTACTTCCACCAGAATTTCTGTCTAAAATGGAAAGAACTTTAACAACTTCTCCGCCTTCTTGTTCTATGGCATTGATAGCATGAAACAAACTAGATCCACTTGTACAAGTATCATCAACAACGACTACTTTTGACCCTGGAGAAAATGAACCTTCTATCATTTTTTCACCACCATGTTCTTTTTGTTCCTTACGAACTATCAATGCATTGATAGGTGAGTTTTGTAAATAACTAAAAGTAGCTACAGATGAAACGATTGGGTCTGCACCTAAGGTCGGACCAGCTATATAGCTAGCTCCAGATTTTAAAATAATTGGAAGAAAACATTTAGCTGTCAAATAAGATCCTTTGGGATTGAGAGTTAAAACTCTTCCATCAAAATAATACGAGCTTGTTCCACCAGAGGACAATTGAAAATTGCCAAAAAGTAATGAATTGATTTCTATAGCTAAATCTAAAAGTTGTTGTTGATCTGTCATAAATATTCCATGATTAGTATATGTGTTTTTGATTTAGAAACAAATTATTTAAAAGGTTTTGTATAAGTTATTCATGTCAATATATCTAATTACTTCTGTAGGTAAATAGTCTTCTACTGGTAGAAGTGCAGAAATTCTATATCTAATTTCAGTAGAGGAAATATTAGGTGTGGGTAAATCTATAAATTTTGCATTTTGGTGAAAAAGTGTGTGCTGTTTTGCATGCCTGTTAATAAACACAACTGAAACAGTATTGAATAATAAATCTATCTCTTTCCATTGATTCATTTGTGAAATTACGTCAGACCCAAAAATTAAAACAAGTTCATTGTCAGATCTGTCTAACTGTCGAATAGTATCTATAGTGTACGAGGGACCATTTCTAAGAATTTCAATATCAGAAACCTCAAACTCAGGATATTTGGATATTGCCAATTTAACCATTTGTAGTCTATGTAAGGACGAAGAAAGTTTATTAGTATCCTTAAGATAAGGATTACCTGCAGGAATAAATAAAACTTGATCTAACAATAGCTGTTCCATCGAATATTTAGCAGCAAGTATGTGTCCAAAATGAATTGGATCAAACGTTCCTCCGAACAAACCGATTCTCATTTTTTTACCTTATTTTGTTAAAACATTATTTTTGTTCTTGATATGAACACGATCCTTGATTAATATTTACCGATTAAATATACAGGGGTAAAAATTATGGCTTTGGACATACAAAGCACATTGTCTCAAATTTGGGAAAAAATTTCTGTGGAAGAATTATCTTCTATAGCAGCAAAAACTCTTGACCCAGGAAACCCTACAGACGCTGGAAAAATGTGGAGACTTCCCACCACACACCCAAACCCTATTGTTTTAGCCTCAGGTATTCCAGACGATGATACTTTACCTACTAAGGAATTAATTGAAGGGTTAATTAATGGGATTAACAATTTTCCTGTTGAATCTTTAACTTATGGAGGTTGGTTTGGTTATGATGAATGCAGAAAAGCAATAGCTAATAGACAAAACAGAATAGAAAACATCAATTTAAATGAAAACAACATAATTCTTCATAACGGGAGTTCAGGTTGTTTAGAAAACATCCTTAATGCATTTATAGAACCAAATGATGTGGTAATTGTAGAATCACCAAGTTATTCTGGAACAATAAGATGTATACAAGGATCCCTAGCTGAAGTTATAGAAGTTCCAATACATTTAAATGGAATAGATGCTGCAGAATTTCAAAATCTAATCGAAAAAATCAAAAAAGAACAAAAAAGAATTAAGTTTTTTTATACTATTCCTGATTATCAAAACCCTACTGGAAATGTAGCTCCAATTGAAACAAGAGAAGCCATTTTAAAAATTTGTGCAGAAAATAAAATTTTAATTATTGAAGACGCTGCATATAGTGAACTTTATTTCGATCAACCTCCCCCCCCAACATATTTTTCTCTATCCACCGGGTTTGGTGTACTAAGAATGTGTAGTTTTAGCAAAGTTGTAGCCACAGGATTAAGGCTAGGATGGATTCAGGCTAGAGACGAATATATTGAAATACTTACAAAAGTACGATTTGATATGGGGAATAGTCCATTAATTCACTATGCATTAACTAATTTTATCAATAATAAATCCTTAGATTCTCATGTTGAAAATATGAGGCGACTATACAAAGAAAAATGTTCGATAATGGTAGATTCAATTAAAGAAAATTGTGGAGATTATATGGAAATAAATCCCCCTGAAGGAGGATATTTTTTATGGCTAAAATCTCACCATATCAAATCTGATGAACTTATAAAGGCTGCAGCACAAGAAGGCTTAGTTTTTCCAACAGGCTCTGTATTTTTCCTAGACAAATCTCAAGGATCATATAATTACAGACTAGCATTTACCCAACCGTCAAAAAAACAACTAGAAGAAGTTGGGG
The DNA here is from genome assembly GCA_022447825.1 of SAR202 cluster bacterium. Lineage (GTDB taxonomy): Bacteria > Chloroflexota > Dehalococcoidia > Lucifugimonadales > UBA826 > AG-426-M11. The sequence continues at coordinate 46,724 of JAKUTY010000010.1, forward strand.
TTAGGCTGAAAAAAGCATATGAAAAATGTCTAGACTAGAAAAAATGATGTGGAGCCGAAGGTCAGGATCGAACTGACGACCGGCTGTTTACAAAACAGCTGCTCTACCACTGAGCTACTTCGGCATGTAAATTACGAATAAAGATTATACAACCTTATATCTAACAGGTCACTAATATTAATCCCAATCCCATTCAACATCACCAATTCTAACAGTATCCCCAGATGCAATGCCTGCATCCTCTAAAGCTTTAACTACCCCTGTAGTTTTTAAATGTCGATAAAACTGCATTCTAGCCATCCAATCCTCATAATCAATTCTAGTGGCAATTCTTTCTACCCCAGGAGAATCTACTACAAAAATTTCATCTTCTATATATACAGAAACACCTCTTCTTTTAGGTAAAGGTTGAATAACAGGAAAAAATTCTTCATTTGAGTTAGAAATTTCTGGCTCGAAACTTTTAGTTCCTTCAATGTTTTCGAATTGCAAAATTACCTGGTCCATCATTTCAGATACACCTGCTCCTGAAATTGCAGAAATAAAATAAATTTTTTCTGCAACACATTTCATGCTATCAGCAATTACATCTTGAAGAAGTCGAACTTCCTCAAGGTCTATCTTATTAAAAACAATTATTTGTGGTTTATTTTTAATTTCAGAGCTAAACAGTTCTAATTCTCTATTGATACTTTCAAAAACTTTTTGAGGATTATCGAAAGAAGCGTCAACTAAATGGATCAAAACTTTACATCTTTCTATATGACGAAGAAAATCGTGACCTAAGCCCGTACCACTGTGTGCACCTTCAATCAAACCTGGGATATCTACTATAACCATATCTACATCACGATAATCTAATATTCCTAAAACAGGTTCCAATGTGGTAAATGGATAATTGGCAATTTTAGGTTTAGCAGCTGTTAGATAAGTAATGAGACTAGACTTGCCAGCATTTGGAGCACCAATAATCCCAACATCAGCCAAAACTTTTAGTTCCAGCTTCACATCCATTTCTGTTCCAGCTTCGCCATTTTGAGCTATTACGGGATATTGATTTGTGGAAGAGGTGTATTTAACATTTCCATAACCACCTTGTCCCCCAAATATAATTATTTCTTCTTGATCATGTTCAATAATATCTGCAATAATTTCATTACTTGAATCTACTATTTGAGTACCAACGGGCACATCAATATAAATACTTTTTCCATTTTTCCCATGTTTTTTAGCGCTCGCACCGTTGCCTCCGTTTTCGGCTTTAAATATTTTTTTATATCTAAACCCAATCAATGTATTTATGTTTCTGTTACCTCGAAATATAACATTTCCTCCGTCCCCTCCATCTCCTCCGTCTGGACCACCTCTCGGAATAAATTTTTCATGCCTTCCACTAATGGCACCGTTTCCACCATTTCCACTTTTTATATTTATGTATACTTGATCGATCATTATAATTTTTCTATATAAAATAATATTTATAATAAGGCTGTGTTAATTGTTGAAACTGATTGTGCTAGTCAGGGGATTAATTAGATTTTATCACGTGATAATGTTGAAGATTAGTGGAAAATCTAATATAAATGTTAATACTTTCTTTAGAGAAATACATTAATACTTTTTATCCAAAATTATCCACATAATATCCACAAACTTAGGAGCTTAAATGAATGAAATAGATAAAATAACTACTTTTTTTTCTCGCGAACAATTATTTCAAGCTTACCTTGATGTAGAAGTAGCTTTAGCAAAAGCACAGGCTAAACAAAAAATCATTCCAGAAAGAGCTGCCCAAAAAATTGCTGAAATGGCACAAATTGATCAATTGAGTATAGATAATATCAATAAATCTTTAGAAAAAACCGGACATCCTTTAGTACCTCTAATTTGGGAATTGGATAGAGTTTGTGGGGCTGAAGCTGGTGGTTATATTCACTGGGGTGCTACTACTCAAAATATTACCCAGACAGGAAAGTTGTTATTAGTAAAACAGTTTCATCAAGTGTTTTTAGAGAAAATTTTAAAACTACTGAGTGTTTTGTCAGATTTAGCTTTGGAAACAAAACATTATGCGTTACCCGGAAGAACACATGGGCAACATGCTGTCCCTGCTACATTTGGATATAAAGTTGCTGTGTGGATTGATGAAATTATTCGACATTTCCATAGATTTAAAAACTCTGAAGAACGTGTTTTTGTGACAATGTTAGGTGGAGGTGCCGGAACAATGGCATCAGTGGGTATGGAAGGTTTAGAAACACAAAAATTAATGGCGGAAGAGTTAGGCTTCACTTCTATGTCTATGCCAGCTCGTACTATCGGGGATCATCTTACAGAATATATATTAAATTTAGCTATGTTTGCTGCAACCTCGAGTAAAATGGCTCGAGAAATTTATACCTTGATGAAACAAGAATTTGGTGAGGTTGAAGAACCTGTGCCAGACGGTGCAGTTGGATCTTCAACTATGCCTCAAAAAAGAAATCCTAGAAATTGCCAAGATATTGTAGCCTGGGCAGCTGAATTACGCACTATGGTTCCAATGTCTTTGGAAGCTATGCAAACTGAACATGAAGCAGATAAGACTACATCCATGATGATCAATGTAGCCATTGATCGTTCTTGTGAGTTAGCCGATAAAATTGTTAGTTCGTCAATTTATATTTTTACGGATTTAAAAGTATTTCCTGACCGAATGAGAAAAAATCTGGATCTTAGTGGAGGTTTAATTATGTCTGAACAGATAATGTTAGAACTCGGAAAAAAACTAGGGAGACAGCGGGCTCATTATGTTGTTTATGATGCTGCTCAACATTCTGCTAAAACTGGTGTTGATTTTATTTCAGCATTAAATGAACAACAAGAAATTACTCAAAATTTCAAATCTGATGAAATTAACTCTATGCTTGATCCTGAACAATATTTGGGTCTTTGTGTTTATTTTGCTGAATATTTTGCTGCTGAGGCAAAAAAATTATTTTAAATTAATAGGAACAATTGCAGGAATAGCTCCAGCCTCAATTAAATTTTTAATTTCATTTTCAGAAATTCCCACATCTTTTAAAACATCAAAAGTATGTTCACCAAATTGAGGAGGACTTACATTAAAGGGTTGATTAGAATTGATTGAAACCGGATTACCACTCCATGTAGCTGTTCCCCAATTTTCATAATCTTGCGTCATAATCATTTTTCTTTCGTGATTATATTCATCATTAAATATTTCTTCACTAGAAGTATTTTTTACTGCTTCAATTCCATGTTTATGTAATAAATTTATCCAATATTCTGTAGTTTGTGTCAAGAATATTTTTAACATTTCTTGTTCTGCATCCTGCTTATGATAGAGTAGAGCTCCAAGATGTGAAAATTCAGGAATTTCACTCAAATACCAGTTATGAATCATGGGGCTTGCAGTATGTCTCATATTTTGATCTCTAATTGGGGCAGATAAAAATATCCATCCATTTTTTGTTTCATACAATCTGTTGAAGATATTTGTTCCTTTTAGTCCCGGTGGCGAATAGTCCCGGCTGTGTAGTTTTGGATGAGTTATGGTGTATTTTCTGCTAATTTTTGAAGGTAAATTTTTAGTGTTTTGTTTAGTGTGAAATACTCCTGACAGATTTGCCGAAGTATATGTCAAAGCAGCTTCTACATGTTGTCCTGTGCCTGTTTTTTGTCTTTCAATTAAAGCTAGAATTACAGCATATGCAGCAGCTAAGCCAGTTCCATAATCATTTAAAGTATATGTAGCAGTTCTAGGTGAGTTAGAAATCCCACCACTGTTTCTCACTTGAATACCGGTAGCGGCTTGTGCATTTTGTTCAAACCCAGGCCTTAGTGACCATGGCCCTGATTGGCCAAAACAATTTATTGAGGCGTAAACAATTTTAGGATTTTTCTTTTTTAATTCTGTATAACCTATTCCCAACCTGTCAGTTACACCTTTTCTGAAACCTTCAATGATTACATCAGCTGTTTCAGCTAATTTTAAAAAAGCTTTAATTCCACCTTTTTTTGTGATATTCAAACAAATGCTTTTTTTGCCTCGACCGACATCTATCCATGGAGTTAGTCCTGGAATTCGATGATCTGGGTCAATTTTAATTACCTCTGCCCCGTATTGAGCTAGAGTTCTTCCACATGTTGGTCCCGCTAAAACTAAAGTGAGATCTAAAACCTTGATTCCTGATAACGGTAGATTATCCATTCAACAAATCCTCAATAAATTGGTTGTGTTCACCTAATCTAGGAGCTGGGTGAATATTGGAATTATGGTTGGTTCTAATTATTCTTCCGGGTTGTTTCATTTCTCCAAAAAAATGGTCGTTAACTTGAATTACAGTTTCTGATTGAATTGCTTGGTCAGATTCTATCCATTCATTTACAGTTCTGCACATTGTTCCCGGAACACCTATTTGATCAAGAGCGTTTTCCCATTCAATTGCAGTTTTTTCGATCCATAACTTTTCAAATTCTTTTTCTAAGTGTATTTGAAGGTCTTTGTTTTCATTTAATAATTGTGAATTGCTTAGTTGTTCTAACCATTCAATTTTGTTTACTAATTTAAGGAATGGTTCTAAGAATCGCTTCATTCCACCTATGTTGATATTTATCCATCTATTATCTTTGCATCTATAAAATCTTTTTATTACAGGGTGAGATTCTTGGTTTCCATTTTGTCTTTGATGGTGCCTGACTAATTGAGATCCCATTCCCTGGAACATAGCGTCGTGAATTGACATAGAAATCAACTGCCCTTTTCCAGTAAGAGTTTTTTGAAAAATGGCTGCTGCTACAGCCGGGGCTGCTGTTATACCTGCCATTCCACTTGAGTATGGGATTTCATGAAATGAAGGACCTTCACCTTTAACTGGTAATTGACCTGAGCCGTTCATAGCATAGATTCCTGAAGCAGAAGAAATTAATTCTTCCTTACTAGGTAAATGTTCGTAAGGATGGTTTTCAGGAAATGAAGTCAATTTTATATAGATAATTTCAGGGTTAACTTTTTTTGCTATTTCATATGAAATCTTCAGGTCAACCTTATTTTTCTCTTTTTTCCTACGAGGCCGTGCATTTTCTCTAGTATGGATGT
>JAKUTY010000011.1 GCA_022447825.1 SAR202 cluster bacterium
CCTTTGTTAGAAATTGAATCTCTTTCCCACAAAGCGATTTGAATCGCATTATTAGCGTTAATTACTGTAACATAATCAGCCTGAAATCCTGGTAACATGATAGGTTTTTTATCAGGAAATCCCATGATGTTCATGAATCCTCCTAAAGCGAATAAAATCATAGGCGTAGATTTATATGTGCTATATGGTCCAGATAGTCCAAATGGCGTGACAGATATTTCAATAAGATTATGGTTTTGTTTGACGAAAAAATCCTTTGAAATTTTTAGTGATTCTCTAGCTTTTAAATCCCAGTCTTCTATGAGAATATCAGATTTATTAATGAGATTTTGTAAATTTACAAATCCTTCTTTGTTTGTCCAATCCATGACCACACTTTTTTTACCTGTGTTGTTATGGAGAAAAAGTGCGCTAGATTCTAGTTCATTTTCGCAGGGAATCATGGGGCCAAATTTTCTGCTCCAGTCACCTTCAGGTGGAAGTTCAACTTTTAGTACCTCAGCGCCAAGTCCGGCTAGGATTTTCCCGCAATGTGGTCCAGCAACTCCTTGTGCAACTTCAACTACTTTAATGCCTCTGAGAGGTTCATAGAGATTGGGTATTTTTTCAACAGTTTTTATCATTAAATTTCTAAAGCTTTGATTAAGTATGCGAAAGTATACTTTTAATGATGCTTAAGAGTAAAACATACTATGCAAATTATCAAAAACTAGCAATAAAATTAATTTATAGATGATTTTAGAAAAAACATCATAAGTTGGTGAGCCGGGTGAGATTCGAACTCACGACACATGGATTAAAAGTCCATTGCTCTACCAACTGAGCTACCGGCCCTAACTTTCTAAAAACAAACACTTATTATCAGATAGTAACGAGTTTATCGCAATCCTTTAGACGTTGTTAGAAAAGAATTGCATATACTCGATCCATATTTGAAGAAATATTTCCCTATTACATGCTCATCAGAAATAGTTCCCCAGTTCCTAGAGTCGTTACTGGCTGTTCTATTATCTCCTAAAACATAATATTGCCCTTTCCCTACTATAGCTGGTGCCAAATATTCTGATTCAGGATTTTTGTTAATTAAGTAAGGCTCTTGAAGTTTCAACTGATTTACGTAAACATCTCCATATTTTATTTCAATATGGTCACCTTCAAGACCAATAATTCTTTTTACGAAAAATCTTTTTGGATCGTTGGGAAATTTGAATATTATAATTTCACCTCTATTTGGTTTATCAAAAATATAGTTGTAATTTTCTGGATTTGAAAAGTATGGTGTTTTCCAGTAAGAGATTTTCTCGGCAACTACGCAATTTCCTTCTTGAATATTGGGGTACATACTCGACCCTTCTACTTGGAAGTTTTGAACAGAAATGTGAAAGCAGCATATTATTAAGGAAATTAATAATATTGTTTCGATCATTTCTCTTATAATCGATTTTGTCATTTGAGATAAAATTTTCATAGACATCAATTATATATCCTCTATCATAGTTGTATTAATCTTATTCAGTATTGAGAGAGATGTATGAACATAAACGTAAAAATTTTCCTTTTGTTCGCTGTGCTGCTGATTACATTTGTATCTTGTGAATCTGACGATTCAACAGCTATACAAGTCCCTGCCCCAGCACTTTCTGGGACATTAACAAATCAATTCCCATCAACTGCTAATGTATCGTCTAGAATTGATTCATCTACTGATTTCAGCTCTAACACTTCTGAAACTATTTCAGTTTCTGCACAAGGTAGTAAAATGGTTGAACCCGATCTAGCCTTATTAAATGTAGGCGTTGAAGTTTTTGCTGAAACCGTTACTTTAGCAAGAAATACTGCAGCAAAATCTATTGATTCTATTGAAAAATCTTTATTTAAGAATAATGTAAATAAAGCGGATGTTCAGACAAATCGTTTTGATATATCTCCTAGATATGATTATGAAGAATTAACAGTTAATGGAAGAAGGATTGGTTCTCAAATTTTAGTGGGATATACTGTCACAAATTCATTAAGAGTTAAGATCAGGGATTTAGATAAGGTCGGACAGATTATAGATGATGCTTCTAATGCAGGAGGAGACTTTACAAGGATTAATAGCATTACTTTTAGTGTTGATGATTCAAGTTCATATCAATCAGAACTTCGTGCGTTGGCAGTTCAAAAAGCCATAGAGAAAGCTTCACATTATGCTGAATTAACTGGAGTAATTCTTGGCCCATTGGTGTTTTTGTCGGAAGGGAGCTCCGCAGTTTCATCGACATTTGAAAATTATGGAATGAGAGCTATGGCTTCTGCACCTTACTCTACTAATATCAGTGGTGGAGAATTAGAATTATCATTGAGTATTAATGTAATGTTTGGAATTCAATAAGTTTTTGGAGATTTAAATGGTTTTAAGTGATAGAACTATTAGAGAAGAAATAGCTGCAGGAAGAATTGTAGTAGATCCATTAGGTGAAAATTCAATTCAGCCTGCTAGTGTAGACGTGCATTTAGATAATACTTTTTTAGTTTTTCGAAATTCTAGACTTCCATATATTGACGTAAGAAAGGATTTAAAAGATTTAACTGAAAAAGTTGAAATCAAAGATGATGTCCCATTTATTTTACATCCCGGAGAATTTGTTTTAGGAAGTACTTTGGAGCAAATTGAATTACCCGATGATTTAGTAGCTAGAGTAGAAGGAAAAAGCTCTTTGGGGAGATTGGGATTATTGATTCATTCTACTGCAGGGTACGTTGACCCCGGATTTAAAGGACATTTAACTTTAGAACTTAGTAATGTGGCTAATCTTCCAATTACTTTGTATTTCAAAATGAAGATCGGTCAATTATCGTATTTGAGATTAACTACTCCTGCAGATCACCCGTATGGTTCCCCAATTTTAGGAAGTAAATACCAAGGTCAAACAGTCCCAACGGCTAGTAAAATTCATCAGGATTTTGAAACTACAGATTAAAATGTCATATATGCATTTAGCTTTGGAAGCTAGCAAGAAATCTTTGGGGATCTGCAACCCAAATCCTGCTGTAGGAGCAGTAATTGTAAAAGATGGAGTAGTTCTTTCTACCGGATGGACAGACAAGCCAGGGTTTGATCATGCAGAAAAAATGGCTATACAAAATTGTCAAAGTGATCTCACTGGTTCATCATTGTATGTCACTTTAGAACCATGTTGTCATTATGGAAGAACTCCACCTTGCACGGATTTAATAATTAATTCAGGTATTTCAGAAATATATATTTCTGTGAAAGATCCTGATAAAAGAGTTAATGGAAAGGGAATACAAACGTTATTAAATGCAGGGTTAACTGTTGAAGTAGGTGATAATGAGTTTGAATCCCAGAAAATAATGGAGTCTCATTTTAAATATTCACGTACTCTGCTCCCATTTGTTACTGTTAAATTTGCTATGAGTTTAGATGGTAAAATTACTACTAATTCAGGGGAGTCTAAATGGATTACTAATGAAAAATCCAGAGATTATGTTCATTTTCTTAGGGCAATAAATGATGGAGTGATGATAGGTTCTAAAACTGCAATGATTGATAATCCTACATTAACCTCTAGAGGTAAACATGCTCCTGAGTCAGGTAGGCAACCTATGAGAATACTTTTAGATTCTAGTTTGAAAACTCCAACCGATTTCAACATTTTTAATGCCGATGCTAAAACATTAGTTGCGACATCTAATGATACAGATGTAATTAATCTTCCAAATGGTCATGTAATCAAGAAAATTGGAAAAAATAATGGGAAATTAAATTTAGATGAAATTTTAAAAATATTGGGAGAAATGCAAATTAAATCAGTTCTTATTGAAGGTGGAAGCCAATTAATAGGAGATTTTTTTGATAAAAAAAAGATAGACAAAATACAAGCTTTTGTTTCTCCTAAAATTTTTGGAGGACATCAAGCTAAATCTCCTGTTGGAGGAAAAGGTTCTGAAACAATGAAGGATATTGAAAAACTATCGGATATTAGTTATAAAACGTTTGATGATGATTTTTTAATTACAGGATATGTAAAATAGGATACTCATGTTTACAGGAATTGTTGAAGAATTAGGTAAAATTTTAAAAATATCAGATTCGGAAATTCACATTCAAGCTAGTGTAGTTTTATCTGACTTAGAAGTGAAAGACAGTGTTTCAGTAAACGGGGTTTGTTTAACTGCAGTAGAAAAATCAGATGACAATTTTCTAGTCAATGTAGTCCCTGAAACTTTACGGAGAACAAATTTAGGTACATTGTCTTCTGGATCCCTTGTTAATTTGGAAAGATCAGTTTCTTATGGTGGCAGAATTGGCGGTCATTTAGTACAAGGACATGTAGACGGTACAGGTGAAATTACTGAAATCATACCTGATGGGGATGCAGAGATAATTGTTATTCAGATTGATAGACAATTTTCAAAATATATTGTTGAAAAAGGCTACATCTGCGTGGACGGAGCTAGTTTAACAGTTGTAAAATGCGACGAAAATTCATTTTCAATCACTTTAATTCCATACACTAAGAAACACACAGTATTTGGTATTAAAACTGTGGGTGACCTTGTCAATATTGAGGTAGATATGATTTCAAAATATGTTGAAAACATTCTCAAGTTAAATAACTAAAGGAATTCTTATGCCACTTTCTACAATCGAAGAAGCTGTTGAAGATATAAAAAACGGCAAAATGGTAATTATTGTTGATGATGAAGATAGAGAAAATGAAGGCGATTTAACAATGGCTGCCGAAAAAATCACCCCTGAAGCTATAAATTTTATGGCAACTTATGGAAAAGGTCTGATATGTGTTCCTATGTTAGGAGAGTATTTAGAAAACTTGAACTTACCTCTAATGGTTCCCCAAAATACTGCTCCTCTGAGTACAGCATTTACTGTTTCTGTAGATTATCTTAGAGGCACTTCCACAGGGATTTCTTCCAATGATAGGTCTGCAACTATTAAAGCATTAATTGATCCTGAAACAAAACCCGAAGATTTGGGTCGCCCTGGTCACATTTTCCCTCTTAGATATATGGATGGTGGAGTTTTAAAAAGAACAGGACAGACAGAAGCCTCTGTTGATATTTGTAGAATTGCTGGTTTAAAAGAGGCGGCTGTTATTTGTGAAATAGTGGCTGAAAACGGCGAAATAGCTCGAATGCCAGATTTAGAAATTTTTGCAAAAACACATGATGTGAAAATTATTACTGTTGCCGACTTAATCGCTTATAGAAGAACCCATGAAAAATTGATTGACAGAATTGCTGAAGCAAAAATTCCTACTCGTTTTGGTGACTTTAGAATTGTTTCTTATTCTAGTGTCGTAGACAAGTCTGATCATATTGCACTAATCAAAGGTGAAATTAACTCTAATGAACCTGTTTTAGTCCGAGTACATAGTGAGTGTTTGACTGGGGATGTTTTTGGGAGTAATAAATGTGATTGTGGAGATCAAATAGACATAGCTATGGAGCAAATTTCACAAGCTGGATCAGGAGTTTTACTTTATATGCGTCAAGAGGGTAGAGGTATTGGCATTCATAACAAATTAAAAGCATATGCTTTACAAGATCAAGGTTACGACACTGTCGATGCAAACGTTGAATTAGGATTTCCCCCTGACCCAAGACAATATGGGATTGGAGCTCAAATTTTAGAAGATTTAGGGATTAGGAAAATGAGATTAATCACTAACAACCCCACTAAAAGAGTAGGACTAGAAGGGTTTAATCTGGAAATAACAGAAACTATTCCGATTATTGCAAAATACCGTAAAGAAAATATTGATTATATGGATACGAAAAGAACTAGAATGGGTCATTTATTAGATTCAACTGATTTAGTAGTGGATGAAGATATAAATGAATGAATATTTAAAAGAAAACCTAGATGGACCAAATATATCTATTGGAATTGTCGTTGCTGAATATAATAGTTTTGTCACCTCAAAATTATTGGATGCAACTAAACGAACCATGATTTCTTACGATATTCTTTCCGAAAATATTGTTATTCTAGAAGTTGCGGGAGCATTTGAGATTCCTGTAATAGCATCTAGGCTTGCCAAATCTAAAAGATTTGATGCAATTATTTGTCTTGGGGCTGTAATTAAAGGTGAAACAGACCATTATGAATATGTTTCTTTAGCTGTCACACAAGGGATTTCTAGAATTGCTCTTGATAATGATATTCCGGTGATTTTTGGAGTATTAACAACTCATAATGTTGAACAAGCTCTAGATAGAATTGGCGGGAAAAAAGGTAATGAAGGTGAAGATTATGCAGTGGCAGCATTAAAAGCGATTCATTCAATTAATCAGATCATTTAAATATGAAATTTGATCAAGATTACTTAAAAAAAATTGAAAATTATGCTTTTAAAATTGCTCATGAATCAGGAGAAATCTTACATTCTTATTTCCCCGACATAATTAAATCTCAAGATTTAACTATTGAATATAAAGATTTGAATTTACGTGATCCCGTCACTGAAGCTGATAAAAAAATTCAATCTTTCTTGTCAGAGAAAATTAAAAGTGAATTTCCTGATCATGGAATTGTTGGAGAAGAAGGTGAAGCTCAAAATGATTTAGCTACAGATTATGTTTGGGTATTAGATCCTTTAGATGGGACTAGAAATTTTATGTACGGGTTTCCAATTTACGCTTGTTCTATAGGTGTTCTATATCAAGGAGAGCCCGTTGTTGGAGCCATCTTTATTCCTTGGCCGAATTCTATTAATTCAGGTAGAGTTGTTCATGCAAGTCTAGGTAATGGTTTTAGTATTGATGGAGATACTATAAATACCTCTAAATCTAGAAATCTTGATGGGAATTCGTTAATTACTCTCCCTGGTTTTTTTCACAAAAGATATAAATTTTCTAATGATTTTTTGCCTATTTCAGGAGAATTGAGAATGGGAGGTAGTATTGCATACGAAATACTAATGGTTGCTTTAGGAATTTCTCAATATGCAGTTATTTCTTCAGCATATTTGTGGGATATAACTGGAGGATTAGCAATAATTAAAGAAGCAAACTGTTCTGCATTAAGTGTAAAAATCAACAAAAATGAGTCTCAATGGTCAAAGATCGATCCCTTAGTGCAAGATTGGCAGTCTGGAGTCACTAAATTATCAGATTTACGTCTTAGAACCAATCCTATGTTAATAGCTCCTACTAATTATATTGATGAATTGAAAAATAAAATTTCCAGAAAAAATAGCTCAATTAAAAAAGTAGTAAATGGGATTTTTAATTCGTGAATATTTTTTTTGACGTTGATTACACAATTATGTCTATGGATGGGAAAATTAGACCACATACTCAGGAAGTTTTTTCCCAATTTATTTCTTTGGGGCATACTATTTATATTTGGTCAGGAGTAGGGTTGAGACATAAAGATATTGATAGATTAGGATTAACTGATTTTGTGTCAGGAATTTTTGTAAAACCTGTTACTGAATACGAAACAGGCATTCAGAGATTCCAGGTTGATCCTAGACCAGATTTTGTAATAGATGACCATCGTGAAATAGTTGAGTTTTTTGGAGGATATCATGTGTCCCCATATTATTTTAAAGATGATTCGGATAACGAAATTTTAGAACTCTTTGAAAATACTATTAAATATTTTGAAACAGGTTTATCCGATTCGAAAAAATTATTTCATCAACATAATTGATTTACTCATGACAATTGAAGTTTTAGATCCCAAAATCTCATCATTAATAGCTGCAGGTGAAGTTATAGAAAGGCCGGTATCTGTTGTTAAGGAATTAGTAGAAAATTCTATTGATTCAGGCGCAACTATTATTACGGTAGATACTATCTCAGGAGGATTGGATCAAATTAAAATATCTGATAATGGATCAGGTATTAATTCTACAGATTCTCATTTAGTATTTGAACGATTTGCTACTAGCAAACTGAAAACTGAACATGACTTGATGCAAATTAGTACTTTGGGGTTTAGAGGCGAGGCTCTTTTTAGTATAGCTGCTGTTTCAGAAATAGAAATGATTACTAAAACTTCTTCAGAAAAATTAGCCACACAAATTTTTGTTGATGAGGGAAAAATAAATTCAACTTCTTATACTGCTTCAGCGACAGGGACAATGATTTGCGTATCGAATCTTTTTAAAAATTTTCCTGCTAGAAAAAAATTCATGAAATCACCTAGATCAGAAGCTAGTAAAATCACTACATTGATTCAACAATTCATTTTGTGTAATCCAAGCATATCATTCGAATTAATCCAAAATAATAATAGGAAATTTGTTTCTGTAGGTAATGGAAATTTACGTGATGCAGTGTCTACTGTATATGGAGTTGATGTAACTTCAGAAATGCTTGAAATAATCGAAGACTATAATGATGATATTAGAGTTTCGGGTTTGATTGGATCTGTTTTTCAACATAGGCAAAATAGAAGTGGAATATCCCTATACATTAACGGAAGATTAGTGCAAAACCGATCGTTATCATTTAGCTTGGAACAAGCCTATCATGACCACATTCCAAATAAGAAATTTCCCATTGGTATTATTAAATTAGAGTTGCCTTTTGATGAGATTGATGTAAATGTCCATCCTGCAAAAACTGAGGTTAGGTTAATCAATGAGAATAAAGCCTTTTCAGTTTTACAGAGATCAGTTAGAAAAACTTTAAATTCAGATAGTTTAGTTAAAAAGGTTTCTATTTTTCAAACTAAACCTGATTTTTCAATCCAAAATTCTGAAATTTCAGAATTTTGGCCTATAAGTAAATCAAACATTGAAGACAATAAAAGTTTTGACAGATTTCCAAATCATAAAGAGTTTTTCTCAAACGGATCTAGTTTGAAAGAAACTCTAGATTCTCTAATAGTTATCGGTCAAATTTCAGATACATATATAGTTTGTGAAGGATACAATGGATTATATTTGATAGATCAACATGCCGCTCATGAAAGGATATTGTATGAGCGAATTCTATTTAGAAATTTGAATTCTGATCTTGAGATTCAAAACTTTTTAGATCCATTTGTTTTACAAGTTGATGAAATTCAAAAAGAATTTATTAATGACAATCTACCTACAATTCATTCGTTAGGTTATTTAGTGGAAGAGTTTGGTAATAACTCAATTATTATCAGAGGAGTTCCTAAAATTATTTCTACAAAAGATCCTGTGGATTCTTTTATGGAACTGATTAACAATGATTCTCGGAAATTTATGAGTGTTCCATCAGTATTTGAGAAAATTGTTGCCACCATGGCTTGTCATGGGTCTGTGAGAGCTGGAGATAAATTAGAAGCTATTGAGATGGAAAATTTAATTGAAGAATTGAAAATAACTGATAATCCAAATAATTGCCCTCATGGACGACCCACATTGTTAACTGTTGACACAAAAACTATTGAGACATATTTTGGAAGAAGATAGCTGGAATATTTTGATTACCAGTTTAATAAACAGGGTTTTTGGTCTCTCCATCCCTGATCTGATGGAAAGATAGTGTCCAATAAGACTCTTTGAGTTTCTCCCTCAAACCATGGTTGAACTGTTTGACGCCATTTTTTGTAATGTGGAGTCGTTTGGTGGTATTGGAAAGCTTGCTCGTCTTCATAAACTTCATATAGATGAAACTGGTTAGGGACTTCAGCATTTTTTAATATATCAAACCTGAAACAACCGGGTTCATCTTTTACTGAACCCTGAGAATCTCCAAAACTAGCTTTTTGAAATTCGTCTGCAAATCCATCTTTTATATTGATAGTAACAAATACTGCGAACATATTTCCTTCCTTTACACGTAGAATTTTCCGATTATATCAGTGAGACGAACCTTTTTCTTGGTTTTTTATTTCATGCCATAATTTATCTTTTTCAAAAATAGATAATTTTGTGAAATCCTCAGAATTTTTAGCCGCTAGAATTTCCATTTGATTAAATCTTTTTTCGAACTTTAAATTAGATAATCTTAACGCTTGCTCAGCATCGATAGATAGATGTCTTGAAAAGTTCACAACACTGAATAATAAATCTCCAATTTCTTCCATTTGTTCTTCAGAAGATTCTGCAGATTCTATTTCTTTCATTTCTTCATAAATTTTTGCTTTTACTTCATCAATATTATTCCAGTCAAATCCAGTTTTGGCTGCATTTTTCTGTAATTTTTGAGCAGACGCTAGAGAGGGCAGTGATTTGGGAAATCCAGCTAAATTAGATATAGGTTTTGATTTTCCATTCTCTGTTTTTTTAATTTCATCCCACGATTTTTTTAATTCTTCTTCAGATGAAACTGTAGAGTCGCCAAAAACATGTGGATGTCGTCTAACGTATTTCGCTATTAATGCTTTAAACATGTCATCTTCATTAAATTTGTGACTAATTTTAGCTAATGAAATTTGAAAAGCTAAATGAAGCATTACATCTCCAATTTCTTCCATAGTGTTTGGTGTGTCATTTTTTTCTATAGCTTCAATTAATTCGTGACTTTCTTCCAGAAACATTGGTGATAATGTCATAGGTGTTTGTTTTTTATCCCATGGACAACCTTCAGGCCCTAAAAGAACCTCTAATAAAGACATTAATCCTCTGAAATTATTGGGGAAATTTTCTTTAGAATCCCTAATCATTTTTGCTCCATTTTAATTGTAAAAATATTAGTTAATCATTTAGTATGGATTAATGGTAATTAAATCTTTTTCAATATTTCAATCATTGATTGTAACAATATTAATTCCCATTTTAATTGTTACATCTGTAGCCTCTTTTGTAATTAATTTACCTCTATTGTATTCATATGGATTTGAAAGATATGAAATTTCTGATTATACAAGTATAGATCCTTCAGAATTGAAATCAGTCGGCAAGCAAATTCGAGATTATTTTAATAATGATGATGAATGGATAACTATTCAAGTCACTAGAAATAATATTTTTTTCCCTAATTTGTTTAACAATAAAGAAATTCTTCATATGAAAGACGTGAAACAATTAATAAATCTTGTATATTTTTCCCAAAAAATTTCTGTTGTATTAATAATTTTAGCTACGTTTTATTGTGTGTTTTTTGAAACTAACAATAGATTGAAAAAATTGTTATATGCTGTTTCTAGAGGTGGAATACTGACTTTAATTATTTTTGGTTCTTTAGCTATTGCATCAGTAGTAGGGTTCGATAAATTGTTTATATATTTTCATCAAATCAGTTTTAATAATGATCTTTGGATTTTAGATCCTAGAACAGATTATTTGATAGCTATGTTTCCCCAAGGCTTTTTCTTTGATACAACTATGTTTATAGGATTCTTGATCATCTTTTTTGCCATTTTATGTTGTATTATTCCAAGAATGATAGCGAGAAATTTCCAATGAATAAGATTTTTAATTCATTTGAAGAAGCTGTTTCAGATATTCCTGATAATTCAACTTTGATGATAGATGGATTTGCAGGTCCTGGTGGAACTTCACAAAATCTAATTACTGCTTTAAGAAATCTAGGTTCTAAAGACTTAACAGTTATAAGTAATACTGCTGGTTTGGCTAGTGTAATAGGGTTTGGAACATTACCAGGAAAAACACCTGTAGATATAGGTATTTTGGTAGAAAACCATCAAATTAAGAAAGTGATTGCATCTTTTCCGGTATCTCCTTCTCCTTCAAGACCTACTGCTTTTGAAAAGGCATACGCGAAACATGAGGTTGAATTGGAACTAGTTCCTCAAGGAACTTTAGCAGAAAGAATTCGTGCAGGTGGAGCTGGGATTCCTGCCTTTTTTACTCCGACAGGAGTAGGCACAACTGTATCAGAGGGAAAAGAGATCAGAGAATTTCAGGGGAAACAATATGTTTTAGAAACTGCATTGAAAGCTGATTATGCTTTGATTAGAGCGTATAAATCTGACAAACTTGGTAATTTAATTTACAGAGGAACCTCAAAAAATTTTAATTCAGTCATGGTTACTGCTGCTGCAACCTCTATTGTTGAAGTAGATAAAATTGTAAATATAGGAGAAATAGAGTCTTCTCTCATTGATACTCCTTTGATTTATGTCGACAGAATAGTGGAGATTAAAGAAAACAATGAAAGATAGATTGAATAGAGAAATTATTGCAATGAGAGTTGCAAAAGAATTGCAGGATGGTGATGTTGTTAATTTAGGAATAGGAATACCTTCGTTATGTTCTCAATTTGTTCCGGAAGGAAAAACAGTAATTTATCATAGTGAAAGTGGAGTATTAAATTATGGCCCTATGGCAGAAGATGGATTAGAAGATCAGGATCTAATTAATGCTAGTGGTCAGTTTCTTGCCCCAGTTGATGGTATGTCGTTTTTTAGTTCTTCAGATGCTTTTGCAATGATAAGAGGAGGTCATATAGACGTCACTGTTTTAGGCGCATTGCAAGTATCAAAATTTGGAGATCTGGCAAATTGGATGATTCCATCTAGAGGTATAGGAAATGTGGGTGGAGGTATGGATTTAGCTGTAGGAGCAAAGAAAGTGATTGTTGCAATGGAACATAACGATAAAAATGGTGCAAGTAAAATTGTTAACGAATGTACATTTCCTTTAACTAGTAAATCTTGTGTGAGTTTGATAGTTACAGATATAGCAGTAATAGAAGTTGTTAGGGAAGGATTGAAATTGTTGGAATGTGCTCCTGGGTGGACAAAAGAGGAAATTCAAAGTGAAACTTCTGTAGAATTGATTTTTGCAGAAGGGATTCAAGAGTTTTCATTGTAATTATATTATTTGGAATGAAGAACCTTCAGGGGATTTGAAAACTTCTATTTTTTCTTCAAAACTTTCTTTCATGCTATCGATATGAGTAATTACTATTATTTTTTTGAAGTCATTTCGAATTGATTGTATTGCTTCAATCATAGTTTGTTGTCCTTTGAAATCTTGGGATCCAAATCCTTCGTCTATGAATAGTATAGGTAGAGGAGCTCCCGAGCGTGAAGCTAATAATTTTGAAAGTGCTATTCTAATAGCAAAATCTATTCTAAATGATTCTCCACCGCTAAAGGTTTCATAGTTTCTAATTCCCATTTCATCTGAAATTTTTATCTCTAGTTCTTCGGAGGGGATTCCAGTTTGTCTATCTAATCTGCCTCCGGTAAGGTTTAATAAAATCTGCATTTTGTTTTCTGACAATTTTTCAATCAATTCATTTGCATTATTTTGTATCTCAGGGACTGCTTGCTCAATTAATAATGCTTGAATTCCATTCCTTCCAAAAGCAGCGCTTAACTCCTGATAAATTTCTAATTCATTTTGAATTGATGTGACAGAATTCTCTAATTGAAAAATTTCATTTTGAATTGTTTGGTTTTTTTCCAAATCTCTTTCTAAAACAGTTATTTCTAAGCTCAAATTTTGATAATTTCCAGATAATACCTCTATTTTTTTTGATGTTGAAAGAAGTAAATCATCAACAGCTTTGTTTTTTTCAATTTCATGATCGATTTTAGAAATTTGATTATATAAATCTGAGTTTTGAGAATTTTTTTCTGTAATGGTTTTTTGGGAGTTGATGATGTTTATATTTAAAGAATTTAAATTAGTTTCGGCCTCAAGTAATTTTGAATTTGAATCCAAGAATGGCATTAATCTAGAAATTTCTTTTTCAAGTTCTAAGTGTATTTTAGGGTCATAGTTTAGGTCATGAATTTTAGATCCTATTTCAATTAATTCATTTCTTTGTGTTTTGGCAAATTGATCTTCGGATATTTTTTGTTCCAAATCTTCTATATTTTTGAATGTTTCATGAATGTTTTGAAGATTTTTATTTTCTTGATCCAATTTAGAATTCAGTAAATGGAGTTCAGATTCAATTTCTGATCGCTGATTTAAAGTAGTATTTTTTTTAGGAGAATTTTCTGATTCAATTTGATTGATTTGATTTTTATATTTCTCAATTTTTTTCTGATTAATTAAAAATGTTTCTTGACTTTGTTTTCCTAGATTTTTTAATTCTGACTCTATATGTTGATGAGTCTCTGCATTTAATGACTGAGAGCATAATGGGCAATGATCATTTGATGTTTTTAATAAATCGAATTTTTGTCTAGTATCATTCATAGTATTTTTAAGTGCTGCATTTTGAATTTCTATTGCATCAATTTCCGATTTTATTGTAGGGATTAAACCTAATTTTTGTTCAAGTGAAATGAGAGTTTCGTTCAACTTTTTTAACTTAAAATGTCCATCTTTTAAATTGGTTTCAATTTTAGGGATTGTGATTTCCTGAATGTTTTTCAGATTGTTATATGTCTCTTTAAGGGACTTTAAATTTATTTCTTTTTCTTGTTTTTCAAGAGCAATAGCTTGATTGAGCTTAGATTTTTGATCTTCAAGGTCTCGTAAAATTGAAAACACTGCAGATAATTCAGCTACTTGTTTTTGATTATATTTTAGTGTGTTTACATTAGACTTGATTTCATCAGCTTGATTAGTAATTTCCTGAAATTTAATGGATTGTTTTATCCATTCACTCATCTGACTTTCTAGAGATTTGATATCTTTTTCATTCATTTGAATAAGGGATAAATTTGTTGTTTTTTGTTGTGCCATTAACGATAAATTTGTTTTTTGATTTTGTTGTTCAGAAAGATTTTGTTTGAGGTTGGAGATTTGGTTTTCAGTTTCCAAAAGAATTTGATGTTTGTGTTCTAATGATTTTGATAAGTCTTTAGGAGGGATTAAGTCGCTTTTTCTGAGTTCTAATATGGCTTTTTTATTGTTTAAGTGTCCGTTAAGTTGGCGTGAATTTTCTTTAGATTGAATTGATAGATTTTCATAAAATTCTAAATTCAAAACTTCTGATAAAATTTTTTTCCTGTCAGTAGGAGTAGATTTGCTGAAATTGTCTGAATTTCCTTGTTTTAAATAAGCAGTATTAATAAAAGTTTCGTAATTCATATGAATTATATCTATGATTTTTTCTTGAGTATCTTTAATAGTATTTCCCATAATTGAAGTTGCTCCGACGTCTGTTAACAAAAAGAAATTTAATTCAGTTTTTCCCTGTGAGCTTGTCTTCGAAAATTTTCTAGATACCCTGTACTGATCTGAATCTATAGAAAAATCTAATGAAACACTCATGTGATTAGAGTTTTGATTTACTAACTCTTCTTGAGTTCTAGTTCTTGATTTCCCCCAAATTACCCAAGTGATAGCATCTAAGATCGCTGTTTTGCCATGGCCATTTTCACCAGATATACAAGAGACATGAAGTAAGTCAAAATCCAATGTAGGCACATTACTTTGGTAACACATGAAGTTTTCGATTGATAATTTTAAAGGAATCATATTGTGATATTTTAGATTAGATATTATCTACTTTTTTGCCGTTGATTATACAAATACTTTGTAGAGGTACAGCTTTAATCACTAGGCTTTCAGCAAAGCATCCTTTTTTAGCAAGTTTTATCACGCTGAGAATGTCTTCGAAATCTTCTTCGGATGACACCTCAAAAAAGCTTCGGACTTCTGAAACTCCACTTTCAATATTTTCACCTACAATAGAACCGGACAAGAAAAAATCCAACTCAACTTTAACTCTAGCAGATTTGATCGAAATTTTTTTCATTGAAGCGTACCGCTTCATATTAGTAAGTAATCAAAATCCGATCCCTGATGCTATGTAAGTTAATGGGGCAGGAAACTCATTTTCTCCTCCCATTTTTTCTGGTTCATCAGAAAAAAATGAAAACTCTCCGTGATTTGCTACATGAAGCATTTTTTCTAAGTGATCACATGTAACAGAAATTGTTGACTTTTTCATACCTTTTGGTAGATCTTTTCCATGAATATGAGGTGGGATATCACTAGGCATTTATTATCCAATTACTTGTTGTGTAGGTACTCACTTATAGTTTTTACATTGTAGTTCAATGTCCTTGAACTTATATTTTCTGAGGCTGTTCTAGCAGTGTCCAACGATGTGAAACATGGAATTCTCATCTCTACGGCGGCTCTTCTGATATGAAAACCATCTTGCAAAACACTTCTGTCTCCTGTGACTGTGTTTACAACAGCATTAACGGTAGAGTTTTGAATAATATCAACAACATTTGGATGCCCATCTTCTAATCTTTTATTAATTTCTATGACCGGAACACCTAATGAATTGATGAATTTTGCTGTTCCTTGAGTTGCAAAAATTTTGTATGAATTTTTGTGGAGGTTGTTAATTAGGGGGATTGCGTTTTCTTTGTCTTGGTCAGAAATGCTTAATAATATAGATCCACTTTCAGGAAGCATCATATTTGAAGCAATCAATGCTTTTGTCGTAGCTGCTTCGTATGAAGTGTCTAATCCCATTACTTCCCCTGTTGACTTCATTTCTGGTCCCACATATGTGTCAACTCCCACTAATTTGGACATAGAGAAAACAGGTGCCTTAACCCCTACCAGTTTTTGTTTTTTCCATAATCCTGTTCCAAATTTAGAATCACTAAGTTTTTTACCTAACATTATATCGACAGCTAGTTGCACCATTGGGATTCCTGTAATTTTAGAAATGAACGGAATAGTTCGGCTTGATCTAGGGTTAACTTCTATTACATAAACTTCAGTATTTGAAGCTTTGAAATCTTGAGATGGATTTCTGTAAGGATCTCCACCTACTACAACGTATTGTATGTTCATTAATCCTTTGATATTTAGAGATTTCCCAATAGTTTCTGTGTAATCGACTATAGTATTAACTTCTTCATCAGACAATGTTAAAGCTGGATAAATTGCCATAGAATCTCCACTGTGAACTCCAGCACGTTCAACATGTTCCATTATGCCGGGAATAAGAATATTGTCTCCGTCACAAATAGCATCTACCTCTACCTCTCTTCCTTCAAAGTATTTATCAATTAAAATTCTTTTGCCACTTCCAGCCTCTATTGCTTTTTCCATATAATTTACTAATTCTGTGTCATTGTGCACAATTTCCATGGCTCTTCCACCCAAAACGTAACTAGGGCGCACTAATACTGGGTATCCTAACTTGTTTGCTATATCAATTGATTCTTCAACTGTTAGTACAGTTCCTCCTGGAGGGTTGGGTACACCAGTTTTTGAAAGAAATTCTTCAAAAAGATGCCTATCTGAAGCAGTATCTATTGATAAAGCAGATGAACCTAAAATAGGGTTGTTTGTTTGATCTAAAATTTGGGATAAATTGATGGCTGTTTGCCCACCAAATTGAACTATTGATGGGATTTTATCTTTTTGTTTTTTAATACCTGTGTCATTCTCATTATCAATAATATCTAACACTGATTCTGAGTCTAATGGCTCCACATATAATCTGTCACTGATATCAAAATCTGTTGAAACTGTTTCAGGATTAGAATTGATCATGATGCTTTTGATGTTATTTTTTAACAAGGCTTTAGCTGCGTGAACAGAGCAATAATCAAATTCTATTCCCTGACCAATTCTTATTGGACCACTACCCAATACTATCGCTTTATTCCCTTTGAGGGGATATGCTTCATTTTCAGTTTCGTAAGTGCTATAAAAGTATGGTGTGACTGCCTCAAATTCTGCAGCACATGTATCTACCATTTTATAGACAGGTACAATTCCATTTTCAATTCTAAATCTTCTTATTTCCAAACTGGATTTGTTAGATAAATTTGCAATAATTTCATCTGGAAACCCTAATTTTTTTGCTCTTGATATGATTTTGATATCAGAAGAATTATTACGGATAGATTTTTCAAAGTCTGTGATTTTTTTAAATGCTCTTGTAAACCAAGGGTCAATTCCTGTAGTTTTTGAAACTGTTTCTGGTGATATCCCTCGTCTTAAAGCTGCTAATACTCCCCAAATTCTTTCATCATTTGGAGTACGGATAGATTCCAATATTTGATCAGTATTTTCCCATTCAGGATCTTCCCAAATCAATGATTTATTTGAAATTTCTAACGATCTGATAGCTTTTTGGAAAGCTGATTCAAAAATCCTATCAATCGCCATTACCTCTCCAGTCGCTTTCATCTGTGTCCCAAGAACTCTGTCTCCAGAATAGAATTTATCAAAAGGCCATCTTGGAATTTTTACAACGCAATAATCTATTGCAGGCTCAAAAGCAGCTAAAGTTTTAAGTGTGATTTGATTAGTGATTTCATCTAAAGTTTTTCCTACAGCTATTTTGGCAGCTACTCTTGCTATGGGATAACCTGTTGCTTTACTTGCTAAAGCCGAACTTCTACTTACTCTAGGATTGACTTCAATCACATAATAGCTGTTTGTGGATTCTCCTTTATCGGGTAATGTATTCCCAACTATGTCTCCGGGGGCTAGAGCAAATTGCACATTACATCCGCCTTCAATTCCTAATGCTCTAATGATTCTCAGACTGGCAGACCTCAACATTTGATGGTCTTGATCAGATAATGTTTGGCTAGGGGCTACAACTATACTGTCTCCTGTATGGACTCCCATTGCATCGATATTTTCCATGTTACAGATTGTTATACAGTTGTCCGCTGAATCTCTCATTACTTCATACTCTAACTCTTTCCATCCAACTATGGATTTCTCCACAAGAACTTGATGAATAGGACTAGCAGCGAGTCCAGATTGAACTATTTCTTCAAATTCTGAAGATGTGGTTGCAATTCCACCTCCTGTTCCACCTAGTGTGTAAGCAGGCCTAATTACCATGGGGAGACCAATGAGTTCTTTTGCTGTGATTGCAGATTCAAGTGAGTCAACTATTTCACTTGGAGGAACAGGCTCACCCAAATCGGATAATAATTTTCTGAAAAGATCTCTATCTTCAGCATTTTTAATTGTTTCTACAGTACTCCCTATTAACTGAACATTATATTTTTCTAATACTCCTTGTTCAGATAATTCTATTGCTAAATTCAAGCCTGTTTGACCACCTAATGTCGGGAGAATTGCATCAGGTTTTTCTTGTTCAATAATTTTAGAAATTACTTCTACACTTAATGGTTCTATATATACTCTGTCAGCTGTCTCTTCGTCAGTCATTATTGTTGCAGGGTTTGAATTAACTAAGACTGTTTGGATGTTTTCTTCTTCTAAAGATTTACATGCTTGAGTCCCTGCATAATCAAATTCTGCAGCCTGTCCAATTACAATTGGACCAGATCCAATAACTAAAACTTTGTCATATTTATTTTTCAAATTAACCTCATTACTTAAATTCTTTGACCATTTCTATAAACTGGTCAAAAATATATTCGTTATCTTGAGGCCCAGGTGAAGCTTCAGAGTGATACTGAATACTCATGGCAGGTAAAGATCGGTGTTTTATTCCGGCAACAGTTCCGTCATTCATGTTAATGTGAGTGATGGCTATTTCTGGAGGTAAAGATTCTGCATCTACAGCGTAACCATGATTTTGTGCAGTGATATAAATTCTGCCAGTTTCTAAGTCTTTTACAGGGTGATTTCCTCCCCTGTGCCCAAAATGTAATTTGTAAGTTTTTCCTCCGAATGCTTTGGCAAGGATTTGGTTGCCTAAACATATCCCCATGATAGGAACTCTTCCTACTAACTCTTTAGCTATTTTTGTAGTGTTATCTAACATTTCAGGATCCCCTGGTCCGGGGGATAGCATGATTCCATCAGGGTTGAGCTTAAGTAATTCTTCCGCTGTCGTATCGTAAGGGAAGACAGTAACCCTACACCCTTTAGATTCAAGAATCCTAAGAATGTTATATTTCACTCCATAATCGGATACCAAAATATTTAATAATGATTTTTCATTATCGGGGGTTTCTTCTTTTTTTGGCCAACTATATTGTTTTTTAGTACTGACCCTTTGTACAAAATTAGTTAAATTGTAAGCTTGAGAGGACTGTATTTGTTCTAGAGCTTCATCTGGAGAAATTCCTATAGCTATTGCTCCCATCATTACACCGGATGATCGGAGTTTTCTGACTATAGCTCTAGTATCTATTTCATGAATACCTGGTATGTTTTGTGAAGCTAAAAAATCATTAATATTTGATGTACTTGTGGAATGGCTAGGACTTTCGCAATATTGTCGAACTACAAATCCAGAGACTTGTATCTTGTTTGATTCATTGGATTTTTCGTTAATCCCATAATTACCTATGATTGGATAAGTGGGAATAACTATTTGTCCCGAGTAAGAAGGGTCTGTGAGTATTTCTTGATATCCAGTCATTGATGTATTGAAAACCACTTCGCCATATGTAGATTTTTCACTGCCAAATGATAAGCCCTCAAAAACTGAACCATCAGATAGAACTAGAT
Source organism: SAR202 cluster bacterium (assembly GCA_022447825.1). Taxonomy (GTDB): domain Bacteria; phylum Chloroflexota; class Dehalococcoidia; order Lucifugimonadales; family UBA826; genus AG-426-M11. The sequence continues at coordinate 20,253 of JAKUTY010000011.1, forward strand.
AAGCTGTTTCATTCATAGAAAATTTGAGTTGATTGGTCAAATGACTATTTTTCCTTGATAAATTGTTTTAACTACCTTACTTGTTAAAGTGGAACCGTCTATTGGAGAATTTTTACCTTTAGATAGAAATTCTGCTGGGTTTACTTCCCATTGCTTGTTTAAATCAATAATAGTTATATCTGCGAAGTTCCCTTGATCTAAATTCCCATATTGATGAGATCCTAAAATTTTTGCAGGACCAATAGTTAATGATTCTATTAATTTAGTTAATGAAATTTGGTTATTAATCACTAATTGGTAAATTGAACTGAAAGCAGTTTCTATATTACTTATTCCAAATGCAGCCTCAGAAAAAGTACAAATTTTATCAATGTCACTATGTGGAGCGTGGTCAGTTGCTATTATGTCTATTGTTCCGTCGTTTAGAGCTTCAATAAGTGAGTCTACATCTGATGAAGTTCTAAGGGGTGGATTGACTTTAGCTCTAGTGTCATATGAATCATTAGATATTACAAAATCCTGACTTGAGGAATCCTTGTTGAGTATTATTGAATCGGTTAATGTCAGATGATGAGGAGTTACTTCACATGTAATATTTACCCCTTCTTTTTTAGCTTGCCTGATTAAATTAACAGATCCACTAGTGCTGACGTGAGCTATATGAATATGGCCTCCAGTTAGTTTGGATAATAAGATATCTCGTGAAACCATAGATTCTTCGGCAGAATTTGGGATTCCAGGTAATCCCAATTGAGTAGAAACCCAACTTTCGTTCATAACTCCGTTTTTAGAAAGCTCTGGAACTTCACAGTGATTAATTATTGGGACTTTTAACTGGGCACTAAAATTTAATGCCTGTCTCATAATAAACGGATCATAAATCGGATTCCCATCATCACTAAATCCGATAGCTCCCGCATCAACTAATTCAAACATTTCAGTTAGTGATTTCCCTTCACTTTTAATAGTAGCTGCAGCTATGGGAAGGACTCTTATTGCTCCAGTTGATTTTGAGAGGTTTGTCAATGATTCTAGAATAGGTTTTGAGTCAATTGGTGGGAATGTGTTGGGCATTGCACACACCGTTGTGAATCCACCAGCAGCTGCCGCCATAGTGCCAGTGGCAACTGTTTCTTTGAATTCTTGACCGGGTTCTCTTAAATGGCAATGAAGATCTATAAACCCCGGAACAACAATGTTATTCCTTGCATCAATTATTTCAAAAGTTTCATTCGGTTCTATAAAACTAGAGATTTCTAGGATTTTGTTATTTTGAATTAATATGTCAAAAATACCATCAGTTTTATTATATGGATTAATTAATCTTCCTTGTTGTATTAGTATTTTTTTACTCAATTTTAGAAACCTCGTTCTGTGTTACAGACTTTAAAATAGCCATTCTTATCGCTACACCGCTTTCTACTTGTTCTTGAATTACTGAATTTGGGCCATGTACAACGTCATGGTCAATTTCAACTCCTTCATTTACTGGCCCCGGATGCATGATAATTGCATTAGGTTTAGCATTTTGTAATTTGTGAAGAGACACTCCAAAATATGATGCATATTCTCTTAAAGAAGGTAATAATCCAGAATCTTGTCTTTCTCTTTGTAACCTTAGGGGCATAATGACATCTGCTTGATCTATAGCTTTATGTAATTTAGGTTCAAATGATATGTTTTTGAAAGGATGGTTTTGAGGTAAATTTTCTGCTGATAAAAAGTCTGTGGGAATCAAAGACTGTGGGCCACAAATCACTATTTTTGCACCAAATTTACTTAATCCACAAATATTGGACCTCACAACTCTACTGTGGGATATGTCGCCTACAAAGACTATTTTTTTATTTTTTAAAGTCCCTATGTGTTTTTTCATTACATACATATCTAATAGAGCCTGTGTTGGATGAGCATGCATTCCGTCACCAGCATTTATTATTGTTGATTTGTGTAATAGTTTTGAAAGGAAGTAGGGCGCCCCGGAGTGAGGGTGTCTCAAAATTATTACATCAGCTTTGATGGACTGAATGGTTAACGCGGTATTATATAAAGATTCACCTTTTTTTGAGCTGCTAGTTGAGTTCACTATATTAATTACATCTGCACCAAGAATTTTTCCAGCTTGTTCAAACGAGGATCTAGTTCTTGTACTAGGTTCAAAAAACAATGTGATAACTGTTTTACCTTTTAATGCTTCAGTTTTTTTGTAATCGCTGTTTAGAATATCTGTCATTTCATCAGCGTCATTGAAAATCTGTTCAATCTGTGGAGCAGTCATAAGGTCTAAATCGAGAATATGATTTGAAGATTTAATCATGATAAATCCTCAAAAATTCGTTAATAGATACAAAAGACAAAAAAAAACTTGTCGCGGTGGACAAGTTATTTGAATTTATTGATAAGGAATTTGTAGGTTTTGAAATTTTTATTTGCAAAAAAAAAACCCCTCCTTGAATCATACGATCTCTTTGAGATATCCGAACCATCATACAACTGAAATTAAATTCATTCAATAGATTAAACAAATTTGTTCAATTTGTGATCTAATATTCATATATTAACTTGCTTAGGATTTGATTTGTTTAAAAAAGCTTTTAATCGGACAAAAGATGAATTAAAAGATTTGCCTCTAGTGGATGAATCCGGAGAAAAGGTTCGCGTAAGAGAAAAACGTTTGGAAGATATTGAAAATGAATACTTTTGGAGAACAGATCAAGAACTTTCCAGATTAGACGCAACCCGTCCTATTAGTATGTCTTATGAAGACTTTTTTAGATATTCCCGTGAAGAAATGCGATTTGCTAGTTATAGATCTAAACGTTTAGCCCTAGAAACTTTAGACGGTATACATATCGGAAATGTGATGTATTACGATTTTAATCCCCAGAAAAAAGAAACTGAAATTGGCATAATGATAGGTCACAAAGATTATTGGGGGAAAGGTTATGGGGCAGATGCATTGCAAGTAATTTTAAAATATTTATTCCAAACATTGGAACTTAATAGAGTTTATTTGCATACCTTGTCATGGAATTATAGAGCTCAATCAGCCTTTGCTAAAGTAGGCTTTAAAGAAGTTCGGCCAGTAAGAAGAGGTGGGCAAGATTTTTTGTTAATGGACTTATTGAGAGAAAATTTTAGTTAGATTTTTTTGATATTTTTACCAGAATGTGAGAAAACTTTTGCTCCGTTTTCCTCAAATACTACTATGACGTTATAACCGTTTGAATTGTTGATTGCCTCTGATATTTTTTGGACGGATAAATATTTTGTAGAAAAATTCTCTACTCCTGCATCTGTCCACTCCACAGCGTTAATAGAGTATCCAAGTTCACTTTGTAATTGTTTTAAGAATTCAGAGTCTTTTATTTGGCATAATATAGTTACATTTTTTTTGACAGATTGTTTAGATGAATGTTTTTTGTAGGAATTTTTTTCATTTCTATAAACTTTATAATGAAATGGAAGAATCACAGCAATACCTACAATGATAGATATGAATATTCTAGTAGACTTAATGGTTTCAACTCCAAATTTAAGCTCTAAAATATGTAGTATTGAGAAAAAAAGAATAGTAAGGGCACTGACTGCGAAAAGTACTACCCCTATGCCAAATATTGTTAAAAAATAAGCTCGTCGTGAAGATGAACCCAAATCTAACCCGTTTTCTGTTCTAGATTGAGCATGTCTCCAATTGAAGTACCAAGTAAAAGATCCAACTAAAGTGAATGTTATACCTGTAATTAGTGTTGAATTATTTGTAAGCGAAACATTTTCAAACCCTGACATTACTACTGAATGAAACAAAATAGTTATGCCTGGGAAAAGTAATAAAACTCCTAAAAATGTGAATGAGTATGTGAAAATTTGATTGGATCTATTTATTTGATCAAAATTATCTTTTTGACGGATATGGTTTCTGTGATAAAAAAACAATGATAAAGAAATTATTAATATGGTGATGGCAGAAGGTAAATTATTAAATAGACTTGATATAGTAGACTCAGATAGAGGGTCTGAAGGAATTATAAAATTCAATATATCATTTACGATTCCTCCAATTGCAAAAATTGCTACAAATCCTGATATCAAAGTAATTATGTAAACCACTATTGCTTCTGTTGATCTTCTCGGAGAATTTTTGATATTTAATAACCAGTGAAATATCCATAATAATGACCCGGAAACAAGTCCAATGATTCCAGTTCTGAAATCCCACCAAATTGATTGTGATGAAGAACCAATGATCAGGTTGTTATCAAATAATGAGTCATACCCTGAACTTAAAATGGATATTAATATATTGGATACAGAAGTAGATAATATTATTAAACTGGTTATTGAAACAGAAAAAAGATAAATGTCTCTAAACAAATAATATGTTTCTGAAGATACTAGATGCTCTTCTTTTTGGATTAATTTCCAATGAAAAATCCAAATTCCCAATGAAAATAATCCCCTAATGATTGAATTGATCGCATCTTTTAATTCTTGTTCATAGTTCCCCACTCCAAGAATAAAAAGGAAGGCTTCTATTAGGAAATAAGTTGCAAATGAAATACTGAACACAGCAGTGAAATATAAGTAAAAAGTTCGGAAAATGGAATAAAATTCTGCAGGATTTTCATCAATTTGTTTGTTAATAGATTTCCAATGAAAGAACCATAAAGGATATCCTACAACAATACTAGAAATGCCTAACGCTACTGGTCCGAAATCTAAATCAACTAGTTGATCTGAAAGGCTCCTGTTGACTATGAAGGTCAATAATGCGAGTAATCCAGATGAAGTCATTAGTAAGCCTATAAAACTTACAATATAAAAATAAAATCTTTTTGTTGGAGAACTAGTTATTTCGAGACTTTGGATTTGAGATTTTCTAGTAGCAAGCTTGTATAAACAAATGATGAAATAGGAAAAAGTTACATACCATAAACTTATAAATACTATTTGACTGATCATTTAATTCAAAGCTTCCTTAAAACAGTTCATAGGGAAATTAAATTCTGATATTTTCCAAATGTTATCTTCGAGTATTAAGGTAAATGATTCTTGGTATGAGTTTTCTGAAGAACCAAATGGAGAAGGTTCTATTCGCGAAATTTCTAAATTGACAATTGTTGCCTGAGCAATTTCTTGATTCGGCTTGTTCCATGAAATATTAGAATCTTGAAGTTGTGATTCTCCGTAATCACTAAATTGCCTGAGAAAATAAACAGCATTACATGTTTTTTGTTTATCTTCTGTCAAAAAACTGTGGGCCTCTGAAAACCGATCATTTTTTAGATTTTCTAGAAAAAGTTGGACAGCCCTTTCGGGAGTTCCTTCCTCGAGTGTTGAAACCTTAGCTGTTAATGCAAGTGCAAGGCTGGAAACTATTAATATGAATAGTCCTACACCGACTATGATCAAATATCGATTAATTCCTGACATTTTTAACTGAGGGACTGTGTGATTATTTTGTTTTGAATTTCCATCAATTCTGATACTCCTTTTGTAGCTAGGTCTAGAACACTATCAAATGATTTTCTGGAAAATCTTTTCCCTTCTGCACTTCCTTGAATTTCTACTAACTCAAGAGTTTCTTTGTTTTTACCCATTACTATATTGAAGTCAGAATCTGCTCTAGAATCTTCTTCATAACATAAATCTAAAAATGCTATTCCATCAAATAATCCTACGCTTATAGCTGCAGTTGGGGTTAAAATTTCTGTCATTGGTTTTGTTTGACCGTCCAATAAATGGGTTAATGCTATATGTAATGCTATATAAGATCCGGTAATAGAAGCTGTTCGAGTTCCACCATCTGCTTGGAGAACATCACAATCAACATTAATTGTGATTTCACCTAATGAGTTGAGATCTACTGCAGATCTTAAAGTTCTTCCTATTAACCTTGAAATTTCTTTTGATCTACCCTTATTAACATTTTCTCTAGAGCTCCTGGGATTGGTTGACCCGGGTAACATAGAATATTCGGCAGTTAACCATCCTGTGTTTTGACCTTCTATAAATCTAGGGACACGATTTTCAATTGTGATTGAACATAGAACTTTTGTCATACCCGTCGAGAAAACTACAGATCCTTGAGCAAAAGATAATGGATTGATTTCATATGAGATTTGTCGCAACTCATTTAAATTTCTTAAATCAATTCTTTGATTCATCAAATATTCCTTATTTTGAAGACTACTAGTATGTTGTAGACTAAATAAATCATATTTTCAAGTGAAATTTATATGGGACAAAATATATATTTAACAGGATTTTCCTGTACAGGCAAGACTACAGTTGGAAAACTGATGTCTAAAAAAAATGGTTTAACTTTTGTTGATCTTGATGAAGAGATTGAATTGTCACAACACGAATCTATCCCAAATATATTTTCTAATCGAGGGGAAGATTACTTTAGGGGTGTAGAAACTTTAGTTCTTGAAGAAGCTTCGTTAAATGAAAAATCTGTTATATCTACTGGAGGTGGTCTTCCCACCATATCTAGAAATAGAAAAATTATGAATAAGACGGGTATAGTTATATTATTGACTGCTTCTCCAGAAACAATTTTTAATCGGTTAAATCAAGAAATGCGAGAATTTGGTAGAGAATCTTATCGCCCAGTAATTGACCAAAATTCTGATAAATTCCAGGGAATTATTCAAGTATTAAAATCTAGGGAGAGTAGTTATAAGTTAGCGGATATTTGTATTGATACCGAAAATAAAACACCTGACCAAATTAGTGATGAAATTATAGAGGAATTATTTAGTGAATAAATTTCAATCAGATTTAGCAGCTATTGTTGAAACTCCAAATGCTACTTATCCCATTTGGGTAGGCTGGGATATTTTAAATGAATTGGGAGAAAGATTAAGTGAAATAATTACTCCTGGGAAATTATTTTTAGTTACAGATGAATATGTTCATAATCATGCATCTGAAGTTGCCTCAAGCCTTACCAAGGCTGGATTTGATTCAAAAACCTTCACAATGACATCAGGGGAATCTAATAAAAATTTAGATACTGTTTTGAAAATATATGAATGGTTAGCAATGAATAAAGCTGAAAGAGGAGATATGATTTTAGCTGTTGGTGGGGGAGTAGTAGGAGATATAGCCGGTTATGTGGCAGCTACTTTTCTAAGAGGTATTGCATTCGCTCAAATCCCTACAACACTTCTAGCTATTATGGATTCTTCTATAGGCGGTAAAGTAGGTGTTGATTTACCTCAAGGAAAAAATTTGGTCGGAGCATTTTATCAACCTAAATTTGTTCTTTCAGATGTTAAAACTCTAGAAACTTTACCTGAAAGGGAACTGAATTCAGGTTGGGCGGAAGCTATAAAACATGGATTAATTTTAGATCATCAACTTTTTGAATCTTTTGAAACTGATTCAAAAAGGATTAAATCTTTACACCCTGAAATTGCTACACAAATTATTCGTAAAAGTGTAGCAATCAAGGCTAATGTGGTTTCAAAGGATGAAAAAGAAACTTTAGGAATTCGGATTTTATTGAATTATGGTCACACAATTGGACATGCAATTGAAGCTTCTACAAATTATATGAGTTATTTGCATGGTGAAGCAGTAAGTATAGGAATGATGGCTGCGGCATATATTTCTGAATCTATAGGATTATTAGATCATCAGAGTGTAGAAAGGCAAAAAGTGGTTTTGCAAAATTATGGATTACCTATTGATTCTACTGAATTAAATATGAATTTGATTTTAGAAACCATGAAATCTGATAAGAAAACTTCTAGAGGAACTATCAATTGGGTTGTTTTAGATGATATTGGTAAAGCTAAAACTAATAATCAAGTAGATCTCAAAATTGTGAAAGAGGCGATTAACAAAATTTCAGTTTGATTGAGTATATGTTAGATGAATTAACATTTAAATTATTCCTATTATCTATTGGATATCTTGTATTAGGATTTACTACAGGAACCTATGGGGTGTTAATTGGTGCAGGTGGGGGTTTTATATTGGCACCAGTTTTAATTCTTTTTTTTAATCTTGACCCATATTTGGCAGTTGGTACATCCTTAGCTCTTGTAACTATCAATAGTTTTTCAGGAGCATGGGCTTACCATAGAAAACATATGATTGATTATCGCAGTGGAATTATTTCTGGTTTGGTTTCTATTCCTGGAGCTGTAATTGCGCCGATATTTTTACAGACAGTTCCTCAAGATATTTTTAAAATTTTATTTGGAGTTTTATTGGTTTCTTTATCGATCTATATGTTTTTAAGGAAAAATATAAATGATCTTCCTACTCACAATTCAATTGAAAATTTAGTTCCAGAAAATAGATTTATAAAAAATCGACATATTAATACCCTAAATAATGAAAAATATGTCTATCAAGTTCACGAATTAGGATTGGGGCTTGTGAATGTTTTTTTGGGGTTTGTTTCAAGTTTTTTTGGAACAGGTGGTGGATTTTTACGTACACCTATCTTGGTTTATGGATTTCGTTTTCCTATCAAAATAGCTGTGGCTACATCTATTTTTTCTTTATGTATTTATACAACATTAGGTTCACTCACATATGCTTTTTTAGGTAACATTCAATTGTTCCCAACGTTGATATGTGCAGGTACAGGATTAATGCTAGGGGGACAGGTGGGTGCATGGATTTCTGAGAAAATTGAAGGGGTATGGATTTTAAGATTATTGTTAGTAGTAGTATTGATGTTAGGAATACAATTACTTCTACAAGGATTCCAAATTAATCTGTTTTAGTAGATGGAGATTTAGTTGAAATTTTCTTTAAAAGCGAAAGAGGGTTCTGCACGTGTTGGGGTTATAGAGACCTCTCGCGGAAGTATTAAAACTCCTGTGTTTATGCCCGTAGCTACTCAAGGCTCAGTTAAAGCTTTAGATAATTACGATTTAGAAAAAATAGGCGCTGAAATTATTCTAGGGAATGTTTACCATTTAAATTTACGACCTGGTTCAGATTTGATTCAAAGGATTGGAGGGTTACATAAATTTATGAATTGGGATCGTCCAATTTTAACCGATAGTGGTGGTTTTCAAGGCTTTAGCTTACAGCATTTACGTAAGATATCCGAAGAAGGTATAAATTTTAAATCTCATATTGACGGTAGTTCACATCTGCTCACACCAGAAAAAGTGGTTCAAATACAATTTGAATTAGGTTCAAACATTTGGATGCCTCTTGATGTTTGTTTACCACCAGATTCTAACTTTGATCAAATTGATGAAGCTTTGGGAATGACTTCAAGATGGATGGAAAGATCTTTAGATGCTAAAAAAGAATTTTGTGGAGATTTGTTTGGGATTATTCAAGGAGGATTATTTACAGAATTACGGCAAAAATCAGTTGATATGATGACTTCATTTGATTTGCCCGGTTATTCAATTGGTGGTCTTAGTGTGGGAGAGTCTAAAGAAGAAATGTATCAAACTCTTGCTTTTACAACGCAACAATTACCAGAAAATAAACCTAGATATTTAATGGGAGTTGGGTCTCCCGAAGACTTATTGGTTGGAGTCAAAAATGGGGTAGATATGTTTGATTGTGTTCTTCCAACTAGAGTTGCTAGAAATGGTGCTCTTTATACACGGTTTGGGAGGAAAAATATTACCAATAAATTGTATAGAGAATTAGACGAAAAATTTGATGAATTATGTGACTGTTATTTTTGTGAAAATTTCTCTGTAGCTTATCTTCATCATTTGTTTAGATCAAAAGAATATCTTGCTTACAAATTAGCCTCCATTCACAATTTGAGGTTTTTAGTAAACTTGATGAATCAGATTAGAGTGAGCATTTTAAATAATCAATTTGAAAATTTTTATATTGATTATTTAAAGGAGTATAAAATTGCTGACGAACATCAACGGCTATTACAGAGAAAAAATTAGTCTTTTCCGCCTGCAACCGCTGGAACTAAACTGATTTCATCTCCTGAAGAGATTGACGTGTTGATTCCGTCTGAAAATCGTATATCTTCGCCGTTTACGAATACATTAACGAAACTTCTAAGTTCACCAGATTCTTCACAGATCCTTTTTTTGATTCCTGGGAAAGTATTCTCTAAAGAGTCTATTACTTCTGCAATTGAATTTCCTTCTACTGAAGCTTTGTCAGCACCGTTAGTGACTTTACGTAATGGAGTGGGGATTCTAACTGTTGCACTCATTAATTTTCCTTTTAGTTTAAAATTTAAAGTTTGATTTGACGCGATCAAATGATGATATGTTGGGCATACAGGATACAGTATTTTCCTTTATTTCTCCCATACTCTCAAGTGTTTTTAAACCATTTCCAGTTATGAATGCCACAACAGTTTCATCTTTTTTGATTTTACCTTTGGTTACTAATTCTTTTAAGCTCGAAATAACAACCCCGCCGGCTGTTTCAGTGAATATTCCTTCTGTCTCTGCTAAAAGCTTGATTGAATCTATTATAGTATCTTCAGCAGCTATCTCAGCACTTCCATGTGTTTGGTTTAAAACATCTATAGAAAAAGGCCCAGACGCAGGGTTTCCAATTGCTAATGACTTAGCTATTGTAGATGGTTTAACAGGTTGGATTTGACGAGATTTTGATTTGAAAGCTGAAGATATAGGAGAACAACCTTCTGGTTGCGCTAAATGCATTTTGGGAATCGAATTTTCAATTAATTCACAATCAATAAATTCCTGTATCCCCTTCCAAACTTTAGTGTGAAGTTCTCCTGATGCTCCTGGTACTACGCAATGATCAGGAGCTTTCCAACCTAGTTGCTCTACTATTTCATAACCTAATGTTTTACTTCCTTCTGCATAAAAAGGGCGCATATTTATGTTCACAAAAGCCCAAGGATATATATCTGATAGTTCACTGCAAAACCGATTTGCATCATCGTAATTTCCTTCTATAGCTATCATTTTTGATCCATAAACAGCAGCCCCAAAAATTTTCGATACTTCTAAATCTTGAGGATAGAAAACATATGTATCTAGATTAGCCTTTGAACCATGAGCTGCTACTGAACCCATTAGGTTTCCTGTAGAAACGCAAGCTAGAACTTCAAAACCAAATTCTAAAGCTTTACTAGTAGTGATTGCGACAGGCCTGTCTTTAAAAGAGAAAGTAGGGTTGACACTATCATTTTTGATATATAGATAATCTAATCCTAATTGCTTTCCAAGATTTTTAGCATGAATTAAGGGAGTGAATCCTGTTCCTATATCGATCGAATTTTCTATGTCTACAGGAAGAAACTGAGAATACCTCCACATAGAATTTGGACCATTGGAAATTGTTTTTCTTGATACCTTGTTTTTGATCTGATCAAAATCGTATTGTACTTCTAAAGGGCCAAAACAAAATTCGCATACATTTAATGGTTGAGTTGGATATTCAGCTCCACATTCTCTACAGATTAGATTCAAAACATATGACATATAAAACACTCCTTTTATTGAAGGTGCGTAAAATGTCAAAAAAAAAGCTCTCCGTACGGAGAGCACCGCACCCTTTGTTCTTAAGAACCTCGTCTTATTTCCCAAGGGCACCTTTAAGGTTGAAGGTTGCCGGACAAGTTAAAAGGATTGGGGCCTAGCTTGCCACTCTATCGACGATATATTAAATTTTGAGGCAATCTTAGATTTTATTAAGTTGTTTGTCAAATCTATTGTTTATATCTGATTTTCACACCAGATTTTTCTTCTTGAAGTTTCACTATTGCTAAACTAACTTCTTTACCTAGTGATTTGTTCATAGCTTCTATATATTTTTGATGAATTAAATTTGATACTTCCATAGGAACCCCAGTTTTTCTTCCCATTTCAGTAGCTAATCCTACATCTTTTGCTCCCAATTCTAACTTAAATCCAGGGTCAAAATTATTTATAAAGACATTATTTGGAAAAGTGTGCATTTGTCCTGTATTTCCGCTACTTTTTGATATAGCTTCATATAATATTGAAGGATTAACTCCGGATTTAATTCCTAACGTGAATGCTTCTGATAAAAGTACCCCTACAGACATCCCTATCAAATTATTAACTATTTTACATATTGCACCGCTACCTAATTCTCCGCAGTACATCACTTTATCTCCCAAAATGTTTAGAATTGGCTCGAATTCTTTAAATTTATCTTTATCTCCACCAACCATGATGGATAGGGTGCCATTTTCAGCTCCAGTAGTTCCGCCGCTTACTGGCGCATCAAGCAAATGTACGTTAATTTTCGAACCATGAGATGCGATTCTTTTGATTGTTTCTGGATCAGTAGTACTCAAATCTATCATAGTGGTTCCAGGCGATGCTTGTGAAAGTATTCCACCCTCAGACATGAATACTTCCTCAACTATTTGAGGAGTTGGGAGAGAAGTAAATACTAATTTGGTTTCTAAACAAACATCTTGAGGAGAATTTGCCTTACTTGCACCTACTTCACATAGCTCATCTACAACACTGCTGTTGATATCAAAAACTTTAATAGAATGACCTGCATTAATAAGATTTATAGCCATATGCTTTCCCATAAAGCCAACTCCTACAAATCCTATATTCATATTTTCTCCTATAAGTATTCGTTAAGAACTTCTACTAAATGCTTTGTTTTTCTAGTAGTACCAGTTTCAATTTGTTCTCTACAAGATACCCCCTCACTGATTATCAATGTATCGGGGTCAGAATTTCTAATGGACGGGAATAGAGACTGTTCACCTATTTCCATGGAAATTTCATAATGATTTTTAAAATATCCAAAAGATCCTGCCATACCGCAGCAGCCCGCGCTGGTTTCTTGTGTCTGTAAGCCTGGGATTTGAGATAATATTTTCATAGCAGCTTGAGTGCCTTTTAAAGCTTTTTGATGACAATGACCATGAAGTAATGCCTTTTGGTTTTTAGGATGATTTGTAAAGTTGATTTGAGGGTCTTTTTCTAAAGCTTCTAATACAAATTCTTCTATTAACATAGTATTATCAGATATCTTTTTCGAAATATCTTTGTTTGAATAAAGGTCAGGAAAATCTCCTACAAATCCTAAAATGCAGCTTGGTTCAATTCCTACTAATTTTGCTCCTTGTTCAACATAAGGTGCAATCAAATTGTAATTGAAGTTAATGTTAGATTTGGCCTTATCCATCATTCCATTTGAGAGCATTGGCCTTCCGCAACATTTTACATCTGGGATAACAACTTCATATCCTAGCTTTTGAATAAGTTCTACTGCAGACTTACCTATATTCGGGTGATTAAAATTTGTAGTAGTGTCGGGGAAAAGTAATACAGTTCCCTTAGAAGACTTAATTTGATTTGATTTGGTTCTAAACCATTGTTTCAATGTTTGAGAAGAAAAAGTTGGCAGTTTACGTCTTTGGTCAATTCCAATGAATTTCTCTAATAGGATTTTCATTAAAGGTGACGAGATAGTGAAATTAGATATTGGGGCAAAAAATGAACCTAACTTACTTAAGGAGTCTACATTTCCAAAAAATCTATTTTTCAGTTGATATCCATTTTTTTGATGATATATGGAAAGGAATTCATATTTGATTTTTGCCATATCTACGTTTGAAGGACATTCAGATTTGCACCCCTTACATTCAAGACACAAATCCATCACTTGATACATTCTTTCATCTGTCAATGAAGAGGTTGGAATAGCTCCAGATATAGCCGCTCTTAATGCATTTGCTCTACCTCGAGTAGAGTGCTCTTCATCTCTTGTTACCATATAAGATGGGCACATTGTCCCGCTAGTTACTTTTCTGCATTCTCCCTGCCCATTACACATTTCAATGGCTGAAGGTAGACTGCCTCCTTCTGTATTAAAGCCAAATCCATTTCCTGGGTTGATTGTTTTGTATGTGGTCCCATATCTTAAGTTTTCAGTCATAGGTGGGGAATTCACGATTTTCCCTGGATTCATAATGCCTTTAGGATCGAAGGTGTTTTTGACATCCTTAAAAGCCTGATAAAGCTGGCTACCGAACATTTTTTCGTTGTATCCACTTCGAACTAGCCCATCACCATGCTCTCCGCTTAGAGATCCACCATATTCTAGGACTAGATCACTAACTTCGTCTGAAATTCCAGTCATACGATCAATACCCTGTTGATTTTTAAGGTTAATTAACGGTCGAATATGCAAACATCCAACACTAGCATGGCCGTAATATCCGGCTTCAGTCCCATATTTTTTTATGATTTTGTCGAATTTAGATACAAATTCTGGTAATACTTCAGGAGATACAGCAGTATCTTCAACAAAGGGAAGTGGTTTAGCATCACCTGGAACATTCATCATCAATCCTAATCCAGCTTTTCGTACATCCCACACTTTTTTTTGGTCTTCTGGATCAGTCATTTTGTGCATCGCATATCCCCAACCACCTCTTTTCATCCTTGATTCCATCTCATTCATTTTGTGGATCAATTCAGATTCAGAATCAGCAACTACCTCTATTGCAAGTAAAGCTTCAGGTTCGCCTTCAATAAAACTAGTTAGACGTGAAAATTTTAAATTGGATTTAGCCTGAGTAATAATCATTTTCCCAATTAGTTCTATAGCAGAAGGATCCATTTCAATTGCAGCGACAGTAGCTTCCATTGATTCAATTAAATCGTGGCAATGGAGAACTGCTAATCCTTTGAATTTTGGGTTAGGGACTAATTTAAGCTTAGCCTCAGTGATTGTGATTAATGTGCCTTCTGAACCAACGGCAAATCTTGCCATATTGAAGTTATTTCCACCTACAAACTCGTCTAAATTATATCCTGAAACACGTCTTTGAATTTTTGGGTATTTACTTAAAATTTCATCTCGGTTTTTTTCACCGATATTAAAAATACTTTGATAAATATTTCCCTCTAAATTAGAAAGTCGCATTTTTGACTCTAATTGAGACCCCGATACAGGGCCAAATTGAGTGACTGAGCCATCAGATAAAACAACATCCATGGTATTAATATTATCTACTGTTTTACCCCACATGATTGAATGAGCACCACAGGAATTGTTGCCCAACGCTCCACCAACATTTCCTCTATTGCTAGTGCTAGGATCTGGAGCAAATAATAGGCCAGTATGGCTGATTTGTTTATTTAATTCATCAAGAATTATTCCAGGTTGAGTTCTTACCCATTTTTCTTCAACGTTGACTTCTTTGATGTTTCTCATATATCGAGAGAAATCCATGATGATTGATTCCCCTACAGTAGATCCAGCTAAGCTAGTTCCTCCACCTCGCGGTAAAATAGAAACATTATGTTTGTGAGCTGTTTCTACAACAGCTATGACGTCTTCATCATTTTTTGGTAGGACAACTCCTAGGGGTTCAATTTGATAGATACTAGCGTCAGTACTCCACAATGCTCGAGACATCTGATCAAATCTGACATCGCCTTGAATTACAGAACTGAGATCGTGAAGTAATTCGTCGGTTGGATTAGATGGGTTTGATTTTATTACCATAGATTTCTTTGTTACTTTTAAGTGTAATCAGATAATAATACAGGAAATTTAAGCAATACTAATAATTTCGAATTTTTTCTTTCCTTGGGGAGTAATTGCTTCAGCCGTTTGGCTTTTTCTTTTTCCTAAAAACGCCTTACCTAAAGGAGATTCGTTTGATATTTTTCCATCGAGAGGGTTTGCCTCGGAAGGGCTAACTAATGTGTATTTAACTTTTTTATTCTTTTCTATGTCTAAAACTTGTACAGTCGCTCCTACTCTCACAGTTTTGGATGCTTTTCCAGAACTATCAACAACCACTGCTGTTCGTAAAAGGCTTTCTATTTCTTTTATTCGAGATTCCTCTCTTCCTTGTTGTTCTCGTGCAGCTTCTAATGGGGCGTTTTCTCTTACGTCTCCATCTTCTCTAGCATTTTGGATTGCAATTCCAATTGCAGTTCTGTTTGATTCTAAAGACTCTTTCTCAGTAGATAATTGATCAAAGCCATCTTGAGTCATTTGTTGACCAGAATCTTTCCTTTTTGCGTCTTCATTTTTACTGGAACTTCTAGTTTTCCTTACTCGAAAATGAGTAGCTAAATTAGTTGAAATTTTTTCAGATTTGTATGCAAAAGTTAAGAATTTTCTTACTGCTTGTAGCCCCTCCATTGCTTCTTCAGATAAACTGTTTTTGCTAGCAATTTCAGCATATGCGCCAATTTGAGAAGGAGTAATAGCATTCATGTCAGCGTCCTCATGAAAGAATTTAACAAATCTGTTAATTTCTCTAATAGCTGAATTAGATTTTTCTTTGTCTTTTAAGCTTTCAGTAAATTCCCCCACAAGAGCAAGTAATAGTACAGGTTGTTCGGTGGTCAATTGAGCACTCCTTATGGAAGATTAATTCTTTTAGGGTATATATCTTAGCAAATCTGTCAAATTTTGGTATAGGTGATTTTGTATTTTTTATGAGTTTTCAGGTAATATTCCATGTGGTTTTGTTAAAACTAGTATATGAAAGTCTAAAATGGTAAATTACCACCTTAACTTAGACTAAAATTTTAGGAAGAGAATGAATACTACTGAATTTCTTAATGTTACCTCCCTTATTGTTCCAGAACGTACAGCAATTGTATTTGATGGAAAAAGGTTTTCCTTTTCAGAACTTTCAGAAAGAGTAAATCGATTAGCAAATGGATTGCAAAATCTTGGAGTTGGTAAAGGTGACAGAATTGCTGCAATGCAAGTGAATTGTAATGAATATATAGAAGCATATTTTGCAGCTGCAAAATTGGATGCGGTATATGTCCCCATGAACTTTAGGGCTAGAGCTGAAGAGATTGAATACATGGTTAAGGATTCAGCTCCTAAAGTATTTATCTCAGGGGGTAGATATATTCCAATGTTGGACGAATTACGACCTAACATACCTTCCGTTGAGAATTTTATATGCTTAGATGGGGCTAATAGTGAAGGTTGGGTTAATTATGATGAATTGTTAGAAAATTCCTCAACTGAAGAACTTTTTCCCTTAGATGATGGCGATGATTTGAGTATGGTCATGTTTACTGCTGGAACTACAGGATCTCCAAAAGGAGTAATGCTTTCACATGAAAGCTTTTCATCCTATATATTAAGTAATGTTTCTCCAGTAGAAATGGATATTGAAGAGAAAAATATTTTGACTGTTCCCCTTTATCACATTGCGGGAGTTCAAGCGGTAATAGCAGCTATTTATGGTGGAAGAACACTAATAATTCAACGTCAATTTGAACCAATTGAGTGGATGACGTTAGTTCAAGATGAATTGGCTGATAGGGCAATGATGGTTCCGACAATGTTGAAAATGTTGATGGATCATGAACGGTTTGATGATTTTGATTTGTCGAGTTTGCGTGTAATTACTTATGGAGCTGCTCCCATGCCTCTTGAAGTAATTAAGACAGCTATCGCTAAGTTCCCTGGAACTCATTTTATTAATGCTTTTGGTCAAACTGAAACTGCAGCTACTATTACTATGCTTCCCCCTGAAGATCATATTCTTGAAGGAGATGAACAAGAAATTGAGAAAAAATTGAAACGTCTTACCTCTATTGGTAAGCCTTTACCTGATGTCGACGTTAGAATTGTAGATGAAGATGGTTCTGAGGTCGCTTTGGGCGAAACAGGAGAAATTGTTGCTGGTGGTGGGAGATTGATGAAAGGTTATTGGAATCAGGAAGAAGCTACTGCTCAAGCGTTAAAAGGCGGATGGTTATATACGGGTGATTTAGGGTATTTTGATGAAGATGGATATATATTTTTATCAGGTAGAGCTAAAGATTTTATAAAACGTGGAGGTGAGATGGTATCACCCGAAGAAGTTGAACAAGTTTTACATTCCCATCCAAGTATTGATGAGGCTGCTATTATAGGAATTCCTGATTTGAACTGGGGAGAAAGAGTTCGAGCTGTAGTGGTTGCAAAACCAGGAGCTTCAATTGATGAGTCTGAAGTAATAGAGTACTGCAGATCAAAAATGTCTAGTTATAAGAAGCCTGAATCGATTGTTGTTGTTGATTCTCTACCTAGGAATCCTCTAGGCAAAGTATTAAAAAGAGTATTACGAGAGCAATATAACGAGCCAATTACTGATTAAAACAAATGGGATATATATGTATGATTGATGTCCCTTGAAAAGATGATTTTACCACTGCGCATCCTGAATTGATGGGTATTTAACTGGAGGGTGTTGAGATTAATGCAGAATTCGCAAAAACACATCCATGGACATATAAGAAAGTTGGGTATAAGTCTTCGATGTAACCTTAGGATTCACCCGTTGAAGGTATGAATATTCCTTCTGATTTTACAAATTGATTGCGAAGTAAATAAGTTAATTCCCGCCTGAGATTGCTGGTAGAAAGTGAACTTCACTATTTGGAGATACTTTTTCTATAAGACCCATTGTTATGATATCCCCATCTACAGCAATACTAATACTAGGTTTGATATTCCCTTCGTCTAATACCCTGTCTACGAAACCTGGATGTAAAGAATCTAGGTTTTCAATGATTTGTTTGACGTTGGTGCCCTCTACCTCCACTCTTGCTTGCCCTTTAGTTAGAGGCTGCATTTGTGAAGGTATGAAGACTAACGCCATAAAATTATAATCTCTAAGATTTAAGCGCTTCCAAAATAGACCCAGGACTCATGGGTAATTGAGTGATTCTAGAACCACAAGAGTCATATACTGCATTTGCAATTGCGGGAGTTGGTGGGACAATATTTGCTTCACCTATTCCTCTTACTCCAAATGGGTGTCCAGGATTTGCTACTTCTACTATTACAGTATCAATCATGGGTAAATCTAATGCTGTTGGCATCCTATAATCGAGCAAACTTGTATTATTCATTTTGCCTTCATCACTCATGAAATATTCTTCATTAAGTTCCCATCCGATTCCTTGTACACTGCCCCCTTGCATTTGTCCTTCAACATAACTGGGGTGTAGAGCTTTACCGGCATCTTGAATCGCAGTAAATCGGTCAATTGTTATTTTGCCTGTTTCTTGGTCGATAGATAAATCTACGATATTTCCGCAGAATGATCCCCCAACACCTCTAGGCTTGACTGATGCCCTGCCAGTAATTCCACCACCAGTATCACTTAATTGGGCAGCAAGTTCTTTGATAGTCATTTTTAGTTCAGAGTCCGTTTTAGAACTAATTATTCCGTCTTCCATTTGTAGGTGATCAGGGTCTACATCCCAAATGCTGGCAGCTCGTGTAATACATTGTTTCTTTACGTCTTGGGCAGCTTCATATGCAGCCCATCCAGTAGCAAAAGTAGTTCTACTACCTCCTGTTACAGCAGTAAACCCAATTGTGTCAGTATCTACTACTGAAGGTCTGACATCTTCTGCAGAGATACCTAAAACTTCTGCAGCTTGCATAGCTATAGATGTTCTAGATCCTCCAACGTCAGTTGATCCCTCTGTGAGATTAACCGTTCCGTCTTTGTTCAAGGCAATGTTACAAGCCGAATCAAATCCTATATTAAACCAAAAGCCTATAGCTACTCCACGTCCAGAACCTTCTTGTTTTTCTGACAGGTAATGTGCATGTTCGCGCATGGATTCAAGTACTTCTTTCGCTCCTATTCTTTGAAAAACAGGGCCATCTACTCGGCGTGTTCCCTCAGTAGCAACGTTTTTAAGTCTTAAATCAATAGGATCCATTCCTAGTTTTTCTGCTAACTCATTTAGCGCTTGTTCAAACCCAAATGCTGCATTTGGAGAGCCCGGAGCCCTGTAAGCAGCTGTTTTAGGTTTGTTGACTACTACGTCAAATCCGTCTATCAACCCGTTTTCTAAGTCATATGCTGCAAAAACGCATTGAGCGGCTGCGCCAACAGGGGATCCCGCATATGCTCCAGCTTCCATCGCCATCCAAGCGTGAGCTGCAGTAATTTTCCCTTCTTTGGTTGCTCCAACTTTAATTTTAATTTTAGATCCAGGTGTAGGACCAGAACCTTCAAATGTTTCTTTTCTGGTCATTACAATTTTTACAGGGGTACCTGTTTTTTTAGATAAAAGTGCTGCAACGGGTTCTACGTAGATTGGGATTTTACCTCCAAAGCCACCACCAATTTCAGTAGGAGTCACTCTAATCATGGACACTGGCATATCCAAAAGGTCTGCAAGGCTGTCTCTCACTACAAAAGATCCTTGAGTTTCACACCAAATATGTAGTCTACCGTCTGCGCTCCAAAATGCTGTTCCGTTGTGTGGAGCTATATATCCTTGATGTACTGTTACAGTGTTGTATTCTCTTTCTACAATTACATCTGCTTGTTTAAATCCTTCTGCGATATCTCCTTTAATGTGTTGGAAATGTTTAGCTACATTACTTACAACACCAGAATCATCTCCAAGTTCCTCTGTAGTTTGGTCTTCATGTAGTATTGGTGCACCATCAGCCATTGCTTCATCTGTAGTCATTACAGACGGCAATACTTCAAATTCCACTTCAATTAACGATAGTGCTTCTTCGGCAACATGAGCGTTTGTAGCAGCAATTCCGGCAATAGCGTGACCAACGTATAAAACTTTGTCTCTAGCAAGTATATTGCCTCTTAAGTCTCTAAGCTTTGTTTCGTCTTCACCAAGCTCCATGATTTTATCAGCAGCTTCAGGAAAATCAGCAGCTGTTACAACAGCATGTACTCCGTCTAAAGCTTCGGCTTTCGACGTGTCAATTGATATGATTTTCGCATGTGCATGAGGGCTTCTTAGGATCTTTCCATGGAGCAGTCCTGAAGCATCATAATCCGCTCCATATATCGCTCTTCCGGTTACTTTATCAACTCCATCGTGTCGAACTGGCCTAGTGCCTACGACTTTAAAGTCATTCTCAGTGGATAGCACTACATTTGGGTCATAATCTGTTGTAGTCATTTAAGCCTCCTGCATTCTTTTAGCAGCATCTTGAACTGCTCTAACAATTTTGTCATAGCCTGTACATCTGCATAAGTTGTTTGCTAGCCAAAATCTGATTTCGTGTTCTGTGGGGTCGGGATTTTTTTCTAGTAATGCTTTGGTAGCGATAATAAATCCTGGAGTACAAATGCCGCATTGAAGTGCAGCTCCCTCTAAAAATGCTAATTGAATAGGATGAAGATTTGTGCCATCTGCTACTCCTTCAATGGTTTCAATGGATGCTCCTTGAGCTTCTACTCCAAGCACTAAACAAGAAGTCACAATACGGCCATCAATATTTACAGTGCAGGCGCCACAATTTCCATCACCGCAACCCTCTTTTGTTCCTGTAAGACCTATGACATCTCTTAAACATTCTAGAAGGCTTTGCCTTGGTTCACAAAGAAAGTCTACAGGCTCTCCGTTTATAGTTGTTTGAACATGTGTTTTGGTAGTCATTAATTTCCTCCAGCTCTTTCAATAGCAGTGTTAAGTGCGCGTCTAGTTAGAACTTCACATAGATGTTTTCTGTATTCAGCAGTTCCTCTCATATCAGAAATTGGAGATGCTGCTTCCCGAGCTGCTTCAGCAGCATTTTGAATTGATTCATCATTAACAGGTTGCCCTACAAGTGCTTTTGAAGCTCCTTCAACTAATATTGGTTTAGGGGCAACTGATGCTAGACAAACTCTTGCGTCAACAAATTTTCCATTAGAAATATTCACAGATACACCAGCTCCTGCTACAGCTATATCCATTTCATTTCTAGGTATAAATCTTATGTAGTTAGCTCCAAATCCCTCTCCAGGGTTGGGGAAATACAATGAAACTAATAATTCATTTGAATCTATAGATGTTTGCCTGGGCCCTGTGCAAACGTCCTCTACCGGAATTTCTCTTATTCCATTGGGTCCAGCAACCGTAGCTATTACTTTGTGAGCTACTAAATTAGGAATGGAGTCCCCACTAGGTGCTCCATTGCATAAATTCCCACCTAAAGTGGCCCTACCTTGAATTGGTGTGCCTCCAATAAGAGATGCGGAATCTATAATTGCTGGGAAATGTTTAATTACATCTGGATTATTATAAATTAGATGTAATGGAACAGCAGCTCCAATAGTCAATCCTCCGGATTTGTCATAATCCATCTGATTTAGCTCAGGGATTTTTTTAATATCTACTACTGTTTCTGCATTTACTCTAGGATCCTTGACTCTTAGTTGTACTATCAAGTCAGTGCCACCAGCTAAAGGGCGAGCTTTTCCATCGGAATCTGCAAGAATTTTAACAGCATCTGCTACGGATTCAGGTGCTTGGTAATCGATCCACTTCAAAAGACTTCCTCCTTGGTTATCTTTAATATCACGTACAAAATTATTAGTGACTACAATTATGCCACTCAAATCAGGCGTAGTCTAACATAAGCATTGATAGGTAACAATCAAGCTGATTTGTTGCTAGAAAATCTCCTATATCTATTATAGATCAGGTAAGCTTTTAAGATAAAATCCAGTTTTAGAATCAGAGTTTTTAGCTACCTCTTCGGGTGTTCCGGTACAAACTATTTGCCCCCCCTTATTTCCAGCTCCTGGTCCTAGATCTATTAGCCAGTCTGAACTTTTGATTAGATCTAAGTGATGTTCAATTAATATTACAGAATTTCCTGAATCAACAAGCCTCTGTAATACTCTTAATAACTGAGCGCAATCTTCGAAAGACAATCCTGTAGTTGGTTCGTCTAAAATGTACAAAGTGTTTCCTGTAGATTTTTTAGCTAATTCTGTAGCTAATTTAACCCTTTGAGCTTCTCCCCCACTTAATTGTGTAGCAGGTTGACCTAATCTTATATACCCTAAACCAACATCATGTAGAGTTTGAAGTTTATTTTTAATTCTCGGAATATTTTCAAATGTTTGAATTGCTTCTGTAACTGTGCTTGAAAGAATTTCCGCAATTGTTGAAGACTTGTATTGGATTTGTAGTGCTTCTCTGTTATATCGACTTCCTTGACATTCTTCACAAGGAACTGATACATCTGGAAGAAATTGCATTTCTATATTGATGACTCCATCACCTCTACATGCTTCACATCTTCCCCCTTTTACGTTAAATGAAAACCTACCAGGCTTGTAACCCCTACTTCTTGCTTCAGTAGTTTGTGAAAAAACCTCTCTGATATAAGTAAATGCACCAGTATAAGTTGCTGGATTACTGCGAGGTGTACGACCAATTGGAGCTTGACTGATATTAACTATTTTATCGATGTTTTCGGTTCCAGAAATGTCTAGAAATTTACCTGGACGATCTTTAGATTTATAAAAATGCTGAGATAATTTTTTAAACAAAATTTCATTGATTAAGGTGCTTTTACCTGAGCCTGAAACACCTGTTACACACACTAAGATTCCTAAAGGTATTTCACAGTCAATATTTCTAAGATTATTTTCCTCAGCCCCTAAAATTTTTATAGTTTTTCCGTTACTTTTTCTTCTTTTTGAAGGAGCTTTAATTTGTTTTGTACCGGAAAGATATTGTCCCGTTAAAGATTTTTTAGATTTAATGATTTGATTTAAAGTACCACTGGCAATCACTTCGCCTCCAAATTCACCAGCTCCTGGTCCCATGTCTATTATGTGGTCAGCCGATCTCATGATAGCTTCATCATGTTCAACTATTAATACAGTGTTTCCTACATCTCTTAAGTTTTTCAATGTTGTTATCAATCTATCATCATCAGCTGGATGTAATCCTATAGAAGGCTCATCACAAACATATAAAACACCCATTAATCCTGATCCGATTTGTGTGGCTAATCTAATTCTTTGAGATTCTCCACCACTTAATGTAGAAGCTCTACGGGATAAAGATAGATAATCTAATCCTACATTTAGTAAAAATTCTAATCGAGACTGAATTTCCTTTAATATTTGAGATGCTATAGTTTGGTCTCTTGATGAGAGAATTGATGAGCTTGATAAAGTATTAACCCAATTCAGAGAATCTTCTATAGAGAAATTTGAGATTTCGATAATATTCTTTTGATCAATTGTTACAGCTAGTGCTTCAGGCTTCAGTTTATCTCCATTACATGAATTACATGGTAGAGATGTCATAAAGCGATCTATAAATGTCCGAACATTTTCTGATTCAGTTTGTTGTAATCTTTTTTCTAAATTTTTGATTACTCCTTCAAATTTAGTATTCCATTGGAAACGTCGACCTCTACGGGTTCTGTGAGTGACTTTAATCCTTCTTTCTTCTTCAGACCCGAATAAGATTAAATCTATATGCTTTTGATCTAGTTGATTAATAGGGATATCAGTTCGAAATCCTTCCATTTCAGACAAAGCATCAATTTGACTAGAAAAAAATGGGTTTAATTTACCCGACATTGACCAAGCCTCAATTCCTCCATTATTTATTGAAATTGAATCGTCAGGAATGATTAATTCTGGGTCGACAACTTTTTTGAATCCTAATCCTGCACATGTAGCACAAGCGCCATGTGGATTGTTATAACTGAAACTTCTTGGTTCTAGCTCTCCTAAGCTAATCTGACAATGAACACACGCAAAAGCTTCTGAGAAAAGTAAATCTTCGGAATCCTCAACGTCTATTAGTACTATGCCATTAGCCTGTTTTAAAGCAGTTTCTGTAGAGTCTGAAACTCTAGTTTTGTCTATAGACTTATTGACTACTAACCTGTCTACAACAATTTCAATGTTATGCCATTTTTGTTTGTCTAATTCAATAGATTCACTTAGATCTCTAATTTCTCCATTAACTCGCACTCTTATGAATCCCGATTTTCTAGCAGAGGCTAAAATGTCTTTATGTTCTCCTTTTCTTCTTTGTACTACAGGAGCTAATATTTGGATTCGTTTGTCTTTTTCTATATTTAATATTGAATCTACTATTTGTTGAACAGTTTGACTTTTTACTGGTCTGCCGCAATTGTGACAGTGAGGTTTGCCAATTCTTGCAAACAGCAGGCGAAGATAGTCGTAAATTTCTGTTACTGTTCCTACAGTAGATCGAGGATTGTGTGAAGTCCCTTTTTGATCTATTGAAATTGCTGGGGACAAACCTTCGATGTAATCTACATCAGGTTTGTCCATTCTTCCTAAAAACTGTCTTGCGTAGGAGGAAAGTGATTCTACATATCTTCTTTGTCCTTCGGCATAAATAGTGTCAAATGCAAGCGTGCTTTTTCCTGAGCCTGAAACTCCAGTCACCACTACTAATTTGTTTCGAGGTATAGTGACATCAATATTTTTGAGATTGTGCTCACGGGCACCTTGGATCACGATATTTTTTGATTTAAGTTGTTCAGTTGTCATATATTGTGTCTCTCTTATGAAAAACAGATTTGAATATTGATATCAATCATTGGTTAGGAGTAAATATGTCTATTAAATTTAATCACTTATATGCAAATGGCATCTTACCTTCATCAAGACCCAAACAGGTTTCAAGAGGTAAATATGATTTTGCAGTAGCTTACCCAGATCCTAAATCATTTCCTACTGATGAAATTATAAGTAGTTTAAAAGATGCTATTAAAGCAAATCCAGATTATTTAGCTATTTATCCTCCTCAGCAAGGCAATGCTCTTTTAAGAGATTATATCTCTCATAAGATTGGTCGAGATAGATCAATTAAGGTTAATTCTGATCAGATTATTTTAGGTAATGGATCCGGTCAATCTATCGATATGATTTGTTCTGTATTACTTAATGCAGGAGATGCAGTAATTACAGACCAATATGTTTACGGAGGAACTTTAAATACTCTTAGAAGGCATTCAGCTAAAATAATTGGTGTAAATAGTGATGCAGAAGGAATGGATCCTGAAAATTTAAGTCATACCATTTCAAAATTGTCACAACAAGGAACTCCTCCAAAATTTGTATACTTAATTCCAACATTTCAAAATCCCCAAGGATGGACTCTTCCTTTACATCGAAGACAAGAAATTTTGAAGGTTTGTAATCAGTTTGGTGTTCCTATATTGGAAGATGACTGCTATTTTGATAATCGTTATGAAGGTGAACCTGTAACTTCAATTTATGATCTAGATCAAGAAAATAGTGTGATTTACGTAGGATCTTTTTCTAAAACGATTGCACCAGGAATGAGTGTCGGGTTCATGACAGGGCCAAATGAATTTTTAGATCGTGCTATGTTTGTTAAAAGTGGAAGAGTCAGTGAATTTGCTGCAATGGCTGTGTATCAATATTCAGTGAATTATCTAGATCAACATATTTCTGAAATTAATGAAATCCAAAAGAACAAACGAGATGCAATGTTGTCGGCCTTGGGAGAAAATTTTGGTAATCAAGCAAAATGGAGTCATCCTGAAGGAGGACTTTATATTTGGGTTGAATTCGACGATCAGGTTGATATCACCGAGTTACATCAGAATTCAGTTAATGATATTGATGTAGGTTTTCATCCAGGAACAAATTATTCTCCTGATGGTAAAGATGGGAAACATTTTATTAGGTTATGTTATGGGTTTAATCAGCCGGATGAAATAAAAGAAGGGATTTCAAAACTTGGGGATTATTTAGCGAAAAAAGGTGTAATTTAGTTATTTGCTGGTATCTCGTGCGTATGGCGCAGGTTCCATTTCGGAAAAAAATTGGTCGAAATAATTAATCCGATTGGGTACTGTGTTTTGTATTGTCCGGAGAAGGTCTGTTGAAACACGAGAAGCCTTATATCTCAGGGCGTAATACATTGGGAAAGTTTCAGCAATATCTTCACGGTCTGGATTATCTTTAGCATAAATGGAGATATAGTTGTTGGCGTCAGCAGACCGTGCCTTTTTCCATTCTTCCCCGTAGTGATGAGGGTCCAACGAAGTATGAGATGCTTCGTGCAAGAATACCTCTTCCAACACCTTTTGATCTATATATGTTAGTCCTCTTTCATGATGTATCAAAAGGTTATTGTTTCCGCCACCAAAATCTTCATTCCCTTTATGCAGCCAGATTGTATCTACTTCCTGTCTTAACTCAGTTGGAAGTTGCCCAACTGCATATAGATAAATTAATGCTGCCGCCTCCGCACTGTCAGGGGTTTCAAACTCTGAATTCACTTGCACTTCAATTTTGAGTCCGTCTGCAAAATCAGCTTCAAACAGAAATGGATTTAATGTGTCAAATGTTCCGGTTCTCCTATCAAACATTTCTCGAGGAGCGTCAGTGATTTTTTTTAAAGACCTAAAAAAGGTTGGATCATAGGTATTCAGTATGTCGGAGGTACCTGGAATCCAAACGGTTCCAGTAAATGGAGGTGGTACAGATGGAGGTGTTACAGAAATAGGAGTCGCCGTTGGTACAGCAGTAGGAGTCGTCGTAGGTATAGCAGTAGGAGTCGCTGTAGGGTATGGGGTCACGGCGGTAGGAGATGGAAGGGGTGTACTAGTGCTAGTTGCTGTTGGCTTTTCTGTAGGAGTGGATATCGGTTGAGCAATGGAAGTTGAGGTTGGTTCTAATGTAGCAGTAGGGGTGGGTTGTACTAGAATCATTGTCGGAAGTTCCATAGCAACTGTAGCCGGCGTTGTTGGAACGATAGTTGCCACTTCAGTTGTATTTGACATTGTTTCGGAACAAGCTGTCACAAAAGTAATCAAAGTAGTTATGAAAATCAGGGGAATTAATTTTCTACAACACATAGCTCAATCGTAACATTTTTACTAACACACGGCATAATTGGGAATTCCCACCGTTTGGAGTAGCTTAAATGGGGCGCCAGGGAAGGGACTCTAACCCCACTCTTTTATTGAGAAGCGGAGAAGCGGATTTTAAATTAATGCTTACTGGCGCCTGAATTTATGAATGAGTTCTATTTCAAGTCTCAATGACATGTTATCGTTTTCATCATTGAGAAATTTAATACAATTTTTTAATCTTTCTCTAGATGAAGGTTCTTCTAAAAGCTTTTGTCTGTCCTTAGGATCTAATTGCAACATTTGTGCTATAAAATAAGAAAGTGATTCTGGGTTTGATGGAGTGGGATTTAATGCATTTTCTACCCATCCTCCACTTAATCCGAGAACCGATTGGAGATGTTTAGATGCTATCTCACGAGCTTCAATAACTTCTTCTTTTGGAGCTTCATCAAAAATATCTAAATTTGGTAAAATTTCTACGTCAGCAGACATATAAGGTTCATTATCAAAAGTTTCTAAAATTTCAAATTTTTCTTCTCCAATTGCAGTGATGTATAGGCGGTCGTTAGACATATTTTTAACACTAGTAATTTTTGCAGTTGTCCCAACGGAGAATGGATTTGCTTTGTCTCCTACTTCATTCCCGGACTTGATCAAAACTATCCCAAAAATGGAGTCTGTTTTTAAACAATCTTCTATCATAGTCAAATATCTGGATTCGAAAATTTGCAATGGGATTGTCGCTCCGGGAAACAAAACCGTGTTGAGAGGAAATAAAGGGATTCTTTTAATGTGAGGTTGCATAGTCATTTTGTACTAACCTGATTATAAGTTTATTATACCTATATAATAAACTTATGATAATCGCAGTAATATAGGACTTGATATGAAAGAAGTATTTCACGAGGCCATAGAAAGATTAAAAAAAGATGAACCAGTAGTAATTGCTACTGTTGTAAAAACAAAAGGTTCTACACCTCAAAAACCTGGTGCTAAATTATTGGTTCGACAAGATGGAACAGGAGCTGGAACTTTAGGTGGTGGATGTGTAGAGGGAGACATTTGGTTTGCTGCAAAACAAATGATGGATCAAGGGGAAGCATCTGATTATAGGGAATATGAACTTAATGAAGATTTAGCAGCTGATGATGGATTGGTTTGTGGGGGTACTATGTATTTTTTGATTGCTCGTGTTTATGAAGCTTCAGAATATTTGCCTTTTGCTAAAGAGATTGATGCAGCATATGAAGGAAATGGATCAGTAGCTCTTGCATCAATTGTGAAATCCTCTTCAGATGGAAAATCTAAAATTGGCGATAAGTTGTTTGTCAGAGAAGATGGTTCTACTCAAGGAACTCTAGGCAATTCTCATATAGATTTAGAAGCAGTGTCTAAGGCACATCAGTTGATGATTCATGGAAATAATGAGTACGTTACCTTAGAAAATGGCACTGAGTATTTTATTGAAGCCTACACTACTCCGCCTCAATTGGTGATTTGTGGTGGGGGACATGTTTCAAAAGCAATTTCTGCTTTAGCTAAACCTTTAGGGTTTAGGCTGTTTATTACTGATGACAGAAATGAATTTGCAAATTCTACAAGATTTCCTGAGGCAGACATCATTATCCAAGATACTCCAGAGAATGCATTACCCCAATTACCCATTAACCCCAATACTTTTATTGTTGTAGCTACTAGAGGGCATAGATATGATAATACGGCTCTTTTAGCAGCAGCTAATACATCAGCCAAATACGTAGGTTTGATGGGAAGTAAAAGAAAAACAATTTTGATTTATGAGGATTTACTTCGTGAAAATTTGTCTGTGGAGCGTTTGAGAGAAATTCGTTCACCTATTGGATTAGATATCAAAGCCCGTACTCCTGAAGAAATAGCTATGAGCATTATGTCAGAGGTTTTAATGTTTAGATTGGGAGGAACCGGAGCGCCGATGAAACTTGAAGAAAAATTATTGGAAAAGATTATAGAAAAAGTTTCAACGTCTACAGAAAAATCTGTTTTTTCTGTCTAGGTTTATTTTGTCTTATATTACTGGAATTATAACTGCTGCTGGATTTTCAAATCGAATGGGTACATTGAAAGCCTTGTTGCCTTGGAAAGGGACAACAATGATTTCTCATCAAATTAATATTTTGAAATTATCAGGGTGTAATGAAATTATTGTTGTTTTAGGATTTAAATCTGAAGAAATCATACAAGAAATCAATAATGAAGATGTGAAAATTGTTGAAAATCATGATTATTCATACGGAAGAGCCTCTAGTATTAAAACTGCTGTTAATAAATCTAACATTGAAACAGAATGTTTTGTGATTTTGGGAGTTGATCAACCTAGAGATACTGAAATAATTTCATTTTTAATCAATAGTCATTTTAAATCAGGATTTCTCATTACCTCGCCAAGATATTTGGGAAAAGGTGGCCATCCAATATTACTGTCTTCTAAACTTAGAGATGAATTATTAGGTATTGATGAAGAAACTTTGGGATTGAAAAATATTTTTGAAAAGTATAGAGCCGGTGGCATTAACAAGGTGGAAATATCAAATCCTTTAGTTAAATTAGATTTAAATGAATTCCAAGATTATCAAAATGCATACGATGAGTTTGGGATGTGAATTTTTAAATTAATTATTTGTCCATTCAGATAAAGCTTCTTCTAATTGCTTGTTAAGATCATTATGTTTATCTCCAAGTTCATATATATCATCCATGTTCCCTGAATCAGATGCTTTTGATAATTGGTTTTCTACTGTTTTTATGGACGATTCTAGTTCTTTAATTTTAGATTCTAATATTTCTAATTCTTTTTTCGAATTATCTTTTGGAGTTTTATTTTTAGATTTTTTCCTTGAATCTAATTTAACAGGTCTATTTGTATCTTTGTTTTTGAATTTAACTGAGGTGTTTTCTTTAACCCAATCTTCGTAACTACCTTTAAACTGAACTACAGTTTGATTTTGAATTATTAGAAGATAATCAGCTAAAAATGAAATTAAATGTCGATCATGGGAAACAAAAATGACTGTTCCTTCAAAATCTTGAAGCATTAGTTCTAATGCTTCTCTGCTTTCAATGTCTAAGTGGGTAGTAGGTTCATCTAAAATAAGTACATTTGGTTCTTTAAGTAATAATCGTGCTAAAGCTAATCTTCCTTTTTCTCCACCACTTAATGATCTGACTTGATCAAAAATTTCATCACCACTAAATAAGAATCTTGCAAGAAAACTTCTAGTTTCACCAATAGTAATATTTTTGATTTCTAATAATTCATCTAGAACTGAAATGTCGTTCGGGATTT
>JAKUTY010000012.1 GCA_022447825.1 SAR202 cluster bacterium
CAAAAGGAGATCCCAATTACACATTAGTTCAAGTATCAATTAACGATTTAATCATGATATTCGCATTCGTTCCTATATCTGGATTATTACTAGGGATCAGTAATGAATTTGCTGCTGAAAAATTAGAACTACCGTGGGACACATTAATAATTTCTATACTTTTGTATGTTTTGTTACCTTTGTTAGCAGGAATTATGACTCGTCAAATTTTAGTAGGTAGAAAATCTAGAATTACATTAAACAGTTTTTTAAATTTGATTAAGCCGTGGTCTATTCTAGGATTGTTATCAACTGTAGTTTTACTTTTCGGTTTTCAAGCTACTGTAATAATAGATCAACCAGCAATAATAGGATTGATAGCAATACCGTTACTGATACAAACATACGGTATTTTTGCTATTGCCTATATTACAGCGCGTTTTATCCGTCTTAGCCCTGAAATCGCAGCACCAGCCTGTTTAATAGGGACATCAAATTTCTTCGAATTAGCTGTAGCTGTAGCTATATCTTTATTTGGATTAAATTCTGGTGCAGCTTTAGCAACAGTTGTGGGAGTTTTAGTAGAAGTTCCAGTAATGCTTTCTTTGGTATACTTCGTTAATAAAACTAAACATCTATTTGCATCAAATGACTAATCCTATTAAAAAAGTAAACACTTTAACTTTTGATATCTTTGGAACAGTTCTAGATTTAGCGGGAAGTTTAATCCCTCCTTTAAATCAACTGCTCAAAACATGCGACACACCTGAAAACATTACTGGTGATGACGTTTGGGCAATATGGCGACAGAGACAAAGAATCGAACAATATCAAGATAACTTACTGATGTTGGGACATAGTGGATACCTTCCAGTAAAAAGAAGAGCTCTTTTGTACACTTTAAGAACTTTAAAAATAAACTTTACTTACGAACAAATTGATGAATTCATGGATGCATACAACTTTTTGTCCCCTTTTAAAGATGCTATAGACGGATTAAATCAACTTTCAGAAAAATTCAATTTAGTGATTCTGTCTAACGGTGAGCAAAACTATTTAAACTACTTAGCCAAGAACAGAATAGAAATGGATTTTCATTCTATTCTGTCAGCGCAATCCGTGGGACAATTTAAGCCACACCCATCAGTCTACAGATATGCCTGTAGATCATTAAATCTAGAACCAGAGAACATTATGATGGTAGCTTCTCATTCATTTGATATATTAGGAGCTCGCCACAGTGGATTTAGAGGAGCATATGTGAACAGATATGATCTTCCTTATGATGAATCAGAATATAAACCTGATCTAATAAGTAATGATTTTACAGACCTATGCGAACAGTTGCTTTAGTTTACTAAATCCAAAAATTTAGTAGATTTCATTTGTCTTTCCGCTGTATACGATAAATAGATTCTCAAGAATCGGTTTAAATCTTTCAAAGTATTCTCATCTATATTTTTGTCAAATAGGTACGATTTTGAGGATCTAATCATTCTTTGAATATGCCGTAAAAACCCTAAAGACTCTTCTAAAATCACAACCCCGTCTTTCAAATTAATATCTGAACAATTAGCACAATTTATACCTCCAATAGAAGGAAAAAAAATATGATCCATCCTCTGAAGATTTTCATTACAATTTATACACACTATAAATTCAGGAAGCACTCCTGAAAAATTAATTAATTGGAGCTGAAACCAAATCATCGATTGTTCAATATTGTTTTGCATTTCCAAATCATTTAAATTTTTTAATAACGCATTAAAAACCTGTATATTTGGAGTTCTATCTTGAATAAAGTTAACAACCAATTCTGATGAAAAAAGACCTTTAGATAATAAAGCTAAATCTGATTTAATTCCTTGAAATGAATCTACAATTTCACACTCATTCATATGATCAAGATTTCTTCCACGGCCAATTGAAACTTGTACTCTATTCAATAACTGAACACCACTACTGAATTTAGAGTTTGGCATCTTAGCTCTTCTAGCAACAACAGGAACTTTGCCAAATAATTTAGTAAATAACGTTATTAACAAATCTGTTTCACCAAAATCTCGATGATTGAGTATGAGAGCCTCAGTCACATAAGTTTTATTTGAAACCATTAAATACCTTGTCGACCCTGAATTGCTCTGCCTAAAGTAGCTTCATCTGCATATTGTAAGTCTCCACCTACAGACAATCCTCTTGCTGGAATAGTAATTTTGATTCCAGTAGATGCTAATAAATTATTGATATACATAGCAGTAGCCTCTCCTTCAACATCTAAGTTAGTGGCTAAAATCACTTCATCAATATCTTCATTTTTTAATCTTAAAAACAATTCTTTAATCTTTAAATTGTCAGGACCAATACCATTAATAGGAGAAATTGCACCATGCAAAACATGATATTTACCCTTATAAGAGCCTGATTTTTCCAACGCAATTAAATCTAGTGGTTGCTGAACAACACATATTGTTGTTTGATCTCTATATGAATTTGAGCATAAATTACATGGGTCAGTATCAGTAATATGAAAACAAATTGAGCATAAAACAATCGAATTTTTCACAGACAAAATTGATTCTGCTAAGTTAAGTGAAATTTCTTCTGGCATTTTAATTAAATAATATGCCAGTCGCTGTGCGGATTTTGGACCGATGCCAGGTAACCGGCCAAATTCATCAATTAATCTTTGAACTTGAGGAGTAGCTCCACTGTAATCCATTGTTTTCCTTATTATGAAAGTCCGGGGATATTCAATCCTCCAGTAATTGAACCCATTTTAGAAGAAGCCAATTGTTGAGCTTTTTCTAAAGCACCATTTACAGCAGAAATTATCAAATCTTGTAACATTTCTACATCTTCAGGATCAATAGCATCCGGATCAATTTCTATAGATTCAATTACCATTTTCCCAGTTACAACAACTTTAACAACTCCACCGCCAGAAGAATGTTCTATCTTAGTAGATTCAATTTCTTCTTGCATCTTCATCATTTGTTTTTGTAGCTCTTGAGCCTGTTTCATCATATTTTTATTCATCATGTGTTTTTCTCTCTTTCTTCAACAATTAAAGCTCCCATTGCTTGAGCTGATTTAACTAAATT
Source organism: SAR202 cluster bacterium (assembly GCA_022447825.1). Classification (GTDB taxonomy): domain Bacteria; phylum Chloroflexota; class Dehalococcoidia; order Lucifugimonadales; family UBA826; genus AG-426-M11. The sequence continues at coordinate 3,081 of JAKUTY010000012.1, forward strand.
ACTATTAGATCCCGACTTTTTTGAAGTTTTTTCATTTGATGATTGACCGTCCAATCTAACCTCAACAGCATACTCTTTATTTAAAGTTTTGTGGATAATATTTAACATTTCTGATTTAACTACAGGATCTTCAAGCTCACTATTAAATCTATCAACATTTGATGAATGTGAATAAGTGAGCACTAAAGTTTCATCTATAATCTCTTTGGTTTTAGCACCTCTAAGTAAAGCCCCAAATTTAAATCTTTTCCCAGTTAACCTCAATTCTCTTAACAAATTATTCCACTCAGAATCTAATTTACCAGACTCTCCTTCTCTCTTTACTGTAGATTGAGTTGGGTTTTTCTGAGAAATGTCTGTAGCTTTTTGTGTAGTATTTTTTGGTACTGCAGTTGTGGGGGTATTTTTAATTGGAACTTGGTTAGACTGAAAATTTTGAGTAATTTGATTTCTACTATGCGCAATATGATTTGATTTTTGATTTTGTACTATTTCCGATTGATCAGGTTGCCCCAAATTAATTTCTATCAAAGCCATCTCAAGAGCCAAATTTTGAATTTGAAAACCTTGAAAATCAATTTTTGAGAGTGTTTTAGATATAAAGAGTAATTCTGATAAACCTATTTCTTCTTTCAAATTATTAAGAGAATTTTTCAATTCTTCACTAATTTGATTTTGATTTAATGCATCAGATTTGATGAGCATTAAATATCTTACTGAATCTAACAAACTAGAGTGTATTTGATTTATATCAACCCCATCTGCAATCATTTGATTAAGCTCTTGAATCGAACTAGTTAAGTCTTTTTTAACAATCAATTCAAGTAATTTTTGAGTTAGGTCATCTCCTCCAATTTTTAACATTTCTTTGATATTTTCTACAGAAATATTATCAACGAATGAGACTATTGCTTGCTCCAAAATATTTTCTGCATCTCGTAAACTTCCAGTGGAATAATTAGCTATAATTTTTAATGCTTCGTAATCTATTTTGACATTTTCACTATCAGATAACTGGGACAATTTGTTAGCAATTTGCTCATTAGCAATTCTTCTAAAGTCGAATCTTTGACAACGAGAAATTATTGTTAGAGGAAGTTTTTGTACATCAGTTGTAGCTAGTATTAAAACTGCATGTTTAGGAGGTTCTTCTAATGTTTTCAGTAAAGCATTAAAAGCTTCTTGGGTAAGCATATGAACTTCATCAATTATATAAACTTTATATTTTGCTTCCCCGGGAGTGTAATGAATTTTTTCAGTCAGATCACGAATGTCTGCAATCCTTCTATTGCTAGCAGCATCAATCTCTATCAAATCGATTGCACGACCAATTGAAATATCATTGCACATTTGACAGTCATCACATGGATCACCATCATTAGGAGTTGGGCAATTAATTGCTTTAGCCAAAATTCTTGCTGTACTGGTTTTGCCAGTTCCTCTAGGGCCACAAAACAAATATGCATGCGCAAACCTAGAAGAATTCACTGAATGTTTCAATGTTTGGGATATATGGTCTTGTCCCACAAGATCATTAAGAGTCGACGGTCTCCATTTTCTATATAAAACTTCAGGCATTATTTTTCACCAAACTAATTATAGTATCCGAAATAGAATTCATCTCTAGTTCTTCACTGATATTTTCATGGTCGAAGCCTAACAGGTGAAGGATTCCATGGGCAACTAATTTCATCAACTCATCCACTAAGTCAACATGATTTTCAATAGATTGTCTACAAGCTTGAGGAAATGAAATGACAATATCGCCTAAATAATCTTGAAAGTTTTCAGGTATCACAAAATCTTCTTCTATTAAGCCTTCACGTAAATCCAATTGATCCCCGTAATATTGACCTTCAAAATCATTGGAAAAAGACAATACGTCTGTCACTTCATTCAAACCTCTGTATTGATGATTTAAATTCTGAACGTAGTCATCATCACTAAAATATATAGAAACGGTACTTTTTTGAATTTCTAAATAGTTGAAAGCTTCAACAGCAACCAAATACAAATTGTCTTGTGGAATATCAAATGAATCGTCAGAAACATCAAAATTAATGTTAATGTCGCCCATCTTACCTCACTAAGAATAAGGAATAGTCTTACTAGTCACAAATAGCTAAATTTGATCCGAATTCATTAGTTCTGACTTTATAAATATTTCCTAAGTGTGAAAATTCAACTTCATACCCTAAGAGTTTTGACTCTTCAGATGATTCTGCAGATACACACCCAAGTGAATTATTTGGCCATTCAACTAATTGAGAGCTTAAAAATGTAATATCAGGCTGATCAACTTGTAAATCAGAGGCTAAATACCAAGCAGCAGAAACTTCAGCACATTTTGAGCTAACAGAAGAAGAGGCGTTTGAATCTGTTGCATCAGATGATTTGGATGCTACATCTACTGCATTCTGTATATTAGAAAATACAGAAGCAAATTCTTCAGGTCCCATCACAGTAGTTGTATCTGTAGACAAAATACTTTTAGAAGCTTCAAGAGAACGTTGAAATGAATAAAATTCAGGATCTTGTTCAAGAGCATCAGCAAATACTGATGTTGATTCAGCATCACCGCAACCAGTAATTATCCTACTATCTCTGTTAGCGTTAGCCAGAATAATAGTAGCTTTCCTATCTGCATCAGCTCTTACTTGAGCGTCAATTTCATTACCTTCAGCTCTTTCTTTATCAGCTTTTCTTTGTCTTTCTGCCCTCATTCTAGAATAAACACTTTCAGCTATTTCAGAAGGGAAATCAGCTCGTTTAATTCTTACATCAACAACTGTAATACCAAATTCTTCTAGTTGTGGCGTAACAGATACCAAAACAGTATTCATTATCTGATCTCTTTGAGTAGTAATAATTTCTGATTGATTATGACTAGCGACTTCACTTCTCAATTCGGAAGAAATAATTCCAATTGCTCTATCAGCAGCAGTCTGTTCGTTACCTAATCTTTCTCTAAATAAAGCTGGATCTACAATCCGACCTCTAGCGTATACATCAATAATCAACCGTTTTTTATCTTTAGTAAGTAAAGAATCTGGTTGAGCATCAAACACTAATAATCTTTTTTCATAACGCGTTACTGATTCAATGAATGGTGTTTTGATATTTAAACCTGGCTCAGTTATCTCTGAAGTAATTTCTCCAAATCTAGTAACAATTGCAACTTCTGTTTCGTCTACTGCAAAAAAGACTTGAGGCAAAATAATTGCAAGAGCAACTATGAAAAAAACAAGTATTGCGGCTAAAAATTTCATTATTCACCAACTCCTTGTGTAGTAACAGGAATCACGTTGTTAGATTCTGGATTTACTAAAATGACTTGACTTGGATCTCCTAAAACTTTATTGATATTAGGAAGAATTTCTTCCATAGCCTCTAAGTACATTCTTTTACGAGTAATATCTTTCGATTTTGAATACTCACGCTGAATAGCTGTAAATCTTCCAGCCTCACCATTAGCTTCTGCAATTTTTTGCTGCCTAAGACCTTCAGCATCTTGCAATCTTTTAGAAGATTCACCTCTAGCAGCAGGCAATACACTTTCTTTGTAAGCGTCAGCCAAATTAATTATTCTAGCTTTGTCTTCTTTAGCTCTGACAACATCATCAAAAGCATCTTTAACTTGTTCGGGGGCAAACACATTCAATAATTTAACTTCTCTTATATTCAACCCCGACTGATAGTAATCTAATATTTCTTGCAACTTATTTTTTGTTGCAATTTCAACTTCTTGTTTTTTGTCAGTTAAAACATCATCAATAGGACGTCCACCAACTACTTGTCTAAGAGAAGTTTCCGTCGCATCTTTAAGGGTAGTACCGTCTGGAGAAACTACTTTGTACAAATAATCTCTAATATTTTTAATTTCATATTGAACTGTTAATTGTACGTCTACCAGATTTGGAGCCTCACCAGGTGCCCCCAGTTCATCTGGATCTCCAGTAATCATAAGAGATTCGTCGAGAACAGGGACATCATTTCTCACTCCCAATTCCAATTTTCTGACTGCATCTACTCTAACAACATCTCTATCCCCAATTGGAGACGGCCACCACCAAGATAATCCTGGACTAACTTCTTGTGAATATTTACCAAACATCTTTAATGCTGCTTTTTCACCAGGTTGAACAGTAAAAATACCTGTAGCTAACCAACCTGCAATCGCAATCGCAATTATTAGAAGTACTACAACAGGACCAACGCCTTTGCCTGTCCCACCAAATCGTCCAAAAACTTTTTTGAATTTTTCTAGGATTTGATCAATATTAATTTGTGGATCATCTTGTCTGTACATTAAAACCTCGTTCATTAAATGGTATCACAGTGAATACTTAGGATCATTAAGAATTATTTAAATAATCCTAAAAATCTGTCTTCATAAAAGTTGTAAACACCCCACCTATCCAATTCTTGCTTTAGAACATCTGCACTGCCTCCTATCTGAACAGATTTAAACATCTCTTCAATTTGACTAACGACAGCAGCAGGGAGGCTTCCATATTTTTCTACTGGATCCAACAATCCAGCAGACATCATTTCTTGAGAATTAAAAGAAATGGAGGATGCTGTGTACTCATAAATAAATTTTAAGAGAGCCACATCCCAAAATTCGTCTACACCCACTATAACAACAGACAAATGATGATTTTTTTCAGTCAAATCTTCGGAAATTCTTTGTGCAATTTCAGTTGGGATACCCCCCACAATTTCTAGATTATCCGGATGATTCGAATATTGATACATTATGCCAGGACTATTTGGGCCATATTGGTATGAGACAGATTCCATATACTCGTAGGCACTTTTACTAAATCCCGAAATATTTAATGCATAATTGGGGGTAATCACATTAGGCTGATTTGCTTTAACTGTTCCAGTTCTCAATACTCCTTCCAATTGTTTTTTAGAAGAATCAAATGCTGTATAAATAGGCTCAGTAACAATAAAGTAATCTAAATTCGTCACCCCAAAAGTCGCCAAATGTTGTTGTGGGAATTTAACCACATATGTCTGTTCTATAGCTTTGTGCCAATCAACCATTATTCACCTTAAAAAATTGTAACTCAAATATTTAATAATCTTTATGTTTTCTAGATAAACAAAAAAGTAACAAAACAATTGCTCCCGATAAAACAATCAAATTATCAGAATTAAATTGATTGGGTTTAGCGTTACAACTGGCATTTGAAGATTCTAAAGAGTCGTTTGTTATTTTAGTCGTAGGAACATCAGATTGATAAGTATTTTTTATTTCTGATGAACCTGCCTGAGGAGTTAATGAATATAAAGAAATAGTGGGAAAAGGTTTGGGAGTAGGAACTGAAGATTCCGAAGTTTGGATATACAAAGACACCCCCAACTCTGTCCTCCACAAATTCTCTAGCTGAACCTTAGATTGACCATATGTTTGTTGTATTGCTGAATCCAAATTTGTTGAAGTTTTAATAGTAGCTAGCAATTCTTTCATTTTATCAACACCAAATTCACTAATTAAAAAATTAATGAAAGATTCTGCTTGTCCATAAAAAAGGAGTTTATCTTCAGATGTACCTGGTTGTCCTGAGAACATTGTTAAAGGTAATAAATCATCATTCATTATCGCCATATCTAAAGCATTAGTGAAACTAAAACTAGGATAAATATTTGCATATTCCGCTAATCCTTCGTGTAACCATGAAGGGACAGAAACAATTCCATCAGTGGACCTATGAACTAATATATGGGTCATTTCATGTGAAGCGGTGCCCAAATAATCTGAACTTGAAGCCAAAACCAGAATTGTCCCAATTGAATTAAATGCCATACCTTGGGTAATCAATTCACGTCTAATAGTTTTACTTTCTGGAGGTAAACCAACAATCATTTCAACAGGATTATTGTATACAGTCACTGCTATAGGAGATTCCACATATTCTCCAAAAACAGGTTGCATTTTAGTTGCAGTGGCCTGAATAGCTTCTAGAATTTTTGTAGCTCTACCCTTCATTGGACCATGGTAATAAACAACAAATCCATCATCTTCAATGAAGTCCCAATTGAAATTAATGTCGTAGTACACAAATTCAAACATTTCAGAAAGAAATTCATCGCCTAACTGATTAGTAATTTTAAATTGATATTTAATAGTCGTACCAGGAGGAATATATGTTTGACTAGAATTTGTATACCAAAAAAGACTGGTCATCACTTTTTCAGATTGTTCAAATTCAAAATATTTATAAATTCCAATATCATTTTCGCCTTTCCAAACATTCATTGAAATATCAGTGACATCAGAATTAGAAGTAACATTTAAGTCGACATTAAAGCCCATTGGAAATTGATTCTCAATTTCATGACTTTCCAATTTAATATTTGATATACCATCAGCATGTAATGATGCTAAAGATGGATATACAGAGATTAAGAAAAGTAGGCAAAAATAAAATAATTTAATTTTGTAATTTATCATAAGTACTTAAAAGTCTTTGGATGATAGTAAAGAATCCTAATACTATTATAGTAGCTAAAATTAATAAAAGAGCCAAACTAGACCATTGGAAGATCGCAATTCCAATGGTTAACAGAACCACTCTCTCAGGACGAGTCATAATTCCTTCCTTGCATTCAACCCCCAAAGATTCAGATCTAGCTCTCATATAACTAACTAGTAAAGATACAATCAAAGCTAAAAACACCATAACACTTATTAATTCACATCTAATCCCAGTTAGCTGGCAGTTGTTAAAAACAGAAAATAAAAACACAGCAAATAAAACTGATGATTCTTCTATCCGATCTACTACTGAATCTAATAAAGCTCCAAAACTAGAATTTTTACCAGTTTTACGAGCAAGAGTACCGTCAATCAAATCTAATAAAGAACCCCCAAAAACAATCATTGAACCAGTAAAAAGTAAGCCCAAAGCTATAAATGCACTCCCAATAAGGACAATTAGCAATCCTGTTAATGTAACAAAATTTGGAGTAACACCTAATTTAATCAGAAATCCTGAAAATGGATTTTCAAAAAACTTATAAGTGATTTCTCTTAATCTATCTCTAATCTAAATACTCCTTTCCAAAATCAATTCTCTATAAAAATCTAAAACATCTCTTGAAACTAAATCCCAATCATATTTTTGAACTGATTTCAGACCATTAGCCCCTAATTGTTTTCTTAATTTTTCATCATTAATTAAAATTTCTAAATTGTGTTGCAGACTACATACATTCTTTGGGTCTGACAACAAACCTTGATTCATATGTTGTACAACATTTTTATAACCTTCAATATTAGTAGCTACTAAACAAGTACCAGATCTCATTGATTCCAGTAAAACTATTCCAAAACTTTCTTGCCCAGTGGATGGGGCACAAAAAATATGTGCTTTATCAAATAAATTTTTTTTCTGTAATTCTGTTACTTCACCCAAAAAAATGATGTCTTTAGAATTTCTAGAGGATAAAATCTTCTGAGATTCTGAATCTAATTCGCCTCCTCCAGCTATCAATAATCGAATATTTTCATATTTTTGCTTAAGATTTAAATAGGATTGAATCAAAAAAAATAATCCTTTTCGTTTTTCAAATCTTCCCACAAAAAGAATGTTAATTTTTTTATCATCAATAATTTGATATTGATCTTCTACTATTTCATCAACCAAATCTATACCATTAGGAATAATTCTATAATCTGACTCAAGGAATTTATTAACATAGTTTTTTGCTGAATCAGAAACAGCTATCTTCCCATCTAAATTATTAAAAAAATTTCTTAAAATTTTATCAGGAATAAACCTGTACATTGATGATCCTTCAAAGGAATGAAATGTTGCTACACGTACAGAATCATTTTGGATTTTCGGATTAATTGCACCTAAAGTAATAGCTCCTCCAAATGGTTCATGTACATGAATAACATCGAAAAAATTTTGTGACAAAAAATTTTGAATTTGAAAATAAGTTTTCAAAGAAAAAGATATTCTTGCTATTGATCCTCCAATTTTCAATGGAATTGATTTACCAAACGGAATCAACCACTCTGGAGCAGAAGCAATATCTCCAGTAAAAGGAGCAATAACTTTGCTATGTAAACCTTTAGCAACTAATTGATAATGTAAATTCCTCACATGAGAATTTACACCCCCATGATAATAAAAATCATATGGGGATAGAATGGCAACCCGCAAGGAATCTGACATCAATCAGACTATAGTCTAGAAAGGTATTGCTGCTCAATATCTATTCCAACTAATCCACTGTATGCGTTCAATAATCTTTTAGTAATTGGAGCTGGAACTTCACCATCTCCCATTACTGAACCATTTACTGAAAACACAGGACATATACAAAAACTTGTGGAGGTTACAAAGGCTTCGTCAGCAGTATATACATCATATAAATCAATATCTGTTTCTAATGTTTCATAACCTAATTCTGCTGCTAATTCTAAGGTAGTAGACCTACTTATACCTGCTAAGACATATTGTTCCTTGGGAGTAATTACTTTCCCGTCTTTTACTATGAAAAAATTACTTCCAGGCCCTTCACACAAATTACCATTCATATCCAATAATATTGGCCATGCATTAGGATCTACACTAGTAACTTCAAATTCAGCTTGAACCAAATTTGCGTAGTTTTGAATTTTTGCTCTAGGACTTAAAGCTTCAGGGGGAGTTCTTCTGACAGAAGGGACAACAACAGGCATCCCATTTTTATAATAATTCGCCCTAGACTTAAATGGAAGAGCAACTGTTTCCAAAATTATAGTAGGCACCTCACCATCTGGGGTAGTAACTCCACGACTCACTCTTTGAGTGACCCAATAATCATCATCATCAGAAATTAAAGGTAAATTTTTATTCAAAAGTTCCATTGTAATATCTGCCATCTGATCTTTACTCATTCCAGGATTCAATCTCGCATATTTCAATGATTGATAAAATCTATCTAAGTGTTCGGAAAGTTTAAAAATCTTATGTCCGAAAGTTCTAGTTGTATCAAAAACAGAATATCCCTGTAAAAATCCTCTGTCTCTGATTGAAATGACAGCATCTTTTTCAAGTACATACTCACCATTCACATAAGCAATTCTCTCTTCACTCATTAAAACCTCCCATTATCCTTGTCCTGTTTCTTCACCTGAAATAAATTCTTCTAACAATTCTCTAGCTTCATCATCAGTATATTGAATCAATGGTGATTTCATAAAATATGACGATGGAGCAGTAATTGGTCCACTGAGCCCTCTGTCTTTTGCAATCTTTGCACATCTTATAGCATCAATGACTACTCCTGCTGAGTTAGGACTATCCCAAACCTCCAATTTAAGCTCAAGGTTTAATGGGACATCTCCAAAACTTTTCCCTTCCATTCTGATGTAACACCATTTTCTGTCACTAAGCCATGGAACATAATCACTAGGGCCCACATGAACATCTCTATCTGGAATAAATTCATCTACTTGAGAAGTAACTGACTGAGTTTTAGAAATTTTTTTAGAATCCAACCTATCTCTATCTAACATATTCATAAAATCTGTATTTCCGCCAAAATTCAATTGATATGTCCTCAATAGTTCAACTCCTCGATCCATAAACAACCTGGTTAACACTCTGTGTACAATGGTAGCTCCAACTTGTGACTTAATGTCATCACCAATGATAGGTGCACCAGCTTCTCTAAACCTGTTTTGCCAATAGTCATTCTCTCCACTAGCGATAAAAACGGGAATACAGTTTATAAATCCACAACCTGCCTGTAAGACTTGCTCAACATACCATTTAGTAGCTTCTTCTGACCCCACTGGTAAATAATTAATTACTACATCAACTTCTCTATCTTTGAGAATTTTCGCAATATCTACTGTGCCATCATCTGATTTTTGAACTAATTCTGAAGTGTATCTCCCAATTCCATCATGAGTCATTCCTCTTTCCACTGGAACATTCAAATTAGGAACATCTTCAAATTTAACAGTATTATTAGGTTCAGAAAAAATAGCTTCTGATAAATCTTTACCAACTTTATTTTGGTCAACATCAAAAGCTGCCACAAATTTAATGTCTCCGATGCCATATTCTCCCAAAACTGGGTGCATCAACCCTGGAATTGTATCTCCCGAACTAGCATTTGAATATTTGTGAACACCTTGAATTAATGATGAGGCGCAATTTCCTACACCGATGATAGCAACTTTTATCTCGTTCAATATAAATAGACTCCTGAAAAATTAGGTACAATACTTTTCTGTGAATTCAGAAAAATCTAATTAATTAAACAGTAAAAAATTGTCTATAGCAAATTTAATTTCTAAAAAAACCCCTTTCTTTTACGGATGGGTCGTACTAGGGTCTGCTGGTTCAACTCAAATCGTCAGAAATGCAGCAGCTAGTCTGACACTTGCTATATTTATGTATCCAATGGCAGAAGATATAGGATGGCGCAGCACATTGATAGCTGGCGCAACAAGTGTGGGGGCGTAAGCTGCAACATTTTTTAAACAATTTATGGGATGGTCTGTAGAAAAATTTGGTGCTAGAGCAATTCTATCTGCCAGTGTATTAATCCTTTGAATAAGTAGTATCATTTCAGGTTGGGCTAGTATACCTCTGATATTTTACATTTCTTATGGAACTGGACGTGTAATACTTTCAAGTTCAATTCAAATCAGTTCTAGTGTAGTTGTATCAAGATGGTTTATAAAACTTAGAGGAAGAGCAAATGGTTTTCTAACCTTATGTCATTCAATAGGAATGACATCATTCCCATTATTAGCTTCTATTCTAATTGGATTATATGGATGGCAAACTACATGGAAAATTTTCGGATTCATAGTATGGGGTATAGCCTTAATTCCTGTAACAATTCTAATCAGAGAAACCCCAGAATCAATGGGGTTAAAACCAGATAACGATATAGTAAACCCTGACGAACAAGATGTAGAAACTTCTAATGAAATTAACTGGTCAATAGGGCAAGCTGTAAAAACATTTTCTCTGTGGCAACTAGCTTTATCAGGAGGGCTTTTTTATATAGTTCATGGTGGTGTTAACAACCATATGGCAGCATTATTGCAAGATTACGGGCTAACACCAAATCAAGCAGCTATAGCAATAAGTATCAATGCGATTTTCACAGGATTAGGTGGATTGATATGGGGATGGATTACAGACAAATTATCAATGAGATTATGCTACCTAATTCTATCGGGATTAATGGGCATATCTTCTATCGGGTTTATTTTAGTTTCGGGAATATTTTCAGCATGGATTACAGCTGCTATTTTCGGAATTTCTTTGGGAGGATTACTAGTTGTACCATCAGTAGCAATTGCAAATTATTACGGAAGAAATTCTCTAGGCACGATTAGAGGTTTCATAGAGCCATTTGGATCGGCTGGAACAGCAATCGGAGCTATATTATCTGGAATTATATTTGATTTAACTGGGGTATACGAAATAGCATTAATTTTGTTGGCAATCGCAGCTGGATTAGCATTTATCCTAATGATATCGAGTAAGCCCCCAGTTATAAAGAATTAAATCTTCATCCAGATCCAGGGCCTCTTTCCATAGAGTAAGGTTGCCATCTTTTTAAATCTGCACCAGCTAAAACACTGGGATTCACACAACTTTTAGGCAATCTTCCGGTAAACACTAACGAAATCTCTTTACCTACTCTTCTTCTTGTTTCAGGAGCCATTCGTTGAGATGCAGATGCAACATGAGGAGTTAATATGACATTACTCATATGCAATAATGGATTTTCAGGATCAGGTGGTTCTTGTTCAAAAACATCTAATCCAGCACCAGCTATCCAACCTTGCTCTAAAGCTTTAATTAAAGCGGCCTCATCAACAGTAGGTCCTCGTCCATTATTAATAAACAGAGCAGTTGGTTTCATTGATTTGAATTGAGTTTCTGACATCAAATGATGAACTTCTTGTGTAGAAGGTGCATGCATTGAAACAATATCAGATCTTGACAACATTTCTTCTAAATTGCTAATTGGTTCTACTCCGTAATCAGTCATAACCAATTCTTCTATGTATGGATCAAAAGCTATCATACGTAACCCAAAAGCCTGAGCTCTTTTTGCAACAGCTTTAGCTACGTGACCAAATGAAATAAATCCAATTGTTTGCCCCCATAGTCTAGGAAATTCTGATAATAAAGGCCTGCCTTCTGCCCACCGATTCTCTCTAACCATTTGATCCATGGTATTCAATCTTCTAAAAGATGCGAGTAAAAGCATCATAGTATGATCAGCAACTTCCTCAATAAAAGTGTCTGGAACATTTGTAACAGGAATCCCTTTATTTGTTGCTGCAGTAATGTCGACTGTATCAGCGCCAACACTTCCTAAAGAAATCACTTTGCAATTCTCTAAAGAATCAATGATATTTTTTGTAATTTTTCTTCCTCTAGCAATGATTGCATCAGCATCTTTAGCTTGGGCTATAAATTCTTCTTCAGTTGACGCATCAATAGTAAGTATTTCAGCTCCAATGGGATCTAATGATTCTCTTTCTAAAGTGTATTGTCCATCAGCTAAGTCAAATGTGACTCCAGCAGGTTTTTGGGTAACTACCTTGAAATTTGCCAAGTTATCCTCCTGTTGTTAGTAATTTTGAGAATCAAGAGAATAGCTTAAATATACTGAACTGTCCAATTGTAATAAATTCATAGCTGATATTGTGATAAAAATAATTTTTGGTTATAAAATCGTTAAATAAAGATACAATACCAAAACATGAATATTGCAAATACTAATTTCTTTAATAACCGTTTTCTTGCAGCATTAAAATTCCGTGACTATCGAATTTTATGGACTGCCAACTTATGTGCTGGGGCATCTTCATGGGCATTAATCGTAACTAGAGGATGGGTGATCTATGAAGCAACAGATAATTCATTTTTAGTTGGACTAGTAACATTTCTTGCTATGATTCCAAGAATTATCATGCCTCCAATTTCCGGATATTTTGCTGACAAATATGATAGAAAAAATGTAATGAGCATTTTATTTGGGGTGAGCGTAATTCATACTTTGGCACTATCCATCTACCTTTTAAATGTAGAAATATCTTCTACAAACACGATAATTCCAGTAATGGTTCTTGCATTAATTGACGGTTCCACTCGTGCATCTCAACAACCTGTTGGCCAAGCATTAGTTCCCAATTTAGTACCTAAAGAAAATTTACTCAATGCTGTCGCACTAGGTCAAGCCACCTTTCATGGATCTAGATTAATTGGCCCTCTTGCTATACTCCCATTACTTAGTTTTGTGAGTATAGGTTGGTCTTTTCTATTATGCTCCATCCTTTATCTAATTAGTTTAATTCAAACTATAAGAATCAAAAGTGAAAGTTCCGGCTCAATGGATAAAGATGCTGGACTCATTTCAAATTTCACTAAAGGAATTCCATATATATATAAACATCCTCAGTTAAGATTAATAATGTTTATGGCATTTTTTCACTGTGGTTTTACTATGTCTTTTGAATCTGTATTACCTGTAATTTCTGACAAAAAATTTGGTGCCTCAGAAGGAACAGACTTTAGTTTAATAATGATGGCAGTTGGAGCAGGTGCACTTATAACAGTAACTTTGATTTCTGGATTATCTACTCAAGTTTCTCAAGGAAGATGGTATTTATATCTAGGATACATTAGTTCCATCTCACCCATTTTTTTGGCTTTTTCTCCAAATATAACAATAGCATTAATTTCTGCAGCGCTAATGGGAGGTTCTCAAGCCGGATACATGACAATCACTCACACAATGATGCAAATTGTCACTGATGATTCAGTAAGAGGTAGAGTAGCTGCAATGTACAATGTTCACATAGGATTCATCATGTCTTCTATGAACCTGGTTAACGGAGCATTGGCAACTATCAGCTATCTCGGAATAAGTGTGTTTTTTGGGTTGGATTTAATACCGGCAGGGACACTATTAACTGTGGGAGGATTACTGTTTTTAATTACCATTTCATTAAGCCCTGGATTAAAAACTCTAAGATCTATATACAAAGTTGGAATACCTTATACAAGTTAAACCAAAGCATTTTGTCCAGTAATATCCCTACCAATTACTAATGTGTGAATATCATGGGTACCTTCATACGTATCAACAGTTTCCATGTTTAACATATGCCTGATTACTGAATAATCTAAAGTAATTCCACTTCCACCTAAAATTTCTCTAGCACTTCTAGCTCCATTTAAAGCTGATCTTGCGTTTTCTCTCTTAGCTACAGAAACATGTTGATATTGCATTTTACCGGCATCTTTCAATTGAGCTAATCTAGTGGCAAGTAATAGTCCTTTTGTGTGATCAACAACCATGTCTACTAATTTATCTTGAACTAATTGCCTACTAGCAATTGGTTTATCAAAAGTACTTCTTATATTTGAAAAACTTAATGCATCTGAATAAACACTCTCAAGAACTCCCATTGATCCCCAGGCTATACCAAACCTAGCTTGCGTCAAACAAGCTAACGGCGCAGACAAACCTTTAGCTTGAGGCAAAATGTTTGTAACGGGAATTTCAACATCATCAAATATCAATTCACTAGTGATAGAATTTCTCATACTCATTTTTCTCTGAATTTTGTTGGCGGTAAACCCTGGAGTATCTGTGGGGACAATGAAACCTCTCACTATTTGATCTTCATCTTTGGCCCAAACTATTGCAATGTCAGCAATACTTCCATTAGTTATCCACATTTTAGAACCATTAATTAAATATGATTCACCAACTTTTCTAGCAGTTGTTTTCATTTGATCAGGGTCTGATCCACCTTCATGTTCAGTTAGACCAAAACATCCTATAGTTAATCCTGCAGCCATATTTGGCAAATAAGACTTTTTTTGATCTTCAGATCCATATTTATATATAGGGTACATAGCCAAAGCACTTTGAACACCTGCAAAACTTCTAAATCCAGAATCAACTCGCTCCAACTCATACATGATCAACCCATAAGTCATATTATTAACTTGTGGACATCCATATTCTGCAGGCAAATTAGCCCCCAGTAATCCCATCTCACCAAATTTAGTAATTAAGTGAGTGGGAAATTCAGCTTTCTCCCACCAATCAGCAACATGAGGCAGTATTTCAGAATCTAAAAAATCTCTGACCACCGATTGAACTTGTCGTTCTTCTGAAGATAGCAAATCTAATACATTGTAATAATCTAACATTATGAAATTATATCTAAATCAACACATTACTTAAACATCGATTAAAGAAGAATGAATAAAAAACATTTCTAATACCATTTATTCAGTGATAGACTCCTTTTTTATAGAGGATTTTTTGAAAGTAAGAGATTTACCTAAAAAGCAACGTCAAATCATTCATGCTTGGTGTATGTATGACTGGGGGAATTCGGCATTTGCCACAAGTGCAATGGCAGCAATTGTTCCCCAGTATTTTGTTTATTTGTTTACTCAAACTGTTGGAAACGAATTAATTTTTCTAGGTTTAACTATTACTCCAAGCGCTATGTACAGCATAGCTGTAGCACTTTCTACAGCAGTTGTAGCAATCAGTAGCCCTATATTAGGGGTCCTAGCAGATCGTATAGCCATCAAGAAAAAAATCCTGTGGATATACACTGTCGCAGGAGCACTAATAACAAGTTTTTCTATATTTGTCACATATTTACCATCTTCATGGTTTTGGCTAGGAGTAATATTTTTCTTTAGCAATATAGCTTTTTCCGGAGGCTTAGTTTTTTATAATTCCCTTCTTCCTCATATCGCCCCTAAAGCGCTTTTAGACAATGTGAGTTCTAGAGGCTTCGCATACGGATATTTTGGAGGAGGCATATTACTAGCTCTACATTTGGGAATAATAATTATGTTGCCCTCAGATTGGACTGATTTGGCTACTAGAATTTGTTTAATGTCAGTAGGAGCATGGTGGTTTTTTTGGGCATTATGGACATTCAAAGTTGTACCTGAACCTCTCATATTTAATCCAATAAAAAAGATGACCATCACAAAAGCCACCAAATTAGCTTTAAATGAGCTTTCTAAAACTTTTAAAGAGTTGAAAAAATTCAAAATGCTGGTTATGTACCTGATTGCGTATGTATTGTTTAACGATGGTATCCAAACTATTTCTACGATCGCTCCAGCTTTTGGTGCGGACACATTAAAAATTAGTACCACATTTCTCATGGCCACTATATTAATCATTCAATTTGTAGCAACCGCAGGATCAATGGGATTCAGTAAATTGGCAGATTTAATTACAACTAAAAATGCCTTAATTGTCTGTTTAATTGCATGGTGTTTTATTGGGATTTTTGGGGTTGCTTTAGCTCCATTAACTCCATCTAGCCCTAACGATTATTCTTACAATCTCCAATATAATCAATCAAGCGGATCCTATGAAATCTTGTCTTTACCCGAACTAACTGATTCTCAAGCCGACGAATTTTGGAATTCAAAATTTGGAGATCTCAAAGAAAAGGACATGCTATCAGTTGGTAAATCGTCTGAATTGTTAAATAGTGTGAAAAGTTTCGATGAATCTCAATTCAGTATCCTCATATCTGATGGACCATTAAAATCTACACGTACTATCGGACCTAAACACCCCTCTGTCTTAGATGGCCCTATAGGTTGGTGGCCAAAATTAATACGAGCCATTTTCTGGAGCCCATTAAATATTCCAGTTGAATACCAATTTTTGACTCTAGGTATAGCAGTAGGATTAGTATTAGGGGGTAGTCAAGCTTTAGCTAGAAGTTTATTTGCAAAAATCTCACCAGAAACAAGAAGTGCCGAATTTTTCTCGTTCTTTGCTTTCATGGGAAGAACATCTGCAGTAATTGGACCAGTACTATACTCATTTATTTCAATAATCACTAAAGGGGATAACAGACTGGCAATATTGTCAATTTTAATTATGTTAGTCATCGGAACAATTTATTTGACAAAAGTAAATGTTGAAGAAGGAGAAATTACTGCTCAAAAAGAGGATGATAGAATTAGATCAACGAATTAATATCCACTTGACCGGGCCAATCTACGGTAACTCCTTTAAGCCCTAATCTAAAAGCATCATCAATTTCAGAAACATTTTCTAAACCCCAAGCACCTATACTTAACCCTTTATCAGTTACATTTTTCACAAGGTCAGAATCAATCATTTTAAAATATGGGAAAAATCCTGAGATATTATTGTTCAGGCAAAAACTTATTAAGTCATCGGTTGGTTGAACCATCAACAATCCATGGGGAATTTCAGGAATAATCTCTTTAGAAAGTAGTACTTGTGACTCAACAAAAGAAATTACTGAAACTCCAGGTACATCTAAAGAATTTTGCGTTTGATTGTTCATATAATCAAATTTAATTAATAATTCTCTTAATTTTTCTATCAATAGCTTTTCTTCTGATTTTACCTCTACAACTATATGACAAATATCTTTGTATCTTGATAAAACTTGTTCTAATGATGGAATTTTTTGATCACTATATTTTGAATCAAACCAACTTCCGGCATCTAACAGTGATATTTCAGAGAAATTCATTGACGAAATTTCTCCAGATCCATCAGTAGTTCTATCAACAGTTTCATCATGAATTACTACTGGCACATTATCTTTAGACAAATGAATATCAAGCTCTAAAAATTTGCACCCTGAATTTATTGCATGATCAAAACTTGCGATAGTATTTTCTGGTTTTTCAGAAGAATATCCTCTATGTGCAATTACGTGAATACTTCACCTCCAAATAATTCTTTTGCAATTAAATTGACCTTAATTCCACTCTCTTTTTAAGTCAACATGTGAGATCATTTTAAAGTGAAAATTATGGAAGACTTAAAAATAAGAAATATTACGATAATTGCTCATGTTGATCATGGTAAAACTACTTTGGTTGACGCTCTCTTAAAGCAAAACAATATTTTTTCTGAAAGAGAAGATCCTGGCGAATTAATTATGGACAGTAATCCACTAGAAAAAGAAAAAGGAATTACTATTCTTGCAAAAAACACTTCAATCAACTTCAAGGGAGTTAAGGTAAATATTATTGACACTCCAGGGCATGCTGATTTTAGTGGTGAGGTTGAACGTGTAATGAATATGGCTGATGGATGCATTTTACTTGTAGACTCTGTTGACGGACCTATGCCTCAAACAAGATACGTGTTACAACAAGCATTAAGTTTTGGATTGAATCCTATAGTAGTCATCAATAAAATTGACAGGCCTGAAAAACGTCCTGAATCTGTGCTCAGTGAGATTGATGATTTATTCTTAGAATTAGCAACTGAGGACTCTCAATTAGAATATCCCGTAGTTTACGCATCTGCAAAAGATGGTTACGCAATTAACCAACTTGAAGATACTCCCAATGATATCAGTCCTATATTAGATATGATTTTAGAACACGTACCTTCCCCAAAAGGATCAAGTACAGAACCTTTTCAGTTATTGGTCACAGCATTAGGATACGACGATTATGCGGGCCAAATAGCTATTGGTAAAATTTCTAGAGGAACTATATCTCCCAAAACACCATGTACTTTAATTTCTGCTGATGGCAATCACTCTTCTAATTTCCAAATAGAAAATGTTTTTGTATATGAAGGAATGCAGCAAATCAAAGTAGATAATGGATTAGTTGGAGATATTATTGCAATTACTGGATTAGATAATGTCGCCATTGGTGACACTATTACTGATTCAATCAATCCAGAACAACTACCACCAATTAAAGTAGATGAACCCACAGTTAAAATGGCTTTTGGCGTCAACACATCTCCATTAATGGGTAGAGAGGGTCAGCATCACACTTCAAGAGAATTGTTTAAACGATTATCTGATGAATTGAGAACTAATGTGGGATTAAGATTGGAAACTACAGATAGCCCTGATGAATTCAATGTTAGCGGAAGAGGTGAGCTACATTTGTCGGTATTAGCAGAAACCATGAGAAGAGAAGGATATGAATTTCAAGTTTCTCAAGCAAAACCTATTTTGAAAGAAATCGAAGGTAAAATTCATGAACCTTACGAGAGACTTCATATTGAAACAAATGAAGATTATTTTGGAGTATTAAGTGAAAACTTGAATAGACGATTAGGAGTACTAGAAGACGTAGTTAATGATGGTTCCGGAACACTAAGGTTGCGATTTTTAGTTCCAACTAGAGGTCTAATAGGGTTTAGGTCATTTTTCCAGAATGCCACTCACGGAGATGGAATAATGTCTAGCCGATTCGCAGAATATAGACCTAAGTCTGGTGATGTCAGAAGATCATCTCAAGGCTTTTTAGTTGCTTCTGAGAAAGGCTTATCTGTTGCATATGGCCTCATTAATGCTAAAGAAAGAGGTAAAACTATGATTGATAGCGGTGTTGAAGTTTATGAAGGAATGATTGTAGGCTTGAATTCTAGAGCTTCTGATCTAGTAGTGAATGTATGTAAAGAAAAAAAATTAACTAATATGAGATCTTCTACAGCTGATATAGTCACTAAATTAATTAGGCCATTAGATCTTTCATTGGAAGAATCTTTAGATATTATTTCTGAAGATGATTTGATTGAAATAACACCCGAACACTTACGTCTTAGAAAAAAAATCCTATCCAGTACAGAAAGGCAAAGAAAAGAAAAATCTCAAAAAAGCTCTTAGTTGTTTTTCGTATTCTGATGTACACTACCGTAAAACACTTTAAGGATCTTGAATATGATAGAAGTAGGTAGTATTGCTCCTGATTTCATACTTACCTCCCATACAGGAGATGAAATAAAACTCAGTAGCTACCGATCACAAAAAAATGTAGTGCTTTCATTTCACATATATTCTTTCACTGGGGGTTGAACTCACCAAGTTTCATCGTTCAGGTTGAACAATAAAGATTTTGAAAACAATGATACTCAAATTTTAGGAATTAGTTGTGATTCTAAGCCTGCTCAAACGGCATTTGCTGGATCTTTAGGCTCTATTCCCTATCCATTACTAGCAGATTTTTACCCACACGGTCATGTTTCCCAACTTTATGGAGTATTCAATGAAGAAAAAGGTACTCCACTTAGAGCCGTGATAATAATAAACAAAGAAGGCAAAGTAGTATTTAGTAAATCTTACTCAGCTGCTGGAGATTTAGACCCAAAAGATATCTTGAAAGAAATTAAAAATCTTTGTTAGATAATGTTTAAATCGGGCGACAGTGTGATTCTTTATGACAAAAAAGAACGAGTTTATTTAATACAAATAGATACAGAATCACAATTTGAATCTCACTTAGGTAATATTTCTCATAGTGACATTATCGGACTTGATGAGGGTGCATGGATTCAAACAAATAATGGACACTGGTTGTTAGCGTTTAAGCCCACTAAAAATGTGTTAATAGTCAACATGGACAGAATTGCTACAGTTATTTACCCAAAAGATTCTGCAGCCATAATTAATAAAGCTAATTTAAAATCTGGAGCAAGAGTAATTGAGGCAGGGTCTGGATCTGGTAGCTTGACTATCTCAATTGCAGAAACAATAGGCCCTGATGGACATTTATATACTTATGACCTCAGAGAAGACATGTCCAAAAAATCTCAATTAAATCTCAAAACGATTTTACCTAATTCTAACAATGTAACATTTAAAATCGGAGATGTTAGTCATCAAATCGATGAACATGAAGTTGACGCTATAATTCTAGACCTACCCGAACCATGGGAAGTGGTTGATCAAGCTTTAAAGGCATTAAAGTACGGAGGCATCATAATTTCATTTCTTCCCACTATCATTCAGGTTTCAAATTATGTCGACACATTGAGGGATTGTTTGCAATTCACATTAATTGAAACAACTGAACTATTAGAACGATCGTGGACTGTGGGGGGAAGATCAATACGACCGGATCATAGAATGACAGGACATACAGGCTTTATTACTTTTGCCAGAAAATGCTTCGTTAGACCTGATAAAGAATCTACATAAGCTTGTAAGAGATATGTCTTTTAGTAATCTCAATATTCTCACTATAATCAAAAGTGTGAATTTCATTATTAAAAATTTGTAACTCTGATTCATCTAGATTTTTAGCTTGTATTAAAACTTTGAAATTACCTAATCCCGTTTGATCTACCAAAGAAAAGAGTAAATTTTGAATTCGCCTATTATTAAACATATCAATATTTTTGATTTGATCAAAACCTAACAGTTCTAACCAATTTTTCTGAGTATCAAAAAATACAGTTTTAAATTGATTTTGCTCCCCTACTGACATCAAATGGGAAAAATTTACATGTGCTGTTATATCTTGACGGCCAATTCTTTGTAATAGATTTCCCCCATCAGAATGTTGATAATAAGTTTGAATTAACTTATGTGATTTTTCCATTGAAAAATATATGTCTTCTAAATATCCATAATCAATAGTTATCATAAATCCAGAATTCATTTTCTCTGAAATCTTACTAACCCAATCTTCTACGTGAAGATTCACTGGACCTCTGTAGCCTTCCAAACTTGTAACATTTAAAGGCCTTAGAAAATCAGCTAACTCTGGTGAAGGAAAGTTTAAAGTCTCTTGTAATTCTCTACTATTTCTAAGAGACAAGAATACTTCTTGAACAGTATTGTTATGGACTTCAAATAATTTAACTGGCATAGCATCAAATAATTCATTAGATATAACAACGTGAAAAATATTTAAATCATTTGTCGCATTTTGTATTTTTGGGTTGATAGAATTTATCAAATTAATATCATGAATATAATAATTTGTAGCATCAAACATCTTTGAGTCAATTATTTGGAAAGACCTCAAAATATCAGTAGCAAGTAAGTCATCTCCTGCACCATCTTCATATATTAAAAAAGGCACAGGTGAATCTAATATTTTCCACATATTAAATAATTGTTTAGCTAAACAAAATGCAAAAACAGGGTGAACTCTAGGACTAGTAAAATAATCTCCATTAACACCGAACGGGTTCAACGAGCTTCTGTAATAACCTGAATCTCCATATAATGCCATATCCATAAACACATCAAATGGAATCATGCCCTTATCATTAATTAATGAAGCAATTTGGCCTTCAGGGGAATTATTTGAATATGATGACTGCAATTATTTTTTGGTTTGACCATTCCTGTCCCAACCAGAACCAGGCATAGAATTTCGGAATTCTTTAGTGTTATTGCAGAATTTACAAGTACCTATACTTGTAGGGCCATTAGGTTGTTCAATAATCCAATGACAACCTTCTGCACAATCGTCAACAATTAATTTTTTAGTCAAGTTATCTCCCTCGAATACGCTTATCTATCTGAAATCTGGATAAATTCACGGTCTAATTCTCCAACATATTGCAATCGGGGCCTCAAAAGAATGTTGTTGTCAAACTGCTCAACAACTTGAGCTGTCCAACCAGGAATTCTACCCATAGCAAATATTGAAATAAACAAATCTTCTGGAATATCTAGCAAAAAATACATAGCACCTGAAAAGAAATCCACATTTTGACAAATTCCTTTTCTTGCATAAGGTTGCATCGCTTCAAGTACTTTTTGAAGAATTGAATACCATTTCGGTTCACCTTTACGTTCTCCTAAAGCCTTTAAATCGTCTTGCAAATGTAGTGATCTGGGATCTACAGCTTTATAAACCCTATGGCCAAATCCCATAATTCTTCCACCGCCATCTAATGTGTCTTTAATATACTGTTCTGCCTTACTTTCATCACCAATCTCCAATGACATAGTCATTACTGATTCAGCAGCTCCACCATGAGATGGACCTTTAAGTACAGCAATACCAGTTGTAACTGCACAATGAAGATCAGCTTGAGTAGAAGCTGCAACTCTTGCCCCAAAAGCTGAGGCGTTTAAACCATGCTCAGCATGTAATACAAAGTCTTTATCTATTAATTTTGCATCTTCTGGATCGGGAACAGTACCAAAAAGCATATATAAAAAATTTGCAGCAATACTTAATTTAGGATCCGGAGTAATAGGATCTAATCCTTGTCTAATTCTAGCGTGTGCTGCAACTATAGTAGGAGCCTGAGCTGTCAATTTAGTTCCTTTCCTCAAAGTGGCTTCAGATGAATTATCATCGACTTCTGAGTCAAATCCAGCAAGAGCTGAAATGGCAGTTCTCAATACATCCATAGGATGAGCATCTTTAACAATCTCTATCAAATCAATAATTTCTTTAGGCAATCCCATATTTGATTTCAATTCTTTAGAAAAAGATTCCAATTGAGAAGATGTGGGTAATTCACCCATCATAACTAAATAACTAATTTCCTCAAATCCACAATTCTGAGCTAAATCATCAATTGAATAGCCTCTGTAATAAAGCTTACCTTCTTTTCCGTTAATAAAACTTGATGTGGTTCGATCAATATAAACTTCTCGTAATCCACGATAAAGGGTCACACCTTCTTCAGTCATAAAATCTCCTTCGTAATAGATATGACATGCAGTAACACACATCATTAAGAGTAAAGCTTAGCCATTCTAGCAACGTGAAAATAGTTGGTCAAGAATAATTCCCATATACACAATTACAAGTATCAAATTTCACAATACTAAGTATTTAATATATACTCGAAAAACAAAAATTTCACTGAAATATAACTTAATATGATCAGTTCAAAAACAAAAAGTTCGATGTTTGTTCCCGAAGTAGTAATTCAAAGAATTCCAATATACCTAAGAATTCTTCAAGAAGAATTAAATTTTGGAAATAATGTAATCAGTTCAAAAAACTTGGGCAATCGTTTGCAAATGTCTTCAGCTCAAATCAGAAAAGATTTAAGCTATTTTGGTAAATTCGGGAAACAAGGGCAAGGTTATCCTATTGCATTTTTAGTAGATAAATTAAAGGTTGTTGTGGGCTTAGAACAGAATTGGAATGCTTGCATAATTGGGGCAGGCAGATTAGGTCAATCAATAATCAATTACCCTGGATTTTCACCTGAAGGGTTTAAAATAGTAGCAGCATTTGACTCCAATAATAAATCATATTCTGATGAAAACAGTATTCCAATCTTGGGAATGGAAAAACTTTCAAAAACTATTCAAGATAAATCTATTAGAGTAGCTATCGTGTCAGTTCCAGCTATAGAGGCTCAGAAAGTGATCGATCTGTTAATAATAGAGGGAATTAAGGCAATACTGAATTATGCACCTATTTCACCAAAAGTTCCAAATGATGTTGTAGTAAGAAATATAGATCCAATTCTATCTTTACAATCGATGACTTACTATTTAAAAAGAAACTAGCTGTCTGCTAATATTCTCACATTATTATCAGAAACTTCTAGGAATCCCCCTGAGACATTATTGACCTTTTCTTGAGAACCGTGTCTGGTCAATACTACTCCTGATTTTATAGATGTAATCAATGGAGCATGTCCAGGTAAAATTCCTAATTGACCTTCACTTCCAGGAGCAACAACAATATCTACTTCTTCAGAAAAAATCACTTCTTCAGTTGTAACGATTTCAAGTTTCATAATTCCTCTTAATTAGCTGCTGCCATTTGTTTACCTTTTTCTACAGCCTCATCTATTGTGCCTACCATATAAAAAGCTTGCTCTGGCAAATTATCGTGAGTACCTTCCAATATTTCTTTAAATCCTTGAACCGTGTCACGAACTGAAACATATTTTCCAGGAGAACCTGTAAACACTTCAGCAACAGAAAACGGTTGAGTCAAAAATCTCTGGATTTTCCTAGCTCTAGACACAGTAGATTTATCATCATCAGATAATTCTTCAATTCCTAATATGGCTATAATATCCTGTAGTTCTTGGTACCTTTGCAAAACTTGTTGTACACCCATAGCCACATCATAATGATCCTGTCCTACTACAGCAGGTTCTAAAATATTAGAGAAAGATGTCAGTGGATCTACAGCCGGGTATAACCCCTGAGCTGACAATGCCCTATCTAAAGTCATAACTGCATCCAAGTGACCAAATGTAGTAACAATACCTGGATCAGTATAGTCATCTGCAGGAACATATATAGCTTGAACAGAAGTAATAGAGCCATTTTTGGAAGAAGTGATTCTCTCTTCTAAGGCCCCCATTTCAGTTCCAAGTGTGGGCTGATACCCCACAGCTGAAGGCATTCTGCCTAGCAGGGCAGAAACTTCCATTCCTGCCAAAATATATCTAAAAATATTGTCTACGAAAAGAAGTACGTCTTGACCTCTCTCTTCTTTAAAGTACTCTGCCATTGTCAATCCAGTTTGAGCTACCCTTGCTCTAATCCCTGGAGGCTCATTCATCTGCCCAAACACTAGTACTGTTTGTGGCAAAACGCCAGCTTCTCGCATTTCATGCCAAAGATCGTTACCCTCACGAGATCTTTCACCAACACCAGCAAAAACAGATACGCCTTTGTGTTCTGTAGCAATGTTATTAATTAATTCCTGAATGATCACTGTTTTACCAACACCAGCACCACCAAAAGCCCCAATTTTTCCACCTTTAGTAAAAGGTGTCATTAAATCTAAAACTTTAATACCTGTTTCTAAAACTTCAACCTCAGTAGCTTGATCTTCAAAACTAGGTGGTTGTCGATGAATTGGCCATTGTTCTTTTGCTTCTATCTCTTCTAACCCATCTAAAGGTTCACCTAAAGTATTAAATAGCCGCCCTAAAGTGACATCTCCCACTGGAACTGATATAGCATCACCTGTATCTATAGCATCAACACCTCTGCTTAATCCTTCAGTAGGACCCAGTGCTATACACCTAACCCAGTTATTTCCAATGTGTTGTTCAACTTCTAAAATTAATTTTTGGTCACCTATTTTAGTTTCAAGTGCATTAAATACTCCTGGCATTTCCTCAGAGGGAAATTCCACGTCTACAACAGTACCTATTACTTGAACGATTTTTCCAGTTGCCATTTTTTGCTCCAGAGTTTATTTTCTATTTTTATCCTTCTAATGCGGAAACTCCGCCTACAATATCAAGTAGTTCATTAGTTATCATTTCTTGTCTCATTTTATTCATCAACAATGTCAAGTCATCTACCATAGCATTTGCATTATCCGTAGCTTGATTCATAGCTACCATTCTTGCTGATTGCTCACTAGCATTTGCTTCTAAAACAGCATGGTGAACTAAGGTTTCGATATACCTTGGTAATAATTATGATAACACACCGTTAGGAGATGGTTCGTAAATGTACTCAGCATTGGTTTCATTTTCAGTGGTTTCAGAAATAGGCAACAATTGAACCACGGATGGCTTTTGAATAGTGGTAGAAATAAATTGAGCATAAGCTATATAAAAAGCATCTACGGAACTATCTTCAAATGAATCCATCAAAGCTCTTGCGATCTCTATAGTATCTGATGGGGAGGGCCTGTCTCCAATTCATGAAAAATCAGAAATTAATTCCAAACCACTTCTTTTTGAGTAATCAGTACCTTTTTTCCCAACTGTAATCACTTTCACTGGTACATCTTGGTTAGCAATAAAATCACCTGCAGCACGGATCAAATTAGAATTGAGCCCTCCAGTTAAACCTCTATCTGGAGTAATAATCAATAAACCTACATTATTAATTTCTCTATTATTAGCTAATGGCTGATTATTAATTTCTTCTCCAATTTGACTCATGACGGAAGAAACCATTTTTTCCATGTGATCTGCATATGATCTACCTTGAGTAGCAGCGTCCTGGCTTCTACGTAATTTTGATGCAGCAATCATAGACATAGCCTTGGTAATTTTAGCTGTGTTCTGAACACTACGAATTCTTCTAGATATTTGTCTTACACTTGCCATAAGTTAAATTAATCCACTCTCTTTAAATTCCTCAATGGCAGCGTTCAGATTAGTCTTAGACTCATCACTCAAAACTTCAGATACTTCAGATATCAGATCTGAATGATTGGAGGACATAAATGATTGAAATGCCTGCGACCAAGCTATAACATTTTCTACAGGAACATCATCCAGATACCCTTCATTTAATCCATAAATAATGGCTACTTGTTGTCCTACAGGAAGAGGTACATTTTGACCTTGTTTTAAGATCTCTACACTTCTTTGACCTCTTTCTAATTGCCTTCTTGTAGAGGCATCTAAATCATCTGTTCCAAATTGTGCAAAAGTAACTAATTCTCTGTATTGAGCTAAATCTAGTCGCAACTGACCTGCAACTGCCTTCATTGATTTTGTTTGAGCTGCACTACCTACTCTTGAAACAGAAAGCCCAACATTTACTGCAGGGCGAGTGCCTGCATTAAATAGTTCAGGCTCTAAATATATCTGTCCGTCTGTAATGGAGATAACGTTAGTAGGCACATATGCTGAAACGTCACCAGCTTGTGTTTCAATTACGGGTAATGCAGTAATTGATCCTCCGCCATGAGCATCATCTAATTTAGCTGCTCTTTCAAGTAATCGACTATGCAAATAAAAAACATCACCTGGGTAAGCTTCTCTTCCAGGAGGTCTTTTTAATAACAAGGACATTTGGCGATAAGCCCAAGCGTGTTTTGAAAGATCATCATAAGCTATCAAAACATCTTTACCTTGAGCCATAAAATACTCTGCCATTGCACACCCTGTATAAGGTGCCAAATATTGCATTGGTGCTGCATCAGAGGCGTTAGCTGCGACTACAATGGTATGCTCCATAGCACCTAACTGTTCTAAGGTACCTACAGTTGTGCCAACCTTACCAACTTTTTGACCAATTGCTACATAAATACAGATAACATCTCCACCTTTTTGATTAATAATTGCATCAATACAAATAGCAGTTTTGCCTGTAGTTCGGTCACCAATTATTAATTCTCGTTGTCCTCTACCAATAGGAATGGCAGCATCCACGGCTTTAATTCCAGTCTGTAGAGGAGTATCAACAGATTTCCTAATAGCAACGTTAGGCGCAACAATTTCAACTTCGCTGCTGTCAGTCGTAGACACTGGACCCTTACCATCAATCGGCATTCCAATTCCATCTACAACTCGGCCTAATAATGCTTCTCCAACAGGAACTTGCATCACTCTTCCTGTCCCCCTGACTTCAGTACCTTCTTTAATAGTAGCTGGGTCTCCAAGAATCACAATACCAACACTATCTTCTTCTAAGTTCAAAGCCATTCCTGCTATGCCGCCATCAATTTCTACTAATTCGTTATATGCGACTCCAGAAAGCCCATGAACTCTAGCAATTCCGTCTCCAACTTCAATCACTGTACCAACATCAACAACACTAAGGTCTGAAGAATAGCCTTCTATTTGTTTTTTGATAACTGATGCTATGTCCTGTCCTCTGACGGCCATCTCACCCTCCATAATATATACGTGAAACGCAAAATCTCACGACTTTAATTTCTCTTGAAACTCCTTCAAGCTCCCTTAATCAATTCTCTTTCCATATTTGACAATTTGGTTTTAATACTTCCATCAACTAATAAATCACCGACTCTTGCTACAAAGCCACCAATCACTGATTCATCAATGTGAGTCTCTATAGAAATATCTTTCCCAACAATTTCTTTCAATTTATCTGCCAAATCTTTTTTCTGCAATTCGGATAGTTCTACCGCAGTGGTAACGTCTGCTCTTTCAACTCCCTTGTTCAAATCCACAAAACTCTGGAAATCATCTGCAATATTCTGCAACAAACCTACAGAGTTTCTAGCCGACAACAAACAAGCCAAATTTACAGCTAATTCGCTAATGGAATTAGTAAAAGATTCTTTTATTACTTGTATTTTCTTATCAGATTCAACTCTGGGAGAATTTACAAATTGAATAAACTCTGGATTCCTAGTAGCTGAGGCTAACACTTCCAAGTCGCCTAACCATTGGTCAATAGAATTGTTTTCAGAAGCAATCTGAAAAACTGCTTGAGCAAATCTTCTAGAAGAAATAGTAGCCATATTAATTATTATTTCCTACGTTTGCTTCATTTAAAACACTTTCTATAATTTGATTGTGTTTATCTGAATCAAGTGAATCCTGAACAACTTTTTCTGCAGCACTTATAGCCAATCCAGCAAATTCTTTCCGCAATTCTTCGATAGCAGCGTCACGCTCTCTTTGAATATTGGCTTGTGCTCTATTTCTTTCGGATTCAAGTTCTTCTTTTACTTTTGCAATTTCTTCCTCTCTAAACTTATCAGCTGTTTCTCTAGCTTGAGTAATAAGCTTTTGACCTTCAATTTTAGCTTCAGAAAGTTGCTGTTGAATTACTTCTTCTGATTTTTGAGCATCAGCTTTTGCTTTTTCAGCAGCATTTAATCCCTCAGAAATCTTTTCAGCTCTTTGATCCAACATTGAAACTAAAGGTTTATACAAAAGTTTAGACAGTATAAAAAACAAAATACCAAAACTTACTATCTGTGTAATTAAACCAGGTAAATTTATTCCTAGTGCGTCCATAGACAACTCCTAAACGACAAAGATTCTCTTGTATAGAATCTGAGCCTTATTTTTTTCGAATCACACAAATTTAATAATGATAGCTACAACTAGAGCATAAATAGCGATAGCTTCAGTAAACGCAATAGCAAGAATCATGTTTTGCTGGATCTGTGGAGCAGCTTCAG
Source organism: SAR202 cluster bacterium (assembly GCA_022447825.1). Lineage (GTDB taxonomy): Bacteria > Chloroflexota > Dehalococcoidia > Lucifugimonadales > UBA826 > AG-426-M11. The sequence continues at coordinate 32,669 of JAKUTY010000012.1, forward strand.
GATTTCGTCCCAATGCTTCCATGGCTTTTGCAGCCAACATTCCAATTCCTAGCGCTGGACCAATAGCTCCTAACCCAATAGCTAAAGCTGCACCAATATTCATAATATCGCCGGTTACTAACTCCATTTATTTCTCCTTAAATTTTTTTTAATTAATTAATGATGATCGTCTCCACTACCATGACTAACACTAGCCATAGAAGCAAAAACTAAAGTTAACATTGAAAATATAAATGCCTGAATAACGCCGACAAACAATTCCAAACCTAAGAATGGAATAATACCAATTAAAGGCAAAAGGAATCCCATAGCCATCAACAAAACTTCACCAGCAAATATGTTTCCAAATAATCTGAAAGTAAAACTGACTACTTTGGCTAATTCACTGATAATTTCTAAAATACCTACAAAAAATCCAATTGGACCTTCTTTAAAATTAATAAATTTACCAATATGCGAAGGAAAACCCAAGATACTAAATCCCCAAAAATGAACCATTACCATTGCAATAATTGCCATAGCTAATGTCATATTAATATCAGTATTAGCACTCCTCAAAAATGGAACTAAATGTCCAGCTTTCTTACCTTCACCTAAATCACCATGTAGTTGGTCATATTCTTTATATGTGAGCTGATCTGATAGGGATCCTGGAGACAATGTGGCTATAGAACCATCAACATCAAAAACGTGCAAGGTAACATCATCAAGATGAGAATGGTGCTCGCCATCATCTTTAGAATGCGAATCCCCAGATTTGTGAGTTTTATCACTTGAATGCGAACCAGTAGACGATGTAGCTGGGTCTACATAGTAATGATCACCATGATGATGTGCTATTTCAACAGGGTCAGCCACGCGACCAATAGTTCCGTATCCGGGTAAAATTCCCATCCAGTTGGCGATAACTATAAAAATAAAAATAGTAAATACTAATGGAAAGAACTTCCTAGCTTTCTCTTTTCCAGCAAGGCTTTCACACAATGAAAGAAAAAATTCTACAACTACTTCAAAAAGTGATTGAAGCCTACCTGGAACTTCTTTAAGCCGTGATCTAATCAATAAAGACAAAACAACTAAAACAAATATAGCTAACCAAGTAGTTATCATAGTATTCATTAAATACCATTTACCTATCACTGGTATTTCAAATCCTGTAGTAACAACTTTTTCAGCAGGAAGCTGAATTGCTAATAATGAAGAGGATAAAAAGCCAAATCCAAAGGCACTTCCAAGAGCTCCGCCTAGGATGCTGACAACAAACGTCCCGACTATTGCCAAGACTAATATTAGAGTTTTAGGATTACTTAGTAGTTTTCCCAATTCGGTACAAAGCTCCGCATTTTAATTTTCTTTCAAAATCGCTACTAACATCCTTATCATGCCCACTACTGCGCATAAAACCCCCACCAAAACACCAATCAAAGTAAAAAGCGGATTTGTCTCAAAACGCTGGTCACACCAATATCCTACCCTCGCACCCAAACCAATAGACAGACCAACGTACCAACCGATCCCGATTAACTTTAATATCAACTGCATTTTATTAGAATGCATGTACCCCTCACGCGACCGGATTCCAACTTTATCACACAGATTTTGTATGGTCAAAGGATAATTTAATATCCAAAATTATTGCTCGCCTAAATCTCCTAAATCAAGGGAATCAATGAAATCAGAAAAGGCTGACAAAGATTCTAATTCTTCAGGATCAATAGTTTTTTGAGGAACTTCATCACTCGCCTCAAACTCGTCATCGCCATTAAATACTACTCCGGCCTGAGCAACAACTTCGTCTTCTACAAAAATGGGAACGTTAGACCTTACAGCAATTGCTATAGCATCACTTGGTCTTGCATCAATTTCAATAAGATTATCACCGGACCCAATCAAAATTTTCGCGTAAAAAGTATCGTTTTTTAACTCTGAGACTATCACGCTTTCTATTTGACCACCCATTTCTCCTATAACTGATGTTAGCAAGTCATGAGTAAGAGGTCTTTCTACTTTAACATCCATTAATTTCAATCTGATGGATTCAACTTCAAAAGGTCCAATAAAAATTGGTAAGTACGTATCTGAACCTTTAACTTTTAAAACTACTGCACGTTGCTGAGTTTCTTGCTTAACTCTAATACTTTCGATTTCAAGCTCTATCAAATTAATTCCTATTTTTATATTTAATTTCAGAATAAAAGGTGTTGTCAGTTAATGTCAACGGATAAAATATCATTGATTTGTATTCTTAAGTCATCACATGCCTTTCTTGCAGATTCCCCAAAAGAATTAATCTCAGATGATGCAAATATGATGCTTCTAGAAGAACTAATTAGCATCGAATCAAAATCTCCATTAAATCCATAGTTAACCGACAAACTTAAATCCCCATGCTGTGACCCAACTCCAGGAAGAAGTATAGGCACATTAGGAGCTAATAATCTAACTTCCTTTAATTCTTCAGGAAATGTTGCTCCAACTACTAATCCTAAATTTGAATTAAAATCCCACTCGACAGATTTCTTAGCAAGATGGTGAAAAAATTTCCCTGAAGAATTTGATAAATCAACATCTTGAATTTCGACACCACTTTTATTTGATGATTTGCACCAAACAAAAACACCTTTGTCATCATATTTCAAAAATGGTTCTATACCATCTAAACCTGCAAAAGCGTTTACTGTAACAACATCAAACCCCCAATAATCAAACATGGCAGATGCGTATTTAGCACTAGTTGAATCAATATCTCCACGTTTTCCATCCCCAATAATAAGAATTTCAGGATATTGAACCTGTAAGTACTCCACAATTTTCTTTAAGTCACGCAATCCATCAATTCCCATAGCTTCAAAAAAAGCTAAATTAGGTTTAAAAGCAGCTACTAAATCAGATGTAGAATCAATAATATTTTTACAAAAATCAAAAGTATTTTTAACTGGCATTTTTTGTGGATCAGGATCGAGACCCACACAAACCATAGACTTGTTTTTCTTGACAACAGTTGAAAGCTTTTCTCTAAATTTCATAGGCTAGTGCATTATCATCCCGCCATCAATATTCAATGCTTGGCCTGTAATATTCCTAGATGATTCACTAACTAGAAACATCACTAAAGCAGCTACATCCTCTGGTTGATTTACTCTACCCAAAGGTATTTCTGACTCTATATTTTCTTTAATTTGTAATGCATCTTGACCTGTTTCTGAAGAACGCAATGAAACTATACCCTTGAACATATCTGTGTGTACCATGCCTGGGCAAATAGCATTAACATTGATTCCATGAGGTGCTAAATATTCGGCAGCAATATGAGTCATTGCTATAACAGAACCTTTGCTTGAGGCATAAGCGGCATTAGATGCACGCTTGTAACCTTTTCCTGCAATAGATCCAGCGTTAACAATTTTGCCACCTCTCCCTTGATTAACCATTAGCTGAGCGACCTGTTGCATACAAAAAAATGCGCCTTTGGCATTGACTGAATTAATTTTGTCCCATTGGATTTCACTAATGTCAAAAAAGCTAATATGCTGAGTAACTCCTGCGTTATTAAAAAAAACATCAATTCCGTTACATTCTTCTAGTGCAAAACTTATCATTGTCTTAATTTGGGTGATATCTGATACATCAAGCTGGTATGGCCAACATTTAATATCTTTATCAGCCAGTTCTTTTGCAGTAGCAGTAGCATTTTCAATATTAATATCTGCCAATATTATGTTTGCACCCTCATTTGCAAATGCTATAGCTGTAGCTCGCCCAATACCCTGACCTGCTCCAGTTATAAGAGCTGTTTTTCCTAACAATTGCATTATTATTTAGGCCTTCTCTTAACTAGAAACTTCCTTCTCATAGTTAATACCTGTTCATCTCGCTGATTAAAACCCCTGCTTTCAATGTAAATTAAACCTTGGTCTTCTTTTGTTTTTGAAGCTATTACTTCTAAAACTTCACTCTCTGCGTAAATAGTATCCCCGTGAAAAGTAGGGCCGTCATGAGTTACGGATTCATACACAAGATTTGCAATAGCTTTACCAGATGTCTGCCTCACACTCATTCCTACCACCAAACTAATTACTAATAGTCCGTTGACAAGTATTTTTCCATGTTTGTGATCAGACATATAATTTGCGTCAGTGTGCAATGGATTATCATTCATAGTAAGCAATGAAAAAAGATGATTATCCATTTCTGTGATTGTTTTACCTGGCCAGTGTTTTAAAATTTGACCAACCTCAAAATCTTCAAACCATCCACCAAATGTATCTTGAGAACTAATAATAGTTTTTTCTTGAGTCATAATTGCTCCTTAAATCTGATTCCTTTCTAGAATTCTTCTAGCTATTAATAATTTCATAATTTCATTAGTACCCTCACCTATAATCATCAACGGAGCATCCCTGTAATATCTTTCTACAGGAAGGTCTTTAATGTATCCAGCACCACCATGAACCCTCATTGCCTCCATTGCCACTTCTCCACATATTTCACTGGCAAACAATTTAGCCATAGAGGCTTCCATATCATTTCTTAAACCTGAATCTTTCTTAGCTGCTGCATCGTATACCATCAATCTTGCAGCATGCACTTTAGTTGCCATATCAGCTAACTTGAGTTGAATTGCTTGATGCTGTGCAATTGGTTGACCAAATGTTTTTCTCTGTTGAGAATATGAAATAGCAGCATCTAAAGCAGCCTGCGCAACCCCAACAGCTCTGGCTGCAACGTTAATCCTTCCAGTTTCCAAACCATTAATATCTTGCCCAAAACCGTTCCCCTCAATTCCACCAATCAAATTATCTGCAGGAACTCTACAATTATCAAAAATTAATTCACAAGTATCGATACCTCTGTAACCTAATTTATCCAAATGTTGGCCAACTTTGAATCCTTCAGTAGGTTTTTCAAATATAAAACAACTAATACCTCGATGTTTAGGAGATGCGTCCGGGTCAGTCTTAGCCATTAATGCAAATGCATTACCATGTTCTCCGTTACTGATATACATTTTTCGTCCATTAATCACATACTCTTCCCCATCTTTAGTGGCAACCGTAGAAATATTTTGAGTATCACTTCCAGCCTCAGGTTCTGTTAAAGCTAATGCTCCTCTAATTTCTCCAGTAGCCATCTTAGGGAGAATTCTATTTTTCTGTTCTTCTGTTCCATATGTAGAAATCACATGACTCAAAATATGATGAGTTCCTATAATTCCAGATAAACTCATCCACCCTTTACTAATTTCTTCAAAAATCTTTGCAAAGGTCGTAAAATCTAATCCCATCCCTCCGTATTCTTCAGGAATTGTGATACCAAACAACCCCAATTCTTTCATAGTTGGAATCAATTCATGAGGATATATATCTTCTTGTTCATATGTACTTGCAATTGGATCAACATCTTTTTTAATAAAATCTTTTACAACATTTACTATCTGATTTTGCACATCTTCGGATGTTTTAGCTAACATACTAACTCCTCAAGTTCTTAAATTTTTCGCCAAAGTTTTTTGCAGAAACACCTAAAACATTTAAGAATCCTTCTGCATCAGAATGATCATATCCACCTTCATCTTCCATTGATCCATCATTGGTGTATAAAGAATGTGGCATAGAATTTAGAGAATCATCCGCAGAATCAAAATAAACGCCACCTTTGTATAACTTAACCTGTATAGTACCTGTAGCAAACTGAGTAATGAGATCTATAGAATTTAAAGACATAGATGTAGACAAATCTAGCCAATACCCTTGGTATATCTGTCTACTAATTGTTGATGACAAATCTGAAAAAAGTTCTCGTGATCTTCTATCCAAAATAAATTGCAACAAAAACTCATAAGATTGTCCGAGTAACTCCATTCCTGGCGATTCATAAATTCCTCTAGATTTGATTCCCACAAATCTGTTTTCAATAACATGTGTACCTATTCCTACACCATGATCACCCGCTATTTTATTTGCAGTAGTGAAAGCATCAACTAATGACAGTTGAGTTCCGTTAATTTCTACAGGAACACCTTTATCCCATTTAATTGTGACATAATCTGGATTTTCTTTAGCATTCCAAGGCCATTGGCCCATAATTGTTTCTACAAAATCAGGACTAATACTTATATTTTCAAGATCCCCAGCCTCATGAGTTAATCCCAAAAAATTCGCATCCGTAGAATACCTAGATTCTTTTGATGGCTTAATTGGGATTAGGTTTTTTTCACAGTAGTAAGCATTTGTTGTCTACCAGGAAATTGTTGCAAAAATTCTTGATCTCTCCAAGGAGCATAAACTTGAACATTAGGATTAATCATATTAGATGCTAACTGAAACCTAACTTGATCATTACCTCTTCCTGTGGCGCCATGAAATAACACATCAATATTTAGTTTTTTCATCTCAGGTAAAATCTGTTGTACTGTCACGGGTCTAGCTATTCCAGTAGTGTTCCAATATCCGCCTTCATATCTAGCTTGAGATTGAATTACTTTTAACCCGGCTTCTGCTAAATCATTTTTTCCATCCAAAATATTGCTAGATTTAGCCCCACTACCAAGCATTCGCGTAGAAACATCATCTAGTTTTTTTTCATCAGGTTGTCCTAAATCAACAGTAAAACAATGAACGTCTACACCTTTATCAGACAGCCAATGCGCAACTGTGCAACTATCAAGACCTCCAGAAACTGCACCTGCAAAAACATAATCTTGAGTTTGCGATAATTCTTTCCAATTCACTATGGATCACTCCACTAATTTGTAGCTTTACTAATACCAGACTTTAGCCTTTCCAAAGCTTCATCAATCTCTTCTTTAGTTATTGTCAGAACTGGCATAAGACGGATGGTATTTGGCCTCATTGGATTCATAAGCAATCCTTCTTCATTACATGCTGCAATGACATCCGGAGTAATATCTGAATCAAATTCTACCGCCCACAATAAGCCCATTCCTCTAACATCAGTAATGAACTCATTATCTGATTGTAATTTCCTCAACCCTGCAGATAGATATTCTCCCATTTTTGCTGCATTGTTCACAACATCATTTTCAAGTATGTATTTAGTTGAAGCATGAGCTGCGGCACAGGTTAAAGGATTACCGCCAAAAGTAGATCCATGATCACCAGGATCAAACGCACAGGCTGAATCTTTTGCCATGAAAGCGCCTATGGGAACACCTCCTCCAAGTCCTTTAGCAAGAGTGATTATGTCTGGTTCGACACCAAAACTTTGATATCCAAACAATGTGCCTAAACGTCCTAATCCGGTCTGTACTTCATCAAAAATCAACAACATATTATTTTGATCGCACCATTCTCTGACACCCTTCAAATAATCAACAGAAGGGATGTTTACACCTCCCTCACCCTGAACTGGTTCTATCATTACAGCAACGGTACTGTCAGTAGTAGCATCTTTGATAGCCTGCAAATTATTATATTCGACATGAGTGAATCCTGAAGGAATAGGTTCAAACAATTCTTGATAATGTGGTTGACCTGTGGCAGATACCATATTCATTGTTCTACCATGAAATGAGTTTAGAGCTGTAATAAAATGGTGTGCACCATTTTTATTTTTTTTACCAAACTTTTTTGCTAACTTAATAGCACCTTCATTTGCTTCAGCACCACTATTACAAAAGAATATTTTGTCCAAACAACTGTTTTCAACCAGTATCTCAGCTAATTTCAATTGAGGAATTGTATAAAATTGATTCGATGTTTGAAGTAATGTTTTAGCTTGTTCAGCAATGGCTTCAGCAATAGCAGGATTTGCATGACCTGCGTTATTTACTGCCCACCCTGAAGTAAAATCTAAATATTCTTTACCTTCAACATCCCAAACTCTAGCACCCTCTCCTCTCTCAAGAACCATCGGTTGCCTTCGAACCAAAAACATATAATATTTACTTTCAAGTTCTTTGTATTGCTCTGTAATACTCATCTAGGCTCCTTTTATTTCAAAGTTTGAATTAATTTTTGCAATGCTTCAAATTGTTTCTGCAGACTCTCTACTGATTTTAATATTTCGTCAATAGGCCCAATCTTCTCTGATGAACTTTCCTCAGAAGTAGATTTCTGTGATGAAACCTCATCAGACAAGGAAGACTTTGATCCAGTCAACATAAATATTGCATCATCTAACGAATCACCCATCACTACCTTGTCTGCAGATGCCAAAATGACCTTTTTGAGCTCGGGGAAACTAACTCCCTCAGCTTGGATATATATAGGCTCTGCATACAACAAACTTGTGCCTATTGGCACAACAAACAAGTTTCCTCTAATACAAGATGAGCCTTCAGAACATCTAAGCGTAAACCACGCAGAAATTTCTTGATCATTATCAATCCTAGCTTCAACTTGTTCTGGACCATCTATTTGAGTATCTTTAGGGAAGTTTACTCCAACTAAATTCCCATAGTTTTCCTTATCACTCCTAGCAGCTAACCAACCAACTAAATTTGGTCGATCATTTGGGGTATATGGAATTAGTTGAACAAACTCTTCTTGGGTTTCTCCAGGTAATTTCATTATTGCATAATAAGGCTCAACAATTTGCAATTCGTCACCCTGACCAAATTTTTCATTTGGAAAAGCCCATAAATCTTCATTTCCATAAAAATATTCAGGGTTTTGCATATGATATTTAATATATTTTTCAGCTTGGATTGCAAACAAATCTTGTGGATATCTAATATGATCTTGTAAATCCACAGGTAATGTATCCGATCCAACAAAAAGATCTGGGAAAATCTCATTATAAGTCATGGCTATGGGATCAGATTCGTCCCACAAATAAAATTTTACGTCACCTGTATAAGCATTTACGACTATTTTTACGCTATTTCTTAAATAATTGAACTTACCCCATTCATTACTTGTCTGATTACTGTAAGGATATTTGTCTGATGATGTGTAGGCATCTTGAATCCAATAAATCTGTTCGTTGGTTGCCACCATATATGGATCAGCATCTAATTTTAAAAATGGTGCCAAAACTTGTATACGTTCTTGAATTTGTCTTCTGTACTGAATCCTACTACCCTCATTGAGTTCACTACTTATAAGAATATTAACGTCGCCCATTTCCCATGCATAAAGAATTTTCTTAAATAGAGAATTCAAACCAACACCACCATCACCAAAATAATTTGTTTTAATCAAATCACCTTCACTAGTCTGGTAATCTAACTCTTGAGTATTTGTATTAACGATCACGTACTCTTTTGTATTTTCTCCATAATAAATCCTAGGATTTGATATCAAAATATCTGTTTCAGAATTTTGAGCAAAATCTGAAACTGGAATTTCTCCATTTGAAGGAATATCTTTAGCAAAAAACACTGGGCGTCCTTCATCGGTAAATTCTGTGGCTGGGCTCATAGCAACACCAATTCCATGAGTATAGAACAATTTTTCATTGACCCACGTTTGGGATTCTAGAGCTAATTTTTCAGGAGCCACTTCTCGTGCAGACAATAAAACTTGCCTATACTCCCCATTGATTATGTATCTATCTACATCCGCATCACTGAAATCATAATAGGGACGAATAAGCTGAATTTGTCTATAGACGTCCGTTAAAGGCCTAGGGTCCCATAATCTGATATTTTTTACGGTAGCCATGTTATCTTCAATCAATTCACCTGTAATATCACTTTTAGCATCAAAATACGTTTCAGAAATAGAATCCAATCCAAACCCTTTCCTAGTGAAATCGATATTCTTTTCTAAATATTCTTTTTCTTTTACAAATTCGTTAGGACTCACTGAAAATTGCTGCATCATTGATGGCCAAGCAGAAGTCAGAGCAAGAGTCAAAATGATCCAAACCCCTAAAGGGATTAAAGCCAGTCGCAACCTTCCTAATACACCTCCCAATACCATCACTATTGAAGCAATAATACCTAAAACAAATGTAACAATCAGGGCAGGACTTTTCGAATTGACATCCGTGTATGTAGCTCCAAAAATCAGTCCATCTGCTGAATTAACTAACATTAATCTGGAAATTAATTGCCCCAGAGCAAACAGTAAAACTATGATTGCTAATGTAATCAAAAATTGTATTTTCAATCTTGGAATGAGTGTGAAATTAATCCCTCTCAAAGAAAAATTTGCAAAGGATATCAACACACTTAAAACTAAACTAGCTATAAAAATACCAATCAACCAGTTTTGAAAAAATGAAAAAGCCGGCAATTGAAAAACATATAAGCTAATGTCATTAGAATACATTGGGTCAATAATGTTAAAACTTTGAGAGTTTAAAAATTTAAGTATCATTTCCCATTGATTTGACAAAATAGACCCTGAAACTGCAGAAGCAACTAATGCCCCTAAAATAGAGCCATATTTAATGGCTTTACGTGCAAAATCTTCTAAATCTTTCTCTATATCAATTATCACAGGCCCATTTGATGCAGAGTGGGATGCCCAAAAAGCTAAAAGTAAAATTACAAACGTAAATACAAAACCAACAATAAATAATGACAATTGAGCAATAAGAACTGTAATAAAAATGCCCGAATAACCTATTGAATTAAACCAAAACCAATCAGCAAGAACACCTTTAAAATAAGAGAGTAAAGCTAAAACAGCAACAATAGCCACAACAGAAAAAATCCATTTCAATCTACCTGAAAATAAATTTTTTACGGCCGATAAATCAAAATCAAATTCAGGCATTTGCCCAGTAGACATATAAAACTCCTATCCTATTCGTGTACCAATTGTTTGGCCTTTAATTATGGCTGTCAAAGCCCCAGGCAATCTTCCATCAACTATGTAAGTTTTTGCACCACCATCTAAAGCGGCTACACAAGCTTGAATTTTTGGAATCATACCTCCTGCGATAATTTTAGATTTAACTAAAGAATCCGCTTGTCTACGGGTAATACGAGGAATCAATCTTCTAGATGAATCCAATACTCCTTCAACATCAGTTAAAAACAACATTGTATTGGCACTTAATGCTGCAGAAATATTACCCGCAACTGTATCAGCATTAATGTTTAATAAATTTGGACTTTCATCATCATCGCTTTCTACGTTAACACCCACAGGAGCGATTACCGGAATAAAACCTGAATTTAAAGCAGAGAAAATTGGTTTAGAATTTATTTCAGTCACTTCTCCAACAAATCCTAGTTTAGGATCAGTGATTTTTGCAGAGATCATCTGGCCATCTACACCTGAAAAACCGACAGCATTTCCACCTTTTTTAATAATAGATGAAACTAAATTTTTGTTAATTAATCCGGTCAAAACTGAGGTAACAATATCTAAGCTTTGAGAGTCTGTCACTCTCAATCCATCGACAAACTTTGGTTTCACACCTTGTTTTTCCATCCATTCGGATACGATTTTTCCACCTCCATGTACAACAACAGGGTTTTGACCATCTTTCTGTAACTGAACTAGGTCACTTAAAGTAGTATCATGCTCTCCAAGTGTACTCCCTCCAATTTTCACCACAGTAATGTTTTTATCTAAGTTATTCTGATCAGAAACAGATTCCATGGGGTCCATATTTAGTTCATTAATCTGAACTTCAGAATCATTCATTTCAATTTGTTGATTGTCGTATGAGTTCATTTTAAGTACTGTAAGCCGAATTAAAAACAACGTATTCTTCAGTCAAGTCACATCCCCAAGCAGTAGCAGAAAATTCACCATTATTTAATGACACTTTAAATTCCACAGTTTCTTCTGCCATAGCACTGATGACTGCGTCACTAAAGTATGGGATAGCTGTACCTTGATGAACTATATGTATTGAATTGATATATATATCTACAGAATTTTCTTTTATAGATATCCCACTTTTACCCAAAGCCATTACTATTCGACCCCAGTTAGGGTCCCCGCCATGGACCATAGATTTTACTAATAATGAAGAAGCTATAGATCTTGCTGCAACTCTAGCTTCAGAAAGGTTCAATGCACCTTCAACTGTTACTTCAATTAGTCTTTGAGCGCCTTCTCCATCACGGACTAATTCTTTTGCTAATTCTACGCAAATATATTGAAGAGCCTCTATAAACATAGGAGCGGCATCTGAATTTCTATCAATTTCTGAGGTGTTTGAACTACCATTTGACAGAACTAAAACCATGTCATTGGTACTCTGGTCGCCATCGACATCAATCATATTAAATGATGATGAGACAGCCTCACTTAAGCATTCTTGAAGAAATTTTTGATCAACTGCAGCATCAGTAGTGATAAAGCAAAGCATAGTAGCCATATTAGGATGAATCATCCCTACACCTTTAGCTGCGCCTCCAACAGTAACAGTTTTGCCTTCAAACATAAAAGATACTGCTCGTTCTTTATTCTTTGTGTCAGTAGTCATAATAGCTTTAGCAAAATCTGCTCCACCATTTGAATCAACAGAAATATTAGTTAAATTCTGGCGAATTAATGCCATAGGAAGTTCTACGCCAATCATGCCAGTACTTGCCACAAAATAGTCATTCGAGGTGCCTCCAAGAAAGCTAGCAGCTAACTCGGTCATTTCTTCAGCATCGGTAAAACCCTGCTCTCCCACACTACAATTAGCACACCCGCTATTTGCGATTACGCCTAGAGCAGTGCCAGAGACCAATCTCTTTCTACTTACAGAAACAGATGGTGACTCAATAGAATTTGTAGTAAATGTAGCAGCAACATTAGCCATTTTTTCAGACAATATCACACCCAAATCTAAAGTATCAGATTGAGTTTTTAAACCAGCGTATGTTCCACCTGCAGAGAATCCTTGAGCAGAAGTGACTCCTCCGGAATTAATTATTTCGATCATATCTATACCTATATTACTTATATAAAAAAGAGGTGTGAGTATATCATACAGGAACACATCAGCTTCAGAATTAAGTGCATTAATAATGATTGTCCTAAATAATACAAACACCCATCAATCCCACTGGGGTTATACAAAATGATACTATTCTGCTACACAATATAAAAACGGAGAAATATGGTTTTAATAATAGGCGTAGCAGGAGCTATTGCATCTGGTAAAAGTACTGCTTGCCAAATTTTATCTGAACAAGGTGCTGTTCATTGTGATGCCGATAAGCTTGTGCACAGAATGTATGACCCTGGCAAACCAGCATTTGACAGAATTATCAATGAATTTGGTCAAGACGTTGTTGGGTCTGATGGATTTATCGACAGAAAAATACTTGGAGGTAAAGTTTTCGGCAGTCCTGACAAAATGTCCAAACTCACTAAAGCCATAGGAAACATTCAAGAAGAAATTGAAGGCGTAATGAAGCAATGGCGAAAAGATTTAAATGATGACGATATCGCCTTAATGGAAGCTGTTAATTTCATGGACTCTGGATATGGAAGATATAGCGACTTAACGTGGCTTTTTGCAGTAGACGATGACGTTGCCCTAAAAAGACTGATGGATAGAAACAATCTTGATTTAGACGGAGCCAAACAAAGGCTGGCTAGTCAACGCCACTGGACGGAAAGGAAAGATGGGGCAGATATAATTACACACAATAACGGGACATTAGAAGATCTAGTCTCGATAGTTAACAGTGAAATTAAAACTCTAAAAACAAATCAAAAAAACAGATCGCTACCCATATCAAAATATAATGATTGGTGGAACGCCAAAACCTCTTAGAAATGTTCCCCCCATTCATCCCATGCAAAATGAGCTTGAATAGAATCACGTTCTCTTACTTTATTATGTTTCACGTATAACTCATCGGGCAATTGATCTGGGTCTCCCTCAGTACCTATAGCCAATAACAATACAACTTTACTTTTTTCGGGAATGTTCAATGCTTCTTTAACCTGATCTTCTTTCCAACCTCCGTAGGGATGATTAGCTAAACCATTTTCAGTAGCCATTAACATGGCATTTTGTGCAGCCAATCCAACATCTAAAAATATTTTATTGACATTCATGTCATCAATTTCAAATGTGCAAAAAACAATAATCACACAAGAATTTTTTAGCCAAACCTGATTACTTTCAGAAGACGCATTTAAAATTTTCCTGAATATTTCCGATCCATTTCTAACAGCTATCATCCTCCAAGGTTGCCTGTTCCTAGATGAAGGGGCCCACATAGCAGCATCTACTACTGCATCAATTGATAGCGATTCACAATCAGTATTAGAAAAATTTACCGAACTTTTTCTGTTATAAAAAGTGTTCATTCTAGTGATCTTTTCGCACGATTATATTGACGTATCAATTCTTTAACTTTTGGATTATCCCAACCAGGAAAAGAAACCACATAATCCTTTGACTGTCCAATAATTGGAATCAAAACTGCCGTATGAGGGTTAGGTGTCAAGAAAGCATTCAATAATAAGTAAACCCCTGCAGTCAAACTTCCCATAGATACCAAAAAATACAATCCTTCAAAAAAGCCCCCCAGTATTCCAAGTAAATTAACCTGTAAAACCATATAAGGAATGAGTTGTAACCCCATCAGACCCAAACCTATAAGACTCAAATTAATTCCAAGCTGTTTTCTGCTCACTTTTCCTGAATTTTTTGGTTCAGGTTGGGAGGTATCAGAAATGGGTATTTCATTCCAAAGATTTTCTCCCTCTAAGCTTTTTCTTTGAATTGCAAATACTCGTAAATTTGTAACCAAAACTTGTTCTGATTCAAAATAAAACTCTTCATTTGGATTTAATTTCACATTATTAGCCATTAGCAAAGTATATATCTAAGTATTAAATCTTCAAAAAAACTTCATGGTTTTCATATCAAAAAACATACGTTTTGATTATTGACTGCTCACTTCCAAGGGTATAATATTTAGCTTCTCGAATAATTTTGGGCACAAACTTTGTGTGTTAATTTTTCGAGCGTGGATTTATCCACATTGCACCTTAAAAACTGAATTCTGTCGAAATATAACGAGTCCCGATCTCTAATATGCAATTTTAGAGGTCGAAAAGAACACTGGTTTTTTAGGCCCAGTGTTCGAAGGAAAGGCAATTTAAATAAAATAGAAATGCCTTAATGTGGGTCAAGTTATTAAGGGTTTACGGTGGATGCCTTGGGTCCAAGGGCCGAAGAAGGGCGCGGAAAGACTGCGATAAGCCTCGATTAGCTGTCTATCAAGCTTAGTCGGGGGTACCCGAATGGGGAAACCCGTCATGGGTTATACCATGACATTCAAATATGAATGGGAACCGTGTGAACTGAAACATCTAAGTAACACGAGGAATATAAATCAAAATGAGATTCTCCTAGTAGTGGCGAACGAACGGGGAACAGCCTAAACTGTGTGGGCTTAACGGAATGAGGTCCTATGTCCATGCAGGGTTGCAACAAGTTTCTGTCCTGACCTCAATAAGGACAAGAAGTTACAAATTTTTTTATTAGTCAAACGAATCTGGAAAGAACGACCGGAGAAGGTGATAGTCCTGTAGGCGAAAATAAAAAAACTTCTGAGACTCTGTTAAGTACCACGGGACACGAGAAATCTTGTGGGAATCTGGGGAGACCACTCTCCAAGGCTAAATACTCTTGGACACCGATAGCGAACCAGTACTGTGAAGGAAAGGTGAAAAGTACCCCGGGAGGGGAGTGAAATAGACCTGAAACCGTAAACTTACAAGCCGTAGAAGGCTCGATACGTCGGGCTAACTGCGTGCCTATTGAAGAATGAGCCGGCGAGTTAATTTATGCAGCACGGTTAAGGAATTTTAATTCCGGAGCCATAGCGAAAGCGAGTCTGAATAGGGCGATTGAGTTGTTTGAATTAGACCCGAAACCGAGTGATCTACCCTTGGCCAGGTTGAAGCCCAGATAGTCTCTGGGTGAAGGACCGAACCCGTGTCTGGTACAAAAGGCTGGGATGAGCTGAGGGTAGGGGTAAAATGCCAATCGAACTCGGAGATAGCTGGTTCTCCCCGAAATGTATTTAGGTACAGCGTTCAGGGAGTCTTGTGGAGGTAGGGCACTGGATAGGTACGGGGGCGTGAGCCTACCAAACTTAACCAAACCACGAATGCCGCAAGATGCTCCTGAGCAGTGAGACAGTGGGGGATAAGCTCCATTGTCGAGAGGGAAACAGCCCAGATCGTAGGCTAAGGTCCCTAAGTGTGTGTTAAGTGTGAAACGAAGTGAAGATGCTAAAACAGCTAGGAGGTTGGCTTAGAAGCAGCCACCCTTTAAAGAGTGCGTAATAGCTCACTAGTCGAGGGTCTTTGCGCGGAAAATGTAACGGGGCTAAATACACCACCGAAGCCACGGGCCCGTATTTATACGGGCGGTAGGGGAGCGTTGCCAGGGCGTCGAAGCTGAGTTGTGAGACTTGGTGGAGCGCTGGGAAGTGAGAATGCCGGCATGAGTAGCGACAATCCTGGTGAGAATCCAGGACACCGAAAGCCTAAGGTTTCCTACGCAATGCTGATCAGCGTAGGGTAAGTCGGTCCTAAGCCGTAGCGTGTAGCGAAGGCGATGGACAGCAGGTCAAAATTCCTGCACCGCAGATTAAGCGTTATAAAGCAAAGGGGGGACACGGGAAGATAGGCGGAGCGCACCCATTGGACATGGTGCGTCTGGTCTTGAAGGCCATGCCAGGACAGGCAAATCCGTTCTGGCGTTATGAGCTGAGGGGACTGGAAACTCCAGGGCATATGCCCTAGGGAATTCCGTTGATTCTATGCCGTCGAGAAAAGCCTCGTTGCAAGTTTTTTCAGCGTCCGTACCGCAAACCGACACAGGTAGGCAGGGGTAAGTATCCCTAGGTGAACGAGAGAACCCTCGTTAAGGAATTCGACAAGTTGACTCCGTAACTTCGGGATAAGGAGTACCCATGGGGTGATAGTCATTTACTGACTGGATGCCCTTGTGGGTGGCACTAAACAGGCTCAGGCGACTGTTTATCAAAAACACAGGTCTCTGCTAAAGCGAAAGCTGATGTATAGGGGCTGACACCTGCCCAGTGCCGGAAGGTTAAGGGGATGGGTTCGTGGTTTACCACAAAGCTCAGAACCGAAGCCCCGGTGAACGGCGGCCGTAACTATAACGGTCCTAAGGTAGCGAAATCCCTTGTCGGGTAAGTTCCGACCCGCACGAATGGTGTAACGACCTGAGCGTTGTCTCAACGAGGGACTCGGTGAAATTGCAAGACCCGTGAAGATGCGGGTTACGCGTGACAGGACAAAAAGACCCCGTGGAGCTTTACTGTAGCTTGGCACTGGACTTGGGTTATAAATGTGTAGGATAGGCGGGAGACTATGAAACAGATACGCCAGTATTTGTGGAGTCGCTCTTGAAATACCGCTCTTTTGTAATTTGGGCCCTAACTCAACGAAAATTGAGGACCCTGCCAGGTGGGCAGTTTGACTGGGGCGGTCGCCTCCCAAAAGGTAACGGAGGCGCCCAAAGGTTCCCTCAAGGTGGATGGAAATCACCTGCAGAGTGCATTGGCATAAGGGAGCTTGACTGTGAGACATACAAGTCGAGCAGGGACGAAAGTCGGGCAAAGTGATCCCACGATTCCGAGTGGAAGGGTCGTGGCTTAACGGATAAAAGCTACCCCGGGGATAACAGGCTTATCTCCCCCAAGAGTTCACATCGACGGGGAGGTTTGGCACCTCGATGTCGGCTCGTCGCATCCTGGGGCTGTAGAAGGTCCCAAGGGTTGGTCTGTTCGCCCATGAAAGCGGCACGCGAGCTGGGTTCAGAACGTCGTGAGACAGTTCGGTCTCTATCCGTCATGCGCGTAGGAAATTTGAAGAGAGCTTTCCCTAGTACGAGAGGACCGGGAAGGACAAACCTCTGGTGTACCAGTTGTTCCGCCAGGAGCATAGCTGGGTAGCTATGTTTGGATGTGATA
>JAKUTY010000013.1 GCA_022447825.1 SAR202 cluster bacterium
TGTTCAACCTCCGAAGAATATCAAGATATTTCAAGCTCCTTGGTTAAAGAGGCTTTTGAAAACATTTTATCGGCAAAAGTTAAATTATCAGACAAACCAATTAATGAAGAATTGTATTTGATGTCAATTAGTGAAGATTCTGCACAATTATTCACAATGAACATAGAGAATGAGGATACTTTTCCTACTGTATATTGGATAATGACTAATTGTGAAATTACAGAAAAAAATTTTAAAAATTTTGCTAATTATGCCATTGGCGACAAAATACAACTCACTGGAACAGTTGCACCCGAAGGATTTGCCACTCAAAGTCAATTATCTAGAGAAACAATGAATTTTAAAGTCATTGAAAAAATCATGAATGACAAAAATCTTAAAGATGTTAGCGGAGATTCAGTGATTGGTGGTATCACATTTAATCTGAGTACTTGTGATATAGAATCACCAGATCAGTAAATTATACAGATTAAAAAACAATAGAAGTAGGCAAAAAGTAGGCAAAAATAATTGAACATAATTGTATGTAATTTGGCGTAATGGTTTTAGGGCAGAGGTTTTGTGCCTAGTAATGTCCGTCAGTTGCAGATAGTTGTACATAATGACTGACAAAAAACAGGTAGTATAATGACTCTTAATCATTAGGTCGTGGGTTCGAACCCCTCCCGGCTCACCACTAATTTATAGCTAGATTAGTGGTTTTGCTTACATTGTTAATACATTATCTTATTGAAAATTTTTTAATTTTTACCTTTACTTAATTACTGATACTATTTGCAATACACATTACTAGGAGAATAATTTGTCTAATCTTACTTATTCCAAAATCTCAGAATCTGAAGCTGAACTAACATGGTCAATTGTCGAGCAGGCGCTTCACAGACATGGCGATCCAAATTGGAATAGGAAAGTAGGTTATAAAAATTTCAGGGCTATTAGATCCGATGGGAATATATTAGGTGGTATTGCAATCATAGATATGGGTCAATGGTTTGGCGGCAGAAAGGTACGCACTGGGGCTGTTACATCAGTGGGAGTTGCTCCAGAAGGTCGTGGTATCGGTGCAGCTTCTACAATGCTTTCAAATGCATTAAAAGAGATGAGAGATAACGGTATGGCTATTTCAACCCTTTTTCCATCTAGTGTCAGAGTCTACAGATCCAAAGGATATGAAAGGTCCGGAGTTATGCTTACATATGAAGCTCCCATAAAAGAAATGAGAGCAGCGCTGAATAAACTTAAAGTTGAACAAGCATCAAACGATGAGGAAATGGTATTACTGTTCAATGAAAGAGCTCAACAAGGTAATGGCAATTTGGACAGAGGTAGTTTACTTTGGGATCTAATCACTACAAGTGATGGCAGACCTATTTACAAATATTACATTCGCGATGAAAACCAAGTAGTTGGATATATTAATTATCAACAGTCTAGATCAGGTGACCACATTAGAATTCGAGATATGGTTTCTTCAACTCAACAGTCATCAGAAAGAATCTTAAGATTTTTTGCTGACCATAGAACAGTTATAGATACAATTTCTTGGAATGGCCCCCCGACCGACCCTATTGACTTCGCTATGGAGGAACAAGAAACAAACCTAAAATCATCTACAGACTGGATGGTAAGAGTTTTAAATATTTCAGATGCTTTAGAACAGAGAGGTTATCCTGCAGGAGTTAATGCTTCAGTAGATTTTGAATTCAACGACAATGAGATCCCAGAAAATAACGGGATTTGGCATTTAAATATAAATGAGGGTAGGGGATCTGTTAAAAAAGTTACATCACCATCATCAAAACAAGTCTTAAAATTAGGACCCCGTGGTTTTGCACCTTTATACACTAGTCATTATTCAGCTACCGATTTAAAAATCATGGGAATTATTGATGGTTCTGCAGAAACAATCGCGTTGGCAAACACAATATTTGCTGGGCCCAAACCGTGGATAGGTGAACAATTCTAGTATATCTCCAAAGGTGGATCTGATGAGTTATTTTGGTTTTTCAAAATCTAGACTAAATTTGATTGATGAACATTTACAAAAAAAATATATAGACACGAAAAGATTTGC
Source organism: SAR202 cluster bacterium (assembly GCA_022447825.1). GTDB lineage: Bacteria > Chloroflexota > Dehalococcoidia > Lucifugimonadales > UBA826 > AG-426-M11. The sequence goes on from JAKUTY010000013.1 coordinate 2,075, forward strand.
AGGGACATTGACTGGAGTGTACCGAAACGGTGAACTCGGATATATATCAAGTTTAGGCATGATGGATATAGAACAAAACATACCGATGAATCGAGATACAATTTTTCGTATTTATTCTATGACTAAGCCAATTACATCAGTGGCGTTAATGACTCTTTATGAAAAAGGAATGTTTCAATTAGACGATCCCGTATCAGAATACATTCCATCATTTAAAAATTTAGGAGTTTATCAACAGGGGCATATGGGTGACTTTATTAGTACTCCTTTAGAAAGAGAAATTACCATTCGAGACTTATTAACTCATCAATCTGGATTAACCTATGGTCACACGGAAAGAACAAATGTAGATCATGCCTATAGGACTATGGGAATTGATCGAGAATCTCAAGAAAGTCTTGCTACATTTGTTGAGTCATTAAGTACAATTCCTATTGAATTTTCTCCGGGAACTGGTTGGAATTATTCAGTTTCTACGGACGTATGTGGTTACTTAATTGAAGTCATTTCAGGTAAAACTCTTGATGTGTTTTTCCAAAACGAAATTTTTGACCCTCTTGAGATGTCAGATACAAGTTTTCATGTTCCACCCGAAAAAATCTCTAGATTTGCTTCATGTTATTCATATCAACAATCCAATTCTTTGACTTTGGTGGATGATGCTATTTCAGGAACTTTCATATCTAAACCTAAAGTATTTTCCGGTGGTGGTGGCCTTGTATCTACACTTGATGATTACATTTCTTTTTGTGAAATGATTTTAAATGGCGGATCACTAAATGATCACATGATAATCAGTCGCAAAACTTTAGATCTTATGACTTCAAATCATTTGACAAATGGTACAGACCTTAGAAGTTGTGCGTATGGTAGATGGAGTGAAACTTCTTATACTGGCGTTGGATTTGGTTTAGGATTTTCAGTTTTGTTAAATCCCGCAGCATCCCAAGTATCAGGTAATGTTGGAGAATTAGCATGGGGTGGAGCTGCAAGTACAGCTTTTTGGATAGACACTGTAGAGAATTTAGCAGTACTATTTCTGACTCAATTACGTCCTTCAAGTCAATATAACATAAGAAGAGAATTGCGCACCCTGGTATACGCTGCTATTGATTGATACGACATGTTGAGTACTAAGGTTTGACTATATTAGCTGGACTTGCAAATTTCAATCACACCTAATTCTGATAATTCTTGTTCAGAATAGTGTGACTTAAATTCTTCCATTTTTTCTCGATACAATTTGACGTACTCATCTGAGTCATGCTCAAACTTTTCTCGTTCTTTTTCAATTTTCATGATGTAAGCTCTTTCGTCAGGTCGTTCTGAAATATCCAAACATGTAGGTTTGTTTGTTGAATTACAACTAATAAATATAATTATTAAAAACAAAAACATTGTTAATGTTAAAGATTTAATCCCGCGCAATAACCTGAAGCCCATGCCCATTGAAAGTTGAATCCTCCTAAATGACCAGTAACATCCATTACTTCTCCTGCAAAGTATAAACCCGGATAATCTTTTACTTCCATAGTTTTGGAACTAATTCCGGAAGTTTTTACTCCACCTACAGTAACTTCTGCAGTTCTATAACCTTCTGTGGATGAAGGGTTTAATGTCCAATTATGAATTTGGTTAGCTATTGTGTATAAAATAGATTCGTTAATTTGATCCAATGGAGTTTTTTTATACTTTCCCCACCAAATATTTTCAAATTCTCTTAGAAAAGATTTCGGTAAAAATTCACGTAAAAATGTTTTCAATAAAACTTTATGGCCATTATTTTTGGCTTGATTTAATTGATCAAACAAATCTATATCAGGTACAAGATTTAATTTAATAGAATCCCCATGATTCCAGTAATTTGAAATCTGCAAAATAGCAGGGCCACTGATTCCTTTATGTGTAAAAAGTATGTTGTCATAAAAAATCTGATTATTGCATTCAACTTTTGAGTATATAGATATACCTGCAAGATTTTTAAAAACTGTTTGATATTTATCCGTAAAAATAAAGGGTACTAAGCCAGCTTTAGTTTCAGTTACTTCAAGTGCATATTGAGTAGCTACATCATAACCATATGCACTACCACCTAAAGTAGGAATTGATAGTGCTCCAGTAGCTATTAATAGAGACTCACATTCGAATTTTAAAAAATTAGATGAATCTTTTAAAATTTCATCACAATTAATTTGAAAATTTTTAGTTGGATTATCTGTGCGCCGTACTTGAGTTACATTAATATCACACATTATTTTCACATTATTAGATTTACATTCGTTCAATAACATATCCAATATTTCTCGTGACGAATGAATACAAAAGTACTGGTTTTTTTTCCTTTTCTCATATTCTATGCCGTGAGTTTCTACTAAACGAATGAAATCTATAGGTAAAAACTGATTAAGTGCCGATTTACAAAAATGTTCATTTTCAGAAATGAAATTTTCAGCCTCCACAAATTCATTTGTAAAGTTACAGCGACCCCCTCCAGACATTAGGATTTTTTTCCCTACTTTATTAGATTTTTCTAAAATTAAAACTTTTCTACCGCGCCTTGAAGCAGTGATAGCAGCCATTAATCCGGCAGCACCAGCGCCTAAAATAATAACGTCATAAAATGTTGAATTTTGTAACATTATGTTTTTTTGTATTGAATAATCATTCTATAAATTTACACTTGAATCATATATTTTCCGAGGGAAAAATGGACATTACTTTAGCTGATATACTCCCATTATTAAAACATCTAAGGAGTATTCAGTGAAAGTAATTGATGCAATATCTCAAATTTTAAAAATTGAAGGGGTTAATTATCTTAGTGCATTTCCTACCACTCCAGTAATTGAAGCAGCTGCAGCAGCTGGTATAAAACCAGTCATATGTAGGCAGGAACGTGTCGGAGTAGGTATTGCAGATGGATACGCTAGAACTACTAGAGGAAATCCTCCAGGAGTTTTTGCTATGCAATATGGTCCAGGTGCAGAAAATGCTTATGCCGGGGTAGCCACTGCTTACGCTGACTCTGTCCCTGTGTTGTTTTTACCATTGGGACACCCATTAAAAAGAGATAGAGTATTTCCTCACTTTAGCTCTGTAGACAGTTTTAAAACAATTACAAAAAGTGTGGAACAAATCAATGAACCAGACAGAGTAATTGACACAATGAGAAGAGCCTTTTCACGATTAAAAAATGGACGCCCAGGTCCAGTTATGGTAGAAATCCCTTCTGACATAGCTAATGCAGAATTGGATTCAAATATATTAGCTGCTTATTCTTCTTCTAATCCTGTTTTGTCATCCGCTAATCCATCAGATGTCATGGCATCAGCAAAACTTTTACTAGAAGCAAAAAATCCTATTGTGTATGCAGGGCAAGGCGTTTTGTATGCTGAAGCATCTGAAGAATTAACAGAATTAGCTGAATTGTTAAATATACCTGTAACTACATCAATGGCTGGCAAGGGATCTATTGATGAAAGACATCCTTTATCTCTTGGCAGTTCTTCTGTAGTGATGAATGGGGCTGTATTGGACTATATGAAAAAATCTGACGTTCTGTTAGCTATTGGAACAAGCCTTACTAGGCATGGCATGATTACAACTATTCCAACTGGTAAAAAGATAATTCATTCAACTAATGATCCAATAGATATTGGGAATTATTACGACCCAGACGTTGCACTTTTGGGTGATTCGAAATTAGTTATAAATCAGTTAATTGAAGCTTGTAAAGACCTATTGTCTACTAGCACTAAAAGAGAATCTCCGGCAGACAACATATCATTGTTAAAACACAATTGGTTAAAAGATTGGAACAATAAACTCTTATCTACACAAAAACCTATGACCCCGTATAGAGTAATTCATGAGTTCATGAACGTTACTGATCCATCCCAAACTATAGTTACACATGATTCAGGTAGCCCTCGAGACCAAATCATGCCTTTCTATAGTTCAGGCGGACCTGGTACATACATCGGATGGGGTAAATCTCATGGACTAGGGACTGGTTTAGGATTAAACATTGGAGCCAAATTAGCTGATCCTGACAAGTTTGTAGTGAATTTTATGGGAGATGCAGCATTTGGCATGACTGGACTAGATTTCGAAACTGCCGTTAGAAGTAATATTCCCATTTTGACTGTAGTGCTTAACAATTCAACAATGGCTATTGAAACAAGTCATATGGCTACATCACACGAGCTCTACAATACAAGAGACCTAGGTGGTGATTATTCAGAAATGGCGAGATCTATGGGTGGATGGTCTGAAAAAGTTTCTAATCCTGAAGATATAGGTAATGCATTTTTAAGAGCTAAATCTGCGACAGAAAACGGTCAGGCAGCATTATTGGAATTCATCACATCTGAAGAACAAGATTTCTCTTTTAGAGGTCTATTAACTTAATAAATTATTCTAAAAATAAATTCTTCATACGTATTATTGAATCATTTGATAAACCTTTGGATAAAACATATGCCGTCATAGACCCATATGTATCATTGATATATTGAAGTACATCTTCAAGAGTTTCAGGATATGCGTCCATGAGTTCTTTTGGAAATTTTTCATAATTCTCCGCAGTCATACTCCGCTTCATACGTTCTAAAATTTTATGTTTGTACTTATGACTTTCTGCATAATCATCAATAATATGGTCTTCATGTACGTTTAGAAGTGATAAAACTACAGCTGCAATGATTCCTGTTCTATCTTTACCAGCAAAACAATGAAAAACTGCTGGAACAGAATCATCTGTTTTAATGAGATTTTCAATTACATCTACAATTTGATCACCAGATTTTTCCATCACCCATATGTAAAAAGCTACCAAATCTGCTGGTTCTCCAGGCGCCCTTTCTTTTTGTGACCATTCAGTAGCATCAGAATCTGAAAACAAAGGAATATGAATTCTTTTGATGTTCCCATTAATAGCTTTTCCTAAACCTTCTTTTTGAATAGCGTTGTCTGTACGCATATCAATTACAGTCGTAATTTTTAATTCATTTTGAAAAATTTCAGAATCAGCGTCAGTCATTTCATGTAATGCGTCACTTCGAAATATCAAATTATATTTAGTAGTGAGGCCTTCTATAGTTTCGAATCCCCCTAAATCACGAAAATTATAACTACCTTCAAAAAGTAACCTGTTTTCTTCTCTTTCTATACTCAAATTTACCTCTTACAAAAATCTTGTAACAATACTATAAGATATTTTTACGTTCCATTTTTTGATGGTGAAGATAATGGTGTTTCAAAATTAGGTATTAGAGAATTTTTTGGGATTCGAAAGAATGGCCATAATTAGATGATCATTTGGTAAATCAGCCATAAAATTATAATTATTTCCGTACATATGATATGTTTCCATGATTTCATTAAGGAAATTCAATGAGATTATTCGACAAAATTTGTGTCATCACAGGTGCGTCTAATGGAATGGGCGCAGCTGAAGCAAACCTATTTGCTAAAGAAGGTGCTCAGGTGATCTTGTGTGACATTCAAGATCAATTAGGCAAATCCTTAGCAACTGACATTAATGAATCTGGCTTTTCTGCCAATTACGTACATCTAGACGTAACTAAAGAAGATCAATGGGAATCATTAATCTCATTTATAACAAAAGAATTCGGTAGATTAGATGTATTAGTTAACAATGCTGGAATTAGTTCATCCGGACCAGATTTTTTAGATACTGACGCTTTTGATCGAGTAATGCATGTTAACTCTAGAAGTGTCTTTTTAGGTATGAAATCCGTAATTCCGTTAATGGAAAAACAACAAAAAGGCAGTATTGTAAACATCTCCTCTGTTTCAGGAATTATAGCTCAAAATTACGTTCACATGGGATATAGTGCTTCTAAAGCGGCAGTAAGATTAATGACCAAATCTGTAGCTGTAAAATACGCTTCCAAGGGAATTAGAGCTAATTCTGTACATCCAGGCATTCTACCTCCTATGACTACATCACAAGGAACAGCTGATCCTGAAGTTAGAAAAGGAATGATTTCTGATGTACCTATGGGTCGGGCAGGGTTAGTGGAAGAAGTAGGAAATGCCGTATTGTTTTTAGCCTCTGATGAATCATCGTATATAACAGGAGCTGAATTACCTGTTGATGGTGGATTAACTGCTAAATAATTTTCTTGACTCGCAAATGTGCGATTGTTCCAATAAATTGCACAATCCCCATAGTTAAAAATACATATTTCATTCCCAAAATAAATGAACTTAACAAGTCACTTCCTGCATTAGCATTTATTACCGGTTCTACATCTGATGAAAAACCAAAAGCTAGCATAGTGGCAGCTACAATTGCTGTTGCCATAGCGATTCCTGAAACATTCCCCGAATTTCTTGAAAGATTTACTAATGCTGAAACAACACCATGATTATTTTTAGATACAGAGGAAAAAATAGATGAACTGTTAGGAGGCATAAATATTGCAGATCCAAAACTAAATATCATGATTGATGTCATTAGATATAAAAATGAAGTTTCAGCATTCATAAACCCTAGCATAATTAAACCGATACCAGATAACAGAAGCCCTGTAGCAGTAAAAATCTTCACTCCGTATTTATCAGAATATAAACCTGCAAAAGGACCTAAAATTATCCTTGCAACAGCATTAGGAACTAAAATTAAAGAAACTTGTGCTGCATTATATTTAAAAGCTGCCTGTAAAAAGAATGGAATAATAAATCTAAATGATGAAATACCTAAAAATGATAAAAAGTTTGAACCAACACCAACACTTAAAGCTGGTGATTTAAATAAAGATAAATCTAACATAGGATTTGAAAATTTTAATTCCCAAAATATAAAAAATACCAAAGAAATCAAAAACACTATAAAGCCTGCAATAATTGACAATGAATTCCATCCAACACTACTTCCGTTGGATAATGTAACTAATAAAGATAAAAGTATTAGTGTAGATAAAGTAGCTCCCACCCAATCAAATTTCGCAGATTTAAGATTTGTTTTATTAAATTGTTTAGAAGTTAAAACATAAGATGTAGCACATATCGTCAATAAACATAACGGTCCATTAATCCAAAAGATCCAATTCCAACTAGCATAAGTAATTAAAAAACCACCAATGATAGGACCTAGCACTCCTCCAGTTCCTATGATACTTCCATGAGCTCCGAGTCCCTTTCCACGTTCATTATCTGGAAAAACTGAAGTTACTATTGCCATTCCATTGGCTTGAATCATTGCTCCAGCAAAACCTTGTAAAACCCTAAAAGGAATCATTACAAGAATTGGAGAACTAATTCCAATCAATGCAGCTATATATGTAGAAGAACCAGAACACAAAGACATTAATCCAAAAAACAAACATCCTAAAAGATACATGGGTTTTCTTCCAATGGTGTCCGATAATTTACCCATTAGAAGTAACATAGAACTAATCGTTAAAGCTTCTGCCAAAACTACCCATTGAATAATGGTTAAAGACACATCGAATTCTTTGGCCAATGTAGGTAATGCAATACTCACAGCTCCGTGATGAATCACATTAGTAAGAGATCCAGTAGCCATAGCAAAAAATACATACCACTTGTAATTTGAAGATTTAAGAATGAAATTCCGCATCAGAATATTCTATAGGTGTTCATTTTTAATATCTATAAAACTATTTTTTTTACATTTTTTAGCATAGTTAAAGATACCAATCCTGTCCCGAACAAAATGACACCATTAAATAAAAAACCAAATTTTGCACCCCGCATATCTGCTATTGCCCCCAACCCCAAATGTCCTAACGGAGCAGTCCCGATACTAAGAACCCAAGAGCCCATTGCTGTTCCACGATCCTTATTAGGAACAGAAACCTGCATTAAAGATTTAAACAATGTATCTGCTGACATAGCAGAAGCATTAATTAAAAATAAAATAATCGCGAAAGAAATAAATGAAGTAGAAAAATAGGCCGCAATTTGTGTAAGACCAAAAACAGTTGTAATTAATAAAACCAATAACCCCTTAAATTTGTATGCTTGAAAAACAGTTAAAGCAACTAATCCAGCAAACCCACCTAGTTGCCGAATAGCTGTTAATACTCCTAAACCAAATGCTCCTAAATATAAAACATCTTTAGAAAAAACAGGAACTAATGTCATATGAGTAAATCCAAAAATTTCCGACATTGAAACCAATATCATCAATGTAATTAAGATTGAATGATTTTTTAACAGCTTAAAATAATTCGTCATGCTATCAATAAAACTATCTGATTGATCTCCTCGGAATTCTCCAGGTGTTCGAACATTCAGTAAAATTAAAAATGATGCGAAAGAAAATAATCCAATAACAATATATTGAATACCAACATTAAATTCCTGAATCAGCCAACCAGATAAAAATGCTCCGAAAATACCTCCAAACTGAGAGAATATTTGCAATAAAGATAAACCGGTTACTACACCTGATTCACCAACAACATCATAAATATATGTTTGCCTTAAAGTAAGAATAAAAGCAAAGGCTGTTCCAGAAAACATATAAAACACTAAAAGAATCAAGATATTTACTTGATCTATGATTAATAAAAGCCCCAAGAATATGGGTATTACCCCAGAAATAAATGTAACTAAACGCAACATAATTCTTCTATCAAAATTGTCAGCAAAAAATCCTGAGAACACTCCGAACAAAAACATAGGAAGCATGCGAATTGCCATTGCTACTCCAACCATAAATGGAGAATCTGTCATTTCAACAACAAGCCATCCTAACGCAACATGCTCCATTCCAAACCCCATCCAATGTGAAAATGTAGAGAATGATAAGTTCTGAAAATCTTTAATTTTTAGAATATTTTTCCAATGCATCTGTTGAGACATGGCGACATTGTATATCTTTAAATATTTATTGCTATCTAAGTACTGAATTGACTGTTATGCTATTTAAATAAACACTATGACTTCTTTTAATGAATTAAATATCTCATCTAGAATTTTGGATGCTATCGAATCTGTTGGCTATGAAACTACTACACCTATCCAAGAACGGACTATTCCTGTTGCATTAAAGGGTAGGGATGTTTTAGGACTCGCACAAACCGGTACAGGAAAAACTGCAGCATTCACAATTCCAATTCTTCAAAAATTAATCAATTCTGACGGCCAAAGTATCAAAGCTTTAATAATTGCACCCACTAGAGAGTTAGCCGATCAAATAAATGAAACTGTTCAACAGTTATCAAAATATACCAAATTAAAAAGTCTGACAGTATATGGGGGAGTAAATAAAAAACCCGAAGTCACAAGATTACAGCGTCGCGTGGATATACTAATAGCATGTCCTGGAAGGTTATTAGATCATCTGAAAGAAAAATCTTTACATCTAAATGATTTAGAAATGTTAGTTTTGGATGAGGCTGATACTATGTTTGATATGGGATTTCTTCCTGATATCACAAAAATACTTACATATCTTCCCAAAAAACACCAATCCTTATTGTTTGCAGCTACTATGCCAAAGCCTATCAAACAATTAACGGACAAAATCTTTGACTCCCCAGAAACAATTCAGATCGGGACCATTAAACCAGCTCAAACAGTTTCTCATCATTTATACCCAATCAATGAAAAGATGAAAAAAGATGCGTTATTGAAAATTCTGAATTCTACTGCCACTGGCCAAATACTAATATTTACTAGGACAAAATTCAGAACTAAAAAAGTTTTTGCTGACTTAGATAAAAACAATTTTAGAGTTGTCGCCCTACAAGGCAACATGTCTCAAAATAAAAGAATGCAATCAATGAATGGGTTTAAACAAGGAAAATATGACATTTTAGTTGCAACTGATATTGCTTCTAGAGGAATTGATGTCTCGAATGTGACTCACGTAATCAATTATGACATGCCTACAACTGTAGATACATATATTCATAGAATTGGCAGAACCGGAAGAGCTTCTAAAGAAGGTGAAGCTTATACATTTATGCTACCTGAAGATTCGGGGATGGTAAAACGTATAGAGAAAGTCTTGGGAGAAAATATAGAGAAACGATTTCTAGAAGACTTTAATTACGGTGATATGAAAGTATTTGATTCACCAAAACAATTACATAAATCTAACAGATTTAAAAGACAAACTAACTTCAAAAAAACATCTACAAAACATTCTAGAACAAGAAACCAATCAAAAAATCATAGGCCCTCATCCAAGAGTTAAAGCAATGTATAATATATAAACTCTGGGGGAGTGGCGGAATGGTAGACGCGCTAGTCTTAGGAACTAGTGTCGAAAGGCGTGTGGGTTCGAGTCCCTCCTCCCCCACCATTCGTTGACACCCACTATTTCCTGACCTAATATTTATTAGGGTCGTGCTAGGTGGGGAGTTAGCGGTGCCCTGTACTCGCAAACCGCTCTAGCGAGACTGAATTCCTATTAGAGAGCTGAAACGAAACAACCTCTTTGTAGGTTTAATAATGTTGATAGATAGGTCCTACGCGGCAAAACTCTGTGAACCCCGTCAGGTTCGGAAGAAAGCAGCGGTAAACGGTAAGTTTTGGGTGCCGTAGGGTAACTTGTTTTGAGTTGTTAAACTTGTTTATGTTGTCACGACTGAACGAAAATAGGTGCTCGGCCCATAAGCGGATACATTATGGATACTTCATTTGTAGCTAAAAAAAAATTCGGCCAACATTTTTTGCATGATAAAAGTATCATCAACAAAATTGTTGCCCACTCTTGTCTAAACGAAAATGACAAAATACTAGAAATAGGTCCAGGAAAAGGTTCTCTAACAAAAATTTTAGTGAAATCAAAAGCTAATATAATTGCTTTAGAAATAGATAACGACTTAATCAATGGACCTCTCAAAATATTTGATGATTATCCTAATGTACAAATAATAGAATCTGATGCCAACAATTTAAGTCCAGAAATCACTAATCTTTTAGGAAATTCTTACAAATTGATTTCTAACCTACCATATAATTCGGGAACGCATATCCTGACATCATTATTAACTAGCCCTTATCCACCCAAAACATCTGTAATAATGCTTCAAAAAGAAGTAGCAAATAATATCTGTGGTAGAGATAACAAATTAGGTTTCTTAGGTGCATTTTTCCAATCATTTGCAACCACTAAAAACCTTTTTACTGTTCGACCTACATCATTTAGACCTCCTCCTAAAGTGATGTCATCAGTAATCAAAATTGAATTATTAGATAACCCTCTTATTAATTTAGAACAATTAGAATCGTATAAAAGCTTCCTTTATGCAGGCTTTTCAGCTCCTAGAAAACAATTACATAACTCACTTTCAAATGGATTAGATATAACAATGTCTTATTCAAAAACATTACTAAGTATGGCTGAAATAAATCCTACAATTCGTCCCGAAAAATTGTCAGTTAATGAATGGGTATCACTTTTTCGAAAATTCATTGAAACACAAAAATCATGAATACATTGAAGTTATATTCCCCAGCAAAGATTAATCTGACTTTAGAAATTTTAAACAAAAGGCAGGATAATTTTCACAACATAATTTCTTTAGTTACTGATATATCATTAAAAGATGAAATAGTATTTAGTAGTTCTAAATCAGTAACTTTTGATTCAAATTTCGCCTTAGATCAAAAATCAAATTCCATTCTTAACACGATATCTTTGATCAAAAAAAAATTTAAATTGGATAATGGAATTGATGTGAAATTAATAAAAAACATCCCCCTTGCCTCAGGATTAGGAGGGGGAAGCAGTAATGCTGCAACTACATTAATAGCATTAAATGATATCTGGCAATTGAATCTCAACAAAACAGAAATGATGTTAATTGGTTCTGAAATAGGTTCAGATGTTCCTTATTTTTTAGAAAAAGGTTTATGCGTAATTAATGACAGAGGAGAAAATGTCAGAAAAATAAAAGAATCTCCATTGATGTGGTTTGTTTTACTGTTCTCTGAACATAAACATAAAAACAAAACAAAACACATGTATGAATCTCTAACATTAGATACTTTTACAAATGGTGGCCTAACTAGAAAACTTGAGGCTAGACTTAGGAATAATTCAGATCTACCCAACGAGCTCATGTTTAATGGGTTTAATAATATTGCTGACAAAATATTCCCCGAATTATCTGAAAAAAGAAAGGTATTTAATACATTAGTAGGGGAAGAGACAGTTTTATGTGGAGCTGGGCCTACATTGTTTTATCGGGCTCCAAATAAAGAGACTGCCACCGCAATTAATCTATTACTCAATATGAAAAATGGACTTGATTCAATAGTAGTTAATTCAGGAAAAATAGAATAATGGATGTTGTGATTGCAGGAATAGCATCAGGATTGCTGTTTGCATCTATACTAATTAGTGTTGGGTGTTTTGTTATATTTCAAATGTACAGAAATAATGTAATTTGGGTTGTAGATTTATTCAAAGATACAACTGCTTCAAAAGTTATATACCCTATAATTATTTTTTTAAATCCTACAATGGCAATTTTTGGTGTAATTTTTGGATTTATATTCATATTTATAGATTCTCAGATTTCAATAAAATTTTTAGGAAGTCCAAATATTATTTACACATTTGTAATTATTGGATTTAGCCTGATCAGTTTTATTTTTATATATATAATTTCACCAAAATACTGGAGAAGTTTTCTCGGGATTTTAATTACTTTTGATGCTATATTTGGTTGGCTAATTCCCATACTTTCATCTAATTAGGAAAATTATGTTTACAGTTGATCTTCATGTACATACAGTAAAAGGTAGCTCTGACAGTAGCCTTTTAACAGAACAATTAATATCCGAAGCTAGCAGAATAGGTTTACAAGGAGTGCACTTAAGTGAACATGGTGGCGGATGGACAGAAAAAATGATTGAGGAAAACTTTCCCAACACATCACTAAATGTCATCACGGGATTAGAAGTTAACACTGATATGGGACATATTATTGCTATAGGAATGGATGCTCACGCTCCAGGAACCCATAATCCTTATGTACTGAGAGAAGCAATTGATAAAGTTGGAGGAGTACTTATATCAGCTCACCCAATGCGCAATTTTTTTAACAAACCACCATATAACACAAACTTATTATTTAAAGATTGGACTCATTTACCTCAAACAGCAGAAGAAGCTGCCACTCATGAGCTTTTCTCTATAGTTGATTTTATTGAAGTAACAAACGGTGCAAATACACCTGAAGAAAACAAATTCACTTTAGAAATAGCTAAAATCCTCAATAAGCCAGGAACAGGTGGGAGCGACGCACATTCGATACAAGGAATTGGGAAAAGTTGTACAGTATTTCAAAATGAGATCAAATCTAAAACAGATTTAATCAAAGAGTTAAAGTCAGGAAACTTCTACCCGGCAGAGGGATTAAACAAATTAGAATTGCATGAATTCAAGTAATTAAACTTCTATTTCTGTACACCAATTTCTGTATTTACTGTTATTGCCACGAATAGCAGATTGATAAACTTCATTAATCTGAGTAGAGATTTTACCAGGCAATCCATCTCCAATATCTCTGTTATCAAGCTGGCCAACGCTTTGGATATGTGCTGCAGTACCTGTAAGAAACACTTCATCAGCAAAATATAATTCACTTCTTCTAATTCTTCTTTCTAAAATCTGAAGGCCTAATTCTTCTTTAGCAATTTTGATTGCAGAATCTCTAGTAATTCCTGTTAAATTATTATCTGAAACAGGTGGTGTCACAAGAGTATTTTGGTTAATCAAGAACAAGTTTTCTCCAGAACCTTCAGATACATAACCATCTTGAGTCAACATAATCGCTTCATCAAAGCCAGCTAAAGTAGCTTCAGTTTTTGCAAGAATACTGTTCACATAATGACCTGATATTTTTACTCTAGGAGGAATAATGGTGTCATCAACTCTTCTCCATGAAGACGTACAACATCTCAAGGCCCCATCAGACTCTAGGTATGCTCCAAAGGGAACCATCATAAGTGCAAAATCACTTCCTAATTCTTGTAATTTCAAGTTAGCAACTAGCTCTTCACTTTTGTACACCAATGGCCTTATGTAAAGATCTTGTTTATATTGTGATTTTTGAATCAAATTTATTGTGATATCACATAAATCATCTGCAGAATATGGAATATCCATCATCAACATTTTTGCTCCCTGGAGCAATCTAACATAATGTTCATGCATTCTGAAAACAAACATTTTTTGTTCATCATCATTCCAATTACCCCTAATCCCCTCAAAAACAGCTGTCCCATAATGAAGAGCATGAGTCATTATGTTGACATTAGCATCTTTTGCAGAAACAATCTTGCCTTTAAAGTGGACGAGTGATTCTGGCATAAACATTCTCCTTATTATGAAACAAATTGATAAGTATTATAGCTTTGTTTAACTACTAGAACAATTAATTTAAATGAATAGAATTATCTAATAAAATTACATCAACTTCTTGACCAGGTAAAATTTCAGGAATGTCTTCAGGACAAATAGCCAATCCGTTAGCTTTTGCCATTGAAGTCAATATGTTAGATCCCTGGTCACCCGTAGTGGTGGCAGTAAAAATCCCATTCGTTGATTCCACTATTACTCGAGCATAAACTCTTCTAGAATCGTAATTTTCAATCGAATCAGTTAATTTTGCTCGAATAATTTTTCTATCATCAATTGATTTACCCATCATCTTTCGAATGGCTGGACGACAAAATTGTTCAAATGCTACAAGCGAACTTACCGGATTTCCTGGTAATCCTATTATTGGAACAAATGAATTATCGTTTTTTAATTTCCCAAATGCTAAAGGTTTAGCTGGCCTCATATTAACGCTCCAAAAATTAAGGTTACCCATCTCACCCATGACATCTTTTACAACATCATAATCTCCTTTAGAAACACCAGCTGAAGAGATTACAAAATCTGAATGTAGAGATTTTTCAATCATATCTATTACGGATCCTCTATTATCTCGCGCTATTCCAATAATTTTTGGTATAGCTCCTAACTGTAGAACTGAAGAATAAATAGAATAAGTATTACTATCAAAAATTTGTCCCTGTTGTATTGATTGACCTGGCTCTACCAACTCATCACCTGTAGACAAAATAGAAATTACTGGCTTACGAATAATATTAATCTTTTCAAATCCCACTGAAGCCAATAATCCAATCAATGAAGGGGTAAGCGTAGAAAATTTCTCTACAACAATTTCACCCACCGATAAATCTTTTCCTAATTGCCTGAAGTTTGCACCAACATCTCCTGGAATTTTAATTCCGACAAAAGACTTATCAGAATTTATATTCCAATCTAATTCTGTAGTATCTTCAAAGGGAATTATTGAATCTGCGCCTTCAGGAATTGGAGCCCCTGTCATTATTCGTGAGGCACTGCCCTTAATCACCTTTAGAGAAGGAACAGATCCAGCTTTAATCGTTTCTAATATTTTTAAATTTACAACATGTTCATCAGATGCTAATTCAGTATCTGAAGCAATTACAGCATATCCATCCATAGCGGAATTGTTGAAAGGCGGAATGTTTAAAGGTGAGATTACATCTTCGGTGACTACTAATCCCAAAGAATCTAAGATAGAGATAGATTCACTATTCAGGACAAAAAAATTCTCAAGGATTTTCTCTCTTGCCTCTTCAACACTAATCATGTCTGCATGGTAATGGTTTTGTCTCATATCAGTATCTTTGATCTATATTTAATTGATGTTTTAATGATTTGAGAATTTTCTGTTGAGCCTTATCAATATCATTCGTAGAAAGAGTAGCTTCATATGATTGAAAAACAATTTTAAAAGTCATAGATTTTGTGTTTTCAGGAAGCTCTTCTCCTTCATACAAATCTATAATAAAAGTATCAACAACTAATGAGTTTTTTGAAATCATCTGGGTTATCTGATCAGCTTGAATAGAGTTATTCACCAATAAAGCTATATCTCTTTCAGAGGATGGGAATTTACTAGGCCTCGTATATTGATGTTCTAAAAGATTAGCTTTTTTAAGGATTTCTTCCAAAAATATTTCTATCATTACTACAGATTCATTCAAATCAAAATGAGATAAAGAATGTTGAGAAATTTCACCAATATTACCAACATGAGAATTGTTAATTAAAATTTTTGCAGCTTTACCCTTAGCAAAAAAACCCTCGTCACACTCTTCTAATTGAAATACTATTTTGGTAGCTTCGAATAAGTCCTCTAAAACTCCTTTTGCATCATAAAAATCTACAGATTCATGTGTTTTGTCCCATAAGTTTTCTTGATTTCTTTTACCGGATAAAACAGCAATTAATTGATCATTTTCATCAGGCATGATTTGTGAGTTAAACTTTTTATACTCTCCAAATACTCGACCTATTTCAAATATCTGAATAGGATCTGATTGGTTTAATCTTCGATTATTGGAAAGGGTATCTAATATGTTTACCCTTAAATTAGGTCTCAAAACATTTTTAGTAGAATCCATAGGGTTTTGGACCTTAACAAAAATTTCAGAAGAAATTTCAGTAGTTTCAGTCAATTTTGCACCATTAACTACCGCATAAGAAATCGTTTCATTAAAACCTGAATAGACTAAAGTATCTCTAATTATTTCACGAAAATTAATATAAGTACTATCATCACGGTCAGGAATAATTGAATTTATTTTTGCTGTGGGTAATTGATCATAACCATAAATTCTAGCAAATTCTTCAATCAAATCTGCTTCAATTTTAATATCTGATCTCCATATAGGAGGTGTCACAAATATTGTTCCCGAAGATTTGATTTCAATTAAGCACCCTAAAGATTCGAATATATTTAATATTTCAGGTAATTCAAATTGAGTGCCAAGTAATTTATTAAGATTCTCTAATTTAAAAGCTACTTTTAAATCATCTGTAGTTCTCTGATAGATATCTATATGATTAGATAAAGGAACACCACTTGTTATTTCTTGAATCAATGAAATTGCTCTATCAAAAGCTAACTCAGCAATTTCTGGGCGAAGATATCTTTCAAACCTATATGATGCTTCTGTATTAATATTCAACGCATTTCGTGTGAATCTAGTATTTGAAGCACTAAAATTTGCAGCCTCAAGAAATACATCAGTAGTATTAGAATCTATTTCAGTATTTGAGCCTCCCATAATTCCAGCTAATGCTATTGGTTTAGAATCGTCTGCGATCACCAACATAGGATATTTTAAAGTTCTATTTTCGCCATCTAAAGTATCAATTTTTTCGCCATCTTTAGATGGACGAACCAAAATTTTTTTATTTGGAATTTTTTTGTAGTCAAAAGCATGTAATGGCTGTCCAAATTCCAACATGACAAAATTTGTTATATCAACAACATTATTTATTGGCCTATGGCCAGTTTTAATTAAGGCATCTTTGAGCCAATCGGGAGATTCTTGAATTTTTACATTTTCAATTACTGTTCCCATATATCGTGAACACAACTCACTATCAATTATGTCAATTTCAATAAAATCTTCGATTTTTTTATTTGAAGGAGAATAACTAGTGACAGGATAAACAACATTTTGTTTAGTGATTGCAGCCATTTCATGAGCAGTTCCAATAACTGACAGACAATCAGGTCTATTTGGAGTGAGTTCAGTTTCGATAATTACATCAGAGAGTAAGTTCTTTACAGGAGTACCAATTGGAATAGATGAATCTAATTCTAAAATTCCTGAATGATCTTCTCCCAAACCTAATTCTAAAGAAGAACAAACCATACCAGAAGACTCAACACCACGAATTTTGGCTGATTTCAATACTTCGTGATTATTAGATCTTGGATTGAACAGATAGGCACCTTCTTTTGCAAAAACAATTTTTTGAGAAACATACAAATTAGGCGCACCACATACAACTGTACGAGTCTCTGAATCAGAAAGTTTAATAGTTGGTAATCTTAATTTATCAGCATCAGGATGAGGTTTGATATCAATAATTTCACCTACTAAAAGATGTTCTGCGTCCCAATGTTCACCAACAATGTCTATAGAGGATACTTCCGTTCCTGCCATAGTCATCAAATGAGACAAATCATTAATATCTATACCATCTAGATTAATATATTTTTTTAACCACGATACTGGTACTTTCATGTTAATCCTAAGAAAACTGTTTTAAAAACCTTAAATCATTAGAGTAAAATAATCGCACATCATCTATCCCATTTCTCAACATTGAAATCCTTTCAGCACCCATTCCAAATGCAAAACCAGAATATATTTCAGGGTCATACCCAACACCTTTTAAAACTTCAGGGTGAACCATACCTGCACCCATTATTTCTATCCATCCTGTAAAACTGCAAACCTTGCAACCATCACGATCACCATCACATTTAAAGCAATCAATAGAGACTTCTGCGCCAGGTTCAACAAAAGGGAAAAAATCACATCTAAATCTAGCTTTCCGTTTCTGTCCAAACATATTTTGAGCAAATTCTTCTAAAGTAGATTTTAAATGTGCAAAAGTAATTCCTTTGTCCACAACTAAACCCTCTACCTGACAAAATTGCCATTCATGAGTGGCATCAGTTGCTTCATATCTATAGGTTTTTCCAGGAACAATTACTCGAATTGGAGGATTTTGTTTTTCCATTAATCTAATTTGCATTGGGGAAGTATGTGTTCTAAGTAATAATGGTTGGATATTGACATCACTTGTTGTATCAACCCAAAGAGTATTCCACATATCTCTAGCAGGATGGTCTATAGGTATATTTAATTTCTGGAAATTATACTCATCAAGTTCTACTTCAGGACCCTCTGCTAAATCAAATCCCATTTCAGTAAAAACTTTTGTAATTTCTCTCACAACTACCGTGGTGGGATGAAAAGAACCGTGAGATTTACGACGACCAGGAAGACTAAAATCTAAAGTAGGATTAGATTCTTCAGCATCTGTAGAAGTGTAGTCATCAAACTTTTCTTGAATTAAATCTTGAAAAAATATTTTGATTAAATTTGCATTTTTACCAGCATCTTTTTTTTGATCTGATGGAAGAGTAGAAATATTTTTAATCAAATCAGTAATTGAACCTTTTCTTCCTAAAAGTTCAGATTTAAATTCTTCTAATTGTTCAAGGTTAGAAATCAAATCAAATTTTTCAATTGCTTTTAATCTAAGCTCGTTTCCATAGGAATCTTTTTGAAAGTCCATATTATTTCTCTTTGAATAAATTACAGTATCAAATTATGAAATTGATACTACATAAGGTCAAGGAAATTATTCCACATTTTTATAAATTACTCTGCAATAGATATATAATACCCTTACAGGTTTTTATATGATAATTTCTGAATCTTTACTCAGAGCCTCAATTACTGTAGCAATAATAATAGGGTTGTCTGTATTCATAGCTCTATTATTGTTATTTATAATTAGGACAATAATAAAAAAACAGACTGATAACAGTTTAATCACTGTAATAGTCCGAGAATGTAGGCTGCCTCTAATTTTTGTCATTTTATTGACATGTATTTACTCAAGTTATCTAGTCATAATCACTACTGACGATCAATTAGTACAACCACTCATGGAGACAAGAGTATTTGCCAAAAATATTTGGCAAGTTGGGTTAATAATATTTTTCACAACATTATTAGCAAGAGTAGGGGACAGATCTATATTTTGGTATGTAGTTAATATTTCAAAAAAGACTGCTACAAAACTCGATGACAATTTACTTCCAATAGTCAGAAGAATTCTTCCTTTAGCAATTTATTCGGTAGGATTTCTAGTTTCAGTAGATAATTTAGGAATATCAGTCAGTCCAATTTTGGCTGGGTTAGGAATTGGTGGACTAGCCGTAGCACTTGCTGTACAACCAACACTTAGCAACTTTTTTGCAGGCACCTTCGTTGTAACAGATGGGGGGTTACGTCCAGGAGATTTTATTGAACTTGATGATGGCAATTCAGGATATGTTGAATCAGTAGGATGGAGAAGTACTAAAATAAGAAGTATTTATAATAACTTAGTTATTATTCCGAATTCAAAAATGGCAGATAGTGTTGTTACAAATTATTACAGCCCAACTCCTGCAATGAATGTACTAGTGGAGTGTGGTGTCAGCTATGAATCAAACCTTAAAAATGTAGAGATGTTCGTATTAGAAGAAGCAACAGCTTTAATTAATGAATCTAACTTATCTATCAAACATGTCCCTCCATTTTTTGGTTTTTCTAATTTTGGTGACTCAAATATTGATTTCTTTGTATACATACAAGCTATTGATAGGCTATCTACTTTCACACTAAAAAGTGAACTCATTAAAAGAATCCATGAAAGGTTTGATAGAGAAAACATTGATATTAACTATCCTGTGAGAAAAATAATTTCTGATTCACCAAATAATTCAATTGACATATTAAAATAATTTTTAATCATCGTTTCTTCTACTATGAAATAAATAATGGTTGATATATCCAGAATTTTCTCCGAAATAATCTTGAAAATGACTTCTTAATTTCGAATCATGAATTTTATTAACATTATCATTCAAGTACGTTTCTCTTAAAACTCGATTAATCCAAACATCTACCGGAAAAGCATTCAAATTATCTAATGAAAATAACATTACACAATTAGCAACTTTATCTCCAACTCCAGGAAACATTGTTAACTGATTTAAGTTGTCATAATAATTTTGAGATCTTAATTTCTTCAAATCTATATTATCTTTAAGGATAATTTTAGAAGTTTCGAAAATGTATTTCGCCCTATACCCAAATCCCATAGATCTCAAATTGTCTTCGCCAGCATCTATAATTTGTGATGGAGTAGGAAAAGTTTTATATTCTCCAAAAGAGTCGTTAAGAGTATTACCACTAGAATTTATTAATTTTCTTAGCATTAATTTGATTCGCTTCATATTGTTATTACTAGAACAAATAAAAGTAACAAGGCATTCCCAAGGGTCTTGTCTTAATAAATGTAATCCTTCAAATTTATTAAATGCGGACAATAAATAATTATCTGATTGAATTGATTTGTATATTTCACTTAAATCGTCGTCAACTCTCAAATAATTTTCTAAAACTTTTATTTGAGTTTCATTAGGATGTAGGGGATATACCATTTCAACTTGATCGTAAATTTGGCGAGCTCGATAACGAGTTTTGTTTAAGATAACTTCATGAGTTTTTAAATTTTCATCTTGAATTGGATCCCATAAAAAAGATTGTCCGCTATAAAGAGTAGATTCCAAATCATATTTAGATTTACTGTTCAGTATCATGATTAAACCATTGAGTAATAAGACTGCCCATATCATGTATTGAAGTGTGAGATACAGGTACGTTGGGTAAAGATTTTACAAATCTTTTTCCATATGGAGCTTTAACAATTCTATTATCTAAAACTACAATTACACCTTTATCATCTTTAGATCTGATTAGTCGTCCAAAACCTTGTCTAAATTTCATGATTGCATTGGGTACAGCAAATTCATTAAAACCATTCGCGTAATTTTCAAATCGTGCTTGATATATCGGATCAGAGGGAACATCAAAAGGTAATCGAGTAATAACTAATGAATTTAACGCAGAGCCTTTCAAATCAACTCCTTCCCAAAATGAACTTGTTCCCAAAATCAATGATTCATTGTCACTATTAATTATTTGCAGTAAGTTACGAGGAGAACCATGAATTCCCTGAGCTAACAAATTTTTATTAAGGCTTTTTTCTTTCTTAATGAGATCATAGACTGTATTTAGTGCTGAGTATGAAGTAAAAAGTACTAACACACCGCCTGGGGCTTTTTCACAAATGATTTTTATAGCACTAGCTACGTATTCTAAATAATTAGTATTTCGAGGATCAGGTATATCATTTGGTATAAGTAATAGTGCTGAACTTTGATAATCGAATGGCGATCCCAAAATTAAAGATTCATCAGGATGAAATCCAGTTCTAAAGTTGATATGTTCAAATTTCTCATCTGATGTCAAAGTTGCACTAGTGAGAACTACAGATTCTTTTTGAGAAAATAATTCTTTATATAAAATATCACCAACCACAAAAGGAGCCCCATTAAAACTAGAAGTTTCCCTACTAGAATCTGAGAGAATCCAATAAACAAAATGTTTTTGATTTTCTGAGAAAAATTCTAATAAGTGGCTTGTTAAAGATTTAGCATTTGAATATGAAGCTTCAGTGATTCCCAAATATTCAGTGATTCCAATCAAATTAATTTTTGTTTCCAAAGTTTTAATCAAATCATTTAAAACATTTAAAAATTCTTCCAATAAAACTATTAAGTTATCTGAGAGATCCGCCAAATCTTCCCAATTATTAATTTGATGATTTGCAGAAACACGAATTTTATCTGATTTAAATTTACTTATTTCTAAATGCTGTGAAAGAAAACCTATTGAAAATAAAGAAGCAAAATTTTCCTGTAGTCGACGGACAATATTTTGAGTATTGTCATCTAAAATCCCCAATTCATTTATAGCTACAGGATTTGAATCTCTAGTAAAAACTCTTCTAAGACGTTCATAAATATTCTCAGAGCCAACAAAATCACTGAGTAAATCATTTACCAACGTTCTATTAATTGAGAAAGCAAAGGCAGATGAAGCTTGATCTTCAATATGATGAGCCTCATCAATTATTAAATTTTCATAAGGAGGAAGGATTGACCCTTCTGAAATCAAATCTGACATCAATAGTGAGTGATTTACAATTATGGCATTCGATTCGTTAGCTTTATTTCTAGCCTGCCTCAAAAAGCACTGGCCTTCTAAGCCCATACATCTCAAAGATTTCTCTGCATTAAATTTATTTAATATAGCCCTATGATCAGATCTACTGATATTCATTTCATTGAGGTCTCCCGAATTAGAAGAATGCAACCAAACAATGATTTTTGACATTAAAATCCCAGAATTTGTATCAATAGTTTGTAATGAAACCTGGGATTCAAACTTTTGTAAACATAAATAATTAGATCGACCTTTCAATAAAGAGAAATTAGTATCATCATCTGTATTCAAACCTAAAATATTCATAACAAGAGGCAAATCTTTATCAATTAATTGCTCTTGAAGACCAATAGTATTAGTAGAAATCACAATTTTTTCATTTGAATTAATTGAATAATTTATAGCTGGTATTAGATAAGCCAAAGACTTTCCTACACCAGTGCCTGCTTCAACAATCAGATTTTTTTTATTTTCTAGTGCTTTTTGAACATTTAAAGCCATTTGGTTGTGCTGAGCTCTATATTCGAGACCTTGTAAAGATTGTGAGAACTTTGCATTGGTTGAAAAAATTTCTTCGATTTGTAATTTATTATCTTCATTATCAAGTTTATTTGATCCAGAATGTGAATTTTTATTCATTTTTTGATCTTTAACAGAATTAATCAAAACATACTGAAAAAATGAAGGATCTATCCAATTACTACTATTTGCCACCTGTGACAATCGCCCAATTATTGAAGAAGGTAATAATTTGGCATGATTTACTATTTCATTAAATAAATGCATTGTTGATTGGCAATCTGCAAGAGCTCGATGGCTTTCTTGAACAGAAAACTTAAATTCATTTTTTAATGATTGCAAAGAATAACTAGGTGATTTTGGGAAAAAAACGTAGCTTAAGTCTAAAGTATCAAAAACCAAATTATCAAAACTCAAACCGTAATTCTTAAGAAATCCCAAATCAAAATTAACATTGTGCCCAACAATTGGTAAATTTTTAATTAAGTCAGTTAAAACCTCCGAAATCGAATCAAATTCTGGAGCATCTATTAAGTCAAAATCTGAAATCCCCGTTAATTCTGTTACAAAAGGTGGGATAGGCCGACTAGATTTAACCAATGATTCAAATGAATTAATGATCTCATCACCTTTGAATACTAGTACGCCGACCTCAATAATCTGATCTGTAAGAGGATCAGTTCCTGTGGTTTCCAAATCGATTACGCAAAAAAAATCTTGATTAATTTGGTTTAAATTATTATTGAATTGAACCATTTAAATTTGTAGATTGAATAACTAAGTTAAAATATGTGAATACAGTTCCATAATAAAACATAATATATAGAAATGAGTAAAAAGAATTCACAAAAATTCATAAAAAGATTATCTAATGAAGTAGGAGATTTTACAGTTTCATTAGATTTAGATATACGTTTGTACGAATATGATATTAAAGGCAGTAAAGTACATGCTGAAATGCTTGCTATGCAAAATATTATTACCCAACAAGACAAAAATCTAATTGTCGAAGGCCTTGATCAAATTTTACTAGAAATCCAATCCGACTCTTTCCCATGGGATTATACACTTGAAGATATTCATATGAATGTAGAAAGTCGTCTTCATGAAAAAATTGGGCCTGTAGCAGGGAAACTCCACACTGCCAGATCAAGAAATGACCAAATATCTCTGGACACTAGAATGTTTGTTAAAGACGCATGTACTGAAATCAATGATTTAATTAAAGAATTACAAGAAACTATTGTTGACTTAGCCCAAAAATCTACGAACATAATCATGCCAGGATACACTCACTTACAAAGAGCTCAACCTGTATTGTTAGCTCATCATTTCTTGGCATATTACGAAATGCTTAAGAGAGATATTCAGAAATTCACTTATGTTTTTGAAGAAGCAGACAATATGCCTTTGGGTAGTGCTGCACTAGCTGGTACCCCTCATCCTATAAACAGAGATTTTGTGGCAGAACAGCTTAATTTTTCTAAAATCACTTCTAATAGTATTGATGCAGTTTCAGATAGGGATTTTATTCTTTCATTTTTATTTGCTTCAAGTGTATTTATTACCCATATATCTAGATTTTCTGAAGAATTAATACTTTGGTCTTCTTCAGAATTCAACTTTATACAAATGTCTAATGATTTCACTACCGGAAGTAGCATAATGCCCCAAAAAAGAAATCCAGATTTTGCCGAGATTTCTAGAGGTAAATCAGGAAGAACCATAGGAAATCTTGTATCTTTATTTACAATTCTGAAAGGATTACCCCTAGCATATAATCGTGATTTACAAGAAGATAAAAATGGATTATTTGATTCATACGATACGGTAACTTCTGTATTAAAAATATTCAATATGATGCTTAAAGATATAAAGTTAAACGCAGAAAATCTTACTTCAGCAGCAAATGAAAGCTTGTCTTTAGCAACTGATATTGCTGACTATCTTGTTGAAAAAGGTTTGGACTTTAGAGAATCATATTCAATTGCTAGTTCAATTTCAGATCATTCTTTAAGTACTGGGAAGTCAATTTCAAATTTCACAATGAATGACTACAAAACATTCTCCGCCTTATTCCAAGAGGATGTTCTCGAAATTAATATCCAAACTTCTGTAGACTCCAGAACTAGTTATGGGGGCACAGCTACCAAAAATGTATTATCTCAAATCAATTTAGCAAGACAACAATTGAATGAAAAACAATAGATTTAAAATTTACCCATCTATCTTGACCGCTGATTTAGCACAACTTGAAAATCAGATTTCTACTGCTCAAGACAATGGTATTGACGGGTTTCACATTGACATAATGGACGGACAATTTGTACCACCAATTACATTCGGCCCAATTATTGTTTCTCACATTAGAAAAATCACTCAATTACCAATAGATATTCATATGATGGTCATCAACCCCGACAGATTTTTTGAAGATTTAATTATTGCTGGAGCTGATTCTATAACTATTCATTATGAATCAACAAAAAACTTTGATGAAACCCTAGATAAACTCAAAGACCTTAATGTTGAATGTTCAATAGCCATTAATCCAGAAACAAAATTAACTGATGTCCAAAATTACTTAAACGAAATAAATCAAATTTTAATAATGTCAGTTAATCCAGGATATGGCGGACAAAAATTCATACCATCTTCTATTAAAAAAATTAAATCTACTAAATCTATTATCAATAATTCAAATTTAAAAACTAAAATTCAAGTTGATGGAGGCATAAACTCGAATACGATTGACAGTGTTTTGCAAGCAGGTGCTGACATTGTAGTAGCTGGGAGTGCTATTTATAATGATGATAATGATATTAAAACTTCTATAAAAACTCTTAAAGACTCTATTAGTAAATGAACATATTAGGTATAGAAACATCCTGTGATGATACTGCAATTTCTATTGTAAAAGATGGTCAATCCATAAAATCAAATATTATTGCTTCTCAAGTACATATGCATGAAAAATATGGTGGAATCATTCCTGAAATAGCATCTAGAGAACATTTTTTAACTATTATTCCTACTATTAACGAATCCTTATATGAGTCCGGACTTACCCATAAAGAAATAGACTGTATAGCAGTAACAAATGGCCCGGGATTAGCCGGATCACTATTAGTTGGAGTAAATGCAGCAAAAGGATTAGGGTTGGCTTGGGATAAACCAGTCATGCCTATTAATCATCTCGAGGGACACATATATTCTGGTTGGTTAGATAATAAAAACCCTGATAAAGAAGTTGGATTTCCCCTAATTTGCCTTATTGCATCTGGTGGTCACACAGAAATGGTATTGATGAAAAACCACTTAACTTATGAAATTATTGGAAAAACTCGTGATGATGCAGCAGGAGAAGCTTTTGATAAAACAGCTAGAGTACTGAGATTAGGATTCCCCGGAGGACCAGAAATCCAAAAGGAAGCCGAATCTGCTAATGGCAATCTAGATCCATTTCCACGCCCTGAAATAAAAGACTCGTTAGATTTTAGTTTAAGTGGATTAAAAACTGCAGTTGTAAATCGAGCTATTAAAGAAAACATTTATCCTCACACAGATTTTAATGCTCCAAATAATGAAATAGTTTCTGAATATTCATTTGCTTTCCAAGAAGCTATAGTAGATACCCTAATTAGAAATATATCGAGAGCTCTTAAAAATTTTGAGGCTAAAGGGGTATTACTGGGTGGTGGAGTTGCTGCTAATTCAAGACTTAGGGAAAAAATGGCCCAAAACCTCGATATTCCTTTGATTGCACCTAAACCATATTTATGCACTGATAATGGTGCAATGATAGCTAGTGCTGCATATTATAGGATTAAACAATATGGAACTTCTCCAACGTTTGATATGGATGTAGTCCCTAACTTAAAACTTCATTAATCAATCCAATATTTCCTCAATGGAATATGAGAATTTAAAACCTCTGTTTTCAATTGATTAAAAATTTCAACCGGCATCTGTTCTTTCAATTCAAAAGTAATAAAGTTGCCATATATTGATAGTTTCAAAACATGAGGAATCTGATTTGTAAATTGGTCATAAATCAAATAAATCGCCATTAATCCCAATATAAAAAAACCTATCGATTTTATAAATAAATCAGAGACTAAAGAATTAAAAATCAACGCTACAATAACAGCAGAAACCACCCAAAATATAGTCATCAATAATGACTTTGTAATTAGTAAATTATGTTGTTCAACAGAATTAACTGAACTTAAAGGTGCGACTCCATTAGAACTTGAAAATTTAGTGACAATATTGAAATACAGAAAATTATCTTTAATAATTAAACTGTTATTGTTCTTTAAATAATCTAAATAAGTCATGATTTTTACTATGAATATTTCTAAATGGTTTTTTGCTAACTGGTACGATGTATTAAATTCGATAGTCGAACCCTTAGTTATACCTTATCGTAAACAAACTACTTCAAAATGTGAAGGGGAGGTAGTAGAAATCGGTGGTGGAACTGGTGCAAATCTATTATTTTTTGACCATGCTAAAAAAATCACTATTTTAGAGCCTGATAAATATATGCGAAAAATACTAGAACAAAGAATTCATAACATTAAAATCCCTGTAAAAATCATTCCAACAATTGGTGAGGACATACCTGTTAGCAGTAACTCTGTTGACAGTGTGTTGTGTACGTTAGTCTTGTGTATGGTTGATGACGTTGAAAAAGTAATTAATGAAGCACACAGAATATTAAAACCCGGAGGAAAATTTTATTTTTATGAACATATCAAAGCCAACTCAAAATCTGGGACAATTTTTCAATTTATTTTAGATCCATTTTGGAAATTTGCGACTACTGGGTGTCATTTAAGAAGAAACACCTTAGAACATATCCAAAATTCAAACTTCACAGATATACAATATGATTATTTCAACTTAAACGTGGGAATTCCATTTACAATACCCAACATAGTTGGTGAAGCAACAAAAAAACAGGAGTAATTTTGACCTATAATTGGCAAGGAAACCCAGACTTAAGTGCAAAAAGTGATCAAGACCACATCAAAGACATTATCAGTGCTCTAGACACAGAAATACTAAAAAACCACAATGACTTTAAAGCCATTTTTTTAAGAGCAAATGCATACTTGGATTCAGGTAAATATTTAGAAGCCATTTCAGATTACTTACATATTATTCAGAATGAATCTAACCATCCGACTGCTTTAAATAATTTGGGAATTTGTTACAGGAGCTTAGGTAATCCTGAAAAAGCAATAGACACATTTAATCAAGCTATAGATCTAAATCCAGACTACAGAGATGCCTTTAATAATCGAGGAATGGCCTATAGTGATATTAATAAAATGGATGAAGCAATTGAAGACTTTAATCAAGCTATAGATCTAGATAATCAATTTTGGTACGCATTTTCTAATAGAGGAATGGCTTATTGGTCCATAGGAAAGAAACAAGAAGCATATAAAGATTACGAAACAGCAAAAAATCTACAAAATTTTTAATATCCTCAAATGATTAAAAAAGATCGAGCAAAATTTATCCTAAACAAACTCAATGAAATCTACCCTGAAACACCAATCCCCTTAAATCATTCGAATCATTTTGAATTGTTAATTTCTGTATTACTTAGCGCTCAATGTACTGATGAAAGAGTTAATCAAGTCACTCCAAAGTTATTTAGTCTAGCAAATAATCCCAAATCAATGGCAGTAATACCAACAATCAAAATTCAAAATATTATTAAACCATGTGGATTATCTAAAACTAAAGCTAATAATATTTCATTACTATCCCAAATATTAGTGAAAAATCATAATTGCCAAGTTCCATCTAATTTCAAGGATTTGGAAAATTTACCCGGAGTAGGTCATAAAACTGCTAGTGTAGTTATGTCGCAAGGATTTGGTTATCCTGCTTTTCCTGTAGACACTCATATTCACCGATTAGCTCAGAGGTGGGGTTTAACTCAAGGAAAAAATGTTGTGCAGACTGAGAATGATCTTAAAAAGCTTTTCCCTGAAAACCAATGGAACAAATTACATTTACAATTTATTTTTTATGGGAGAGGACACTGTACAGCAAGAGGTTGCGATGGGACGATATGTGAAATTTGCAAAACATGTTACCCATTAAGAAAAAAACCTTTCAAGTCAAAAAAATCTTAACAATTCTGTTATAAATTAAAAGTTTCGTACTGTATAATTCTTGAATTCAAAGGATATTTCATGAAAATTGGCATTATTAATGTTACTGGATATGCAGGAGCTGAAGTTGCAAGAATAGCCTTCGATCACCCTGAAATAGAATTAGTTTCAGTTACAGGAAGAAGTGGAGCTGGTAAAAAATTATCTGAGGTTTTTCCTCATTTATTTAAAATTAATTTAACAATCACTCAGGATATTGAAACTGATGTAGATTTTGTATTCTCCGGCCTACCTCATGCAGCTAGCGCTGAAGCTTTGAGCACAATTGTAAAATCCGGAACCAAGGCTGTAGATATCAGTGCTGATTTCAGATTACAAGATTTGAAAACCTATAAAGAATGGTACCAAATAGACCATCCCACCCCTGAGCTTTTAAAAGAAAGTGTTTATGGGTTACCTGAGTTATACAAACAAAAAATCAAAAACACCTCACTTGTAGCAAATCCAGGGTGTTACCCAACTGCTTCAATTCTAGCTTTAGCACCTGCATTAAAAAATCATGCGATCACATCTGATATCATTATTGATGCAAAATCCGGCGTTTCAGGAGCTGGAAGAACTTTATCATTAAAAACGCATTTCTCTGAGGTTAGCGAAAACCTTTCAGCTTACGGAGTTGATGGACACAGACACATGCCTGAGATAGCTCAAGAGCTAGACAAATTAGCGAATCAACCATCTAGTTTAACTTTCATACCTCACTTAATCCCCATGAACAGAGGTATTTTAGCCACCTGTTACGCCCCTTTATCATCGGATTTTATCCAACAAAATTCTGATCCTAAATCTAAAATTATCGAAATCTACAAAAGTTTTTATGAAAATGAAAATTTCACACATGTAGTTGATCAACCCCCGATGACAAAACATACATTAGGTAGTAATGATTGCATCATATACCCAACAGTAGATTTGAGAACAAACCGGTTGGTTGTAATTAGCTGCTTAGATAATCTAGTCAAAGGAGCTGCTGGACAAGCTATTCACAATATGAATATCATGTCAGGTTTTCCTGAAACTGCAGGATTAACACAATTATCTTTATATCCATAAAAAAATTCGTATTTTCATCGTTGAACATAAATGATTATCATTTTAGAATATATATTTAGTGGCCCCATCGTCTAGCGGTCCAGGACGCTGGCCTTTCACGCCGGAAATCGCGGGTTCGAATCCCGCTGGGGTCACCACTTCAATCTTCGATAGCTGAATAAACTAAAGATTTCAACTCTCTTCGTACATTATAAGAGTCTGATGGTAATAGTTGAGTTAATAAAATTACTATTAAATCCTCAACGGGATCGATCCAAAATGTGGTACTTGCCCATCCACCCCAAGATAATTCTCCAACACTTCCTGCAGCTTGAGAAGTCGCTGGATTAATTAATACAGAAAATCCCAAACCAAACCCAACACCGCCTTGGTTCCAGTAATATCTCGCATCATTTCCACCAGTAAATCCTCTTTCACGTAAATCGCTATTTGACCACAAAAGTTGAGAATTTGGATCAGTCTTGTCTATTAAATGATTTTGACTCATTAATTCAATAGTTTTTCTACTTAACAATCGTTTACCTTTATATACCCCTTTATTTAATATCATTTGGCAAAAGTGTAAATAGTCATCTAATGTAGAAAGAAGACCAGATCCACCTGACAAAAACTGAGGCGGGGTGGTGAAATTACCATAAATGGGGTTATCAGTCCTAATTGGAGGTCCAAATGGTTGAAATTCATAATTAGCTGCCAAACGATCAATCTTAGTGTCAGAAACATGAAATGAAGTATCAATCATATTTAATGGATCAAAAATTTCATCCAAAAAATATTGATCTAATGACTTACCTGAAAACAACTCAACTAAATACCCGCAAACATCAGTAGCAATTGAATAATTCCAATGACTGCCAGGTTGAAATTCTAGAGGCAATTCAGTTAACAATTTGATTTTTTCTTGCATAGGGGCATCTGCAAACACCAATCCTAAATCTTGATAAGCTGCATCAACTTCAGTGATACGGGTTAATCCATAAGTAAAGCCAGCCTGATGTGTCAAAAGATCATGGATTGTCATGCGCCTGACTGTATCTTGAGTAACAAAACTGCTTTGATCACCAGAAACATATACTTTTAAATTTTCAAATGACTCTATGTATTTAGATACTGGATCATCTAATTGAAATAAGCCTTTTTCATACAATTGCATTAGTGCTACAGATGTAATTGGTTTAGTCATAGAATAAATTCTAAAAATAGTATCTCTACTCATTGGTTTATTTAATTCTTTATCCATAAAACCTAATGCAGAAGAATGAACCAACTTACGCTTTCTAAATATTCCAGTTACAAATCCATTAAATTTATTTGTATCAAGATAATTTTCCTGAAGAAATTGGTCGATGTAGTTTAGTTTGTCTACAGACATTCCACCTATTTGAGTATCTTTAGGCATAAATAAATTCTTCCTATTAATTATTGTAACTTTCAACGATAATAAAATTATAGATATTATTCAACACTAATATATTAATGAAACAATTTTTATTTTTATTTTTACTTCCATTTATAGCTATAAGTACATCTTGCTTAAGTAACCAAGATCAGATTGAATTGACACTACAAAACACTGAAGAAAAATTAAGTCAGCAAGTTGAAATTTCAGAAGTTTTATCTGATTTGTATGTTGATCTACAAAAACAAATTAATCAAATAGAAAAAGATAACAATCAATACACTTCCGAATTAAATCGTAAAATTGTTAACCTTGAAACAATATCAAATTATACCTCTACACCAACTTCTACCCCAACAATAACTCCTGTTCCAACTGCCTCTCCCACCCCTGTTCCAACTGCCATTCCCACTCCAATCCCAACGCTTACCCCCACTCCTGTCCCAACGTCATCTCCTACTCCTGTTCCAACATCTACACCAACTGTTCCCAACGTATTAAATGAAGCTACCCAAAAGATTGTCAGAGTAACATCAGGAAATAGTTCTGGAAGTGGAGTTATAGTTGACAGTCCCAATAAAGATTATAATTATTCGAAACTAATCATCACAAACAGCCATATCATTAAACCTTTTACCACCCTGACTATTGAATTCTTTGATGATTCAATCAAAACAGGGTCTCTTATCAAAAATGACTCCATTAATGATATTGCTTTAATATATGTAAATAATCCCAATGAACACAAATCATTCGATATCTCAGGAATCAGTGACCCTACAGTTGGAGAAAATGTATATGCCTTAGGTTATCCATTAAGTTCAAATTTCACTATTACATCAGGAATTGTTTCAGCTAAAATCATCATTGATAATCAACAAATCATTCAAACTGATGCAGCTTTGAATCCAGGTAATAGTGGTGGAGCATTAGTTAACTCTAAAGGAGAATTACTCGGCATCAATACAAGCAGAGTGGAAGAAAGCAGCGACGGTAGAGCAGTAAATAATCTAGGATATTCTATTTTCATCGACTATATTCAAAACCTTTTTGGAGAATTAAATTAATTCTCTCCTAAAAGATTTACTTGAATATTTTTGCGATTCTCGTAATCGGATGCAAATTTTCTAATTGCAGCCAATATAGTTTCGGAATCTAAGTTTGCTTCTTGCAAAACCTCTTCTTCAGACCCTCCTGATAACCAAGAGTCATTCCAATCTGATACCAATGAATATTGCTCAGTCAATGGTCCAACTGATGAAACAGGCCTCATTCTTTTGGTACCAGTACTCACAATCATCATATTAAATTTAGCTGAGTCAGGCATTACTGAATCTTGGTAAGCCTTTGATTGAGCTCTAAATAATTCTTCGGAAACTGCTGAGATAATGCGAACATTTATACCAGACTTGTTAATCTCCGAGATTATATTCATTAAGTTGTTAGTTGCAGAAGCACCTTGTACAACAACATAGCCCTGTTTTGGTTTTGCATTATCAAAGTCACGAATTAAATAAAAACCTTTTGCTGCAGCTCTAATATCTGTATCAGCCAAACTATCACGGTCAACAACCGGATAATCAGGACGAGCACACTCTAGTACTATCACTCCTACCTTGGGATCTCGGGCTGCAATTTTTGCAGCTGCAAAATACGCTGGCGCAACATCATTATAGTCCCAAAAATTCAAATTAATGATTTGATCTCTTGGAAACAGTTTCCAAACTTGAGGTGAGAAAATACCAAAGTGAGTTCTCGCATCAGCTGCAGTTTCAGGTCCTGAATGACCCGCAAGGATGTTTAAAACTCCAACTCTAAATGGACTATCTTGATTTTGTTGACTCCATACTCTTACAGGAAGATACATGAGAGGAGTAAATGCACCATAAGTACCACTTAAAGCCCAAACTCCTGAATGGACATCTGGATCCAATGAAGCAGATTGACTAACTAAGCCAACAGCCGTAGAAACGTTTCCTGCCTCTTGAATAGCAGATTTCATTCTAATTCCTGTAGGATTAGTAACAGGATCAAAAGTTCCCCAAACAGAACCTTTTTCTACGTTTATGGATTCTGCCAAATCGGCAGCTAATAAAACCATTCTGTTATCTGTGACATAGTTCATCCATTTGACGATTTCAGAAATTGCTCTACGGCCACCTCGCTTATTTCCATACTCTTCAAAAAGTTTGATATCTAAATCTTTACTCTCATCACTAGTATGTTTACTCATAGAAACTTTTTGAGATTCTAATGGTAAATTTGCGGGATCTAATCGAGAATCTAAAAATGGATCTTCTTTAGGATTAATTCTTAAATTTAAGTCGTCTGTAACCTGGTCACCAATTGAAACTAAATGATCGGCAAGCCATTTACCCAAATCTGTTCGATCTAAAACTGACATAATTACATCAATATTTGTTTTGTACTGAATTAATCTTTCGCGCTCATCTGTTACTGGTCCATCTTCTATTCCAACAAATTCAACTCCAAATCTTCTTTCAAATGTTTTAGCCAAAGAAACAAAATATTCAGAATTCATTGAAAAAGTGTATGGGTGACTTTTAAAACTAGTTATTTGCTCCCCATAACCAGGTATTTCACCGTTTTCTGCAGCAGGCCACCAACCTTTAACTGTTTTTCCAACCAAAATCATGGGACGACGATCCGATGGATCCCATTCTTCCATGGCTTTAAATGTAGAGATAACATCTTCAATGTTATTAGCATCATCTAACGAAAAAACATTCCATCCATATGAAGCCCATTGATCTTCAATTCTATATCCTTCATATTTTGAATCAATTACCCCACCTACCAAACTATCATCAATTCCAGCATTGTTATATGAAAGCAGTACCCTCAAACGTTTTCCAACTTGTTGAGATAGTGCTTGTGTTTTCATTTCTTGAGAATGACCTGAAGTCATAGCAAATTCACCTTCAACAGCTATGATTTTAGGACCAGAATCACCGGCGCCCATAATTTCCCAAAATGCAGCCTTTCCAGCTGCAGTAGCTACACCAATACCCGAAGGCCCACCATTCACGTCATTTGTAACATCCGTACTTTCAGAATGACCTGAAAGTGAACGAATTCCCCGTATTTTAGACTGAGCCATTACAGGATGGTCTACCAAATCATTTTCAGAAAGAATTGTCTCCATTCCTGATTTAGAACGCCTAAATCCTATGCAATCAATTGATAAAAGTGTCTGATTAGGATCTGCATAATATTTCGAATCCCCAGTAAGGTTGTATTGCCTATGCAGTGCTTCACCAAGAACCATCCACAGTGCATATGTAACCGGAGCATTATGTCCACCAGCTAATAAAAATTTATCTGAAAAAGGATGTTTTGGTCTTCTATAATCGTATTTCATTCCACCGAATTCAGGACCTGCCAAATGCGAAGCTACGGTGTATGCCGTATAAGCAAGTGGGCCACCAAAATGTCCTGTTTGACAATAATTACCCATCATTACCAAGGTCATTGCAGTCATAAAAGAAACATCTTCTAGTTGATTCTTGTTGAAATCAGGTAAATCAACTTCGGTTGAGTTATGAATGGGCTGAAGGGTAACAGACTTTACTTTTGGCATATACAATCCTGTAGGTGAATTTGTAAATTTGAACTACATCAAATCTAATCAAAGGAATCTTATTGGAGACTGAGATATGAGTCAATAAATGTATCTCATAATTGGCTCATATCTTATGTTTTATTCACTAACCACAGAAACATTTAGAATTATCTGAAGAGAAAATTTCTTCAGAGTCAAGTTCTGACATAGCAAACGCAAAAAGAATTCTAGCTGCTTTAGATTCATCAGTAATTTGAAAATCAGCCGTATTTTCAGCTATCCAGTCTATTTGTTCTTGTTCTAGTTCAATAGTAATTTCTTTTTTTGGCATTAGATTCTCCTATAGGTTGACAATATATCTAGATCACACCAACATAGCAACACAAACTTATTTTAGGAGTACGCAATGGCCGAAGATAAAAATCATGACTGGGAATTTGGAATTAAAGAAGAGGGTCATACTGCAGACCAAAACATAGACGGAAACGTCATATTAGGAGAAGGTAACTTCAAATATGAGGTAACAGGGTTAAATTGGGGGAATCTACCTGACGGTTGGGTTTATAAAGAGGCGACAGCTGTAGATGTAGATTCTAAAGATAGAGTTTATGTATTTAACCGTGGGACTAGCCCAATGATAGTTTTTAACTCAGACGGAGAAATTGTTGACACTTGGGGAGAAGGCGTATTCTCAAATCCTCATGGTATTACTGTTGGACCAGATGATGAAATTTTTTGTGTTGATAATGGTGATAGTACAGTTAGAAAATTCACATCTGATGGCAAATTATTATTTACATTAGGGACACCCGGTGAGCATGCCCCTAAAATGAGTGGATTACCATTCAATCGCCCTACTAGAGTTGGGGTAGATAAACGAACTGGAGAGTTTTACGTTGCAGACGGATACTCAAATGCAGTAGTTCACAAATATTCCCCTGATGGAAAATTACTTTTTACTTGGGGTGAATCAGGAACTAATCCTAATCAATTTAATATTGTGCATGATGTGGTAGTAGATGATGAAGGCTGGGTTTATATTGCTGATAGAGAAAATCATAGAATTCAAGTGTTTGATTCAAATGGAAAATTTGAAACTCAATGGAACAATATGTCTAGAGCTGCCTCATTAACACTTAGCGCTACAACTGGAGAGCAATTAATGTTCGTTGGAGAATACTTTTGTGGAATTGGCTCTAACGACACTGGCACAGATTTAGGTCCTAGAGTTTCGGTATTAAATTTAAAAGGTGAGGTTCTTGCCCGTGTAGGACGTGATAGTTACGGGGAGCAAAAAGGAAGATTTTTCTCACCTCACGGAATTGCTGTTGACTCACAAGGTGATATATATGTAGCTGAAGTAGCATACAGTGATTATGGTAGCAAAATGGACCCCCCTAGAGAATTGCGATCTATGCAAAAACTTGTAAAAATCTAATAGTGTACCGTGTAGAGGTCCTCACCCTCCTCCAATTGCTTTTACGATCTCTACACGATCCCCATCAGAAAGAATTTTCAAAACATAATCATCTTTTTGAATGATTTCTTGATTTAAAGCCACGGCAAAAGCTTTTTGATTCATTAAACCGTTAGAATCGAGATACTCAAATAATGATATACCTGAAACTATTTCAATTTTTTTACCGTTCACAAAAATATTCATTAGATCCATATTAGCCTCTGAAATTTTCATCCATAATAGATTTTAGTCTTTGTGTAGCGTTAACTGGATTTTTATCTTCCAATATAGATCCGATAACAGCTACCCCATTTGCTCCAGCATTCATGACTTCTTTAACATTGGATTGATTAATGCCCCCAATCCCAATTACCGGAATATCTAATTCATTTTTAATTTGTTCGATTAATACTGTTCCTGAAAGTGGTCCACCAGGATGAGATTTAGATTGAAACATAGTGCCTGCAATTAAATAGTCAACATTATTTGAATAAGCAATTCTCGCAGATTCAATAGAGTGAACAGACTGTCCTACAATAAATTTCGAGTCAATGAAATCATCAAGTTTTTCAGTTGATTCTGATAAGTGAATTCCATCTACATAGAGAAATTGATTAACTTTGATATTCGAATTTACAATCAATAGAGAATCATTTTTAACAACATGAATTTTTTTTATGTAATCTAATAAAGATTCATGTTCCATAGATTTTTCACGCACTTGAATCATATTAACGCCACAAGAAGTTACAGACTCAATAATTTCTAAAGTACAATCAATTTCAGATCGGACCTGATTGGTAACTAGGCATAAAATCGGACTATCAAAAATCATGATTTCTCAGAAACATTGGCACCAGGGCTACTAGAAATAGCTTGATTTTTCAATGGGATTCTTCCGGCTATAAAAGCTTTACGTCCAGCATCAACACCTTGCTTAAATGCCTGTCCCATTAATATTGGATCTTCAGCTTGGGCGATAGCAGTATTAACTAATACAGCATCAGCCCCAGCTTCTAATGCTTGAGACGCATGAGATGGAACAGCTAATCCAGCATCTACAACAACTGGAACATTCGAGTTTTCAATAATTATTTGAATTTCCTCCATTGTGATGATCCCTTGACCAGTACCGATTCCTGAACCTAATGGCATGACTGTTGAACAACCAATATCCTCTAGTCTTTTTGCTAATACAGGATCTGCACTAATGTAAGGGAGGACTTTAAACCCAAGATTCACTAAAGTTTTTGCCGCATTATATGTACCAATAGGATCGGGCAATAAATGAGCTGGGTCAGGTATTACTTCTAACTTAACCCAGTCTGACCCAGTCACTTCTCTGGCTAATTTTGCCACGAATACAGCTTCGTCATCAGTCTTACAGCCCGCAGTATTAGGCAAAATAGTATATTTTTGCCAATCGAAATAATCTAATATAGATTTTTCATTTGGATTATCAAGATTGAGACGACCAATAGCTATAGTAATAATTTCAGTCCCCGAAGATTCAATGGAAGCAACCATTTCCTCCATAGTTCTGTGACGACCTGTTCCAATCATCAACCTTGATGAAAATTTTTTCCCTGCAATTTCCAAATAATCTGACATAATAAATCCTCAAATTTGTTAAAGTAGGGTAGTAGATCCCTACGCTGGCATTATCCAGTTCAGGTTTTGGGTCGGTACATTTACCCTCTCAGCTCTAGCTCCCCATGAGTGAAATATATTTAATACCGACATTAAAGTCAATCTAAAAAAAGAAACAGGAATAAATTAATGAATAGACATTTCACTGCTACAGGATATGTCGTTATCAATAATTCTATATTGTTGCATTTTCATCCAAAGGTAAAAATGTGGCTTCCTCCAGGAGGACATATAGAAAAAAATGAAGACCCTAATCAAGCAGTTATCAGAGAGATATATGAAGAAACCTCTATAGAAACAGAAATAGTTTCAGACTATATTAGTTTAGGATTTGATTACCCCAAACCTATCATTCCCCCTGAACACATTTTAATTGAAGATATAAATGATCCTGTTCAAGGTTTTCACCAACATATCGATTTGATTTATTACTGTAAACCTACCAAAATACCTGACAAATTACCTGAAGAATGGATAGCAATAGACCAATCGCAACTACTCAATAATTCTCTAAATGATATTGCCATTACTAAAGACGTTAGAAAAATAGGTGTATGTGCAATAGAAAAAATTACTAAACTTTGATTTTTCAGGTATGATTCGGATGCAAAAAAATTTACAGGTATATTAAGAGGTATAAATATGTCTACACACAATATCGCAGTAATAAGAGGTGATGGGATAGGAATTGAAGTTGTAGAAGAAGGATTAAAAGTCTTAACTGCTGTTTCTGATAATTATGACTTTGACTTCAAATTCACTGAACTACCTTGGAGTTCAGATTATTACAAACAACACGGCGAAATGATGCCCAGTGACGGATTAGATACTCTAAAACAATTTGATTCTATATTTCTTGGCGCGGTAGGTCACCCAGATATCCAAGATCATATTACACTTAATGGATTGTTGTTACCTATAAGGCGAGGGTTTGATCAATATGTTTGCGAAAGACCTAGCACATTATTCCCTGGCATTACTTCTCCATTAGCTAACAAAAACCCTTATGACATTGATATGGTTGTGATTAGAGAAAATACCGAAGGAGAATACGCAAATGTTGGAGGATTTCAATATTTAGATTTCCCAGAAGAAATCGGAATACAAACTGGTGTATTTACTAAAAAAGGGTGCGAAAGAGTAATCAGATACGCTTTCCAATTAGCTGAAAAAAGAAATAAAAAGAACCACGTTACATCAATAACCAAATCAAATGCTCAAGGATACGGAATGATAGTGTGGGATAGAGCCTTTGAAAATGTCTCTACAGAATTTCCACACATTTCGACTTCATCTTTGCTAATTGATGCTGCTGCTATGGACTTCATCAGAAAACCGGAAATATTTGATGTTGTGGTTGGGAGTAATCTTTTTGGCGATATTTTGACAGATATAGGGGCAATAATTAGTGGAAGTATGGGATTGGCATCGAGTGCAAACCTTGATCCTCAAAAACGATATCCTTCAATGTTTGAACCTGTCCACGGAAGTGCTCCTGATATTATGGGACAAGGTATCGCTAACGCAAAGGCTCAGATTCTTACAGGAGCTATGATGCTAAGACACCTTGGAAATGACGATGCAGCATTAGATATTGAGAACGCTGTAACTAAATTACTTGAATCTAAAGAAATGTTAACTCCTGATCTGGGTGGAAATGCTTCTACTCAACAAGTAGGATCAGCTGTTGTAAACGCTCTAGGTAAGTAATTATATTTCTAGGAATTATTAATGCCCGCGTCAAATACTATAGAACCCAGATTTCCATTCAATGAAATAGAACCAAAATGGCAGTCACAATGGGTCAAATCGAAAATTTACAAAACTGATCATTCTGACACAAGACCTAAATGGTATGAGCTCACAATGTATCCGTATCCATCAGGTGACTTACATGTAGGACACTGGTACGCCATGACGGGTGCAGACATTCATGCACGATATAAAAAAATGCAAGGATTTAATGTATTACATCCAATGGGATTCGACGCATTTGGTTTACCTGCTGAAAACGCTGCAATCGAGCGAGGAATACATCCTCACAAGTGGACTCTAGATAACATTGAAAGAATGAGAAACCAACTGAAATCACTCGGCCCAATGTATGACTGGGATAGAGAGATCATCACTTGTCTGCCTGAATATTACAAATGGAATCAATGGTTCTTCCTACAATTTTATAAAAACGGATTAGCTTACCGAGATTTTGCCCCAGTCAATTGGTGTTCATCTTGTAATACAGTTCTAGCAAATGAACAGGTTGTCGATGGAGAGTGTGAAAGATGTACTGCATTGGTTTCTCAAAGAGATATGAATCAATGGTTTTTCAAAATCACTAAGTACGCAGAAGAATTATTAGATCAATCTAAAATTGAATGGCCCGAACGTGTCAATACAATGCAAACAAATTGGATCGGAAAAAGTGAAGGTGTAGAATACCAATTCGACATCAGTGAATACAATTTAGATACAGATATTCTCACTACATTCACAACTAGAATTGATACAGTGTATGGAGTGACATTTGTCGTCATTGCTCCAGAACATCCATTAGTAACTTCATTAACATCAAAAAGTCAAAAAGAATCGGTAAAAAATTATATAGACCAAGCTAGAAAAGCATCTGATATTGAACGATTATCTACAGATAGAGAAAAAACAGGTGTATTTTTAGGGACATATTGTATTAATCGTCTTACAGGAGACAAAGTGCCAATATTAATAGGGGACTACGTTCTCAATTCTTATGGAACTGGAATAGTGATGGGAGTACCCGCCCATGATCAAAGAGACTTCGAATTTGCAAAAAAATACGACCTACCTATTAAAGTTGTAGTAGCTCCACAAAACTGGGATGGGGAAATATTAACCGAAGCATATACAGGATCAGGGATTCAAGTTAATTCTGACAAATTCAATGGTTTAGAAAACACAGTAGGGAAAATTGAAATTGCATCACATATAGAACAAAATGCATTGGGAAAACGTACTATCAATTATCGTATGAGAGACTGGTTAATTTCTCGTCAAAGATACTGGGGAACTCCAATCCCAATACTTTACTGCATTCATTGTGGCACTCAAGAAAACCCCAAAATTGTTCCTGTACCCGAAAGTCAACTACCAGTATTACTACCCGACGATGCTGAATTTCTACCAACAGGTGAATCACCGTTAAAACTGAACCAAGATTTCATCAATACCGATTGTCCTGATTGCGGAAAATCTGCTATCAGAGAAACAGACACTATGGATACTTTTGTAGATTCTTCTTGGTATTTTCTACGATTTCCAAGTCCTAATTTTCAAGATGGACCATTTCAAAAAGAATATTCAGCACAATGGAATCCTGTTCACCAATACACAGGTGGTGTTGAACACGCAGTAATGCATTTGTTGTACTCAAGGTTTTTCGTTAAAGCCACTAGAGATTTAGGATTAATCAATTTTGATGAACCATTTTTAAGATTGTTCAATCAAGGAACAATTATTTATCAAGGTGCAAAAATGAGTAAATCTCGAGGCAATGTTATTGCTCCTGATGATTATGTTTCTATAGTAGGTGCCGACACAGTCAGAACATATTTGATGTTTATAGGCCCATGGGAGCAAGGAGGTGAATGGAATGATTCAGGAATTAACGGAGCTACAAGATGGCTAAACCGGGTTTGGGATATTTCAGAATTACCTCTAGATTGTAATTCTGAAATATCGGATATAGAAATTGAAAAAAAATTGATCAGGTTACTTCATAAAACTATTCAAAAAGTTGGAGAAGATATCGATAATTTCAAATACAACACTGCTATTTCAGGTTTAATGGAATTTACTAATGCTCTCTCAGAATCTAACATTAGAAGCAAGGTATCTTCAATTGTTTGGAAAAACCTTACTAATAATCTGTATTTAATGATGTCCCCAATAGTTCCTCACCTTTCTGAAGAGTTATGGATTAAAAATCAAAATCAATTTAGTGTTCATAACCAATCATGGCCTAAATTTGATCAAACTCTCGCAAAAGATGACGAAATCACTTTAATAATTCAAATTAACGGAAAAGTTCGAGACAAAATCATTGTACCTGCCCAAATTCAAGAAGAAGAAGCGAAAAAAACAGCATTGAATAGCGAGAAAATCAAATCACACATTACTGATCAAACAATTAGAAAAATCATTTTTGTTCCAGGTAAACTAATTAATATTGTAGCTAATTAATAGGAGAATTAAATGCGAGCATCCATTGCTATATTAGGTGGAGACGGTATAGGTCCTGAAGTAGTGGCCGAATCCATCAAGATTTTAGACGCTATTTCTGCAAAATTTAACCATGATTTTGATTTAAAAAACGAACTAATTGGAGGTTGTGCTATAGACCAATTTGGTACAGCTTTACCAGATAAAACATTAGAGGCTTGCAATGATTCAGACGCAATTATTCTTGGTGCAGTAGGAGGCCCAAAGTGGGATGATCCTTCTGCAAAGACAAGACCTGAGGACGGTATTTTAGCTGTTAGAAAATCTCTAGGATTGTTTGCTAATCTAAGGCCAGTCAAAGTTTATCCATCCCTTATCAATTCTAGTCCTATCAAGCCTGATTTACTTAAAGGGGTAGATATGATGGTCTTACGAGAATTAACAGGAGGGTTATATTTTGGTAAACCAAAGAAACGCTGGAGTACTAGTAGAGGTCGGCGTGGAGTGGATACTTTAAAATATACAGAAAATGAAATCGAAAGAATATTAAGAGTTGGCTTTGAATTAGCATTAAACAGAAGAAAAAAACTTACTTCTGTAGATAAACAAAATGTATTGGAGTCTTCTCGCTTATGGAGAGAAATTGCGATTGAATTATCGTCAGAATATCCAGAGGTAGAACTAGAGCATATTTTAGTGGATAACGCAGCAATGCAACTTATCAGGAATCCGGCAAGTTTTGATGTAGTAGTTTCTGAAAATACATTTGGAGACATATTAACTGACGAAGCCTCTGTTTTGTCCGGTTCAATGGGGATGCTACCTTC
Organism: SAR202 cluster bacterium; assembly: GCA_022447825.1. Lineage (GTDB taxonomy): Bacteria > Chloroflexota > Dehalococcoidia > Lucifugimonadales > UBA826 > AG-426-M11. The sequence continues at coordinate 45,669 of JAKUTY010000013.1, forward strand.
AGCTAGCTTAGCCGCATTACCAGGCAAAAAGTCAAAAATCACAAAACTTAGCCTATATGAACCAATTCATGGCAGTGCCCCTGATATAGCAGGGAAGGGAATTGCCAATCCAATTGGATCAATACTTAGTACTGCAATGATGTTAAGACTATCATTTGGACTTAATGAAGAAGCTGAAGCTATAGAAAAAGAAGTAGATTCGGCACTCGCAGAAGGATACAGAACAGCAGCCATAGCATCCGCTGGAGGCTCCATAGTAAAGACTACTAAAATGGGTGATGTGATTTCCGGTATTATTTAAAATTTATACTCAGACAAAACTCCATAATGACCGGCTAAATCTTTAAGTTGTTGCCAAGTTTTGTCTTCAACATTAATACCAGCAGTAACATTTTTTGTTTTTTTAATTTGTTCAATTTCTCCAGGATAATATACTTCAGAAAATCCTGTTGCAGTTTTTGAACTTTTTAAATACATAGCAAAATCACTAACTTCTTTCTTAAAATCTTCAACCTCTCTAAAGGCTTCTATATTAAATACTGCTAAAAAACATCCATCATTATGCCTACCGGATGGATCATGACCAAACCCAAGACCTGGCAAGATTCCTGAAAATATCTCAATCATAGAAGATAATCCATAACCTTTATGCCCTTCTTGACCTCCCAGCGGCAACATTACTCCCCCATCCTTTAAATCATTAGGCCTAGTAGAGGGGTTACCATTTTTATCTAAAATCCACCCTTCGGGAATTGATTCATTTCTTGCAGAAGCCAGAGAAATTTTACCTGCTGCTACTGCACTTGTAGCCATGTCTAAAAAAAATGGTCCGTCTAAATTACTAGGCATAGCTATAGATAAAGGATTTGTACCCAATCTTTTTTCTCGACCACCAAAAGGTGCTACATTTTTCGCAGATCTACCCGAATCAGCAGTGATAATTCCAATCATATTTTCATTAGCTGCCATAATGGGATAATCTGCTAATCTTCCAATGTGACTTTGTCTATGAATTGTGCCTGCAGCAATGCTATGAGTCTTGGCTTTTTCTATTAATCTACTCATAGTTTTTTCAGCAACTACATAACCAAATCCCCAGTTTCCATCAACAACTGTAGTAGTAGCAGAATCTTTTAAAATTTCTATTTCTGCACCAGGGACTATATGACCTCTTTCCACACGATCAATATAGGTAGGAATTTGGATTATTCCATGTGAATCATGTCCAACTAAATTTGCATCAATACAATGCCTAGAAATTATCTCTGACTCTTCATCAGAGGCTCCTACAGCTTTCAAAAGTTCTGAAGATATAGTTCGTAATTCTTTATGATCAATTACCGGCATAGTATTTCCTTTACGTATTAAATTGATAATATAGAGGGTATATTAAAATCATTGAAAGGTTCAAATAGCATGGATACTAGAGAAATACATATCTACGTGGGTGAGATAAAGGTCTCAGGTAAATTAAATGATTCACTTTGTGCTACTGCAATTTGGGATTCACTTCCAATTTCTACTAAATGTAATACTTGGGGAGATGAAATTTATTTCTCTATTGGACTAAATTTTCCAGAAGACTCAAATGCTACAGATGTAGTTGAATCAGGTACTTTGGCATTTTGGCCTCCCGGAAATGCATTTTGTATTTTTTATGGTCTAACTCCCGCTAGTAATGATGATGAAATCAGGGCAGCAAGCCCAGTAAATATTATAGGGTCCATTTCAGAAGATGAAAAAGTTTTTCGCTCTATAGCATCAGGTACAGAAATCACAGTTTCAAAGGCTGAGTAATGAGTTTTACCCAATATCTAAGGATACAAGCAAATGATTTATGGTCCAAAGAGCAATCCCACCCTTTTATTCAAGAAATTGGGTCTGGTAAGTTACCATTAGAAAAATTTCAGTATTTCATGAAACAAGATTATATTTTCCTTATTGAATATTGCAGAGTCATATCACTTTGTGTTGCAAAAACTGAAAAAATTTCTGATATGAATTTTTTCTCTTCGTTACTACATGAAACACTTGATATCGAAATGGATCTTCACATCAGCTTTTGTAAAGATTTTGATATTTCGAAACAAGACCTAGAAAAAACTTTTCCTTCTAATGCTACAGAATCATATACAAATCATTTACTTAAAGTTGCGTACTCAAAATCAGCTCTCGACATAGCTGTGTCAATTCTTCCCTGCGCATGGGGATATTCAGAAATTGGACAAAAATTAAAATCCAATGGATTGCCACTTAACGCTCCCTTATACTCAAAATGGATTGAATTATATAGTTCCGTAGAATTTGAAGAATTGGCAATTCAAATCAAAAAATATATCGATTTAGAATCTCAAAACATTTCAGATCAATACAAAAAAAACCTAGAAAATATTTTTATTAGTAGTAGTAATCATGAATATAATTTTTGGGATTCTGCGTATAAATTATCACCTTAACTCTTACCTGAAAAGATCGTTAGCTTGGTCTCTGAGTGTGTTAGAAATTTTCTCTGAATCACTTCTTTGGTATCTAGCACCTCTGATTAGTACTACTGGTACCATGTCAATTTTCCCAGTAACTAATTCTGAAGCAGCGGCTAATTCGTCAGCGATTGCGATTTTTGTTACTTTAAGAAGTTTTCCAACTGAATCAATTGAATTTGAATAATCTATAAAAGGATTTATTCCCGAAGATCCAATTGCGAAATTCATATGACCCTCTCGCCATGGTCTCCCAAAAGTATCTGAAATAATTATGGCTATATCATCAATTCCTGATTTATCAATTAATTCTTTCCTAATAATTTCTGCTGAAAAATCTGAGTCCTCAGGTAATAATGTCACGTGAGGATCACCAGGAACATTAGATGAATCAATTCCAGCATTTGCACAAATAAATCCATGATTTGTTTCAGTGATCAATATTCCTCTAAATTCATCAACTCTAATTATGTTTTTAGATTCATCTAATATTAATTGGACTAGCCTAGGGTCTTTAAAAGTTTTTTCAGCTAAGTCATTAGCCTGAGAGGAAGGTTTGATATCATTTAAATTTCTTGTCCTTGACTCAGATTTTGAAACTATTTTTTGAGTAATCACGAACAAGTCATGATTCTGAATACCACCAAACTGACTCATGTTTTCACAAATCATTTCAGAAATACTATCACCTGAATCAAATTCTTTTGAAGAATATATTCCTGAAATCTCTAATCTATCTGACACAACTACCTCAATGATTAAATTACTTTACTCAATAGTAATGATATACTCCAAAATGTTCAAAATTTCATAGGGGTATGATTTGTTATATTTACGAAGCTTGTTATTTATACCGGGGAATCAACCTAAAATGCTTAGTAAGGCTGAAAATGTCTTTCCAGATGCTTTTATTCCTGATTTAGAAGATTCTGTAGCATGGGAAGACAAAGACGATGCCAGGAATGTAGTTAATAGCCACCTAGATATGCTTTCCCAAACTTCCAAGCTTATAATTCCAAGAGTCAACGCTTTAGAAACAGGACTATTGAAGAAAGACTTACAAGCAGTCATAAACAAAAATATTTTTGCCATTGCAATTGGAAAAATTTATTCATCTAAAGATGTACAAGAAATTTCT
>JAKUTY010000014.1 GCA_022447825.1 SAR202 cluster bacterium
CGCCTCAGTGAGTTAGGTTATTCAATTGATAAGGATGATCTTAATGAAATATTTGAAACATTTAAAGAATTGGCAGATAGAAAAAGAGAAGTTACAGACCAAGACTTAGAATCTTTGATGTCTTCTAGAAGAAGGATTGCTGATATTCCTGTGATTTATAAACTTGAACATGTTCAAGTTTCTACGGGAGATCATGAAGTCCCTACCGCAACAGTAAAAGTTTCAAATTCACAAGATGAAGTGTTTACTGATGCAGCCACAGGAACAGGGCCTGTAGATGCAGTATATCAGGCGATCAACAGAGTAGTTGGAGTTGATAATACTTTAACAGAATATAGAGTTGATGCAGTCACTGAAGGTATTGATTCCTTGGGAGATGTTACCATACGGATTGAGAGTCATGGAGACACTTTTGTAGGAAGAGGAAGTGACACAGATATTATTGTTGCAAGTGCAAAAGCTTATATGAATGCATTGAATAGAGCTGTAAGTGCAGATGAAAAATTTCAGAATTAAATTAGGAGTATTTAATTGATGGCACCTCGAACATTGTTTGATAAAATTTGGGATTCACATGTTATTAAAGAAGAACAGGGTAAGCCTTCACTTTTGTATGTTGACCTGCACTTAGTACATGAAGTTACTTCTCCTCAGGCATTTGATGGGTTAAGGATGTCAGGTCGTAAAGTAAGAAGACCTGATTTGACAGTTGCTGTGGCAGACCATAATACCCCTACTTGGGATTTGTCATTACCTATTACTGACCCTATTGCTCAACAGCAACTAGATACTTTAGGAAATAATTGTGACGAATTTGGATTAACTCTGTACGATAGGTTTAGTCCTATGCAGGGTATAGTTCACGTGATAGGTCCAGAACAAGGTCATACTCAGCCCGGAAAAATAATTGTTTGTGGTGATAGTCATACATCTACTCATGGAGCCTTTGGGGCTTTTGCTATGGGTATTGGAACATCAGAGGTAGAGCATGTTTTAGCTACTCAGACATTGAGGCAATTTAAACCAAAAACGATGGAAATTAGAGTAGAAGGTTCAGTTTCTGATGGAGTGACTGCAAAAGACATTATTTTAGCCATAATTGGCAAAATTGGTACAGCTGGAGCTACTGGTTATGCTGTTGAGTATACTGGAGAAGCTATTAGACAGCTTTCAATGGAAGGACGTATGACTGTTTGCAACATGAGTATAGAGGCTGGTGCCCGTGCAGGTATGGTTGCTCCAGATCAAAAAACTTTTGAATATATGAAAGGAAGAGAATTCGTTCCTAAAAATGCTGATTTTGATATGGCAGTAGAAAAATGGAGTCATTTGGCGTCTGATCAAGATGCAGAATATGACAAAGTTTTAGTGATTCAAGGAAACGAAATTGAACCTCATGTTACTTGGGGAACAAACCCAGGAATGGTTTTACCGATTAATTCAGAAGTGCCTAATCCCTTGGATTACGATGATCCCGGTGAAAAACAAGCAGTAGAAAGAGCTTTGGAATATATGGATTTAGAACCTGGGACTAGGTTAGAAGATATTTCTTTAGATAGAGTATTTATAGGATCATGCACTAATTCTAGAATTGAAGATTTACGTGCAGTAGCAAAGATTGCAGAAGGTAAAAAAGTTAGTGATGATGTCTATGCAATGGTAGTGCCTGGATCTGTTGCTGTAAAAAAACAAGCAGAGAGTGAAGGGATTGATAAAATTTTGTCAGATGCTGGTTTTGATTGGAGAGAAGCTGGCTGTTCAATGTGTTTAGGGATGAATCCGGATATTTTGCAACCTGGAGAACGGTGTGCTTCAACTTCAAATAGAAATTTTGAAGGCCGTCAAGGTAAAGGTGGTAGAACACATTTGGTTAGTCCTGAAATGGCCGCTGCTGCTGCTATTGAAGGACATTTTGTAGATATTAGAAATTGGTAAATAACCCTAATGTGAGGAAAAAATGGAACCTATTAGATTAATTGAAGGAAATGTTGCTCCTTTAGACAGAGTTAATGTAGATACAGATCAGATCATACCTAAACAATTTCTTAAAAGAGTGGAAAGAACTGGGTTTGGAGAATTTCTTTTTTATGATTGGAGATATTTAGAAGATGGTTCTGAAAATCCTGATTTTATTTTGAACCAAAATTCTTATAGAGATGCGAGCATATTGGTTAGCGGTAGAAATTTTGGTTCAGGTTCTTCTAGAGAACATGCACCATGGGCTTTGCAGGACTTTGGAATCAAATGTATTCTTGCGCCAAGTTTTGCAGACATTTTTTATAATAACTGTTTTCAGAATGGGGTTTTGCCAATTGTACTTCCTGAAGATGTTGTGCAAAATATAATTTCTAACTCTGAATCAGATGAAAATTATAGTCTTTCTGTGGATTTAGAATCTCAAAAGATTTGGGATTCTAACGAAGAAGTAGTGTTGGATTTTGATATTGAACCATTTCGAAGACACTGTCTTTTGAATGGATTAGACGACATTGGATTAACTTTGGAGCAAGAAGACAGCATTAATGATTTTGAAGCTAGTAGATCAAAATTTGGTGGAGTTACATAGATTCTAAGGGCTTAATAGGACGTCTCTAGATTTTGAACCGTCACTAGCACTAACTATTCCCATGTCTTCTAATTCATCCATCAATCTGGCAGCTCTAGGATATCCTATTCTAAGTCTTCTTTGTAAAAGAGAAGTTGATATTTTATTGTTTTTTTGCGCTACTGCAATTGCTTGATCTATCAATTGATCTGACTTTGATGAATCATCTATATTAGATTGTAAGTTTATTGGATCTCCAACAGTATGTATGTCTATTTGAGGTTTAAAACCTGCAGGGGTGTTTTTCCAATGAGAAACCAAGTTATTTATTTCGTTATCGCTTATAAAAACATTTTGAACCCTTGAAGGCCTTGTTCCGTCAATTGGCTGGTACAACATATCCCCTCTACCTAATAGCTTTTCGGCTCCTGCAGTATCCATGATTGTTCTAGAGTCAATTTGTGAGGTGACTGCAAAGCTGATTCTACTTGGGAAATTCGCCTTTATTAGTCCTGTAATCACGTCAACTGAGGGTCGTTGAGTAGCAATAATTAAATGTATTCCTGTGGCTCTGCCTAATTGGGCAAGTCTGCAAATTGATTGCTCCACATCAAATGCTGCAGTCATCATTAGATCTGCCAATTCATCTATAGCCACTACTATGTAGGGGAATTTTGATGGAGATTTTTGATTGTAGGATTCTATATTTCGTGCCCCAATTTCTTCCATTTGGCGATATCGGTCCATCATTTCACGAATTATGCCTTTTAATGTATTCACAACTTGATCGGTTTCAACGATTACAGGTTCTATCAAGTGAGGAATTTGATTGTATGGGGTAAGCTCTACTCTTTTAGGATCAACTAGTACCATTTGGAGTTGTGCTGGAGTTCTTTCCATTATTAAGCAAGAAATTATTGCGTTGATACACACACTTTTACCGCTTCCAGTTGCTCCAGCTATAAGAAGGTGCGGCATTTTTGTAAGATCAAATACTACTTCGTCTCCATCTGAACCTTTTCCTAGAGCTATAGGTAATGCAGCTTTAGTTTCAAAATCTTTATAAATATTGCTTTCCATTACATTTCTTAATGCTACTAAACTAGGGTTAGGGTTTGGCACTTCTATTCCTAACAGTGATTCTCCCATTACAGGAGTTTCAATTCGAAGGCTGGGGGTTTTTAATGCTAGAGATAGATCTTTTTCGCGTCTTAAAATAGTGTCAACACTTACGCGAGTTTTTTCCTCAACTTTTGAAATAACCTGTTTACCATTTTCATCTTTTGTTTTTTCATTTTTGTTTTTTCTTACCCATCCAGGTTGAATTCCATACATAGTCACTGTAGGACCAGGTCTAACTTTTTCTACATCTATTTCTACCTTGTATTCGGCAAATGTGTTTTTGATTATTTGAGAGGTTGAAGAAATTTCATCAGCACTTATTCCCCCTTGAGAGGCAGAAGATAAAATATTTAGGTTAGGTAAAGCCCATTTTTTTTTTGAGGAATTATGGTTGCTAGAATTTTCATTAACCGGACTAGATAGGAGAGGATTATCGGTTTCCCAAAATTGATTTTGTCTTTTAGCATCAGTTGTGTTTTTAACAGGCTGACTAAATCGATCCATATTCGCTGTTGATACTGATTCGTCGTTCACTGGGGTTTCAAAATAAACATTCTCATCAGGTTTTTGTTCTTTCTTTTCGTTGAGAACAAAATATCCTAGATTTTGTGCAGTTGATCCCCAGGATGAATTTGATTCAGAGTCGAGTTTGATCTCAGGTTTATGTACTTCAATAATTTGATCATTCTTTGAACTGATCGGATTTGTTGAGGTAGAGATATTTTGATGTTGGTAATTAGATACAATTTTTTTTGATAATAACGATAGTAATTGGAAAATAATCTTAAATGATTGGAAAATTAAATTGACTGATTTGGGATTAATTATAATTAAAGTCAGTAAAAACAAACTAGAAATTCTTAAAATTTGAATAGATGCAGAACTTCCTAAAATACTAGAACCTATTGAACCCCCTAAATCTGTATTGATTGATTGATTTGTCCACCCTGGGAATCCGTTTGGAGGATTAATTAGGCTCAAGATTCCCCAAACTGCTACCGTTAAAACTAATAATCCTAGAATAATTTGAGGTCGAAAGAACGAAAATTCCCTGATAGATTTAATTCTTAATAAAGCTAAAAAATAAAAAGACCAAATTGAAATTAGGAATATTCCTAGCCCCGTAGTCATGAAAACTTTTTCTATATTTTCAATTAGGATTGTCACTATTAATTCCCTAATTTCAGTGATGAATCTCAACTATTACTACTGGTTTTTTACCAGTAACTTTTGAAACAAAAGATTTTACTTCTGTAACCAATTTTCTCTTTATAGTATCTAAATCTATATCCTTAGATGAGGAATTGGCTAGCAATGTTTGTACAAAATTTCCAGTATTTTCTGAAATCTCATAGTCTGTAAATTCATCAAATAATCCATAAGAACTTAATGTAACAGAGGGATTTGATGAATTGATATTTAAAGAGTTGATAGATATGTAAATTATGCCGTGACGCGAAAGCTCTTTCCTATCAGAAATCAAATGACTTTTAACATTTCTAATAGCTTTACCATCAAAGTATAAGTTTTCCGCAGGCACCTCATCTGTAACCTCTGCTGAATATGGAGTAATTTCTAGTACGTCACCATTTTTGATTACAAAGGTATTTTGATTAGGTATTCCCATTTCTTGTGCAATTTTTGAATGTGCTACTAGATGTCGGTGTTCTCCATGAACAGGTATAAAATATTGTGGTTTTGCTAAGCTGATCATTAGTTTTAATTCTTCTTGACTGGCATGTCCTCTAACATGAACTTTTGAAATTTTGTTGTAAATCACATCTGCACCTTGTTTAAAAAGTTTGTCAATATTTTTAACCACTTGAGGCTCATTGCCGGGAATAGGAGAAGAGGAAAATATGAATTTATCCCCATTTTTAACAATGATTCTTGGATGTATTTCATTAGCGATTTGAGTCATAACTGAAGTTGGTTCGCCTTGTGATCCTGTTGTAATCATTACACATTTTTGGTCAGGGAGTTTGAGTAATGAATTGATATCAGTGATACAGTTTTTAGAATCATTTAAGTATCCTAACTTTAATGCCATTTTGATGTTAGTACTCATCTTTCTTCCTACAACGGCTACTTTTTTATCTGTTCTTTTACAGGCATCAATTATTTGTTGGATTCGATATATTTGTGAAGCAAAAGTAGAAATTATTACTCTTCCCTTAGCGCTACTAATTTCTTCATAAAGTGTATTGGTGACTTGAGACTCAGATGGTGTAAAACCTTTAAGCTCTGCATACGTAGAGTCTGAACATAGTGCTAAAACACCTTTAGAAAATAATGATGAAAGGGACTGAAAATCAATTAATTTACCATCTGTAGGAGTGTGATCAATTTTGAAATCTCCAGTATGAACTATCATTCCTAAAGGGGTATCTATGGTAATTCCCATTGCATCTGGGATTGAGTGGCACACATTAAAAAATTGTATTGAAAACTTAGAAATGGATATTTTTTCAAAAGGTTCAATTATTTTTAAAGTAGTTTTTGCGATAGAACCAAATTCTTTAAGTTTTACACTGATCAATCCATGAGTAAATTTAGAAGAATAAATGGGTGCATTAGTATGTTCTAGTAAAAAAGGAAGACCGCCTATATGGTCCTCATGACCATGAGTGATCAAAATCCCCTTAATTTGATGAGAAATTTTTTTAATAAAAGACATATCCGGTATTCCTAAATCAACACCTAACAAATCTGCTGGTGGAAAAGAAATCCCACAATCTATTATTAAATAATCTTCTTCATATCCTACTAACATCATGTTTCGGCCTATTTCACCTAAGCCTCCTAAATGGACAATTTTGATTTTGGATTTTGGATTTATGTTCATAATAATTTTATTTGATGATTTTTTTGAGATTTGACTAATTTATAAAGAATTTGATGGATTTGTTCAAAATCATGGAACATTTTTGTTTTGAGGTTTGGGTTATATAAAGCTGCCGCAGGATGATACATAGGAAATACAGTTAAGTGTTTCCATTGATGTGGGAACCCTCTAGATTCACTCATTGTTTTGTCAGGGAAGAACTTTTGAAATGCAAATTTTCCTAACGTGATGATCACTTTAGGGTTGATATATTGAATTTGCATATCTATAAACTGGCTACATTCAAAAATCTCTTCTTTAAATGGATCTCTATTTTTGGGAGGTCTACATTTGATCATATTAGTAATGAAAATATCATTACGGGATAAGTTGATATGGTTTAAAAGCTCATCTAGAACTTTCCCAGCACGACCAATAAATGGTATTCCTTCTATATCTTCATTAGCACCTGGAGCTTCACCGATTAAAAAGATTTCGGCCTTAGAATTTCCTGATCCGGGTACAGTGTAATTACGAGTTTTATGTAAAGAACAATTGGTACAATTTGAGATTAGATCTGATATTACTTCAATTTTAGGGGATTTTTGCAATGAAGATTGTGGATGAATGATAAAATCCTTGAAACTAACTTAAATTGATCGTAACAGTCAAAAAGTTTGAAATCAACTATATGAGGAATGATTTGTATCAAGTAGGAATTTTTGGAGAAAAACTTTCACACTCTTTATCTCCCATTTTTCAAAATGTGGCTTTTGAATATTGTGAAATTCACGCTTCATATGAAGTTTGGGAACTATCTTCTGACCAATTACTTGAACGAGTTAATTTATTAAGACAATCTAATACATTAGGTGCTAACGTAACAATTCCATACAAAGAACTCGCTTATAAAATGGTTGATGAATTAGACGAAACAGCTCTTCAAATTGGAGCAATCAATACTATTGTGAATAATTCAGGTGTTTTAAAAGGTTACAATACAGATATAACTGGATTTATCCGTTCTTTAAAGGAAATTGCATCGTTTTCACCATCTGGAAAAAATGTTTTGATTTTAGGTGCAGGAGGTGCAGCTAGAGCAGCTATTTTTGGATTGCTTAATGAAAATGTAAATTCAATTACTGTAGCCAATAGAACAGAGGGTAGGGCGGTGAAGATGTTGGATGATTTTGGGGTAAACAAAGAAATTTTTAAAATCATGTCAATTTATGATGAAAAATTGACTCAAGTTTCACTTAATTCTGACTTGATAATTAATGCGACATCTGTCGGAATGCAGCATTCTGAAATGGAAAATGAAAGCATATTATCTACTCATCAGATTCCTAGTAATTGTGTTGTATATGACATAGTTTACAACCCTCTTTTAACCCCACTTTTAAAAAATGCTCAAATTGCTGGAGCCGAAATTATGCAGGGCTTATGGATGTTGATTTTTCAGGGAGTAGATTCTTTTGAATTATGGACAGGGAAATCCGCACCCATTCAAAAAATGTATAAAAAAGCAATGGAAACATTTGATTCTCAACATTGATTTAGTACAGAATCAAGTTTGTTATGGTTGTTAATTCTTGGTGAATTTTTCTTGTAAATCGTCTAGGATAGTTAATGCTTGCATCGGTGTGATTTCATGAATATTAATTTTAGAAAGAAGACGTTTTATTTCATGATTTTCAGAAGGGATTAGAGATAATTGCTTGGATGATTCAAAATGATTCTTATTTGGGTCGGTAGATTTCTCAAAACTTTGTAGTAAATCTTTAGCTCTATCGATAATATCTTTGGGTATTCCGGCTAAATCTGCTACATGTATTCCATAACTTTTTCCTGCTCCACCCGGAGCAATCTTTCTCAAAAAAATTATATTACCTGAATTTTCTTCCACAGTTACTTGAAGGTTTTTAGCATGTTCAAGATTTTCAGCTACGTCAATCATTTCATGGTAATGAGTGGCAAAAATAGTTTTACTTTGAAGGGCAGGATGGTTGTGGATAAATTCAACTACTGATTGGGCTATAGCTAGTCCATCATAAGTGCTAGTCCCTCTGCCAATTTCATCTAATAAGATTAAAGATTGTGACGTCGCATTGTTCAGAATACTTGCAGTTTCAACCATTTCAACCATAAATGTAGATTGCCCTACACTAAGATCATCTTGAAGACCTACTCTAGTAAATATTCTATCTACTAAACCAATTTCTGCAGATGATGCAGGTACAAAACAGCCTATTTGAGCCATTAAAGTAATTAGTCCAACTTGTCGTAAATACGTAGATTTGCCGGCCATATTTGGTCCAGTTAATACATTAATTTTATTTCCATTTCCCCCAATTTTAATATCATTGACGATATATTCATTTCTGGGGACAAGTTTTTCTACTACAGGATGACGGCTATCATTAATTTCTAAATCCAGGTTGTTTGATATTTTGGGCTTAACATAATTGTTGACTGTAGATGCTGTAGTTAGACTACATAACACATCTATTATCGAGACACCTTTTGCAGAATCTAATATTGAATCAATAGACAATGAAATTTGATGACAAATTTGTTTGAAAATGTCATTTTCAATATTTTCTATTTTTTCTTTTGCATTAAGAATTTCATCTTCAAAAATTTTTAACTCTTCGGTAATAAATCTTTCTGCTCCTACTAAAGTTTGTTTTCTAATATATCCTTCTGGTACCTGAGAAAGGTTGCTTTTACTAATTTCAATATAGTATCCAAACACTCTGTTGAATCCTATTTTTAAAGATTTGATCCCGCTTTTCTCTTTTTCTTTATTTTCAAGGTTAGCGATAGATGTTTGAGAATTTTGAGAAATTTTAATTAAATTGTCTAATTCTTTTGAAAATCCTTTTTGTATTGTTTTACCATTTCCAATTAGTGTAGACGCATCGTTATTAATAGAAGAGGAAATTAAATGGATAATATCTGAATGAGAATTTAATGGTGAATTTAGCCATGCTAAGTTGGATGTTTTGCTGTTTTGAAGGATTTGTTTTATTTTACTAATTCCTTTAAGGCTACTAGAAATGGCTAATAAATCTCTCGGATTTGCGGATCCAGAATTAACTTTTGAAATCAATCTTTGTAAATCAGAGATAGTTTCTAGTTGGTCTGAAATTTTCTTAAGAATTTCAGGAGAATTTTTGAATTCAGAGATAGTGTTAGAGCGTTGATAAATTTCACTGATGTCTAATAAAGGTTGGCTAATCCAATTTCTTAAAAGTCTACTGCCCATTGGTGTATGAGTAAAATTTAAGATGTTGAATAAAGAGTGGTTTTTCGATTCTGATCTACCTGCCTTGAAAAGTTCAAGATTGTTGATTGTCTGACTATCTAAAGTCATGAAAGCCTTGGTTGAAAATGTTTTTAAATTTGTGATGTTAGGAATAGATAAAGGTTGATTCTTTTGTACATATGAAATTATTCCAGCACATGCTCTTGTAGCTAGATCTAATTGAGAGCATCCAAATGCCTCAAGGGATTTAACTTGAAAATGTTTTTTTAAGATTTCTTGCGCCGATTCGAGATACGGAATTATCGAATGTTCTTCTCTGATTATATGAAGAGATTGGTTTTGGAAATTGAATTGTGATTTATTTGAAACTACTATTTCTTTAGGGTTAATCCTTGCTATCTCAGATTGTAAATATTCTATAGGAACTTCAGTGGTTAAAAATTCACAGGTTGTGATATCTATGTAAGCTATTCCTACAGATTGATCATCAGTAACTAAACACATCAGAAAATTATTTAAATTTTTATCAATTAAATTGTCTTCTATTACAGTTCCTGCTGTCACAACTCTAACAACTGACCTGTCAACAATTCCTTTTGAATCTTTTGGATCACTGGTTTGTTCACAAATAGCTACTCTGTAACCATTATTAATTAATTGAGGTAAATAATTGTCTATAGCATGAAAGGGAATCCCTGCTAGAGGAATTTTGTTTCCTTTACCCATTTCTCTAGAAGTCAGTGCAATTTGTAATTCTTTAGATAAAATTTTGGCGTCATTGTCAAAAGTTTCATAAAAGTCGCCCATTCTAAAAAAAAGAATCTCATTAGGGTAATCATCTTTGATTTTCAGGTATTGGATTCGAGCGGGTGTCGTCATAGAATTTTAACTAATAGTAACAGTTTGATGAGTATTTGAAGATTCGTACACACCCAATGCTATTTTTAAAACGTGAGTAGAAAAATCTATATCCATGTCAATATGAGAGTCATTGTTGATTGAGTCTATAAATGCGTGTGCTGCACCCTTAAACCCTGAAATCCAATCAGAATCAATTTGATGGTGAGTTGATTTGTCACCATTAAAAACAATTAATGGAGGTAAATCTAGCATCTCACCCGTACATCGGGTGATCCAAATTGTTCCCTCACTACCAATTATTTCAAAGAATTCGTCTACTGAGTAATATTTTGATCTTAAATACATTTCCGGAGAAGATGCATAATCAATAGAGACTAGACATTTTTTATTTTTAACTTCAAAAATTGTAGAGCTAGGTGTTTCGTCAATAAAATCTTCATTTTTAGATACAAAAGCTGAAATTTTAGAAATTTCCCCGACAAGATTTACAGCGGTAGCGTAATGATGCCACCCACCATCGTAAAGGCCACCTCCGGGATTTTTGTTTGAGTCTCTGCGCCAAATGTTTGTATCATTTTCTAGCTTATATGAATTTGAAGATTTGCCCCTAAGATGCCGAATTCTAATCATGTTAGGTTCTCCTATCGCACCATCATTGATTAGTTGTTTAGCTTTAATTATGGGAGGGTAATATAAATAATTTTCAGTAATTCGAAACTTGGAGGTTGATTTTTTTACTGCTGAATTGATTCTTTTAGCTTCATCTAATGTAGTGGATAAAGGTTTTTGGCAAGAAACGTGCTTATTTGAATTTAATGCTTTTATTATTTGTTCTGAATGAAGAAAAGTTGGGGTTAATATTTCTATTGCGTCCATGTCAGTATTGGAAATAAATTCATCAAAGTTTGTGAAAATTTGAGGGTTAATTCCCCATTGGTTTGATCTAGATTCTGCTCTTTCGTATTGAGTGTCGCATAAACTAACGATTTCGCAATTAGAATTTTCTAAGTATCCTGGGACATTTAATTGTGAAATAGCTCCACAGCCAACAATACCGAGTTTGATTTTTGTCATATCGACTCCATTAGATATAGTTTAGTCGTCTTTCCAAAATCTTTCCTCTAGAAATTCAAAAGATAGATTTGAAACTTTTGTTTTCACGTCTTCTATCATTCCAGGATGGCCGCAAGCATATACCATTGTGTTACTTGGAGAAAGATTTAAAGAGTTAATTTGATCAACTATAATATTGTTCACTCTACCCGTAATTCCATTCCAATACGAATTTTTTATATCATCTGGTCTACTAATTGTAGGAACGAAATGTAATAATTCAGGATGGGATTTCATCAATTTAAAGAACTCATTGTCATACACAAATTCATCAAAATAGCTTGCACCTTCAAGAATGTAAAATTTATGGCCTATTTTGTTTTGATGTATGTAGTTTCTAATAATGCTTACATATGGAACTATACCTGTAACAGTTCCAACAAAAAGTTGATTAGGGTGATTTTCTTTTAATGTGAAGATTCCTTTCGCTCTTGGTCTAATAGTGACCAAATCCCCAGTTTTTAAATTCCATAATTGAGGTGTTAAAACTCCTCCATCATTCTCTGGAACTAGTTCAATGAATAATTCTAAGAATTCTTCATGAGGTGAAGATGCAATTGAGTATGCTCGTTCTATTTTATTTTTACCAATCGTACAATATTGACCAGGTGTAAAATCGAAATTAGCAGGTTTTTTTAACCAAATAATTCTTAAGTCGTCAGTTTTGTTTTCATAGTCAATTACAGTAGTTGTAGGTAAGTGATTGTTTTTATTGAGCTTTTGAATAGTCAAACTATCTCCAATAAAAATTACTCAGGCTTTTCAATCCGTACGGGAATTAAATTTAGTTGGTCAAAATGCAACATGGGGTCTTCAGTTTTGTGTTCTTGAACCTTTTCTATAATTGAACCAAAGAGTTGGGTTGTAGAAACAATTCCAGAGTTAATGCCGTTGAGATGTGCAATTCCAGATAGCTCAAAATTATCTCCAATAATTTTGATGGAATCTCCCTCAAGAATATTGTTGTTTAAAGCATCTTGAGAGTTTAATTCAATAATTTCATTTCTAGTAATGGAGTTTTTGTCATTGATCAATTGGATTTTTGCGTCTGATTTTGATTCTTCTAAAATTCGGCCTCTAGTTAGAATCATGGGGAATTCATCACTAGAAATAGAATTGAGATTTAGTGAAATGTTTATAGGTTTAAATTTTAATTTTCTTTTTACTGAATAAATTTGGCCACTTTGAGAAATCTTTTGAAAGTTAATATCATTAGTTGATAGTAAAAATGGACTTAATTCTTTAAAAACTTCTTCAGAATTGGAATAATTGAAATTGTTAGCCCCCATTCTAGTGGCTAGCTGGCATAATATTCTCCAATCCTCATCTTCATCAAACTTATTACCTAGGGCTGGATTAACTTTATGGATTCTTCTCTCAAGGTTAGTAAACGTACCATCTTTTTCAGCAAATAGACTAGATGGGAATACTACGTCAGCTTTAGCTGTAAATTCATTTTCAAAGCTTTCGTGCACCACCAAAAATTCTACTTTATCTAGTGCGTTTTTAATTTTTTGACCAGATTCTGAAGAAATAGACGCTTGATTACCTATGATATGTAAGGCTTTAATGTCACCTGTTTGGCAAGCGTTGTCTAATTCTCCTAATCCTATTCCAGTTTCTGAGATATGGGAGTATCCAGGTCCAAAATTAGGTACACAACCCATATCTCTAGCACCCTGTTCATTAGGCCCAGTGAATAATGGGTAAATTCCTGAACCAGGGTTTTCAACATTTCCTGTTAATAAAGCTAAATCAATTATTGCTGTCGATGTAGATTCCTTGATTTCAGAAGAAATTGTATCCAAAGAATATAAAAACGATGTGGCTGTAGATTCTGAAATTGTTTTTGCTAAATCTTGGATTTCTTCTTGGGAAACTCCAGTTTCTTTAGATACTCTACTAAGGTCAAAGTCCCAAACAGAGCTTCTGAACTCATCAAAATTTTCACAAGATTTTGATGCGAAATCATGGTTTTCTAAGGATTGATCTATTATTGATCTAATGATTCCACCAATTAAGATATGTTCTGTATTGATGTTTGGTTTTATCCAATGGTCTGCAAATCTTGATAGTTCAGTTTCTCTTGGGTCGATAATTATAGCTTTTGACCCTTTTGAGATAGCTTGTTTTATTGGGACACCTAATACATTGTGTTGTTCTGTAATATTTGAAGAAACTATCACAAATAAGTCTGTTTTCAATAAGTTCCATATAGTATTTGTGGCAGAAGAATGTCCAATCATAGAAGATAAATTATCAAATATTTCTGAGTTAGTATTTGAAGAGAAATCAATATTGTTGGACTGCATTATTTGTCTTGTGAATTTCTGTGCTATGAAATGATCTTCATTAGTGCCTCTGTCAGATGATATTAATGAATACGAATTTCCTTTAAATTGAGATAGTTTTGAGGCCACTAAATCTAAGGCTTCAGGCCATGATGCTTCAACTAATTCTCCATTCTTTTTGATTAAAGGGGTTTTTATTCTATTTCTGTTGTTGGCATAATCCAGTCCGAATTTTCCTTTGAAGCAAGTCATGCCTTGATTAGCTTCTGCTTCGCGTACTGGAATTGAGCGAATTAATTTATTCCTTTTATTTATGTCTAAAGATGTTTGGCATCCAACAGGACAATGTGGACATGTTGTTGTGGTTTTGACTTCAGCTTTATCCCATTTGTAATCCCGCTCAACTATCGCTCCCGTGGGACAAACATCTATGCATGCTCCACAAAACTCACATCCGGACTCTAATAGAGATATTCCTTTAGATGTGCCTATAATACTTCTGCCTGATCTCTCTTTTAGTGTTATCGCTTGATCGACTCTTACTTCATCACAAGCTCTTACACACCTAGAGCAAACAATACACAAATTCATATCCATATCCCAAAAAGGGTCTTTAACCTCTAATGGCAGATGTCGGTTGTTGTAAGTCAATGGGGTTGTTAATTCCATTTCCATGTATCTCACAGTATCTTTAAGTTCACACCTTTCATTTTTAGGACAAGTCACGCATCTATCATTCACGGTTACATGCCTTAGACATACGTCAGTGGGACCGCAAAGATCAATTCTGTGACAATTTAAACATCCGTGAGGATGCTCTGAAATAAGTAATTCCATGATCCCTTTGCGAAGAGAAATTAATTCGTCAGTATTTGTCTCGACTCTCATGCCTTCGGAAATTGGAGTTGTGCAGGAAGCTGGACTTCCAGGCAATGATCTGTATGATCCATCTGGAGTAGGAGCCTCTGCTTTTACTACGCACATTCTGCACGCACCATAAGGTTTCATACCAGGGTAATAACATAAATATGGTATGTACATTCCATTGTCCATAGCAGCTTGAATAATCATGCTTCCTGGTTGTGCCTGGATTTCCTTCCCGTCAATAGTTAAGTTGATTTTTTCAGTCATTTTTTACTCCAACGACAAAGTCTTGAGCATATGGGCGGGTATTTTTAGGAACAATTTTAGGGTTGTTACAAGATCCTGTTGGACAGATTCCATCTTCGATATGTGACCGAAAATCTTTTTCAAAGTGAGGGATTGCAGATCTAATTGGACCAAATCCTAGTTGGCCATGTCCACAAAGAGATCCTGCTTCCATTGTTCCGCCCACACTTTTCATTAAGTCCATATCTCCATCTTGACTTTCAAAATTAGAAATTCTTTCGACAATTTCTAATAAGTGCTCCATTCCTAGCCTGCATGGGAAACATTTTCCGCAGGATTCAAATTGGCAGAATGCAACTAGAATTCTTGTTAGGTCTACTGCGCAAACTTCATTACTGCCAACAATAATGCCCCCAGATCCGAATATGGCTCCTGCTGCTCTCATTTCATCAAAATCAATGTGGATGTCTGTACTGTCAGGGCCCAGTACCCCACCTAATGGACCTCCAGTTTGTAGTAGTTTTAGGGTTTGATGTTCTTTCATGCCACCACCTAAATCATCAATTACTTGTTTTAATGTTAGCCCCATTGGTACTTCATATAATCCCGGTTTATTAACGTCACCGCTCAAGCAAACTATGGCTGTACCTGTACTTTTATTTACTCCTATAGAAGAGAACCATTCAGCTCCTTTTGAAACAATTTCGGGAGTGTATGACAAAGATTTCACATTGTTAATATTACTTGGCTTGCCCCATACTCCAAATGCAGCTGGAAATGGTGGGCGATACCTGGGCATAGATCTTTTCCCCTCTACTGCTTCCATCAATGCTGTCTCTTCTCCAGCAACATATGATTCACCTGTTAATGAAACTTCGATGTCGAAGTCAAATCCCGAACCAAATATGTTTTTACCCAATATCCCTAGCTCTTTGGCCTGCTTAATGGCTTCTTCTGTTCTATTAATAGGTCCGTTGTGACCATGTCTTATGAATACGATTCCGTTACTTGCTCCAGTGGCATATCCAGCAATCAATAATCCTTCTAATAGAGTGTGTGGGTCGCTTTCCAGAATCCCTTTATCGTTAAATGCTCCTGGGTCACCTTCTTCACAATTACAAAGTATGTATTTTGTTGGGTTTGAGGATCCTACTAAAAAGCTCCATTTAACTCCTGTTGGAAATGCAGCTCCTCCTCGACCTCTTAACCCAGAATTTTTTACTTCATCGATTACATCTGATGGTTCCATGGATGACAGAGCTTTATGTAATCCTCCATACCCTCCGTTAGCAATATATTGAAGAATGTCTCCTGGTGATGTGTGTCCTGCGTTTCTAAGAGCAATTCTTTCTTGGAGTGCAATTCCAGGTAAAGAGTTAAGGTCAGGTTCATTAAAATTTGGTCCTTCTGAACCGAGATATCCTAATGTTGAAGTGGTGTCAATTTTATTATTGATTAAATATTCTTCAACTATTGTGTTTATGCTATCAGTAGTGACATTGTTGAAAAATAATCTTGACTGACCTTGTTTTTTAATGTCTATTAATGGCTCTGCATAACAAAGCCCTAAACACCCGACCTCTTCTATAATGGCATCTATTTTTTTCTCAGATAAAATGGATTTTAATTCTTCAATTACTCTGAATGCTCCTGAAGCATGGCCACACATAGCTGTGCCAACCCTTATAACAGGGAGAGGTGAATCGTTTAATAGATTCCATTCTTGATCTGCTTTATCTTTTAATTCTTCAAAATTCATTATATGTGTTTGGGTTCCGAAGATTTTATTTCTTTAATTAATTTAATCGACTCATCTGGAGATATTTTTCCGAATAGTTCGTGATTAAGACTGATTACAGGAGCTTGAGAGCAAGCCCCCAGGCATGTATTAAACCTAAAAGAGAATTCTCCATCTTGTGTATCTCCCTCTTCTTTCAAATCTAGGTAATCTAGAACTGCTTGTAAGATATTAGATGAACCCTCTAGGTGACATGTAGGCCCCCAACAAACTTCTATAGAATGATTATTAGGAGGAGTAAACCTGAAGTTAGGATAAAACGAAGCTACTCCAAACACTGCATTTACAGTAGTGTCTTGTTGAACTGCAACTTCTTCAATAGCTTCGTTTGGTATGTATCCAATAGCATCTTGAATCGCAAGTAAAGAAGACAATACAGTAACTGTAGGTCTGTGTTGGGAAGCAATAGCTTCAATAATTTGTTTTCTCAAAGTCTCGTTATCAGCGGGCAAAGATGTTCTCCTCATCTTTGTAAACTACCACAAGCATATCATAGCGCTTATATAGTCTCAATCAATTGTTTATAGGTTTTTTTATCACAAATTCTGCTAGTTTTTCACCAAGTTCTACACTGTAATTTGTCCCTCTATCTTGCGGATAAATTTGAGAAGTATTTCCTAGTAATAAATTTTCAATACCTGTTTCGTGTGAAGGCATTTTTTGAGAGTATTTAGATTCAATAATTGGTTGTGCTCCAGATATTTTTTGGAAATGAGATTTAATAATCCAATCTTCAGAAAAGTTTGGGTTAATTTGATTTAGAAATGGTAGGTATTGTTGTAATAATTCATTTTCACTGAGTTGGTATATGGGATGATGAGTAGTGAGGTAATTAGATAAATAGATTACATGACTATTTCCATAAACTGATTGACTAACTAAATTCGTGTGTTCAATAACACCTACAAACGGAAAAGTTCTATCTGCAATATTTAACCAATAGTATTTTGATAGTTGGTTTTTTAGTTCCAAAATGAGTTGTACTGCAGACATATAACGTGTTTTTTGGAGTTTTTCTTTATATGTATCAGGTAAACCTATTGTTATTTTGTCAAATACATTAGACGGTACAGTGGCTATCACTGCGTCGAATTCTATTGTTTGCTCATTATTTGTTGTTAAACTCAAAGATCCAGATTCATTTTTTTTAATTTGTGAAATTGGTGAATTTAATTGGATTTTTACACCTAAATCAATACATTTTTTTGATAACGCATTGAAAAATATATCAAAACTACCTGTGGGGTATCCCAGTTTTTCTTTTGAAAAAAACCCTTCTCTTGATTTGAATCTCGTATTCATTTTTCCCCATAGCCACGGCATCCCTACTTCTTTGTAGTGTTCTTCTCCAAATTTACCAATCAACATTGGTTCCCAAAATGCTTTATAAATTTCGCTATTCACATTTTTGTTCAACCACTCTATAGCTGTGAATTTTTCGAGATCATGCCAGTTTTTTATTTTACTAATTTTCAAGCTGGATAATCCCAAAGATATTCTGTTTTTAATAGATAGGGGCCTATATCTCAACAAGTCGATAGGAGTCATAAAATCGTATGTTTTTGATTGAAAAATAGTTCCGACTGAAGATTCATACCATCCTATTTTGCTTTCTAATCCTAATTCAATCATTAAGTCGATGATTTTATTATCGCTAGTGAACCAGTGATGATATCCTTTTTCTATTGGAGTTCCGTTAATTTGAAATGTTGATGCATGACCTCCTAAAAATGAGTCTTTTTCAAAAATCGTTACTTCAGATGATGTTTTTTGGGCAATTCTTAATGCTGCAGTTAGTCCGGTTGCCCCTGCGCCTAGAATGGCAATTTTCATTTAATTTTTAGACCTTTGTTCATTTGTTTTGATGTTTTTGATAGACAGACCATTTTTCCATAGAAATATTTGTCCCAAAATGACAATTGGAATAATTAATAAAGCATGAGTCATTCCTGCAAATGCTGCTGCCTCAGATCTAGAAGTATTGGAATATGGAATTAGTATTAATGTTTCTCTTGCTATTATTTCAAACAATCCTATTCCTCCAGGCGTTATAGGTATAGATGCTCCTAAATTTACTATTCCTGTAATCATAATAGATGATTCAATTAAATAAATGTTTGATTCAAAGTTATGATCAATTCCTATGCTGACACAAACAAAATAAAATAAAAAGGATTCAAGTATCCATATAGGTAATGAAAGAATTAAGGTTATTGTTAAAATTTTTCTGTTATTTAAATATTTGAATCCATCAAAAAATTGTTTGAACAATTCCAAATATATTTTTGAGATTTTTTTAGGCATAAATCGAGATGAAAATTCTACGAAACTAAGTGTTGATTTAGGTACAAATGATGCAATTAGAAGTAGGATGAAAATTAAGACAAATGGAATAGAAAAGATCAAAATTAGAATTAAAGAATTGATTTTCGTTATATTTTCAAAATGGTTAATGATGTTTGAAATAGGAATAAAGAATGACATTATTATTATTAAAAATATCAACGCCATGGCATCCATAATCCTTTCAACAAAAATGGTGCTGATTCCCGTAGCCAACTTAATCGATGATTTTTGCGATAGTAAATAACTTCTGATGAACTCACCAGCTCGTAATGGCAAAATGTTGTTTGCCATATACCCAATTACTACCATGGGGAATAAGGTTCTATTTTTTAACGTATGGTTTGTTCCTATTAAGTATTTCCATCGTATGGTACGGAACCATAGACTAATGAAGTAACATCCTAGTCCAGGTATTAGTAAATAGAAATTAGATTCTGAGAGATGTATTAACATTTGAGAAATATCAGATGTCCATACAAAAAATAATAAAAGTAATGTCCCAGCAAATATAGCTAAAAATGTTTTAGTCATTATTTTAATTCCATATAGTTACTTTAAGTTCTGAGAAATAATTTTGACATTCGGGAAATCTTCTTTGAAATATAAATATGCATTTTCACTGCCAATTTTGCCAGAAACTCCGTTAGCGAAAATTAAGTAGTCAAATAATTTATAAATTCTTTCTGGTTCAGTAATTAAATTAGTAATTGTATTTGCATTTATGTTTCTATAAGTTGATTCTGGAAACCACCATCTATGAGGGAAAATAACTGGATCTTGGAATTGATTTTTCATTTTAGAGGGTAATTTTGAAACATTCATTGAATGTACAATTAAAACATCTAAGTCTATTTGATCTATATTTTCTGATTTTAAATTTTTGTATGAAATATTATTATCTCTTAGATACCAAACCCACGGCCATACAAACCCACTAGTGGTATCAATTAATATGTTTGTATCTTGATTTGAAGAGTTTTGATATGTATGGATTGCATTACTGATGGATTTCAAATCAGGAGAAGTTTGAGTGTAGACTAGCATTTCTTTTGGTATGTCACTGTTAATAAAATTTACCCTATAAGTGATCCATAGATTGAACGTCAAAATTATGCAAATAGCAGACACAAGAATTGACATGTATACGGGTTTTCTTTTGAGATTTAAGGCAGTTAATAGGTCACCTAAAAATTTTCCAGATAAAAAAATCATTGGAACAGTGATGTTGAATAATAACCAAGGCATTTTTTCACTAGCTAAAGTATAAATGATCCATGATGAGACCGCCCAAAAAATTAAAAAATATGTAAAGTCAGTTGGGTGAATTTTTTTGATTTTTATATAATAAATAGCAGCTGCAACACTAAGAATTATTACCGCTAGTTCATAAATTGAACCGAGAATCAAATAATAGTAGACAGGTTGATTTCCTCTCCCTTCCCCTTGTTGAACTATCCAATATCCTAAAGATTGCCATAATCCTTTATATATGCCGTCTGTTATGTTTGTAAAGAATGTTGTGTAGATAATGACCCAGATTACCCAAAAAATTATGGAACATTTTATCCATACTAATTGTCCCCATCTAACTCCAATTAATATTGATGTCAAAAATAATAATCCAGTTATGATTATTGCAAATCCTCTACTTTTTTCATCAGGTAGACCTATTCCTGAGTTGATTTCTGATGAAACTAAATTAATTTCAAGTGGCAAAAAATTGAAGATAATCCCAGAAAAAGCTGCCCATAAAGGAAGAGTAATTGTTATTAACAGAATACTTATAGAGACATAATTATTATTGCTCTTATTAGTTATAGAGTTTTTAAATATGTTAATTGTTTCTACATATATCCCTGAGATGATTTGTATTAAAGTCAGTTCAGAAAAAATCAGATAATTTGAATATATTTTCATTTTAAAATGAAAATAACCTAGATATACAATATTTAGTAAATTGTAAGACACCAACATGAAAATTATTAAATAGGAAGATTCTTTAGTTCCATAAATTAGAGCTAAAATTAAAGAAATAAAATATAGGTTTTTTGAATTTCTATTCGATAAATAATTCCAAATTAGAATGATTAATATTACTGAAAATAAATTCATCAAAACGTCGTTTCTAGCGAATCTACTGAAATAAACAATTGTAGGTGAAACTGCTAGGAATAAACTGATCATTATGCATGAAATCAGGTTGATGTGTTTGATTAAAAAATATGGCATTATCACCAAAAGACTCCCACAAGCTACGTAAAGCAATCTACCACTCAAATCAGAATCCCCCATTATTGAAAAAAATATTGATGTCAATTCCATTTGTAATGGACCGTGCATCATGGGGTTATGGGAATATCCAAGTCCTTCAAATAATTTCCAAGAGTAAAAAACATGTAAGCTCTCATCGTGATGCATTGCTCTAGAAGAAACATCAAATAATCGCAAAAATAAAGATATTAAAAAAATCGATGAAAATATTAGGAATTCTTTTTTGATCAATGAGAAAGTATTGAAAAATTTATTCATTATTAAGTTTCATGATTTTAATTTCTTGTCCATTATATTTTTCAGAAAATACAGTAGATGCTATTGAATAGAATTTGTCTAAAGATTCTGCATTATATTTGATTGATTCATTTTCTCCTATCAATATAAATTTAATTTCATATTGATTCATTAGTTGTTTAGCCTTATTTGAATCAGTTGTTTTATAAATGGTGTCTACATGATTTATACGAGATATGATTTCATTAGAATCTTTTCGCCATTGTTTTTCGTGATCAGGCCAGTTAATGACATTACTTATTCCAGTGTTGCTTGATATTAGACCGAATTTATTCCATTCTCCTACAGCCTCCAAAATACCCTCTTTTGATGGAATATTTTCTTTGGCGAAAAAAATGGCTTTTGCTTCGTGAGGTCTGTTTAGTTTCAAATCATAAAACCCATCAATTGAAAAAGTATACGAATTCGGGGTAATACTGTTAATAGAGGCGGGGAGATATAAAAACCCCAATAAAAAAGGAAGCAAAATCAATGAAGTTGTTAATGTTTTTTTAAAATCGGTTTTGGTTCTAAGAAACTTTGTTGACTCGTAAAAGCATATGCCGCTCGTTATAGATAAAAAAATCCAAGCAAGATAATAAAACTTAAATATTGTATTCATTCGATTATTGAAAATATCTCCTAAGAATAGAAATTCAGGTATTGCTAATAGGAAAAATGATATTCCAATTAAAGAAAGTGTTATCACGGATTTATGGTTACAATAATTTTGATTTATAGCAAAAGCATAAAAAATGCTAGTAGCCGAAAATATTGTAAATATTATCCCTGTAATTGTTTTGTGATTAATAGAGGGATTTATGGACTGTAAAAATAGGGAAATAATTAATGGAGATGTTACAAATAACAGAGAGATAAATAATGATTTTCTCCATTTGTTTCCTACTGGGTACATACTTATTATTCTTATTAAATAAATAAAATGAATAATTAAAAAAGGTAACCAAATAACTATTTCTTGTGTGAAGTCACTCTGTATATTTGTTGCATATACTCCATGAATAGAAGATTCAAATGATTGTATGAGTGTAAATAACAAAGTTAATGACATAGATAGTAGAGAGATGATTAATACAAGTAACTCGTTTTTCGGATAATTTTGATAATTGAATATTTTTAATAAAGATATCCCTACAGTAATTAACATTACTATTGTGATGTTCCAGATATTAATGAAAGTAACCCCAAATCCTGTGATTCCAAATAATACTAATAGAATTAATGTTTCAAATGAATAAATTTTATGTTTATTGACAATGAATATTGCAATGATGACGAATGTGATCACAAATGGAATACTCATTACATGAGGGTGAAGGTCGCCAAGTATAAAACTAAAAAAAGGGAACTCGTTAATTGTGTAGTCACTACCAGGCATATTACATGATGGCCCAAAATGGTTAATAATTCTTGTACTTTTGAACCACCACCAAAATTCATTAGGAAAAAAAGTTGACGTTAACGCATTGTTTGAACCGTGAAGTCCATCTATACACACAAAATCCCATACTTTCTGAGAAATTAAGTCTTTTTCTTCAAGTATTTTTAAAGGAGTATATAGATTCCCCAAGAACACTAAACTACTAGATGCAAATATACTAGGTATGAGCACCTGTTTTAATCTCGGGGTTTGTGTCACAACTAAATAAATCACAATTCCTGAAACTGTACTGAATGCTAAATATGGAATCGAGATTAGTGACAAGTTGTATGCAATTTCAGGTGGTATTGAAAGCATGTTGCCGAATCTTCCGAAAATCCAATATCCAAAATAGTAATAATTTATACTTTCTCCTTTGAACCAGGGATCTGATGGTAGATTAGCGTTTGAGTTGTAAACAGCATTTAAGAAAGCAAAATCCATTGGTTGTTCAGTATGGCTAATTGAAGGATCAAGAGACTTAATTATTAGAAATACACCAAATATTATTAATGGGCTGAAAAACAATAATAGGATTATTAGATAATTGGATTTAAATGAATTTATATATGATGAGAAAAAATTTCTATTAATATAAAAACTCGTAATTACGAAAATGGTTACTAATATACCCATGAATGATTTTGAAATTTCTATTGGTGCGAAAAAGTGTAATAACCATGTTATTACTCCAAACAGCAATAAAAATAAAGGTTTTGAGATACTGAATCCTACATAAGAGAAATTTTTACATATTCTGAAGATTGATAAATGTGTGACTATTCCCAATAGTTCTAAAGTGGTGATCCATAAAATAATGTTCATTATCAAGTTTCTTTTCAGTTAAAAACATATTCAGTAAATAAATTTGGATCGAATAAGGCTATGTCAGTTGGTTGTTCGCCTGTTCCAATAAACGAAATTGGTATATTGGTTTCTTCAATGATTGGAATAATTATGCCGCCTTTTGATGTTCCATCTAATTTTGTTAAAAAAATCCCGTCGCATTTAATTGATTCATTGAATGATTTTGCTTGTAATAGGCCGTTTTGTCCTGTAGTGGCATCTAATGTGAGTAGGGTATGTAGCTTGTAATGTGACTTCGATTGATTCAAGACTTTGTAAATTTTTTTGAGCTCATCCATTAAATTGGAGTTTTCATGTAATCTGCCTGCTGTATCTATGATTACTAAATCGATATTTCTTTTTTTTGCTGCTGAAATTGTGTCAAATGCTACAGCACTAGGATCACTACCAGATTGATGAGAAATCACCTCAAAATTTTCTTTTTGTCCCCATAGCTTGATTTGATCAATTGCAGCTGCTCTGTAGGTGTCTGCAGCACCACACAATACACTTTTACCTCGTTGTTGAAAATAATGAGAAATTTTTGCAATTGCAGTGGTTTTACCTACGCCATTCACTCCAGCCATGATTAGTATTTGAGGGAAATTTTCATCTTTAGAAATTTCATCGTTTTTAGCTGATTCTAATATATTTTGAATTTCATTTTTTATGAGATCACTTAAATTTGAAGATGAAGATTTGTGGAGACGAAAAGATTCTTTAATGGATTCAATTATTTTATTAGTTGAATCCATTCCAATATCCGAACTGATCAATATATCTTCTAGTTCCTCTAAATCCTTTAATGAAAGTTGTTGAGATTTAAATATCTCTGGAATTTGTCCCAAAAAAGAATTTTTGGTTTTTGCAAACGCATTTTTTAAGCTTAGATGTTTTTTTTCATTCATAATGACTTCTTTAGGGATAATTTAACATTACATAAGAAGTATTTACAGGGCTAATGAAAGTATTTACAATTATCTTGTTAGTGAATAAAGAGGTTTTACTTTGGAAATTAGAGATTTAAGAAGTTTTGAATCCGCTGCAAGAAATAGAAGTATTTCGAAAGCCGCTAATGAGTTGGGTTGCGGACAACCTACTGTTACTACTCACATCAAAAAGCTTGAACAAGAATTGTCTATGGTATTGTTTGACAGAGTGACTAGACCCATTGGGGTAACTTTGTCTGGTCAAATGATTTATGACTTGATTAAACCTTTACTTGATGGCTTAGATTCATTAGCGGCTAAAACTTCTCTAGCTGAAGAAAAAGGTCCCGTTATCATTGCAGCTACTCCTGACATTATTCCGCATACGCTTTTGAAAGTTGTGAAAGAATTTAATATTCGGTTTCCTGATGTGTTTATTAAAATAATTTCGGGTAATCGCTCAGAAGTTACATCCATGGTAAAAACAGGAGAGGCTGATGCAGGAATTATTCAGCATCCTGATAGGGGATCAGAGTTAGATTTTGAACCTCTATTTTTATACGAACGTGTACTTATTGCTCCAAAAAATCATACACTGCTTAATCAAGAATTTATTGACTTAGAATCTATTGCAAAATTCCCTTTGATTATGATGGCGAAAGGGACCTACACTAGGCAAGTGGTTGAAGAACAATTTCAAAAGAAAAACATTGCATATGATGTAGTTATGGAATTAGAAAGTATGGATATGATTAAAAAATTTGTAGCTTTAGGAATGGGAATTTCTGTAGGCCCTAAATTAGCAATTGATGATGATGATTTAGAAGAATTAGAGGTTTTGTCTCTTGCTAACTATTTGCCTGTTGATCAGGCAGGTTTACTCACATTACCTGGTAAAAGCTTTTCTACCCCATCTAATCAGTTTTTTTCCGTCATGAGAGAAGTTTTGGCGTAACTACTTTTTGATTTCTCCAACAAGTATCGCAGTAATGATTTGCCGGTAGTCGTAAAATGGCCTGTTTGAACAAGTAACTAGTTTGATAAATTTCATGCCTGGATTGAATATTTTTAAGTCATCTTCGTGAATTTCTTCTGAAGAAAAAGCTTCATATACTAGATGATAATTATTGCTAATTAGGTGAATATAAACTGGGTCACCAGTGATAATCGCATCGGATATTTTGGGCAATTCTCTGAAAACATTTCCTTCTCCTTTGACTGGGCTTTCTAGATGTCCGAAATACCACCCTGTTGCATTATTTGATCCTATAAATTCGTTAGGTATCCTTCCTATGATATTTTTGGGAGAATCGAAGGATTCAACTCCGTTAATCGAAACCACTTTGAGATTTTCTACTTTTGAATCTACTTCAATATAAGGAATTGTTATTTTTGTTGGAGTTCCGGATAAAGTACCGATCGACAAGTTTGAAAGGATTTCAGACGAAAATTTTTCATGACTCTGAATGTTTTCAAGTTCGTAGTTTAATCTTAACCATCTAGAACTTGCCCAAGATTTAGGGTGATACACATTTATCAGAGAGTTGTATGAGTAATTATCAATAATATTGTTTTGATTCAGAAAATTTTGCAGTTCAAATCCAGTTTTTTCAACTGGTTTTTGAGCAGTAAGTAGATTTGATACATTGCCGGGAATAATGTTTGTAGATAGTAGTACTCCCCCAATTAGTAAAAATACTATTCCTGTTAAAAATGACAGAAAAGTTAGTTTGTTTTTACTCAAAGTTCCCATTATAAAATCCACTTTATGGATAAATGGTTTGTGTAAGAATTATCTTGGTCTAGGAGAGTGAGATTCTCCATTAGCTATTGGTTCGTTAATGTACACGTCACCATTTCTGATTTTAAGATTGTATCCACAAGCAGGAACGTTGCACACCCAAGCCTTATATTGAATCGGAGCTCCTTGGCTACCAAAGTCTGATAAGGGGAGTAAGCTTCCTGAAGTGCATTCTTGACACTCGGGATAAGTGCTTTCTGACATTTTATACCTCTTTTCCCACCACCGGGTTTATTCTCAGTTGAGTATAGCATAGGTTTGTGATTAATTTAACAACCTATTCATTTGATAGGTTTAGTATATTAAATGCATTTTTCCAATAAATATCATCTAAAGCTTTTTGATCTATAGACAGTTTTTCTATGTCATCAGTTATTCTTGAAGGATCTATTAAAGGGAAATCTGAACCAAACAGGATTTTTGTTGAGTCTAGAATTTTGAGAGCTACTTCATATATTTTATTGTCATATAAAAAAGGTGAAGCAGAGCAGTCGTAATATACTTTTTTCAAGGATCTTGAAATTTCAGGCATTAGTTCATAGAAAAACAGTCCTCCACCCCAATGAGATAAAACGAAATTATTATTTGGGAAATCTTCTATAGTTTTGACTAATTTATTAGGAGTAGTTAGCCCTTTTCCTGGGTACATATGTCCAACTGGTTCGGAAGCATGAATTACAATAGGAAGTTTGTAGTCTTCTAGAATTTCCATATAAGGTGCCATTATATTTTTGTCAGTAATATTAAAATTCTGAAAATCACAATGTATTTCACCAAATCCTTTACTTCCTGATTCAATACATCTAATGGCTTCATTAATACCTGATTTAACATCAGTTGGGTTTATTCCAGTAAAAGGGATGAGTTTCCCCAAGGAATTTTTAGCAGAATCAAGAATATAATCGTTAACAAATGAGTTTAATCCAGAATCACTCCATCCCATTCCCAATACTACAGATTGATTAATTTGATGTTCATTCATTTTTTCACAGAGAAATTCTGCAGTTGAAAACTTACTATTAGGTTTTTGGAAAAGAGACTTAAGTGTAGTATCTTTTTCAGTATATTTTTCTAAATTATTTATGATTTCCAATGGAAGTATATGTGTATGAAAATCTATCAAATGTCACCAGTTATAAATATTTAATTCAAAGAAGTAATATTCAACTAGTTGCTAGTGGTCTGACTTCAATTTGTGCTCTGACTTCGGGGTTGACCAACGACATTGGCCATGTTCCATTTAAAAGTCGGGCAGCTTCTTGTCCCACTTGAATTTGTGCGGCAACTCGGGCTCTATTAGACGTTCCGGCTGAGTGTGGAGTTACTATAACGTTATCCATGTAAAATAATGGATTATCTACTGCTGTAGGTTCTATTTCAAAAACATCAATACCCGCACCTGAAATTTTTTGAGAATTTAATGCGTTGATCAAAGCGTTTTCATCTACTGTTCCACCTCGACAAGTGTTAATGAAATACGCTGTTTCTTTCATAGAATTAAAGAAACTATCACCCACAAGCTTTCTTGTTTGGTTATTTAATGGCGTATGCATGGATACAAAGTCAGACCTACCAGCTAATTCATTTAGGCTTGATACTAATTCTACGCGATATTCACGTGCTAGCCATGGTGATACAAAAGGATCATATGCAATTACAGAAATGCCCAGTGCTTGAGCTTTTCGTGCTACAGCACGTCCAATATTTCCTAAACCTACTAATCCTAAAATTTGATCAGTAACAGGTACCATGTTGTTCATAACTTGCCGTGGTGCATCTCCCCATTTGCCCGCACGAGTTAGCTTGTCTAAAATTACCAATTTTATAGCGCAAGCTAAAACCATCATGATAGCGTGATTTGAAACTTCTTCAGTACAGAATCCTGCAGTGTTTACAACCATCACTGAGTTATCTGTAGCAGCTTCATGATCAATATGATCAAATCCATGAGCAAAACTTACAATTGCCTTAGCACTATCTATTTCGTCAATCACAGTTTTAGGCATTTTGACCCCTTGATTAATTATCAAATCAACACCCTTAACTGCCTCCATAGCTTCACCCTCACTCTTACATACGAATACGTCAAAATCATAATCAATGCCTTGTAGTTGTTTTTTGACTAATTCAGTGTCTGGTTCACTGCGTGCTATCATTGCAATTTTTAAGTCTGCCATATGAATCTCCTGTTTTATCTAGCTATATATGTGCTTGCGGATCTTGGTAGTTGGGTATTCCCCATTAAGTATTGGTCAATTCCCCTAGCGGCCTCTCTGCCTTCAGATATAGCCCAGACAACTAAAGATTGACCTCTAGACATATCTCCTGCAGCAAATACTCCTGATATGTTGGTCATTTTGTTAGAATCAGTTTGTACGTTACCTCTTTGGTCTAGTTCAACTTTTAATTGCTCTAGCATTCCCTCTTTTTCAGGATGCAAGAAACCCATAGCTAGAAATACTAAATCAACTTCTAAGATGAATTCACTATCCGGTATTTCGTGCATTTGAGGTCTGCCATTTTCATCAGGGTCTCCCCATTCGACTCTAACTGCGGTAAGAGAAGTTAGTTTTCCGTCTGAACCATTAAATGATTTTGTCAAAATATTGTAATCTCTGTCCCCACCTTCCTCATGTGAAGATGAAGTTCTTAGAATCATTGGCCAATTGGGCCATAAGTCATTTTGTCTACGAGTTCCTGGAGGCTCAGGGAGTAATTCTAATTGATAAACAATTTCAGCTCCTTGCCTTAATGAGGTTCCTAAACAATCAGATCCAGTATCACCTCCACCCAGAATCACTACTTTTTTCCCTTCAGCATTGATAGTTGATTCTTTTAAAAAAGATTCTCCGGCATTGATTTTGTTTTGTTGGGTTAGAAAATCCATAGCAAAATGAACACCGTCTAATTCTCTTCCTGGAATCGGTAAATTTCTAGGAATAGTTGATCCTCCAGTAAGCAAAATAGAATCAAATTTGTCTTTTAAGTCTTGGATTGGAACATTGTTGCCGACATATGCACCAGTAACGAATTCTATTCCTTCTTCAGCCATTTGATTTATTCGTCGCTGGACTATAGATTTCTCAAGTTTGAAATCTGGTATACCTAATCTTAATAGCCCTCCGATATAGTCAGCTCTTTCAAAAACTGTAACAGTATGTCCTGCAGAATTTAATTGTTGAGCTGCTGCTAATCCTGATGGCCCAGAACCTACTACTGCTACACTCTTGCCTGTTCTCATGGAAGGAATATTGGGCTTGATGAATCCTTCTTCCCAACCTCTGTCCACTATTGTTTTTTCAATAAATTCGATAGTGACAGGATCATCGTTAATGTTTAATACACATGATGCTTCACATGGGGCGGGACAAATTCTCCCTGTAAATTCAGGGAAGTTATTGGTAGAGTGCAATTCTTCTAAAGCTTCCTTCCAATTTCCTTGATAAACTAAGTGATTAAAATCAGGAATAATATTTCCCAATGGGCATCCACTCATGCAAAAGGGGACTGCACAGTTCATGCATCTAGCACCTTGAGTAGCGGCAGCTTTAGGGTCAAAAACCTCATAGAATTCATCAAAATTTTTTAATCTGAGCTCTATAGGGAATCTATTAGGAGTTAACCTGGAATATTCCTTGAAACCTGTTGGTTTACCCATTAATTGAAACCTCTTTGTTTTTTAATTCTTCTAACACTCTTTTGTAGTCGTTAGGCATAACTTTAATAAATGAAGATAAAGTGTTTTTCCAATCATTTAGTATTTTCTCTGCAGTAACACTATGAGTGTATTTAAAGTGATTTGATATTAGTTTGTATAATTCAGATTCGTCTTCGTCTGAAACTTCTTCTAAACTTACTAGTCCCATATTACATTTAGACTCAAATTTTTTCTGTGGGTCAAATATATATGCCTCACCTCCACTCATACCGGCGGCAAAATTTCGTCCAGTGCTTCCTAGTATTACTACTTTGCCTCTAGTCATGTATTCACATCCATGGTCTCCTACGCCTTCTACTACGGCATTGGCTCCGCTATTCCTAACAGCAAATCTTTCTCCCGCTATACCATTAATGTAAACTTCACCACCAGTAGCCCCGTAAAGAGCAACATTACCTATAATGATGTTTTCTTCAGGAGAAAACGATGAATTTGATGGAGGTTGTACTATAACTTTCCCTCCTGAAAGGCCTTTGCAAAAATAATCGTTTGCATCTCCTTTTAAATCTACAAAAATCCCTTTATTGAGAAAGGCTCCAAAGCTTTGCCCAGCTGATCCATTTAAATTTAATTTAATAGTTTCATCAGGAAGCCCTTTTTCCCCATAGCTTTTTGCTATTTCATGGCTAAGTGTTGTTCCGATTGTTCTAAAAGAGTTATTGATATTTTTATTGATAGTTGTTTTGTGACTATTTATCAAAGAATCTTGAGATTCTTTGATAAGTTGTTGATCAAGAGATTTTTCAAGTCCATGGTCTTGTTCTTCAATGCAGAATCTAGAAATTTTGTCAGACACATTCGGATTAAACAATATCTGTGAGAAATCCACATCTTTTGTTTTCCAATGTGTGATGTTTTTTCTTGGTTCTAAAAGATCTACTCTACCGATCATTTCATTAATAGACCTGATTCCCAAATCAGCCATAATCTGTCTTAATTGTTCGGCAATAAAGAAAAAATAATTAATTACATGCTCAGGTTTTCCTGAAAACTTCTTTCTTAATTCAGGGTCTTGTGTAGCTATACCTACAGAACAAGTATTCATATGGCATTTTCTTAGCATGATGCACCCCATAGCGATTAATGGGCCTGTAGCTAATCCAAATTCTTCTGCCCCAAGTAAACAAGCAATAGCGACATCTCTACCTGTTTTAAGCTGACCATCAGCCTGAAGTACAATTCTGCCTCTTAAGTCATTCATTACTAGTACTTGCTGCGCTTCAGCAACTCCTAGCTCCCATGGAAGTCCTGCATGTTTTATTGAGGTTTCAGCAGCAGCTCCAGTTCCTCCGCTAGATCCGCTAATTAACACAACATCTGCGTGACCTTTTGAAACTCCCGCAGCTATAGTTCCCACGCCTGCTTCAGCTACTAGTTTTACGTGAATTCTAGAATCAGGGTTAGCATTTTTAAGATCATGAATTAATTGAGCTAGATCTTCAATAGAATAGATGTCATGATGGGGTGGGGGAGAGATTAATTCTACTCCTGGGGTAGAGTGTCGAACAGATCCAATGTACTCATCAATTTTATGTCCAGGTAATTGTCCCCCTTCACCTGGTTTAGCCCCTTGTGCCATTTTGATTTGAATGTCAGTTGAATTGGTTAAGTAATTTATGGTGACTCCAAATCTTCCAGAAGCAACCTGTTTGATAGAACTGTTTCGAGAATCACCATTTTTGTCTAAAGTGAATCTTACTGAATCTTCTCCACCTTCTCCCGTATTACTGCGTGCTTTAATTCTATTCATTGCTATAGCTAAAGTTTCATGAGCTTCTCTGCTAATAGATCCAAGAGAAATTGCTCCGGTAGCAAATCTTTTTACTATTTCTTTTGCGGGTTCTACCTCGTCTAAAGAAATAGTATTTCCTTGATTTTTAAAGTCTAACAATCCTCTGATGGTTGATAAACGCACATTTTCTTCATCAACAAAACTTGCGAATTGTTGGTAGGTTTCCCAATTATTAGTTTTAACTGCATGTTGTAATGATGTAATAGTATTAGGATTCCACATATGGTAAATGCCATCACGTCGCCACTGGTATTCACCGCCAGGTAAAATATCTAAATTTGAATGGATTTCATTATCACTGAAACCTCTAGTATGTCTATTAATGGATTCGGTTTGGATTTCTTTGATGCCAACCCCCCCAATTCTAGAAATGGTTCTTGTAAAGTACTTAGATATAAATTCTTCGTTTAAGCCTATTGCTTCAAAAATTTGTGCTCCACGGTAACTTTGTATAGTAGAAATTCCCATTTTCGACATAGTTTTCAAAATTCCCTTATGGGCAGCGGTTATGTAATTATTAACAGCATTTTCATCAGAGATTTTTATGGAAAGTTCGTTTTTGTTTGCAAGTTTTTGAATTATTTCTATGGCAAAATAAGGATTAATAGCGCCTGCTCCAAATCCTATGAGTAAAGCAAAGTGACCTACTTCTCTAGCTTCTCCAGTTTCAATGACTAATCCTACTTTTGATCTTAATCCAATAGAAATTAGATGGTGATGTACTGCTGAAGTGTAAAGTAATGCAGGTACTGGAGCATTGTTTTTATCTACCCCTCTGTCTGAAAGAATTAATATTGATGAGCCATTATTGATGGCATTTTCAGCACTTTTTAAAATTTGATCAAGTGCTTTCTCAATTCCATTCTCAATTGATGGATTGAATAAACATGAGATGGTTTCTGCTTTGATTCCGTTTTGGTCGCATTCCCTGAGTTTACCTAAATTTTCATTATTAATAATTGGATGAGGCAATGTGATTTGTCTTGCATGTAAAGGGGTTTCATCGAAAAGGTTTCTTTCTTCTCCAATAGTAGCCCTTAGTGATGTTACCAATTCTTCACGAATTGCATCTAATGGAGGGTTGCTAACTTGAGCAAATAATTGTTTGAAGTAGTTGAAAAGTAATGGGTTGTGATCAGATAAAAATGCAAGAGAAGCATCATTTCCCATTGATCCAGTGGGTTCGTAAGCTGTAGTAGCCATTGGATCAATTAACATCCTTAATTCTTCTAAAGTGTATCCGAATGCATTTTGTCGGTTAGTGAAAGTGGATTTTGGTTCGGTAGGAAATTCCACAGGTGATGTTAAGTTATTAATATCAACCCTGTTTTCTTCTAGCCATTTTTCGTAGGGTTGTTGTTGTGATACGGAATTTTTGATTTGAGCATCATTAATTATTTGACCAGATTCAGTGTCTAACAAAAACATTCTTCCGGGGTAGATTCTTTCCTTAAATAATACATCTTCAGGTGGTACCTCAATTACTCCAGTTTCAGACCCCATAATTAACAAGTCATCTTTTGTGACTAAATATCTACAAGGCCTTAATCCATTTCTATCTAAAACTGCACACACTTTTTTGCCGTCAGTACCTACTACTAAAGCTCGTCCATCCCAAGGTTCCATCATGCTTGAGTGATAATCATAAAATGCGCGTTTTGCATCGGACATTTCAATATGGTCACCCCAGGCTTCAGGAATTAGCATCATCATTGAATGTTCTATTGACCTTCCTGTTGCTAGAAGTAATTCAAGAGCGTTATCTAATGCTGCGGTATCACTTTGTCCATGAACTGTAATTGGTTTGATTTTTTCCAAATCACTGCCCAATTCATTTGATTGAAAAGACTGTTCTCTGGATAGCATCCAATTGATATTACCTTTAACAGTATTAATTTCTCCATTATGGACTACAAATCTGTAAGGGTGGGCAAGTTTCCAGCTCCCTAAAGTATTAGTACTGAATCTAGAGTGAACTAACGCAAAAGAACTTTGAAATATTGGATCATTTAAATCTAGAAAAAAGTCTGGAACTTGCTCAGGAACTAATAAGCCTTTATAAACTATAGTTGAAGATGAAAGTGAGCAAATGTAAAAATCATGCGATTTTAATTTAGATGATGAAATTTCTTGCTCGATATTTTTTCTGAGTATATAAAGAGATAGATCTAGATTTTGATAACGGTTTTGTTGTTTTTTTGATACAAAAAACTGAAAAATATTAGGTCGAACTTCGTTAGCGGAAGTCCCTATTTTAGTTGGATCAACAGGAACTTCACGCCACCAAATCAATTCAAAATTTTCTTGTTCAATAGAATTCACAATACTTTGCTTGTATTGATCAATTGCATTTGATTTTTTTGGGGGAATGAACACCATTCCTACTCCATAATCTCCTAGATTGGGTAGTGAGATATTTTCCAGAGAAGCTTTTTCAACAAAAAAATCATGTGGGATTTGGCATATGATTCCCGCTCCATCGCCTGTTTCAGGGTCTGCTCCAGAGGCTCCTCTGTGCCCTAAATGGCATAGGGCGTCTATCCCTCTAGAAATGATTTCATGTGATTTTACGCCTTTGATATTTGCTACCATTCCTACGCCACATGCATCATGCTCAAATTCAGGTGAGTATAATCCTTGATTTTTTATGTTTGGTATGTGTTTATCTGTTTGCATAGTTAAATTTTATCCTATAGAGAGGGTAAATATTTTTGGATTTCAAAATCTGAAATTTGAGCACTATAAGATTCCCATTCAATTTTTTTGTTTTCTATGAAAATTTTAAACGCTGTTTCACCTAATGTCTCTCTGACTAAATCGCTATTCTCAGTGATTTGTATAGCTTCCCATAAGTTGGTGGGTAAGGTTTCTATACCTGAATCATCACGCTGCTGTTTCGTCATTGTATTTACGCTCATTTGTGGTGACTCGGGTAATATGTACCCTTTTTTAATTCCTTCTAATCCTGCGGCTAAAATTACACTAAATGCTAGATAAGGGTTGCAGGCAGGATCCGGTGCTCGGTATTCGATTCTTCTAGAATTAGGTCGATCTTCTTTATATGTTGGAATTCTAATTAAATCAGATCTATTTACCTCTGCCCAAGAAATATAAGTAGGGGCTTCGTAACTAGGAACAAGTCTTTTGTATGAGTTGACCCATTGGTTAGTAATTAATGTGATCTCTCGAGCATGTTTTAATAAACCAGCACAAAATTGTTTGCCTATATCAGATAGTTCATTTGGGTTTTTTGTGTCTAGAAAAGCATTCTCATCTCCACTAAATAAAGACATATGAGTGTGCATTCCACTTCCATTTTCTCCAAAAATTGGCTTTGGCATGAAAGATGCATAATATCCATGAGTTGATGCAATTTCTTTCACAACTGATTTGTAAGTCATAATTGTGTCAGCCATAGTAAATGCATCTGTATATCTTAAGTCGATCTCGTGTTGGCTTGGAGCTGCTTCGTGATGGCTGGATTCTACAGGTATTACTAATGCCTCTAAAGTAAGTATAGTTTCCCTTCTTAATTCGGTTCCAGATTCAGATGTGAGTTGATCAAAGTATCCGCCGGTATCAATTATTTCTGTTGATTCGGACGATTTGAAATAAAAATGCTCCAGTTCAGGAGCAACATAAAATGTAAATCCCATATCAGAAGCTTTTTTAAGATTAGACCTTAATACATTCCTAGAATCACCTTCAAAGGGTTTTTCATTTGGAGTAATAATGTCACAGAACATTCTAGCTACACCATTTGGCTTAGGTCTCCATGGAAGGATTGTAAATGTATTTGGATCAGGTAATACATACAAATCTCTTTCATCTACTCGAGCATACCCTTCTATTGAGGACCCATCGAAACCCATTCCCCGGCTCATAGTGTTTTCGAGTTCTTCATAAGTTATAGCAAAGCCTTTAAGGTTTCCTAAAATGTCAGTAAACCAAAGTCTAATAAATTTGACTTCATGATCTTTAGCAGTAGCTTTTATGTATTCAATTGCTTCGTTGTTTGTAGACATAAAATAATCCGAATTATTTAAGTATTATTTGAGTTATTAAAACTAACAATGGGGATTGATAGACTATAGATATGTCAAAAAAGTGTCAATCAGTATTCAGGTAAGGAATAGGAATAATTGAGCCGGTTGAATTAATTAACCGACTCAATTGTAATTAAATTATGCGTCAAATGATAAAAAGAACTCGTATGGGTGAGGTCTAAGTCTAATAGCGTCAACATCATTTGTTCTTTTGAAATCAATCCATGTCTTGATCACGTCTTCTGTGAATACACCGCCTTTAAGCAGGAAGTCATGGTCATCTTCTAGTGCTTGCAGGGCCTCTTCAAGACTACTTGGGACTTGAGGGAATTTTGATGTTTCTTCTGCAGACAATTCAAATAAGTCTTGACTTAGAGGCTCGCCAGGTGAATAACCATTTTCTATACCGTCTAAACCTGCCATTAACATGGCTGAAAAGGTTAGATATGGATTGCAAGTAGGATCAGCAGACCTGAATTCAACTCTTTTGGCTTCAGGATTGTTGAAATACATTGGAATCCTACATGCTGCAGATCTATTTCTAGCTGAGAGAGCCAAAATGGTAGGAGCTTCAAATCCTGGGGTCAATCTTTTATAAGAGTTAGTTGTTGGTGCAGCTAATGCCATTAATGCTTTTCCATGTTTAATTAGACCACCTATATAATGGAGTGCTAATTCAGATAATCCAGCATATTCATCTCCCGCAAAAAGAGGTACTCCGTCTTTCCATATCGACTGGTGAGTATGCATGCCAGTTCCGTTGTCTTCAAAAAGAGGTTTTGGCATGAAGGTCACTGTTTTACCATTTTTTGCCGCCACATTTCTAACAGCATATTTGTAAGTCATCACTTTGTCTGCAGTTTGTAGCAATGGACCAAATCTCATATCAATCTCAGCTTGGTTACCTGTTGCTACTTCATGATGTTGGGCTTCGATTCTAATTCCAAAATCGTTCACAAGGCTTCTGACCATTTCACTGCGTAAATCATGTGCAGTGTCAATTGGTGGTGCAGGGAAGTATCCTCCTTTGTGGGGAGGGCGACTTCCTTTGTTCAAAGTGACTCCATCTAACATGAACTCGTTTCCTGAATTCCAAATTCCTTCGTCAGAATTTACTTCATGGAAACCATGATTCGACCCATAGCTAAATCGAACGGAATCAAAAATAAAAAACTCTACCTCAGGTCCCCAAAAAGAGTCAGTTCCTACTCCTGTAGATTTTAAATATTTTTCAGCTTTTCTAGCTATATTTCTAGGGTCTCTGCTGTAATTGTCTCCTGAAACCGGATCTTTAATGTCTGCAATACAAGATACAGTTCCTTTAAAAAAAGGATCTACTACAGCTGTAGAAGGATCAGGCACTATAAGCATGTCTGATTCATCTATTGATTGAAATCCTCTAATACTTGATCCGTCAAATCCTGCACCATTGGATATTAAAGAGTCATCAACTTCACTAATGGGAATTGAAAAATGCTGCCAAGTACCTGGAAGGTCTGTAAATTTCAGGTCCAGAATGTCGCATCCGTTATCTTTCATAAGTTTTAATATTTCTGCAGATTCGTTAGCCATTACCTAACTCTCCTTTTTTATATGATTCAAATATTGGATATTAAATTATTTCACTTAATTGCTCTTTGAGAGCTTCCAAATGTTAATAGATTGTTACATTTTTGTATAGAAAATAAAGACTTTTCTTTTTTGAAACTCAAATGTACAGTAAAATTCCATCATTTCAGGAGGAGAAATATGTCAGATATTGGGTTGAAAATTTATTTCGATTTTGCTTGTCCATTCGTATATAACGCAGCTGTTTGGCTAGATATGGTTAAGAAAAATAGTGATCAAAAAATTGATATTGAATGGAGGCATTTTTCTTTACAACAAAATGCATCTACTGATGAAGAATTCCAAGTTTGGGAAACTGAGGACTTGAAAACTACACGATCTTTAATGGCTGCTATTGCAGGGGAAGCCGCAAGGCGTCAAGGTGAAGAATTTTTTCAGGCATTTTTATTTAAATTATTATTAGAGAGGAATGGTCCAAATAGAATTCCCTTAAATGATAATGAAGTTTTTATAAGAATAGCTGGTGAATGCGGATTAGATTTAGAAAGATTTAGAAATGATTTATTTGATACTTCCATAATACAGATAATACGTAAAGATCATGAAACGGCAGTTAAAGAGCATGGAGCATTTGGTACCCCAACCTACATTTTTGAAAACGGTCAAGGTTCATTTGTAAAAATGTTTATACCTCCTGAAAATGAAGCTTTAGAAGCATTTGAAGACTTTATAGCATTGTTCGGTAAAAGAAATTATTTTGGGGAAATTAAAAGACCTCAACCTCCATGGCCTAAAGGCGCTCTTTAATGTCATATGGTTCAAATATACTAAAAATTGAACAAATATTAAGAATAGAATTTCAAAATAAAGAGGTTTTGCTAGAAGCTATTACACATAGTTCAATGGCTAATGAAAAACCGAACATCTCTCATAATGAAAGACTTGAATTTTTAGGTGACACAGTCATAGATTTTATTATTGCCAAGTACCTTTATCAAACATTTTCTGATTTTTCAGAAGGAGATATGACTTTTCACCGTTCTCAGTTGGTAAAAGGTGAAACTTTGGCTGAAATATCTAAAAGTTTAAATTTGGATGACTATATACTTTTGGGGCATGGCGAAGAGAAATCAGGAGGAAGAAGTAAAAAGTCTAATTTGGCAGGTTTGTTTGAAGCTATTGTAGGGGCAGTTTTTGTTGATCAGGGATTAGATCAAACTGAAAATGTAGTGTTGGAAA
The DNA here is from genome assembly GCA_022447825.1 of SAR202 cluster bacterium. Lineage (GTDB taxonomy): Bacteria > Chloroflexota > Dehalococcoidia > Lucifugimonadales > UBA826 > AG-426-M11. The sequence continues at coordinate 39,207 of JAKUTY010000014.1, forward strand.
TTTTCAACTCAAAATTAAAAGGAATAGATCATTTTAAATCTCAACACCCAAAAACTGAGTTGCAAATTTATTCTCAGGCTAATTTAGGAGATTTGCCAGAATATCAATTGATTTCTAAAAACGGACCTGATCATTCTCCTGTGTTTGAAGTTCAACTTACACTGTCTGACGGAAAATTAATTGTAGGAAAAGGAAAAAGTAAATCCCTAGCGGAAAACGATGCCGCAGAAAAAATGTTGTTATCTATTAATCACGATTCTATTGATTGATGCCTGGTACCGGGAAAGAGTTAGTAAATTCTATAATTTCATTTTGAATATCGGAAATAATTTTTTCATTTGATGGATTTTCAAGTACCTTTAATATAAATTTACCGATCGCCTCACAATCTTCTTCTATCATCCCCCTAGAGGTTATGGAGGGAGTTCCTAATCTCATTCCACTTGCTTCTCTCGGGGGCTTTTTGTCAAAAGGAATTGCATTTCTATTGATTACTATATTGGCCTTACCTAAAGCTTCTTCAGCTTGTTTCCCAGATAAATTCATTGGTGTTAAGTCTACTAGTACTAAATGGTTTTCTGTCCCTCCAGAAACTAGACGTAACCCACCCTCTAGTAGAGTTTTTGCTAAAGCTTTAGCATTTTTGATAATTTGTACTTGGTATTTTTTAAAATCTGGTGATTGCGCTTCTTTAAAAGCTACTGCTTTTGCTGCTATAACGTGTTCAAGTGGTCCTCCCTGCATATTTGGAAAAACAGCACTATTTAAACCTTTTGATAATTCTTTTTTAGCTAGGATCATTCCTCCTCTGGGTCCCCTAAGTGTTTTGTGAGTTGTAGAAGTGACGATGTCAGCAAATTCAACAGGGGAAGGGTGCACTTTACCCGCCACTAAACCTGAGATATGGGCCATATCTACCATTAATTTAGCTCCGACTAAATCGGCTATTTCTTTAAACTTTTTAAAATCTATTATCTGACTATATGCTGATGCTCCAGCTACTATCAATTTTGGTGAGTATGTTTTTGCTTTTTGTTCTAGATCGTCAAAGTCTATAGTTTCTGTGTCTGGGTTTAATCCATAAGAGATAAAGTTATATATTTTTGCCGAGAAATTTACTGAGCTTCCGTGAGTTAAATGACCTCCATGATTAAGACTCATACCCATTACAACATCCTTAGGTTCTAGTGTTGCAAAATATGCAGCCATATTAGCTTGGGCTCCACTGTGAGGCTGTACATTGACATATTCGCATTCATAAAGAGATTTAGCCCTGTCTATCGCAGTTTGTTCAACTACATCTACAAATTCACATCCTCCATAATATCGTCTTCCAGGATAACCTTCCGCATATTTGTTAGTAAAAATCGAACCTTGAGCTGTTAATACGGCTTTACTAGCATAATTCTCTGATGCTATTAAGTTAATATTGTTCAGTTGACGGGTAGATTCTTTAGTAATAGCATCAAAAATTTCGGGGTCAGTATCTTGAAGTAACATGGACTTCTCCTATCTATATGTGAGATACAAGTGCTAGTTACGCACTATATGTTGTATATTTTATTCTTGTATTCAACTCAAACGCAACACTCCATTGTCTTGCCAGTGAAATACATCTCAAGTAAAGTGAGAAGGTTGAATTTGTAAGTGAGATAACAATATGCCTCAGGGAGTTTTAGCTTCATATAAACAGTTTTTGCCAATCAATGAAGATACCCCCATTTTTACTTTAGGTGAGGGTCAAACTCCATTGATTAAGTCTAGAAATATTGTAAAAACTATTGGCTGTGAAGAATTGTACTTTAAATTTGAAGGATGCAATCCAACAGGATCTTTCAAGGATAGAGGTATGGTTGTTGCGGTTGCTAAAGCAGTGGAAAAAGGAATAGAAGCCATTGCTTGTGCGTCTACTGGTAACACTAGTGCATCTGCCGCTGCATATGGAGCCTATTTAGGTTTAAAAACAACTATCATCGTACCTCAAGGTAATGTGGCTACCGGTAAACTTGCACAAGCAATAGCTTACGGCGCACACATTGCAATGATTAAAGGTAATTTTGATTCTGCATTAAATATCGCTAGAGAATTAGCTGATAAACATCCAATAGAATTGGTTAATTCACTTAATCCCAATAGAATTGAAGGTCAAAAAACAGCAGCCTTTGAAATTGTTGATGAGATAGGAAAAGCTCCCGAATTGTTATATATTCCGGTTGGAAATGCGGGTAATATTTCAGCTTATTGGAAAGGTTTTAAAGAGTATTTTGAATTGGGTTTCTCTACCAATTTTCCAGAATTGCATGGTTATCAAGCAGAAGGTGCGTCTCCACTAGTTACAGGCAAAGTATTTGAAAACCCTGAGACTGTTGCCACTGCTATACGAATAGGTAATCCAGCCAGTTGGGATAATGCCATTACAGCTAGAGATGAATCAGGTGGGTTGATTGATAGTGTTACTGACGAGGAAATCATAAGTACTTATCAATTGCTTGCGGCTAGCGAAGGAGTTTTTTGTGAGCCTGCATCTGCATCATCGTTAGCTGGATTGATTAAAGAAAAGAAAAATGGAACTGATTTTCAAAATAAGATTATTGTATGTGTGGTGACTGGTAATGGATTGAAAGATCCTGAAAATGCCATCAAAATTTCTCCGGCATCTTATGGAGAATACCAAAATGATTATCAATCAGTTGAAAAAGTGTTAATAAATTAATGATAAGTAAGTTTGATGATTTAGAAAAGATAGCTTCCTGGAATCAAATTTTAAAAGATTCTATTACAGGTACTATATTTATTACTCCAACATCGCAGGAAACTTGGTTGAACAATTATCAACCTCAAGCAACTCTTTTTTTAGATATTGTGACTCAAGAAAATATTGATATTGGTGTTGTTCCTTTAATGGAAACAAATGGAATTTTGAGTTTCATTGGGAATTCTGATGTCTACGATTATATGGATTTCCCAGTCTTAGATGGTTATGAATCAGTTTTTTATGAGAGAGTAGCTGATTTAATCAAATCATATGATTGGCAAGAAGTGAAATTCGAATCTATTCCCCAAGATTCTCCAACTTTAGAGTTGTTACCAAAATATTTTGATTCAGAACATTTTGATGTTTCTATACTTCAATCTGATTGCACTCCTTTAATAGAACTACCTGGAGATTGGGAAGAGTATTTCACTACCTTGCGTAAAAAAGACAGACACGAACTCAGACGAAAAATACGTAGACTAGAAGCGAATCATTCATTTAATCAATTTAGATGTGATATTACCCAAGAATCTTTAGAAAATGATATGAATGATTTTTTTGAATTGATGTCTTTGAGTAGCGAAGATAAGGGTGAATTTTTGACAGAAACAAACAAATCTTTTTTTATAGAATTAGCAAGAACATTTTCTTCAAAAGATTTATTTAAATTATATTTTTTAGAGATAGACGATCAAAAAGTAGCAGCCTGTATATGCTTTTATTTTGGAGATCAAGTTTTGTTATACAACAGTGGATACAACCCAGAATTTTCTAGTTTAAGTGTGGGATTAATTAATAAAGCTCTGACTATTAAAGAATCTATAGAAAATGACATGAAAATTTACAATTTTTTGAGAGGTACAGAAAGATATAAGTACCATTTAGGTGGTCAAGATAAGTTTGTAATGGATTTATCTATTACTAAACGTTAATTTCATGAATATCGTGATTGTGAGTATGCATAGCTGCCCTATGGGAACTCCCGGGTCTTCTGATGTGGGAGGTATGAATACTTATTTGAATAATTTGGCCACCAATCTCGCAGAACTTGATAATAATGTATGGATATTTACACGATCTCACGAAGAGTGTACTTATGTCACTAAACCAATCGATTCAAGATTCAAATTAATACATTTTCAAATAGGAAATTCTGGTACAGACAAACATGACCTTTACAATTATACTGAAGAATTTGCAATATTAATTAGAGAATTTTTTAATGTTAATGCTTTGAAAATTGACTTGATATATTCTCATTATTGGTTGTCAGGTATAGTGGGTGAAAATCTATCTAAATCTTTATGTATCCCTCATTTCGTTACATTTCATACAATGGCAAAAACTAAATCTAAGTTTTCTCCAGGAAATTTTGAGCATCCAAAAAGACAACAAAATGAAAAGAAAGTGATGGACAGCGCTCGATATATTATTGCATTAAGTTCTGTAGAAAGTGTAGATATACAAAATCTTTATGATATTCCTGAAGAAAAAATTATTGTATTCCCACCAGGTGTTGATTTACAGAATTTTTACCCTGTAGACAAATCTGTTGCTAAAGAAGCATTAGGTATGAAAAATCATAAATATATTCTTTTTGTTGGGAGAATCGATCCTATTAAAGGGTTCGGAATTTTATTAGAAATGGCACAAATTCTTAAGAAAAAAAATAAATTCCAATTAATTATTGTAGGAGGAGGATCAATAAAATCTAAAGAATTAATTGAGTTGCAATCAAAAATTGATAGCAAAGGTTTATCAGATGATATCGTTTTAGTGGGGTCTGTACCACATCAAAAATTAAAAACTTATTATAGTGCGGTAGATGTGTTTGTTTTAACTTCATTTTATGAAAGCTTAGGTTTTGTATTACTTGAATCAATTGCGTGTGCTACTCCTGTAGTAGCATAAAACGTTGGAGGTATTCCTACTATAGTACAAGATTCTTTTAACGGGTTTTTAATCTATGGAAACAATGCAGAAAGTTTTGCTGAAAAGGTGGGTGAATTATTAGTTAATAATAATTTGAGTAATAAAATGGGTCTGGAAGGTTTGAAAAAAGCTAGATCAATGAGTTGGATAAATATGACCACTCAAATGGTTGATTTTTTTGAGAAAACCATTAAATAAACTCGAACCAAATGTTTTTTTGATCTTCTGCAAATCCTATTTTTTTATATAAATTCACTGCATTTTCGTTTTCTGAATCTACTTCTAAACTTACTATTTTTGCTCCTCGGTTATAAAGTGATTTTAATCCTGCTAATAAAATTTGCTTCCCTATACCTTTTCCTTGAAATTCTGGATGAACTCCTATCATTGAAATTAAACCGGTTTTGTTGTTTTCATTCAATAGAGTCCAGTTATAAGCAATTTTTTTGTTTTCAGATTCTATGAACACAATTCCTTGAGGAGAACAATTTTCCATTCTGATTCTATAGGAGATTTGATTTACACTATTTGGAGAGAATCCCCAATTATTTTGGAAACAAATATTTTGAAGATTTGTTAAATCTGTTTCGTCTGATTCAAATTTTAGGTTAGTAATTTTAAGTTGGGGGTCAATTTTAAAAATAGGACTAGAACTTAATGGTAATTTTAATGTGATATATGTTTTGATTCTATTCCAATTATTTTTCATAAGTATAGATTCATAAGAATTTTCAGGGATTTGAATGTGGAAAAATTTTGAATCTAATGACCTGAACTTTAGCTCAATCTTTTTAATTATCATTGTGAAAATTTGATTTTTTTCTACATTATCTGAAATCCAAAATTTCAGTACGGTTCTTGAAATAGGGGATTCATGTATTAATTGTACAAATCCGATTATGTCTTCCTTATTAGAAATTACATAACAGTCTTTTTCAGGATTTGAATCGGGAATTGAAATCATTTGAGTCAATAGGGTTTCACTAATTACATTATCTTGAGTGAAATTTGAATCTTGAGAGTTAATTAAACTCAAAATTTTTTGAGAGTATTCAGGTTTAAAGTTTGTTATATTAATATCCATAGTTATACCAAAATCAAAACGAAATTCTAACAGAAAACATGACATGAATTTACTATATTGAAAATAAAATGATAGATTTACACAACCATTTATTATCAGGCTTAGATGATGGCCCTAAGACTTTTTCTGAATCCAAAATCATTTTGGAAAAAAGCTCTAAACAAGGAATTAATAGAATATTAGCTACTCCCCACAGAAAAGATGTTCTTGAAAATCAAGCATCTCAATCATTAATCGATCAAGTGGAATTATTAAATCAATATTCAATTCAATCTGAATTGAATATTGAAGTGTATGTAGGTATGGAAAATCATCTAGATACGACTTTATGTGAGTTGGCGATGAAAGGAATTGCTTTTACTATAAATTATGGATCATATATTTTGGTTGAGCCTCCATATACGGATAATTTTGATGATGATTTTTATTTTCAATTGAAAGAATTACAAGCTAACGGATTAATTCCTTTAATTGCTCATCCTGAAAGAATGAAAGGTTTTGATAATAATCCCAATTTAATTGAGACTTTAAAAAATCACGGTAACTTAATGCAAATTACTTCAGGAAGTGTTTTAGGAAAATTTGGTGCAGAAGTAAAAACTTTTTCAAATGAGTTATTAGATTTAGATTTAGTAGACGTGATTGCTTCAGATACACATATGTCAACAGGTAAAAGAGAGCAAGATTTAATAGATGCTTATGAATGTGTTTTATTTGAATATGGAAAAGATCGTGCAGAAAAAATTTTTAAAAAATTACCTGAAATGTTGTTATTCGGAAATTAAAGATAATTTTTCGTTCAGCAAAAATATAATTTCTTCATGTACATCTATAATGTTTTTATCCCCTTGAATGATTCTCCAAAGGTTTTGGTTAGAATTTGCTATAGATAGATATCCTTCTCTAACTGCGGTATGAAATTCTGAACTTTCTCTTTCAAATCTATCTTTTTTATCGTTAATTTTTCTACTAAATGATTGAGCAGGGGAAATGTCGATTAGAAATGCTATATCAGGATTAATTTGCATTGCAGCAATTTTGCTTATATCCCAAATTATCGATTGATCAATTCCTCTAGCGTGACCTTGGTAAGAAAGAGATGAGAAATAAAACCTATCACTGATTACTATTTTTCCTGATTCAAGTGCAGGCAAAACCTTTTGAGAAATTAATATTTGTCTAGCGTCAGATAATAAAAATAATTCAGATAATCCATTTAGTTCTTCTGAATGTAGCAAAATAGATCGAATTTTTTCTCCGGTTTCAGTTCCCCCAGGTTCTCGGACAAGTAGATGGTCTACTTGATTGTCATAGAAATACTTGGACAAAAGCTCTGATTGAGTAGTTTTTCCGCAACCCTCTACTCCTTCAAAAACTATAAGTTTTCCCGGTAATTGATTCACT
>JAKUTY010000015.1 GCA_022447825.1 SAR202 cluster bacterium
AATGATTGGGTTGAGGGATTTGCAGAATTTTTAAAGAAAAATTCATGATTAATATTAAAGCTCTTTTTTTTGACGTTTTTGGAACTGTAGTAGATTGGCACGGTTCTATACAAAATGAATCTCAAGTTTTTTCACAGGAAATTTCACAAGAATTTGACACGTTTTTATTTACAGATAAATGGAGATCTGGATTTAGAAGATTGCAATCAAGTGTTGCAAATGGATCTAGAGATTATTTAACAATGGATGAAATTCACATGGAAATACTTGAAGAGTTGATAGATGAATTTAATCTTAATGGTGTTTCACTTGAAGATAAACAAAACTTTAATCAATCTTGGCATAGATTAAATCCATGGTCAGATTCAATTTTTGGATTAAATCAATTAAAAAAGAATAGAATTATTTCTACGTTATCTAATGGGAATCTTTCCATGCTAAATAAATTATCTAAAAATGCTCAACTACCATGGGATTGTGTAGTTTCTACGGAATTTTTTGGTACATATAAACCCAATAAAGAAGTTTATTTAGGTGCAGCAAACTTATTGAATTTGCCTAATGCTCAAACTATGATGGTAGCTGCTCATGCATATGACTTAGATGCTGCTAAACTGACGGGAATGAAGACTTGTTATGTGTACAGGCCTGATGAGTTTGGAATTGGCAAAGGAGAAGATCCCGGTGATGTGTCTAGGTTTGATTTGGTAGTGAATGGATTTGATGAAATTGAACAGGAAATTGTAAATAAATATGAATAAAAAACTTTATTTCCCTATCGTACTTACGATTGCTTATGTAGGAATAATTGTAATGGCTAATAGGGCTATTCAAACATGGGGAGTAGTAGAAATCGGGTTTGGGTTGATGGCTCCAGCAGGAGTATATTTTGCTGGACTAGCGTTTTCTATTAGAGATGGTTTACATGAGACTGCAAACCGTAACTGGATTATTTCAGCAATTTTGATTGGTTCTATTGTTTCATTTTTGATTGAAGGTGATTATGCAAGCACTATTCCTGGAGGAGTGATTCCTTTGGCTTTCGCTAGTGGCATAGCTTTTTTGTTTTCTGAATTTGCTGATTATGCAGTTTATGCGCCTTTGAGAAAAACAGGCAAAATACTTGCTTTAATTGCTTCAAATGTAGTTGGTCTTGTTTTAGATTCTATTTTGTTTTTGTATCTAGCCTTTGGTTCTTTAGAGTTTTTGGACGGGCAGGTTGTTGCAAAGGGCTATATGACAATTCTAGTTGCCATATTTATGATTCTTTTAGGAAAACAGATCAATAAGTTTTATAAGTCTATAGTTGCCGATTAGTTTTTAGATTTTTCCCCTTCTAATCCTTCCGTTTCCATGACTTTTGCAGCGCTTTTATGCTGTTCTACATTTTTGAATCTCGCATCTTTTGCTCTTAACCAGGTATCTCTATTATTTATCACAAAATTGTATGAGTCTCTGTAATCGTCTAGCATAGAATTTATTTCAGGGATGACGTATCTAGCAACTAAGTCCCAACTTTTTTTCGTGTTAGCACGATTAGCCCAATCATGAGCGAAACCTATTACAGCACCAAATCCTCCAGTAATTTCAAGCATTTCTTGGATCTTCTGAATCAAATCATCAGGTGTTCCAATTACTGCAGTACTATCTTCTGAAAATGCAGTAGCATCAATCGCTTCATCAGGAGTTTTGAAAATTTTTCCCTCAAGCGGGTTAAGGGCAGCGGTGCTGTATTCGTTATTATGTTTGAATAGTCCTTCTTTTGCCTCTTCTCTAGCTTGGTCTCGTGTTTCTGCTATATGCCAACTCATTAGTACTCGCCAGTTATCTCTTGAAACTTGATTTCCATGTTTTAATGCCGATTCTTCTGCAAATCCCCATTGTGTTGCTAAAGATTTGAGCCCTTGTGAAGCCATCCCGCCAATAGATATTACTCCGGTTTCATATTTTCCTGACATAGTCATTCCTGAAGGAGTAAATGTTGAGGCTACAACAAACTCCATATTTTCTTGTAATGGTCGTAATTGTAATTTTGCATCTTTTAACGTGAACCATTCAGACTCATAAGAGAATCTTTCACCTGCAAATAGTCGTTTAATTACTCCTATAGCTTCATCTTGTCTTGACCTTAAAAGCATAGGGTCTAATCCGATAGTATGGGCATCAGATGGCAATGCTCCGGGGCCCGATCCGAATAGGACTCTTCCTCTTGATTGATAATCTAACTGCACTAACCTTTGAGCTACCATAAAAGGGTGGTGGTACGGGAGTGAAATGACTCCTGTTCCTAATTTGATTCTTTGCGTTCGTTCTGCAACCGCTGCTAAAAATAATTCCGGAGAAGCAATTACCTCCCATCCTGTGGAATGGTGTTCTCCGCACCAAAATTCGTCAAATCCTAAATGGTCTAAATGTTGGGCGAATTCCAAATCACTTTGGAGTTGCAGTAAGGGATTTTCTCCAATAGGGTGGTGAGGAGCAAGGAAAGTTCCAAATTTCATTTTAGTCATTATTTTCTCTCTTTGTATTACGTAATATGAGTATACGTTTTAAGAAAATAATATTCTAGATGGTGGAGACGGGGGAGGGTCGAACTCCCCGTCCAAAAGATACCCCAGCAAGGATATACTACAGGCTTATCTGATCGTTAAGTTCGACTGCTCAAGCATCGATCAGCAAACGCTTGATGCAGACTATCCGATAATCTTTAGCCAGAAATATCGGCTTCAAACTGGCTGCACCCCGTCTGTTGTCGCCCTTTCACACCCTTCGGGGATCGGGAGTGAAGGACGTAGCCGCATTAAGCGGCTAGTGCTAGCTCTTTGTTGCCAGTTACTTTTTTTGTCACTTTTTAACGAGGTAGATGACATCCCCGACCTGCAATCCTGCGGTGACATCCTCTGTCGAATCCGCGCGTCCCCAAGGCTAACATTCTAACATTATTGGCTAAAATTAATCATATATTAGATGTATCGACATTAATGATACTGGTGACTGACTATAGATTCATATACAATCACTAAAATTATTTTTCGGAGAATCTGATGCCAAAATTTGATGCAAATATTTCGATGATGTTTAATGAAGTTGATTTTTTAGATAGGTTTGAATTAGCTGCAAAAGCTGGGTTTTCAGGAGTAGAGTTTTTGTCTCCATATGAATATGAGGTTGATGAAATTCTAGATAGATTGCAACAGAATAATCTTTCTCAAGTTCTTCATAATCTTCCTGTTGGAAATTTTTCAGCAGGAGAAAGAGGGATTGCATGTTTGCCTGATAGGATTGATGAGTTCAAATCATCTGTTGATCAAACTGTTAAATATGCTACGAAACTTGGAGCACCGCAGGTGAATTGTTTGTCTGGAATTAAGCCAGAAAATGTTTCGGATGATCTTGCGGAAGAAACTTTAATAAATAATTTGAAGTATGCTGCACCAATTTTGCAAGAAGCAGGTGTTAAATTAATTGTTGAAAGTATCAATACTATTGATATGCCAGGATTTTTTCTTACAAACACTTCTCAAGCATTATCTGTGATTGAAAAAGTAGATCATCCAAATTTGTTCATTCAATACGATATTTATCACATGCAAATTATGGAAGGTGATTTATCTCGTACGATAGAAAATAATTTGTCTATGATTAGTCACATGCAATTAGCGGATAATCCGGGTAGACATGAACCTGGAACAGGTGAAATTAATTATAATTATTTATTATCATTTATTGATGAAATTGGATATGACGGATGGATTGGATGTGAGTATATTCCTTTGAAAAATACTTTAGAGGGATTAGATTGGATGAAAAATTTTAAGTAGGAGTTTATTTTGCCTAAAGTATTAATTATTCATGGGGCCGGTATTAACATGAGAGGTAAGTTTCAGGTTGAAATTTTTGGAACTGCAACAATGGAAGATTATTCTAAACAGATTCAAAAATATGCAGATGAATTAGAAATTGAAATTGAAATTTTTCATTCTAATATCGAAGGAGAGGTGATAGATAAGTTTTATCAATCACATATAGATGGATTTGATGCTGCAATAATTAATCCAGCGGGATATTCTACCGGTCATCCGGCTTTGGTAGCAGCTATATCTCAAGTAGAATTTCCAACCTTGGAAGTTCATATATCAAACCCTGCAGCTAGAGGGAATAATTCTGAGATTTCGCCGGTTTGTAAAGGTGTAATTACGGGTTTTGGATTGTATGGATATTACATAGGTCTAAAAGCTATTAAAGAATTAGATAAAAAATAGGTGAATTTATGAAACAAATATTTATGTTAATTCCATTATTAATAATTTTATGTTTCTCTATAGCTTGTCAGCAAAACACTCAAGAAATTGATTTGTCCGAACTAAAAACCTACGAAAACCCTCCATCAATGACTATAGATCAAAATAAAGATTATCAGGCAGTTTTTTATTTAGAAAAAGGTGGAACTTTTAAAGTTGATTTATTTGAGAAAATTACTCCCATTACGGTAAACAATTTTGTTTTTTTGGCAAACGATGATTATTACGACAACACTTCGTTTCATAGAGTAATCGATGATTTTATGGCTCAAGGAGGAGATCCTACTGGAACAGGCGCAGGTGGACCAGGCTATTATTTTGAAAACGAGTTTGATCCTGATACAAGGCATGACTCTGCAGGGATTTTATCTATGGCCAATAAAGGTATGCAAATGGGTAAAGGGACTAATGGAAGTCAATTTTTTATCACATTCAAAGCTTTACACCCTTTGGATGGATATGAAAGTACGACTTCAGACAAATTGAAAAATTGTAATATGCCCATGACTTCTTGCCACACAGTTTTCGGTAAAGTCATTGAAGGGATGGATGTAGTAAATAATATTTCTCGAAGAGATCCATTAGTTGCAACAGAACTTGGAGATATAATCAAGGATATTGAAATCAAAATTATCAATTAATCTGTTGTTTTGATATTTGTGACAAATTGAAACAGTCTTCCTGATGTTCCTATCCAATCACCATCTTCTAAAGAAGAAGAATTAATAATTGGTTGAGAATCTATTCTGATTGTAGGGGAATCTTCTGATACTTCGATTTTTACTAAATTGCCTTTAAATCTTAATGTGATTCCTGCTAATTCTTGTAATTCTATTTCAGATCCTACTATTTTATCTCTATGTAAAATTTGTTGAATTAGAGTTTTTTTAATCATTCCGAAACTTACTATTAAATCATCTTTTTCATCTTTTAAGTGTCCATATGGATGTGTTTGAAAATTCCTATAAATTATTGCTCCAAAAACTATCAGTGCTAGTAGTGAAATTAATACCGCCAAAACTATTATGGCAATTGTTAAGGTAGAGAACGTGGTTGGGATTTCAATAATTTCAATTTCAAAATTTTGAGCAGGAACTTCATAAATTCTTCCTGCGTAGTCGATATTCATACTAAAAGTAATCATACTTTTCCCAATTTCTTGGGGAGTATAAATTATGTCATACATAGCTGACTTTCCATCAGTAGAACTTCTTCTCGGAATTAAATTGAATGATTCAGAAATTTGATTAGAGTTAGTTAGTATTTTTGTATTTATAGAATTTTGGGTAACAGGATAAGGAGTACTTCCGACTGAAATATATAGAGTTCCTAAATTTGTTTCGCTCCCGATATTGATGCTTGATATATTCAATTTTTCAAAATTTATCTTTGGAAAAAAAATAGATTCAAATTCATAATTTGAAATTAAACTAGATGATTCGAATCCTTTCCATGTCATTTGTAGGGAAATTTTATGGATTCCTAAAGAATTAATTTTAGGAATTTCTAATGAGTAATATCCATCATTTTTTGTTGCGTCTGATTTCAATCCGTCATCATTCATCTGATAAAAAGTTTCTATTCCATTAGGATCGATTATGGATAATTGAATGGAAACTTCGGTGTCTAGCTTAACCATTAAGTCTTCTTGATCACTTATAAATGCGATTAAAGATAGAGGATCATTAATCGCATTTATAGTATTTAAATTTAGTAATTCAATTTGATATTCATATGAAGATTGAGAAAATGCTTCTATTTCACCTTCAAAATTATTAATTTCTACACTCCATTTACCTGGCGTTGGATTTTTTATTTGCCACACAATTGCATAAGGAGTCTCAGTTACAGATGATTCAGTTCTATCTCCAGCTGAGGTTTGCATTCCTGAAGGATTTTTTAGTCTGAAAGATCCTCCGGGTTTGTTTTTATAAAAAAATAAATTTATTTCTTTAGTTCCAGGAGCAACCAAAATTTCAGAATTGTAAATTTGTTTTTCAGTGATATTCAAATTATCTAGATTGATTAATTGACCTGAACTCCAAAAATCCTGTGAAATTACTTCAGAAAACATCTTAATCATATTAGGTAACGAAAAAATAAATTTTCCAGAGAGAGTTTTCTCAGCGTATCGGTCAAATAAAATTGTAATACTCTCGTCAGCATCTTTTAAAGAAATCCCATGAACTTCCCAGTTTTTATTTTTATAAAGGCTAGCTACTGGGTCTACAAATTCTCTTAACACATCTTCAGGATTTGCATTTGACATGAGTAAAGGGATTTGGCTTCCACCCATTAAAATTATTTTTGAATCATTACTAGCAAATTCTGATTGAAGAAAATTATATGAATTTAATAAACTCTCATTAATATCCAAACTTATATTTCTTTGGTATTCATGATTTGAAAGAACACTTTCAATATCTTTGGATATTTCTAGAAAGTTATTATTAGATAAATATGGTCCTTGGGGTGTAATTTCTGAACTAGAAGAATCTAAAACTGAGAAATATAGTTTGTGATTATCATTAAGGATGGATGTAATTCCTATTAATGAATCAACTAAATTTTGATTTTCTAAATCTCCCTTGATTGCATTAATGTCTAAAAGAAACAAAACTATTGAATTATCGGTGTTTTCGCTCTGATTTGCATAAACTGTGGTTGTAGAAAAAAATATTAAAGTTAATAAACTTAGAATCATTACAGGTTTTGATATGATTTTGCTTGTCATAATGACACCTATTTTTTTCTTTGTCTAAAAAGTTTGTTCTAATAGACAATTTATAATAAGACTGATGCTATAGTGATTCAATTAGAATCTATTCTAATTTTCATGGTTGCTACAGGGAGTTCTGTTGATTAATTACAAAATCAAGTTTTTTTCGTGTATCACTATTACAGCTTTATTTCTAATATCAATTACATTGTCTTGTGATTCAGAAGGCGAAATTCAGGATGTGAATTTTGTCTCTGGGTATGTTGTAAATGTTGAGAGTTTGTCGTTAAAAAAACTTAAATCTTTTGAATTGATTGATCAAAAAGATCGAAAGATTTTATTGACTGTTCAAGGTGATTTAGGGAAGTTTTCCCCATCTCATATGAGACAGCATATGCTGATTGGAGAACCCATTACAGTTAAATATTTTGTTAAGGATGGTAAAAATATAGTTGAATCAGTGGAAGATTTGGAATAATTTAAGTAGTTTTTTTTCTGTATCTGAAACTTAAAAAAATAGTAAACACAACTATAACTCCAAATATAAACATGAAAAATATTCCAGCAGAAGAACCGGGTACTAAATTTTCTGAATGAATGTTACTTCCTGTAATTTCTACGGGGAAAAATATACTGTGCTCTACATCAGGTTCAGTTGAAATTCTTATTTCGCTTTCCCATGTACCTGCTTGATGTAAGGTTAAATTTGCTATGTATGTATCTAATGATTTAGGGGTGTTAACCGCTCGAGACATGTAAGCTTCTTCATCTTTTCTGACCAATACCTCGATTATTGCCTTTTCAACAGGAGAATTATCAGAAATATAACTAGGAAATATTTGAAATTGAATTGGTCCCACTACTGGAGTATTGGGTATCACTTTTACAGCAAGATTAAATTCGTTAATTGACCCTGAGTAAGACAATTGTTCGTCTTGGTTAGCATGAATTTGTGGTGAAAATGAATTACCTAATCCTGTGAGTAGAATTGATGCTACAACAGAATAAAAAAATAATTGGGTCTTCATCTTAGTCCTTATTTTGGTGGGCCCGGCTGGGATCGAACCAGCGACTAATCGGTTATGAGCCGACCGCTCTAACCACTGAGCTACGGGCCCTCTTTATAGTGAAATTTTCAGTACACTAGGAGATAATTGTCTTGTACCTAAGTAATTGAGTCAAGAATTTTGGTAAATTAAATGAAATTAAAAAATTATTTTGTACTTATAATTGTATTATTAGTTGGGATATCTATGACAGTTATTCCTGTTTTGATTCCAGAAAAACCATTACAACTTACCAAGATTTATAAAATAGTTGATGAAAATTTTTACAATAACATTGATGTAGAAATCTCACAAAATATTATCAAAACTGATGCATTGGATGGTTCTGAAATTTATTTAGGTGAGAGTACACATCCTACTGTTTTAATAGTTTTAGCTCATTGGTGCCCACATTGTAGGAATGAAGTTAGAGAAATTTCATCATTTTTTACAGATTCTGTAGATGATCAAGGAAATACAGTAATTGATGATGTGAGATTTATGTCACTAGTTACATCAATTCAAAGTGATAGGTCTAATTTCCCACCACATGAATGGCTGTACAATGAAAATTGGGTATTGCCTACTTTAGTTGATAATCAAAACTCTGAAATAGCTGCTGCTTTGAGAATAAGATCTTTTCCCTCATATGTAATTTTCGATCAATTTGGATATATTATTGGTATGATTTCTGGAAGAATTGAAAAAAAAGGACTTCAAAATCTTATTCAGCAGATTAACGATACTGTTGGTAAAGAGAATCTATAACAATGGTGAAATATGCCGATTTCTAGCAAAATTTTAGATTTTATGGATAGAGGATCATGGATCCGTAAAATGTTTGAAGAAGGTATTGCACTTAAAAAACAATTTGGTGAAGAGAATGTTTTTGATTTATCTTTAGGTAATCCAGTCATGGAACCTCCTCAAGAATTTTTTGATGAATTGAAATCTATAGCATCAGAACCTATCAAAGGGATGCATAGATATATGCCTAATGCAGGACTGGAAATAACTAGACAAGCAATTGCTAGTGAATTGAATAAAGAGACTGGTTTTAATTTCTCTTCAAATCATATTGTTATGACTTGTGGAGCTGGAGGGGCTTTAAATGTGGTGATGAAAACACTTCTGAATCAGGGAGACGAGGTTGTGATTTTTTCCCCATTTTTTGTTGAGTATCAATTCTATGCTGATAATCATGGTGGAAGTTGTAAAATTGTGAATCCTGATGAGAATTTTCTTCCTGATTTTGAGTCTTTATTTGAAGCAATTAACAAAAAAACAAAAGCGGTTTTGATAAATTCTCCCAATAATCCTACAGGAGTAATGTATTCCAAGGAAATTCTAGAAAAAATAGCTCAAATTATTTCTGAAAAAGAAAAACAATTTGATTCTGAGATATTTTTTATAAGCGATGAACCTTACAGGAAAATAGTGTTTGATGGGCTAGAATATCCCCATATTTTTCAATTTCACCCTCGAACTATAGTCGCTACATCACATTCAAAAGATTTAGCACTTCCGGGGGAAAGAATTGGATATATAGCAGTAAATCCTGATTATACAAATAAGGATATTCTTATAGATGGATTAGTCTTTTGTAATCGAACATTAGGATTTGTGAATGCTCCAGCTTTAATTCAATATTTAATTGTCAATTTACAATCTGTCACCATTGATGTTTTAGAGTACCAAAATAAAAGAGATTTTATGTACAAAGAGCTTTCTTCAATAGGTTACGAAACTGTTCTACCTCAGGGAGCATTTTATATGTTTCCAAAATCACCAATTAAAAATGATGTTGAGTTTATAGAAATATTAAAAGAACAAAATGTTTTAGCTGTCCCAGGCAAAGGTTTTGGATGTTCGGGGCATTTTAGGATTTCTTATTGTCTTGAGGATTCTACGCTTGAAGGGTCGATTCCAGGACTTAAAGCTGCTTTCAATAATATATAATTATATGGGTGATGTATCTTTTAATCCTATTCCTGTTGAGGGAATTAATACTGACTCACCTTTTTGAATTACTTTAGATTTAATTAATTTTTTTATACTCGCAAAAGCAGCAGCAGAAGTTGGTTCAATGTATAAACCTTCTTGATTCGCTAAAGCTAGTTGCCATTCGATTATTTCTTTCTCAGAAACTATTTCACATGTCCCATTGTTTTGTTGTATTGCTTTTACCATTTGATTGAGTCTAGGTGGAGTTGCTACTGCAATTCCACCAGCTATAGTTTTTGTTTGATTTACTGGATTCCAGTCTGTTTTGAAAATTGTTGAAAAAATTGGTTGGATTGATTCGGTTTGTACTGCATGTATTTTAGGGATTTTGTGTATTTTGTTATCTAAAAACAATTCATGAAAACTTTTTAATGCTCCTAAAAATAGCGATCCATTACCTACGGGAAGAATTATATGTTCAGGGAATTTTCTAGAATCATATAGGTCTCTAAATATTTCATAACCGAAAATTTTTGTTCCTTCGATAAAATAAGGGCTTAAATTGTGTGAGGCATATGTAACTCCATGATTTTCTGAAAATTTTTTGGCCTCTATTGTAGCTTGATCTCTAGGCCCTCCTATTAAATATGTATTGGCTCCGTATACCTTGATTTGATTAATTTTGGCACTAGGAGCAGAAGATGGGGCAAAGATATGACTTTTAATTTGTGCTTTTGAAGCATAAGCAGAAATTGATGCACCTGCGTTACCCGATGAATCTTCTGAAATCTCCTTAATTCCAGATTGTTTTAAACAAGAGATCATGATTGAGCTACCTCTGTCTTTGAATGATCCTGTGGGGTTAAAGTACTCTAGTTTCGTAGACAATTCTATTTCTAGCTTGTCAGATAGATTATGTAATTTGATAGTGGGGGTATTTCCTTCCCCCAATGAAATCAAGCTATCTGAATTAATTGGGAGAGGTATTTCTATAGAGTTATGTTCTACTTTTGATTCTTCTAATGAAATGTAATTCACATCAAATGGGGCATTACAATCGGGACAATTTAAAGCGCGACTTGAAGGAGATGTAGTTAATTCACATATTGAGCATTTGAAACAATAATTTGATTTTTTCAATTGATCTCCTGAAATCTAAATTTATTTTATACGAAAGAACGAAACATTTTAAGAAACTTTTGGTAGGATTTATATAATGTTTAATAGACAAAATAATGAAATAGAATTCAATAATTCCCCCTCACAGAAAAAAACAATATTTTATGGTTGGTATATTGTTCTAGTTGGTTTAGTGGTTTTGACTTTAAATGCTTTAGCAGTATTTCGAGGAATTGGTGTTTTGGTTGTAGTGCTTCAAAAGAATTTTGCTTGGTCACGTACTCAAATTTCTATTGGGAATGTTTTAAGTAGAGCGGAAGGAGCTGCATTAGGTCCTATTGAAGGATTTTTGATTGATAAAATTGGTGCAAAACGAATGCTTCTCATTGGAATGACAATAATGGGATTAGGTTTTGTTGCGTTTTCTAGAATTCAGAATGTGTGGCAATTTTATATAGTTTTTCTAATAATTACATTAGGAGCTGGGCTAGGAGGATGGTTAGCAATAGCCTCATTGCTAAATAATTGGTTTGTTAAAAATAGAACTATGGCTATGGCAATTGCCATGTCTGGAATTCACTTGGCCGGAATTTTTCTACCTCTATATGCCTACGCAATCGATTGGGAATTTCGATTTACTCTTGTAGCTATGGGAGTGTTAATAATTTTGATAGGTATACCTAGTTATTTATTGACTAGGAATACCCCAGAAGAGATTGGTTTACTACCTGATGGAGAACAATCAAATGATGATCAAAATGTAGAAATAAGTAGCCAAAATTCACCTAAAGAATTTGATTACACGCTTAAACAAGCATTAAAGTCATCTTCCTTTTGGGTGATAACTGCTGCTCACGTATCATCTAACATGGCTTTAGCTGCGATGGGGGTTCATTTAACTCCTAGAATCACTGACATGATGATTGCTTTAGGTCGAGAAGAATCAGTAGCTTTGTATTGGGCTAGTTTTGTTGAATCAGGATATGCCATTGTTGCTTTACCTGCTATTTTTATTTCTGGATGGTTAGGCGACAGAATGTCTAAGAAATATTTGCTGATGATATTTATGTTTTTGCAGGGAATGTCTACTTTGATTCTTTCATATGCTAATAGTCTCTTTATGGCTTTTGTATTCGCATTTATTTATGGGATAGCTTTTGGAGGTAGAGTTCCATTGATGTCAGCCATTAGAGGGGAATATTTTGGTAGAAAAGCTTTTGCTAGCATTACAGGTTGGTCAATGTTGCCAAATGGTATTTTGATGGCTATTTCTCCTGTCCTGACAGCTTGGTGGTATGACAGTGTAGGTAGTTATTTTATTCCATTTTTTGTTCTTTCAATACTTACTTTAATTGGGGTAATAATCATGTTCTTTGCAAACCCCCCAGATAGATCAATTCCACAAGAAACAGGTTAGATATGATTTGGTATAAAGATAAGTTGTTTTATTTTATTTCAATAGTTGTAATATTTTTTGATCAATTCACAAAATATTTGATTAAAGAATTTGTTCCTAGATATTCTGTTTGGCCTGATCAAGGAATCTTTCAAATAGTTCATGGAGTTAATACTGGTTCAGCATTCGGCTTATTTTCTGATTACACACTTTTATTAACGATAGGGTCATTAGTAGGAATTGGTTTTGTACTTTACTTTTTTTATAAAAATTCTTTTAATGTGATTTGGATGAGAATATCTTTAAGCTTAATAGTTGGAGGAGCTTTAGGTAATCTTATTGACAGAATTCGTGATGGAGGGGTTGTTGATTTTATAAGTGTAGGATGGTGGCCGGCTTTTAATATTGCCGATTCTGCGATAAGTATTGGGATGGGTATATTGATTTTTACATTGGTGTTTGGAGAGAAATTAGGTTGGTATTCTACTTCATCTGATGAGGATTAAGAATTTGATTGATTTAGAACTCTTAGTAGAACCTGATTCTGAATCGCGATTAGATTCTTTTGTGGCAGAAAACGTCGAAGAAATTTCACGTAGTATGGCCGCCAATTTGATTTCTGATGGACGAGTTTCTGTTGATGGGGTGATTCAAAAGTCATCTTATAGATTAAAGTCAGGAGAAGTTGTTTTTGTTTCTTCAGTACAAAATCCTAAAATAGAATTAACGCCTCAAGATATACCTTTGGATATTATATTTGAGGATGATGATTTGATTGTAATAAATAAACAAGCAGGATTGCCTGTTCATCCAGGTCCTGGTCATCCTGATCAAACTTTGGCAAATGCTGTTTTGTATGCATGTCCTGATTTACAAGGTATCAGAAGTATCAGACCAGGAATCGTTCATCGATTAGATAAAGATACCTCAGGAGTGATAGTGGTGGCTAAAAATGATAGTGCTTTGTCTCATTTGTCCAATCAATTGAAAAATCGTGAGGTGGAAAAAACTTATATTTGTCTTGTTAAAGGGAACTTACCATCATTAAAAGCAGTCATAGATGCTCCAATTGCAAGGGATCCTTATCATCGACAAAGGATGGCTGTTGTTGAAAATGGGCGTGATTCTTCTACGAAATTTAGTGTTTTGAAGAGATTTGATCAGTTTGATTATGTTGAAGTTAAACCATTGACTGGAAGAACTCATCAGATTAGAGTGCATATGAATTCTTTAGGGAATCCTGTTGCTGGCGATAGTTTATATAATGGATTTGTTCCTGATTTGTGTAGACAATTCCTTCACGCGCAAAAAATTTCATTTATTCATCCTTCAAATCTAAAAATTGTTGAATTTTCAGTTGAACTACCAGAAGATTTGACATATTTTTTAAAAAATATTGATAAAGAATGATAATATTTTTTAGTAATTTTAATAATGAGAAATAATTTGAATTCTGATAAACGAGTTAGAGTTAGATATGCTCCTAGTCCTACTGGAGAGCCCCATGTTGGTAATATTCGTACTGCACTTTTTGATTGGTTAGTAGCTAAAAAATATGATGGAGATTTTATAGTTAGAGTTGAAGATACTGACCAGGATCGCAAAGTAGAAGGAGCTATAGATTTACAAAAATTATCTTTACAATGGTTAGGCTTAGAATGGGATGAAGGTTTAGGAAAAGCAGGTGATTTTGGTCCCTATGTTCAATCTGAACGTCTAGATATTTATCTAGAACACGTGAATTTTTTGATATCGGATGGTAATGCTTATAAATGTTTTTGTACTCTCGAAAGATTAGAGGAAGTTAGAAAAAAACAGAGAGAATCAAAATCTCAAATCATTGGTTATGATGGGTTGTGTAGACAGAAACCTGAAAATTACTCAAATTATAGTATTTCAGATGACTGCGTGGTTAGATTTGCAATGCCTCAAACTGGTCAATCTACGTTAAATGATTTAGTTAGAAATCAAGTCACTTTTGACAATCGATTGATAGAAGATTTTATAATTATGAAATCTGATGGATTTCCAACTTATCACTTTGCCTCTGTAGTAGATGACCACTTGATGGAAATTTCCTTGATTGTTAGAGGAGAAGAATGGTTGTCTAGCCTGCCTAGGCATATTCAAATACACAAAGCATTTAACTGGGATTTACCTGATTTCGCTCATATTCCTACTATTTTGGCTCCTGATAAGACTAAATTAAGCAAGAGACATGGTGCCACATCAGTTTTAGAGTATAAAAAAGAGGGTTATTTGCCTGAAACAATGATTAATTTCTTGTGTTTATTGGGATGGTCAATTGACGGGGAACAAGAGTTAATTTCAATTGATGATTTGATTAATAAATTTAATATTTCTGACCTTAATCCCTCTGGGTCTGTCTTTGATAAAAATAAGTTGAATTGGATGAATGGTCAGTATTTAAAGAGTAAAACTCCTTCACAATTGGCCAAGGCTCTTTTTGATTTTTGGATAGAATTTCCTCCTGAATCATTTGATTCTGTTCCATCACAAAAAGAATTAGAGATTATTGCTCCTTTGATTTCTGAAAGATTAAAAACATTGAGAGAAGCTGAAGAATGGATTGCTTTTTTATACAAAAACAAGATTTCTTATTCTGTAGATGATTTGATTCAAAAAAAATCAGATGTTCACCTTACAAATTTATTTATTGAAAAGGCAATAAATTCATTAACTCAGTTGGAAACATTTGATGCTGATAATATTGAAATAAATTTGAGAGATTTGATTTCCGAATTGGAAGTTAAGCCTGGTATGTTTTTAGGAACTATTCGAATGGCTACTTCAGGGCAAATAGTTTCTCCTCCTTTGTTTGAATCTTTGGAAATTTTAGGTCGTGAAAAAACTGTGAATTTGTTACGCCAAGCAGATCATTTGGTTAAACAGACTATTAATGCTTGACGATCAATTTTCACAAACCTATACTCGTACAAAATCACTAGAGAGTATATATGTCTATTAAAGAAACACTCGGGACCCAACTTAAAGATGCCATGAGGAACAAAGACGCTAGTAAGAGAACAGTAATTAGAACTTTAATGTCAGCTATTAAAAATGCTGAAATTGATTCACAATCTGAATTAGACGATGATGGGATTATAATTGTGTTCACTAAACAAGCCCAGCAACGCAAAGATAGTATAGAGGCTTATCAAAAAGCTGAACGTCAAGATTTAGTTGACAATGAGAAAGCTGAACTAGATTTTATTTCTCAATTTTTACCTGCACAAATGTCTGAAGAGGAAATACAAAAATTAGTCGATAAAGTTATAAATGAATTAAATGCTACTAATCCTTCCGACATGGGCAAAGTTATGGGTAAATTGATGCCTCAGATTAAAGGAAAGGCAGATGGGAAGCTTGTGAATTCGATAGTAAGTTCTAAATTAAAGTAATCCAATGAAATTTGGAGTAGTAGTTTTTCCTGGTACATGGAGCGATGTAGATTGTTTCCATGTGATTAAAGATTGTTTAGATCAAGATGTAGAATATATTTGGCATAAAGATACTGATTTGTCTAAATTTGATTGCATAATTTTACCAGGAGGGTTTTCTTATGGGGATTATCTTAGGTGTGGTGCAATTGCTAAATTTTCACCTGTAATGGAATCAATTAAAGAATTTTCAGAAAAAGGTAAGGCTATCATTGGAATATGTAATGGATTTCAAATTCTTTGTGAATCTGGGATTTTGCCAGGTGTTTTAATTAGAAATAGAGATTTGAAATTCAGGTGTGAAATGACTAATTTATTGGTTCAAAACACAGATACTGTTTTTACTAATAGATGTGATTTAGATCAAGTGATTCAAGTTCCTATTTCACACGGTGAAGGAAATTATTTTGTAGATAATGATACTCTCAATGAACTAGAGAAGAATAATCAAATTCTTTTTAGTTATAGCTCTTCTATTGGAGAAGTTTCAGAAATTAATAATCCTAATGGATCTGTGATGAATATCGCGGGAATAGTAAATCAAAAAGGAAATGTACTTGGAATGATGCCTCATCCTGAAAGAGTATGTGACCCTATTTTAGGAGGGACTGACGGTTTGAAAATTTTTGGGTCCATTTTAGATCACTTTTCTGATTCTGTGTCGTTTTGATTACAGGGGTTATACTCGCAATATGTGCAGCTTCGGGGTTTGCCGGTAGTGCTGTATTCATCAAATTATCTTTACAAAAAATACCTTACTCAGGTGCTACCATTATGTCTTTAGTCGTTTCTGCTTTATTTAGTTTGAGTGTGGCAGCTATTTTACATTTCGATGAAATCATTCAACTTTCCCCTATTTCATTTTTGTGGTTTGCTATTGTTGGTGTTATTACTTTTACTGGTGGTAGGTCATTACAATACTTGGCTATTAACCATATGGGGGCAGCAAGATCATCTTCTTTAGTGGCGTGCTCACCTTTTTTTGCGGCTATATTGGCAGTTGTTTTTTTGGGAGAATCAATAAATATTTGGTTGATTTTAGGTACTACATTGATAGTATCCGGTGTAGTTTTAGTCTCATTAAGTAGTGAAAAAAATGAATAGAATAAAGAATATTGGTGTTATCTATGCTGTGATTTCTGCTTTTATGTATAGCTTGGCTGCCGTAATTGGAAAACAACTTACTGAAGATATAGCTTCTCCTTTAGTTATTTCTAGCTTTTCTTTGTTGTTTGGATTACTTGTCACTTTTGTAGTGATGGCTCCAAAAGCCATAAAAGAGATTGGTCAAACTCCAATAAAAAATTGGACTACAATTGTAATTGCTGGCTTGTGCTCATCATGTGGGGTGATGTTTTATTTCCTTAGTTTAAGTTCAGCTCCAGTTGTAGTTGTGACACCTATTATTTCTATTTATCCACTAATCACTATTGTCCTGGCTTTTTTATTTTTAAAAGGAATTGAAACAATTTCTTTAAGAACAATTTTAGGAACAATTTTAGTGATTTCAGGAATTATATTTATATTATTTGGAAATGGTAATTAAATTTTAATATGAGATTTGATGAACAAACTTTAAAAAACTTATCTTTGACCCAGTATGAATATGATCTATTAGTTGAAAAACTAGGTCGTGAACCCAATTATATTGAATTGGGCCTTTTTGGATCTTTATGGAGTGAGCATTGTGGTTATCAGCATTCAAAACCTTTGTTGAAAAAATTTCAATCTGATAATCCAAAATTGTTAGTGAGTGCTGGAGAAGAAAATGCAGGTGTTGTAGATATTGGCGATGGTGACGCAATAGTTTTTAAAATTGAATCTCATAACCATCCATCTGCAATAGAACCATACGAAGGGGCTGCTACAGGGGTGGGCGGAATTGTTAGGGATATATTTGCAATGGGAGCTAGGCCAGTAGCATTATTGAATTCATTAAGATTTGGTCCGATTCATGTTGAAAGAAATAAATATTTGTTTGATGGTGTTGTATCAGGTATTTCAAATTATGGGAATTGTTTGGGAATTCCCAACATTGGTGGAGAAATATATTTTTCTGATTCATATACGGGTAATCCATTGGTCAATGCAATGTGTATAGGAGTTCTTAAGATTGAAGAATTAGTTAAATCATCTTCAGGACCTGCTGGGAATTTACTTTTATTAGTTGGGTCGGGGACTGGAAAAGATGGTATTCATGGTGCCTCTGGATTAGCTTCTAATACTTTTGATGAAGAACAAGAGTTGAGACCAACAGTTCAAGTAGGTAATCCTTTCTTAGAAAAAATTTTAATCGAATCATGTTTAGAGGTTGTAGCTTCAGGTAGAGTTGATGGGTTACAAGATTTAGGCGCAGCAGGTTTAACTAGTGCGTCTGTTGAGTGTGCTGCAAATGGAAATATGGGGTTTGAGATTGATGTATCTTTGATCCCACGTAGAGAATCAGGAATGGAAGCATATGAAGTAATGCTTTCTGAGACTCAGGAACGCATGTTATTCTCTATTTCTCCCGAAAACTTAGATTATGTTTGTAGTATTTTTGAAAAATGGGATATCAATCATGATGTGATTGGCAAAGTTACAAGTAGAGAATATGCAACGATTCTAGAAAACGGTAAATTAATCGCTGATGTTCCTATAAATATTTTAACTGATGCTCCTTTATATACATTAGAAGGAGTTGAATCTCGCGATATAATCAAAGCTAGAGAAACCAGTTTGGAAAATATTCCTCTACCTCAAGAATCTCAAATGAGAGTATTTTTTAAGCTTTTAAGTAGTGCCAATATTGCTAGTCGTGAGTATGTTTACACGCAATATGACCATCAAGTTCAAACAAATACCGTAATACCTCCTGGAGGTGATGCATCACTAATCAGAATTAAAGGTACCCAAAAAGCATTAGCTGCTTCTACAGATGGTAATTCAAGATTCAGTTATCTTGATCCTTATATCGGAGCTAAAATTGCTGTTGCAGAGGCTTGTAGAAATATTTCTTGCACAGGTGCTGAGCCGATTGCTATTACCAATTGCTTGAATTTTGGAAATCCTCAAAAACCTGAAGTGTATTACCAATTAGATAAATCTGTTTCTGGAATTTCAGATATGTCTTTAGAATTCAATGCACCCGTTATCAGTGGCAATGTGAGTTTGTACAATGAAACCCAAGACTCAGCTATTTTCCCTACACCTGTAATCGGAGCTGTAGGGTTATTACAAAATGTAGAAAATCACTGTGGATCGGCTTTTGAAAATCAAAATGATTTAGTTTTTTTATTAGGTACTAATACAATCGATTTAAATTTAGAATATTTCGCTGGCAGTGAGTTTTTAGAATTGATTCATAATAAAATTGAAGGGTCTCCGGAGATAAATATTGCCTTAGAGATTATTCTTCAGAAAACTTGTAGGGAGTTAATTGCATCAAACCTATTAAATTCATGTCATGATTGTTCTGAGGGGGGATTGGCGATAGCAATTGCAGAATCTGCTATTTTAGGTAATAAAGGTTTTGTTGCAAATTTTGAATTGAATGAAAGATGGGATTCAGCTTTATTTGGTGAAAAACAATCTAGGGTAGTGATTTCATTTCATCCATCTAATTTGGATGAAATACTTAGTATTTGTAATAGATTTTCCCTGCCATTTTTCGAATTGGGGAAAGTTTCATCTAATAGATTTAAAATGTCAGAATTTATTGATCTAAACATTGAGGAAATTTCTAATGTTTGGAAAACTACTTTGTTAAATGAATTAAATTGACAGACTAAATATCGAATGCTAGATTAAATTGGTTGTAGATGAATAAATTTAATTTTTTGGTTTGGAGATGATTGTAAATGCCTACATATGATTATCATTGTGATCAGTGTGGATCAGATTTTGAGTTAAGATTAAAATTTAGTGATTCTATTGAACAAAAATGTACAATTAAAGACTGTGATGCTGTTGCTAGGCGATTGTTTTCTGCAGTTCCAATTGTGTTTAAAGGTAGTGGTTGGTATGTAAATGATTATGGTCAGAAAGCTAGTTCTTCAGGCAAAAAATCTGACTCTTCAGAAAGTAAATCTTCAGAAAGTAAATCTTCAGAAAGCAAATCTTCAGAAAGCAAATCTTCATCGACTAATAAAGAATAATAATGATAGCTCTAATTCAAAGAGTGATATCTGCATCTGTTAGGGTAGAAAAAGATAATGTGGCTTCCATCGATAAAGGACTTCTAGTATTTATTGGAATTTCATCTGAGGATTGTGATGAAGATATTAATTATATAGTAGACAAAGTCTCGAATCTGAGAGTCTTTTCAAATGCGGGTGGCCAATTTGATTATTCATTGTTTGAAATTTCAGGTTCTATTTTACTTGTGAGTCAATTTACATTAATGGGCTCTACAAAAAAAGGACGTAGACCTAGTTTTCAAGGGGCCATGGATCCTATTAATGCTAGCTCACTATATTCTCGATTAGTAAATAAGTTTGCAGAAACAGGATTGGATGTACATTCAGGTAAATTTCAAGCTCATATGGAAGTTTCTTTAGTTAATGATGGCCCAGTTACGATTATTATTGATTCAAAAAAATAATTATTTAATATCTAAACTTAAATCCAAATTTGGCGCAGAATGAGTTATAGCTCCAACTGAGATTAAATTGACACCAGTTTCAGCTATTGCTTTTACACTAGTAAGATTTATGCCACCTGAAGCTTCGGTGATTACTTTTCCTTCACATAAATCAACCGCTCTTCTCATCATTTCTACAGACATGTTATCTAGAAGTATTATATCTGCTCCAGATTCAACAGCTGAAATTAAATCATCTAAATTTTCTACTTCGATTTCAGTTTTTATTGTGTGAGAGGAATTTTGTTGTGCCTTTTTAATCACATCAGAAATAGTTAATCCCTGATTAGCTAATATTTTAAGGTGATTGTCTTTAATGAGAATTCCATCAGACAAATTCTGTCTATGGTTATGACCTCCACCCATTCTGACGGCATATTTTTCTAGATTTCTATATCCCGGGGTCGTTTTTCGAGTATCAACAATTTTTGCTTTAGTATGTGAGACTAGTTCAACAAATTTTGATGTTTGAGTGGCCACGCCACTTAATTTACGTAAAAAGTTTAAAGATGTTCTTTCGGCTATTAAGATTGAAGCTAAATTACCCTTAATTGAAGCTATTTCGCTACCATTATTCAATTTTGATCCATCAGAGAGAATTTGTTGGAACTGCAATGTAGAATCGATTTTTGAAAACACTTTCAATGCAATTTCAATTCCAGCTAATGTTCCGTTTTCGTCAGAAACAATTGTTCCTATTCCTTGTGCCTGAGGGTCAATAATTGCATCTGTAGTTGCATCTCCGGAAATGTAGTCTTCTTCAATAGCTAAATCAATCAAAGATTCTATGTTTGGATTGAATTTCATAATTAGACTACTGACAACATTCTCTCAAGAGCAATTTTAGAAAACTCTCTAGTTTTTTGGTCAACTTTAATCTGATTGACTACAACTCCCTCAAGTAATCCATCTAAAACCCAAGATAAATATGCAGGGTGTATTCTGTACATAGTAGAGCATGGACACACAACAGAATCTAGGCAAAAGATAGTTTTATCAGGATTCTCATCTGCCAATCTATTAACCATGCTGATTTCAGTTCCTACTGCCCACTTTGATCCCGCAGGAGAATCAACAATTACTTTTTTGATATATTCAGTGGACCCGCATAAATCTGCTTCATTAACAACATCCAATGTACATTCTGGATGAACTACTATATTGATATCTTTGTGGGTTTCACGTGCTTGATGAATTTGATCTACTGTAAATCTAGTATGAACAGAACAATGTCCTTGCCACAAAATCATTTTTGCTTTTTGTAGTTCTTCTTCAGTATGTCCTCCTAGAGGTTTGAATGGATTCCAGACTATCATTTCATCAAGTTTAATACCTTTCTTGTATGCGGTATTTCTACCAAGGTGTTGATCTGGTAAAAACAATATCTTATCTCCTCTTTCAAAGGCCCAATCAAATGCTGCATCAGCATTTGATGAAGTACATACTATTCCGTTATTTTCTCCGCATAATGATTTGATTGCAGCTGCAGAATTCATATATGTCATAGGGATTACAGTAGATTGATTACCGATAACGTTAGTAATATCTTCCCAGCAATCTAATACATCGTCTTTTTGTGCCATATCAGACATCGAACAGCCTGCAGTCATGTTTGGAAGAATGACTTTTTGTTCTGGAGTACTTAAAATATCAGCTGTTTCAGCCATAAAATGAACTCCGCAGAAAACAATAAATTCAGCTTCATTTTGTTCAGCAGCAAATTGTGAAAGCTTAAATGAGTCACCTCTGAAATCAGCAAATTGAATTACTTCATTTCTTTGATAATGGTGCCCTAATATGACTAGTTTGTCTCCTAAAGTTTTTTTAGCTTTTAGAATGTTGTTAGATAATTCTTCTGGAGAAGTCCGCATATAACTGATAGGTAATTTTTGCCATTGAACACCAATTTCAAATTCTTCTTGTAGAGTTCTTGAGGCTAAATCTTCATCCGTTTGACAGAATGCAGATTGTTCTATTTCAGTGATAGGAATCGAAGGTTTTTTAGTTTTTGATACCATTTTCTTTTTCCTTACTTACTTATATTTTAACTCCATTAAGATACCAAGGACTAGTTTTGGTGATTTTTACATTAATTGTGTCACCTGCTGAAACATCTGAGTCATCTAAAAATACTAGTTTGTCATTTCTATTTCTACCAAACCATTTATCATTTTTTTGACCTTCTATTAGGACATCAAAAGTTTTGTGTAATAAATTTTCATTAATTTTTGTTACTATTTTTTCTTGTGATTGATTGATTTGAATCAGACGATCTTTTTTGACATCGTCAGGTACATCGTCAACCATTTTCCTGTCAGCTATTGTTCCAGTTCTAGTTGAATATGCAGCAGAGTGTACTTTATCAAATTTAATATCTTCAATTAAGTTCAATGAATCTTGAAATTGTTCATCTGTTTCTCCACAGAATCCTACAATAAGATCTGTAGTTAGTGTGACATTTGAGATTTTGTATCTAATTTTTTCTATTAGCGCCCGATATTCTTGGTTGGTATATCCGCGTCGCATCGTTTTCAAAACTTCATTGTTTCCAGCTTGAAAAGGCAAATTGATATTTTCACATACTTTATCTAAATCGTTGATTGATTCAATGATTGAATCATCCATATCATTTGGGTGAGATGTTAGAAATCTAATTCTTTCAATTTCATTAATTTCGTTTAGTTCATAAAATAAATCTGCTAGATTTGTGGACCCAGCTAAATCATGCCCGTATGAGTCAACATTTTGTCCTAATAGAGTAATTTCCTTTACGCCTCTTTGAACTAACATTTTAGTTTCATTCACGATATCTTCTATTGTTCGGCTAGTTTCCCGACCTCTTCTATAAGGGATAATGCAAAAAGAGCAAAATTTGTCACATCCGTGAATTATTGGAATAAATGTTGCAATTGATGGAGCTGCTGTTACATTTGCTAAGCATCCTTCTGTATCAATTCCTTTATTTTGAGAAAGGAAATTAATTAATGGATCAAACTGTTGAGGTTGCATAAACACATCTACATAAGGGAATTGTTTTTGTAAATTGTCAGTTTTTGGACCCACCATACATCCCATTAGTGCGATCACTTTTTCAGGGTTTTTAATTTTCGATGGCTTTAAGCTTGTTAAAGTTCCTACTGCTTTGTCTTCAGCATTTTGCCTTACAACGCATGTGTTTAAAACTACAAGATCTGCTTCATTTTTTGAATCAATATAAGAAAGGCCTAAATTTTTCAATGCACTTTCTAACCGATCAGAATCAGCCTTGTTCATCTGGCATCCAGTTGTCCAAATATTATATGTTTTCATTTTTTCTCTATGGCGGAGGGAATGGGATTCGAACCCATGAAAGCGCTTTCACGCCTTAACCGCTTAGCAGGCGGCCGCACTAGACCTCTATGCGATCCCTCCATTTTTTGGAAGAGGTTAATTATATTGAAATTTTACTAATCTAATCAAGTAAAACTTTAGTTAGAAAAATCAAATCTAAGAGAATGGCCTGAAACCATTTTCATCTTCAATCCAAATACTTCCTCCTTCAAAAAATTCCTTTTTCCAGATTGGTACAATTTCTTTGATGCGATCTACTGAATACTCGCATGCTTGGATTCCTTCTTTTCTGTGAGGCGATCCTGTTGCAACAATTAAACTTACTTCACCAATTTCAAGTTTGCCGATTCTGTGTAATATTGAAACTTTGACATCCCATTTTTCTATGATTTCCTCACAAATTTGCTTTAATTTTTTAATTGCCATTGGTTTGTAGCATTCGTATTCTAAAAATTTAACTTTTCTGTTGTCAGAGTGATCTCTAGTTACGCCTTCAAATATTGTACAAGCACCATGTGAATTGGAACTTACAAAATTTTTTGCAATACTTTGATCTAATTTTAATTCTGAGATTTCGACATGGATTTTTTCAATTGTCATTTTGAACCTCCGCTTACAGGAGGAATTAATGCCACAATGTCACCTTCGGATAAAATTTGACTTTGATCAGAAAATTCTTCATTGATAGCTGCAACTATTTTTGATGGATCAGAATGTAGTTTAGGGAATTTCTGAACAATTTTATCAATTAATCCTTTTAGATTTGATCCGTGAGAAATTTCAAAAGTACACGATTTCACTCCAGCTTTCTCCCGATATGATGCAAAAAAAAGTACTTCTATTTCCATATTAAGTTTTTGATATAACTTCTTGTTCATTAAGTTTATTAATTTGATCGTCAGAATAACCTAAAATTTCTGAAAGAATTTCATTCGAAAGTTGTCCAACCGTTGGAGTTGAACCTACTACCATTTCAGTTCTACCAAATTTGATCATTTTACCAGCAACATGCATCGACCCAGCTATCGGGTCAGGGACTTCTACTAGTATTTCACGTTCTTTTAAGTGGGGGTCTAAAGCCGCCTGTTGAGTGTTGTTAACTGGAGAGCAGGGGACACCATTGTTTGAAAGGATTTCTACAGCAGAATTCATTGAATGTTGGATGAACCAAGATTGCAAGCCTTCTTCAATTTCATCGACATTTTCATTTCTATCTGATCGTGTAGAAAAATTTTCGTTATTTAACCAATCCGGTTTATTTATTGATTCGCATAGTCTAGTCCACATGTTTTCATTTGTAGCTGCAATGATGACCCAGCCATCTTGCGTCTGATAGCATCCCCCAGTTCCTCTGCCGTTCCCTTCTCTTTCAGGCATTAATCCACCCTCAAGAAATGCAGTAATTGGAATTTCATTACAAGTATATCCAGTATCAGCAAGGCAAACATCAATAGTTTGTCCTTCTCCAGAAAATTCTCTTTCACGAAGTGCAGCTAAAGCTCCTACTGTGGCGTGAAGAGATGTGATTCTATCTATGAGTGGGAATGTTGTTCTCATAGGAGGCATTCCCTCTTCACCCGTAATACTCATCATTCCTCCAATTGCTTGGCCTATAGGGTCAAAACCGACTCTGTCTTTGTATGGACCATATTGTCCGTAAGCAGAAACATTTACCATAATAATTTTTTTATTTAATTTTTTTAATTCTTCATAGCCAAACCCCATAGTGTCTATTGTTCCAGGTCTAAAGTTTTGAATCAAAATATCTGAAACTTTGATTAAATCGCTTAAAACTTTTTTACCTTCTTCAGTTCTGAGATTTATAGAGAGGCTTTTTTTCCCACTGTTATATTGAACCCAATAAGCACTTTGCCCCCGAACTACAGGACCATTTTTTCTGCTTTCATCACCATTTACACCTTCAATTTTGATGACTTCAGCACCCATACGAGCAAACATCAATGCGCACCTTGGCCCTGCTTGATATCTTCCTAAATCTAATACTCTGATTCCTTCTAAAGGGGTTGAAATTTTTTCGTTCATCTTGACTCTCCTGTGAGTTTTATTCGGGTTTTCGGCCCTTTCTGTCAATAAAAGTTTTGAATCCTTCGAGTACTGGAGTTGGACTCAATTTTCCTGCAACTGCATCCATCTCATTTTGGTATGTTTGTTCCCATGAGTCTCCAATATTACCCATTAGGAGTTCTTTGATTCCTTGAACCATTCTAGGATCGTTGCCTGCAATCATTTCTGCAAGTTCATAAGCTTTATTCATCAATTCTGAGGAATCTACTAAATGATTTAGTAGCCCAATTTGAAAAGCTTCATCTGGTGAGACTATTCTAGCAGTCATTAATAATTCTTTTGCTTTTGGCCACCCAACCTGCATTGGTAAACTCCAAGTTGCATTAACTCTCCCGTATGAAGCAGCAAGAAATTTAAAAGTACTTCTTTCACAACCTATTCTTATATCAAAACTTGATGCCAAAACTGATCCTCCGCCATACGATAGCCCGTTTAGAGCACCAATAGTGGGTTTAGTACATGCCCCAATATGCCAAGAATATTTACTTCTATTTGGGTCCACTGGTGGAGGGGTATTACTTTCTGCATTACGAGTCATTTCGTGAATATCCATTCCTGCAGAAAATGCTTTTTCTCCTGCTCCTGTAAAAACAACTACTTTAACTTCATCATCGTTTTCCATTTCAGTAACAGCTTGATCAACTTCTTTTACCAATACTGTACTAAGAGCATTTAAAACATCAGGCCTATTTAGTTTAATAGTCCCAATTCCAGAATTTTTCTCAACAAGAATTGTTTCGTATGTCATGTATGTCTCCTTTTTATGTTGATACATTATGTCAAATTTTTGAAAACAAAAAAAATGTTTATACGATTTTTTTATTTTCTGATAGTATTCGGCAAAATTAGATTCTATAGAGGTACCTATGCCAGAAGAAAGTTTTCCTAGAATTTCCAAGCAAGCTATTGAAAATATGGACGTTCGACCGAACTTACATTTAGAAGATTCTTATAAAGATTTTGATTGGGAAGAAATGTACCAAGAATTAGATTGGTTGCCAGGTGGAGGATTAAACAAAGCCCATGAAGCAATAGATAGGCATGCCAATAGTGATAAGAAAAATAAATTAGCACTTATATGGGAAGGTAAAAACGGAGAAAGGGAAGATTATACTTTTGGAGACCTTCAGTTACTTACAAATCAATTTGCAAATGTTTTGGGCAGTTTAGGCATAGAAAAAGGTGACAGAGTATTTATATTTATGGATAGATTGCCAGAGTTGTATGTGGCGTTTTTTGGAGCATTAAAAGCAGGAGCTGTAGTTGGTCCTTTGTTCTCGGCTTTTGGTCCTGAACCTGTAAAAGATCGAATGCAAGATAGTGGAGCCAAAGTTTTAGTAACACAACCAGATTTGAGGAAGAAAATTTCTGAGATAATTCCAGAGTTGTTTGATTTACAGCATATTTTGATAGTTAATAAGGATGGACGTGATCAAAACCCCATTGATCCTCAAGATCTATCTTATGAAGAAGAAATGAATAAAGCTTCAAAAGAATTTACTACTGTTGTTACAGGTCAATATGATTACTCAGTCATGCATTACACATCTGGAACAACAGGAAAACCCAAAGGTGCTGTTCATAGGCATCAGGCTGTAGTCCAACAAAAAGCTACGGGCAAGTGGGCTTTAGATCTTCAGGACGATGATATTTATTGGTGTACAGCTGACCCTGGTTGGGTAACAGGTACATCTTATGGAATGTTAGCCCCTTGGACTAACGGTATTACTCAATTGATTTATGAAGGTGGATTTAGCGCTAGTAGATGGTATGAACAAATTCAAAAACATAACGTTACTGTTTGGTATACGGCTCCTACGGCTATTCGTATGTTGATGAAAGCAGGGGACGATGTTACAAAAAAGTTTGATTTGTCTTCTTTGAGATATATTTGTAGTGTTGGAGAACCTCTAAACCCTGAAGCTGTTGTTTGGAGTAATGAGGTTTTTGGAATGGCATTTCATGATAACTGGTGGCAAACAGAAACAGGTGCCATAATGTGTGCCAATTATCCTAGTATGGAAATTAGGCCTGGTTCAATGGGTAAACCTATTCCGGGCGTTCAGTTAGCAATTGTCGATGAAGATTTTAATGAAGTACCAGACGGAGAAGATGGTAATTTAGTAGTTAAGCCCGGATGGCCTTCAATGTTCCATGCTTATTGGAATAACTCAGAAATGTATAACTCTAGATTCAGAAAAGGTTGGTACATTACTGGAGATACAGCTCGGAAAGATGAGGACGGGTATTTTTGGTTTGTAGGACGCGCAGATGATGTGATTAACACAGCGGGTCACTTAGTTGGTCCATTTGAAGTTGAAAGTGCATTGATAGAACATCCTGCAGTAGCAGAAGCTGGAGTGATAGGTAAACCTGATCCATTAGCTATGGAGATTGTTAAAGCTTTCGTATCTTTGAAAGATGGATATGAAGAATCAACTCAATTAAGAAATGAAATTATCAAATTTGCGAGAGAAAAATTATCTACAGCTGTTGCCCCTCGTGAGATAGATTTTATTCCGTCTCTTCCTAAAACTAGAAGTGGAAAAATTATGCGCCGGCTTTTGAAAGCGAGGGAATTGGGGCTTCCCGAAGGAGATACTTCAACTCTAGAAGATGATTAGGAATTGAATTTATCTATTGATTGTATAGGAGATAATTTCTATGGACTCAACAAAAATTAAATCTGTAGTTTGTGATGAAATCGAAAAAAACAAAGATAAATTAATAGCTGTAGCAAAAGAAATATTAGAAAATCCGGAACCAGGATTTAAGGAATTTAAAACCTCTAAAATAGTATCGAGAGAATTTGCTTCTTTAGATATGCCCCATGAATCAGGAATCGCTATTACTGGCCTTAAATCTCATCTAGATAGCGGAAACCCCGGTCGAAATATAGCTGTGATTGGTGAACTAGACTCAGTAAAAGTATTAGGTCATCCATATGGAGATAAAGAAACGACCGCTGCTCATGCTTGCGGACACCATTGCCAAATAGCAATGATGTTAGGTGTCGCTGTTGGTTTAAAAGCATCGGGAGTCTTAGAGTCATTATCCGGTAAAGTCACCTTTATGGCAGTACCTGCTGAGGAATATATTGAAATTGAATATAGAGACAACTTGAGAAGAAATGGTGAAATTGAATTTCTAGGGGGGAAACCTGAATTTGTCAGGCTGGGACATTTTGATGATATTGATATGGCAATGATGACCCATACGTCAGTGCCAACCAATGACTCCAAAATAACGATTGGTGGAACTAATGTTGGTATGGTTGGTAAATCAATTCAATTTTCAGGAGTTGCCTCTCATGCTGGAGGATCACCTCATTTGGGTGTCAACGCCCTTAATGCAGCGATGGTGGCGATGTCGGCAATACATGCCCAGAGAGAGACTTATAGAGATAAAGATTCGATCAGAATACATCCGATCATAACAAAAGGTGGCGTCGCAGTCAGTTCAGTTCCTGCTGATGTTCGGATGGAGACATATGTGAGAGGCGGATCGCTTGAAGCCTTTTTATCGGCTTCCGAAAAAGTTGATCGGGCTTTGAGGGCAGGTGCTATGAAAGTTGGTGGTTCAGTGACTATTCAAACTTTGCCCGGGTATCTTCCCATTCAAAATAATGAAACTTTTTTAGATTTATATCAAAACAATGCTGCTGAATTAGTTGGGCAAGAAAAAATAAGTAGACTTCCTCCACATGTTATGCATGGTACAGGTTCTACAGATATGGGTGACATATCTCAGTTAATGCCAGTAATACATCCATATGTTGAGGCAGCTTCTGGTAACGGGCATGGTATTGATTACGTAATAGATGATTATGAATTAGCTGTCGTTACTTGTGCAAAGGCAATGGCAATGACAGTAATAGATTTGCTAGCTGATGGAGCTGCCAATGCATCGCAAATTATCTCAGAGAATGATTCCCCGCTTACTATACCTTCATACCTGTCACTTTTGCGAAGTATGACTAAAGAAGAAACATTTAAAGAGTAGAAAAGTTAAGATATTTCTAAATCTTTAAAATCTAAAAGTTGAGAGATTGGTGATACTCCTCTTGGCTAGTTAACATATACTCGTATTTCATGAAATTCCTAGACAAACGAGTATATGTGTTTTTAATACAAAAACTAGAGAGTTATCTTTGTAAGATGTACTACATCCCGTTAGAGGAAGATTAATTTAATTTTGTTAGAAATGATGAAATCTCAGATGAGAATTTCTTTTTCCAAGCTGTATTTAATCTTATTCTTTCTAGTGCTTGCTGTATGCTTCTTTCTGCAGCCGGTGTGGGGTTTTTTTCAAAAAAATCTTCAACTTCAGAAATGCGTTTTTCTTCTGAAAATCCTGAAACTAGAGAGACTAGACGATTGAGGGCAAAGCCTCCATCACCGTATCTTTTATCAATTTCTTTCCAGTTGTTTCGTACAAAATCCCAAGCTAGTGATCTTCCTAAGCGAGAAGAAGAGACGCCCACGATGATTCTAATTGAGTCTTGAGCTCTAATTTTGTCACTGAGAGATATTTCTAAAGCTTGATCTAATAGTGAGGAATCTGAAAAACTACATAATGCTCCATGCAATCTAACTTTTTCTTCTTGTAATTCGACTTTTTCTTCTAAATCAAGAATTTGATTGAATATTGAAGTGTTTCCATTTTGTGCAGTAGTGTTGAATACAACTGATCTAAGGTCTGGGTGAACATTAGAACTGTCTTTACAGTATTCTTCAAATAATTGTTGAGATTTCTTAATGGTTTCTATGTGCCCGTAATGTCCTAAATTGCCCAAAGCTATGGATCTTAGTAAAGAGTCTAAATGCCCCTCTCCTTGTTTTTTATCCCAACCAACATTTTTACCTGTTTGTATAAAAATATTGAGGCAAAATTCTTTGTACTTATCATGAAAATCTTCAGATTCTATTAAATTTTCTATTGATCTGAGACCACTTGATAAGTCGGAGAGTACAGAAGAATCCTTTTCTGATTTGAATGAATTAGCTAAATTCAGAAAACGGATAGGAGATGAATATCCCGCTCTACTGAGAGCAAAAGTATCTCCTTGAATCCCAAGCCTATCCCTAGGAGGTATTTGTTTATTCTGAATTGCTTTTTGTAGTTGATCTAATTGAGATTCTGAATAATTTACTCTGTAAAATCCTGTTTGATCTGGATTTAATTTTATCCATTCATTTTTAGATTTGAAATTTGTCTGAAACTTTTCATTTGAAGATTCTATTAAAATAGAGAATTCATCTTGATTTTGATCAATCACCTTTATGGGTATCGACCAAACTGTTGGATCGGTAGTTGGAGACAAAATATTTTCAAATAAAAATCTTTTTTGTGAGAAATCAATTTGGCCATCTGAGTTAAAATCAAAATCTACTACAGGGAATCCTGTTTGTTTAACCCAAGAATCCATTATACGGGCAACTGGTTTTCCAGATGACTCTGCTAAAGCATTCCATAGATCTTGTGTCTGAGCATTAGCGTATGAGTGTTTATTCAAATAAAGATTAATTCCTTTTTGGAAATCTTCTTGACCTAAATAGTCTTCAAGCATACGTAAAACAGAACCACCTTTACTGTAGCTAATAGCATCAAAAAGAGCTCCTATTTCACCTGGATTGTTAACTTCTTGTTCTATTGGGTGAGAATTTTTGAGCCCATCTAAAGAGAACGCAGAAGCTGTATCTGCATTTAAAAATTCAGTCCAAACTTCCCATTCAGGGTGGATGGCATCTACAGCTTTGTCACCCATCCAAGAAGCAAAGCTTTCATTTAGCCATAAATCGTTCCACCAGTCGATAGTGACTAGATCTCCAAACCACATGGGAGCCATTTCTTGAGAAATTATTGATGCGACTCTTTGCTTTGTAGATGCCGAAGTATTGTCAGGGTCAACCAATAATGCGGCTTCTCTATAGGTGATTGCACCCC
>JAKUTY010000016.1 GCA_022447825.1 SAR202 cluster bacterium
GCGACAGTTAATGATCCAATACAAACTGCAGTAATTGAATACATAATTAATATTTTAAATCAAAACGGTGCTAAGCCTGCTAGGGATTTGTAGAGAGTATTTTAATATGAAAGTCATGTTTCTCATGTTGATTTTGGTATTTTTTGTTTCTTGCAGTTCTACTGAACTTGATTCTCCTACGCTTGTAATTCCTACCCCAGATGTCCCATTATTTTCTAAAGGTGATGCTTTAAATTTAGTTTTAAATGAAATTCCATCTTATGGCTGTGACACATCAATTACGGAAGGCATGCTTACAAGATTGGAATTTTATTCTGAGGAATATTTAGGACTTGGTAAATGGGAAATTAAGCTTCCAAATGATGAAGATTGGGAAGCTGCAAAAAAATCAATTCAATTTCAACTGGCACAAATAGCTGGAATCACTCCTAGTCAACACATATGGGTGGTAGATGAGATTACAAATACTGTTAATATTAAAAATGTTGGGACATGTAAACTTTAATTTAAGGAATTAATTTGATCAGCATGTTCATCAAAGTGTGTGTACGATCTAGTCATAGCACCTTCAATCGTTGCAGGCCAATCATTTTCATCAGATCTGTCTACAGGTTTGCCAAGATCTCTGTCTTCAACATACCTAAATACTCTATCCAATATACTCACAGCTGATTCATGAGCAGCAATTGCATCTGTTTTAGTAGGGAATTCACTCTCAACTTTTTCTGGAGGCCTAGATTGCATCGTTTCAGAAACTATTCGTGCGAAAAAAATTATAGCTGTTACTGTGTGTTCTGCTACTTGCTGGGCCGACCAATTTTCGTCATCAGGTGCTTCTGTCCAATTACCATTAAATGAATTGACAGTTTGTTTGAAATTTTCAGCAGATTTACTAATATTTTGTCGGATTTCATCTGATGTTGGCATAGATATCTCCTAGAAATTTGATTGACTGATTTGGGTACTATAAGCAAGGTGAAATTAAAACGCAACTGATTAATTTTATTCTGATAATAAGCCTTCGCGTTCTTTTTTTGCTAGTTCTTCTGCAAGAGTGAATATGTAACCGGAATCATGGTCTGAAAATTTATAAGAAAGTCACCAAACCCATTTTACAAAACGTCCAGATCTATCTGATCCTTTATATTTTGACAAAAGTTCATCGATTTTTTTTGAATCTTTCCAATCAATTCCATATTCCTCTAGTAAAAACCATTCATATGGATGGTCTTCTATGGGTTTTTTTTGATTCATGTTCCTTTAAACCATTGATGAAATCTATAAATTATGTCTTTTTCACCGGAAATTTCAGCACGATTTTGTTCTATAGCTATTTCAATATTGTCTCTTGCAGAGATTAGAAGTGGAAAATCATTTTCTCTAACTTCAATAGTGGCATTTGGTACTAAGTTAGAATTTGAGGGTATTTCACTAATTACTATTTGATCCCTCCAGGTGATAATTCTAAGAGGTTCAGATAAATTTATATCGCAAACTAACTCAGATTCTTGAGTTTCGTCAGGAGTGTATAACCAATTACTAATTTCTGGGTTGAGCCAAATTTGATTGATGATTTTAGACTCTTCAGAATTGATTTCATAGTTTGAGTTTAATGCAGAATTTATATCCCAAGAATGGAGAATTAATTCTATTAGTGATATGTCTAGAAATAATTGTGGGGAGAATTTTGCTATAGGATGATATGCAGGTAATTCCCATTGATTTTCATCAATTGATAAGAAGACATTCAACAGACTTTTTTCCATTTCAAAAAGAACATTAATTAATTCAGAATTATTAGGAAGGTCAGTTTCTGAAATTTGAATTGCTCTTGATGCTATTCCAGCAGCCATAGATTGTGAATTTGCTGATCCTGGATTAGGTTGTCCTTCAGCGGGTAAATAATCTCCTTGAACAGATCTTTGAATAGAATTGATTGCAAAACCAGTTGTGGCAATCAAATGTGATCCTATATCCTTGATGGCCCATTGATGACATTTACTTTTTTGTTCAAATTGTTCTGGAGTTAAATTTCCAAAAGTTTGCAAAAGTTCATTGGATAGTTTTTTGAATAATGTGATTTTAGAATCTAAATTTTTCACTCTTTTTCCAACGTAGGTTGTATGCGTATCCCAGTTTCTGGAAAAGCTTGTGCTTTTAATTCAAACATTTCATCAGTCCAAAAAGGCATTCCTATTGCCCCTCGAATTCCTCCATCAACTGAAATTATTTCACCAGTAATGAAGCTTGAAGCATCAGAAGCTAAAAGTAGCAAAACTCCTGCTAATTCTTCAGTATTTCCTATTCTACCCATTGGAGAGTTTGAATTAAGTCGTTGTCTGAAAGTTTTATTTCTGATTAACCCCATTGTTAGCTCACTTTTAAACCAACCTGGTGCTATCGCATTTACTCTAACACCTCTGTCAGCCCAGTTTGCTGACAAGCTTTGAGTTAATGTTGCAACAGCACCTTTAGTTGTTTGGTATGCAGTAGGGACACCTCTCATACCGCCTAGTCCTGCTACAGAAGAAATATTGATTATTGATCCTTTCCCACGTTTTAGCATTCTTTGCCCTGCTTCTCTACAGCAATACCATAATCCAACTAAATTGACTGAAATTGTTTGTTGAAACATTTCATCTGTCATATTTTCAGGAACTGAAGCTTCGGCTGAACTGGCGCCTGCATTGTTAATAACAACATCTATATCACCAAACTCTTGCTCAGTTTTAATGAAAAGATTTGACACATCATCAGATTTTGTAACATCACACTGAATGCTTTTTACAGTGAATCCTTTTTCTGACAATTTTGTTTGTAACTTTTCTAATTTCTCAATTCTTCTAGCAGCTATTACAACTTTAGCCCCTCTGGAACCTAAAATTTCAGCAAATGCAGCACCTAATCCAGAAGAAGCTCCGGTTATTATTATTGTTTTATTTTTAACGTTAAATATAGGATCAAAAGATTCCATTTGACACCTCCGAATTCAATAGATCATCGGGTACTTCATGATATTTGGCAAGTATTTTACTTATCTAAAAACCAAAATCATGCAAGAATATAAATATTACTTTTTGGAGATAACGTTTTGAGCTTAGATTTCACAATAATTGGAGAAAATATCCACACGACTAGAATTTTAATGAGAAATGGGAAAAGAATAGTCGAAGATGATAATGGGGAAGAGGTTGTTAGTTATAAAGATTTAGATGGTAATGCTCATTTTATGCCAATTCCTGATCAAATTAAGGCCACCAAAGTATTTACAGAAGGACGAGTAAAACATTTTATGGTTGCTGTAATGTTGGGCATGTCTAAAAATCCTCATGAAAGAGAAATAGGGGAACACTATATAAAGACTGAAATTTTAAGGCAAGAAAATGCGGGAGCTACTTTTTTAGATCTGAATGTTGATGAAATTTCTTACAAAATTGATATTCAAAAAGCCTCTATGAAATGGTTAATAGGATTTTATAGCTCTGTAGCTTCAATTCCTCCTAGTATAGATTCTTCTAGTGTTGAAATTATTAGAGAAGGTTTAACTGAATACAAATCAAATCATCAACCTCAAGGTGTGCCAATGATTAATTCAGCTTCTTTGGAAAGATTGAGTATTTTAGATGATGTATCACAAAATAATTCTTATGTGATGATTACTGCTGCGGGATTTGATAGTATGCCAGAAGATGCTGAAGAGAGAATAACTAATGTTTCCAAAATGATTGTTGAGTGCGATCAAAGAGAAATTCCTTTGAGTAAAATTCATGTCGATCCTTTACTTTTTCCTATTTCAGTAGATAAACGGTTTGGCAATCATTTCTTAGATTCTATAAGTGGAATTAGAAAAAAATTTGGAAATGAAATCCATATTTCCGGTGGCATGAGTAATGTTTCTTTTGGGCTACCTGCAAGGAAATTAATTAATGATACTTTGATTAAATTAGCAATTGATGCTGGAGCCAATTCTGGAATTGTTAATCCATTGGAAAGTGATATTCAAAAAATACAAAACATGGATTTAGATTCAGGCCCAGTTAAAATTGCTTCAGATATGTTGTTGGGAAATGATGAATATTGTATGAATTTCATTACTCAATTTCGGGATGGAAATTTAAAAAGTTATAAGTAAAAATTGTAATTTTTTGACACCTTTATTCTAGTTGACTATTATCCCCATATAACTTTTATTAATCAGAGGATTTTTAGGGGACAATTATGACTACAGTTGAATCTAAACAAGAAATTTCTTTAATGGCTCATCTATTAAGAAGAGCTGGGTTTGGAGCTACTCCTTCAGAATTAGAAAGAGCAATGAGTTTAGGATATGAAGGTATGTTGGATGAACTTCTTAATCCTGATCATCCTGATGAACTTCCAGATGATTTGATTCGAAGATATCACGTCGATTTATCTGATTTAAGATCTGGGGGCGGAGCTCATTGGATTTATCGTTTAGTGATGACTGATACACCATTAAGAGAAAAGGTTTGTTTGTTTTGGCATAGAGTATTTGCGACAGCTACATACAAATTGATTCAGAATAAACCTATGACAAGTCAAATAGATATGTTTAGAGAATTTGGAATGGGAAAATTCGATGATTTGTTAGTTCAGTTATCAAAAGATCCGGCAATGATTATGTGGTTAGATAATCAAGATAATCATGGTTCAAACATTAATGAGAATTATGGTCGTGAAATTTTAGAAT
The DNA here is from genome assembly GCA_022447825.1 of SAR202 cluster bacterium. GTDB lineage: Bacteria > Chloroflexota > Dehalococcoidia > Lucifugimonadales > UBA826 > AG-426-M11. Next base: position 4,712 of record JAKUTY010000016.1, read on the forward strand.
TATTTGCAATGGGTGTTGGGAATTATTCCGAAGAAGACATTAAAGAAACAGCTAGAGCTTTTACTGGCTGGACTATTGAAAACGAACCTTATATGTCTATTAAAATGAGAAACAATACTGCCCGCCCTTATGCTTATATGGCTTGGCAGTTTAAATATGATGATTCTGACCATGACCATGGACAAAAAACCATTTTGGGACAAACTGGTAATTGGAATGGGGAAGATGCGGTTAGAATAATTTGTGAACAAGAGTCTACTGCTAGATTTGTAGCAAGGCATTTGTATCATTTTTTTGTAGCCGATGAATTACCTGTCCCTCAATGGCCTCACGAACAACCTAGAGATGTTCAAGCAATTGACTTGATGGTAAGGGCATATTTTGAATCAGATCACAATATTAAGGCTATGCTTAAAGTATTGTTTGAATCAGATTTTTTTAAAGATGAATCTTCACAATTTGCAAGAATAAAAAGCCCCGCTGAAATGGTTGTAGGAACGATGAGATTAGCTGGTCCTATTGAGTTACCTTCAGGCGATATATTTGCTGCTGATTCTGCTTCCTCAAATATGGGGCAAGCTATCTTGAGGCCCCCTAGTGTGGAAGGATGGCAAGGTGGAACTGAATGGATTAACACTGGAGCTTATGTAGAGAGAGTTAATTTTGCTAGTAAAATTTTGAGTGATCCTGATAAAGCTGGCATCAGAGATATTATTAGTAGAATACAATCATTTTCTGATTCAAAAGAAATGAATAGTGATTCATTAGTAGAACATTGTATTGATGTTTTAGGCCCATTGGAAATGTTAGATTCTACAGTGACAGGCTTAAAGTCTTATGCATCAAAATTCGGTGAAATGTCTTGGGAAAATCATGAAGAATCCAAACAATTTGATGAAGCAACTGTCGCAATTATCCAGTTGGTAGTTTCAAGTCAAGAATATCAGATGGTTTAAGGAGATAAAATGGTAACAAGTGAGAGAGAATTACAATATATTACTAATGTTGGATTTTGTGCAGATTTTGGAGGTAGAGGATTTTCACTTCCAACGTCTATGGCGATCAGATCTGATGGGAATATATTTGTAGCTAGTAGAGGGAAACCCTCAACTGCAGGATCTAATGGTATTCAGATAGTTACCGCAGACCATGATTTTATAGGTCAAATCGGTACTTATAATTCTGCTTTAGGTGGCATGATGTGGCCAACCTCTGTGGTACTAGATGAAGATGAAAACTTATATTTAGCTGATGAGTTTTATCACCGTATCACTAAATTTGATCGTGATGGAAATGCTATAAAGTCATGGGGTGAGAAAGGTTCTGGTGAAGGACAGTTTAATCAACCCAGTGGAATGCTAGTCAAAGATGGGAATATAATGATAGTGGATTCACGAAATAATCGAATCCAAACATATTCATTTGACGGTGAATTTATTTCTCAATGGGGTGAGAAAGGCACTCAAGAAGGCCAATTTAATTTGCCATGGGGTATTTGTGAAGATGCAGAAGGATATATATATATTGCTGATTGGCGTAATGACAGAATTCAGAAATTTTCATCAGATGGTGAATTTGTACTTTCAATTGGAGAGTCTGGAACTGGTCCGGGACAATTTAACCGGCCCGCTCATATGTGTGTAGATTCTAAAGGAAATATTTATGTAGCTGACTGGGGTAATCAAAGACTACAAATAGTAGATTCTAATGGAACATTCATTGCTTCACATAGAGGTGCAGCAGATTTAAACCCTTGGTCAGTAGAATATTTGTCAGCACAAGATGATGAAAGAAGAGCTAGGGAATCATTTATACCTGTATACGAACCTGATACAGATGATGTCCATGAGATTTCTGCTAGGATGGAGCCTTATTTTTGGGATCCAGTAGCAGTTCATCTAGATGAAAATGAACGAATATATGTTTTAGAAACTGGTAGGCATAGGTTTCAGATTTTTGAATCTATAAATTCATAGGATAATAGGAGAAATTAGATGGGCGAGAAGAAAATACTAGTAGTTCAATTATCAGGTGGTAATGACTATTTGAACTGCATTGTTCCCTATAACAATCCGCATTATGTAGATAATCGACCAAATGTGCGAATCACTGAAGATAGAGTGATTCCGATTGGTGGAGGTCTAGGTATGAATCCTGTAATGCAACCAATTAAAGAATTGTATGATGAAGGGAAAGTAGCAATTATTCATGGAGTAGGGTATCCAGAACCTAATCGATCTCATTTTAGGTCTATGGATATTTGGCATACTGCAGAACCCACTAAAGTTGGTAATGAAGGTTGGTTAGGTAACGCTATTAATCAAATGTATCCTAGCCATGACAATGTTGTTGCAGCAGTGAATTTTGGATCCGGATTACCACGTGCGCTAGTTTCTCCCGGAGCTCCAGTAGCATCAGTAACTGATTTAGATTCATACGGTTTAATGAATCACCTGGGGCAATCAAATCAAAGAAACGAAGCCCTTCAGGCTTTTAAAGATATGTACTCTCAGGCGATTGGTAGTGGACCAGTTATGGATTATTTAAGTCAGACAGGTTTAGACGCGTTAAAGGGCGCTGATATCATTAGTACTGTGACTAGTAAATATGATTCAAATGTCGAATATGCTCATAATTCATTTGCTAAAGCAATGAAAGGTGCAGCACAGGTTTTTCAAGCAGACATAGGTACTAGGATTTGTTATACACAACACGGAAGTTTTGATGCACATACAAACGGAATTGCACTACAAGAAGGGTTGCTGACTGATGTTTGTGGTGGGATTTATAATTTTTATGAAGATATGAAGCAAGCTAATCAGAGTGAAGATGTCATAATGTTTGTATTCACAGAATTTGGTAGAAGAGTTAGAGATAATGGAAATGGAACAGATCATGGTTCAGGTGGAGTAGCATTTGTCATTGGTGATTCAGTGAAAGGTGGTCAGTATAGTGATTATCCTTCATTAGCTCCATCAGATTTATTAGAAGGGGACCTTAGATTTAATTTAGATTTTAGGAGTTTGTATTCTGAAATTCTTGAAGACTGGTTAGAAGTAGAGGCTAGGCCAGTTGTTAAAAACGAGTACGAAAAAATTGGGTTTCTAAAAAATTAAATCCATCGATAGGGTCGTATTATGAATCCAAAAACTGCTAATCTTATCAATTCAATTTCTCTCATTTTGATGGGGATTTGGGGATATTTAGATGTGTCTTCTCCAACAGCATTGATTCCAGCCATATTTGGAATATTGATCCTGATTTGCTTTTTTCTGTCCAATAGAAATGAAAAACTGAATAAAATTTTTGTTCATGTTGCTATTTCATTAACTATATTGATATTGGTTGCTCTTATTTTTACAAGGCTTCCAAAATCAATTGATGATGGGGGTGTTGGCTTAATCAGAGTTTTGATAATGATTGGAACGTCAATTTTCTCAACTGTGATTTTTACTAAAAACTTTATAGATGCTAGAAGATATAAATCTTAGAATTTAAATTTTTATTTTGCCCTCACAGCGTTATGATTCCAAGGGATAATCCATTCTCCTTTGATTTCCATACCAAATCCTGGTGCATCAGAAGGTTTAATGTACCCATCTTTAGGCATAGGCATGCCTGGTATTGGACATACCTCTTCTAGAGGTATTCCGGGATCACTCCCCATCCAAAATTCAGCAACAGGTGATTCTGGCATAGCTATCGCAAAATGTTGACCCCATGGAGTAGCTGCAGCGGCGTGAGGAACAGTGATTATTCCTGCTGCTTCTCCTATAGCATACACCTTGAGTGCTTCTGAAAGTCCTCCACACCATTTCATGTCAGGTTGTAAAATGTCTACTGCTCTGTTTTCAACTAGTTGTCTGAACCCCCATCGTCCATGATGATCTTCGCCAGTAGCTAATGGAACCCAGTTTATTGCTTTTTTAAGTTCAATATATCCTTCTAAATCAGTTGGTATTAAAGGTTCTTCAAACCATCTGAGGTTGTAAGGTCTAAGTCTTTGAGCCATTCTAATAGCAAATTCAACGTTAAATGACATTACTGGGTTATACATTAACTCAGCATGATTTCCCACCATATCTCTTGCTTTTGCAATTTTTTCTTCAACCATATCTAGGCCATCTATGCCCATGTCATAGTGAGCTGGATTTGAAACCTTAAATTGTTTAAAGCCTAATTCTAAAGACCAATCAACATCATCAGATGTTACATAACAAAGAGCTTTATCTCGGCATGGGCCACCTATTAGGGAGTAGACTGGCTGATCTAATAATTTTCCTTTTAAATCCCATAAAGCTAAATCGATTCCTGATTGCGCAACAGTAGAAAGGCCCCCAGCTCCAAATCTTTGAGTAGATCTCCACATTAGATCATTTAAATATTCTAGAGCCATACAATCTCTACCAATTAATAATGGTGCAAAATGATAATCAATTATAGTCGCGGTGATTTCACCAAAACTTGTTTCACCTAATCCCCATGTACCATCTTCAGCAATCACTTGAACCCAAACCTCTTCGGATGAATTCGCACCAGGCATTTGCCCATGTTTAGTAGAAAATTCTGGATATTTGTTGATTGGCAACGCTCTGGGTGATGAATTATTCCAATTTGCTCTTCGAGATTTTGACTTAGGTGGTGTCTTAGGAATATTTAGTGTGACTGCACGAATTTCTTTAATCTTCATTGACCATTCCTGTAATAGATTTGTTAGCTAATAATTCTGCAATTTTCTTGTCGTCTAGTTTTAAAACATTTTTCATGATTTCTACAGTATGTTCACCTAATAAAGGAGGAGGTCCTTGAGGCTCCGCTGGAGTTCTACTTAGATGTTGTAGAGCACTACCCAATACCTGAATATTACCTATAGAGGAATGTTCTAGATTCCAAATAGAGTTTCGTGCTTTGGCTTGTTCGTCTTCAAATACTTCTTTTAGTGTATTAATTGGACTTACCGTTAGTCCTGCGTTTTGTAGAACTTCAATCCAATGAGTTTTAGGAAATTTTATAAATTGATTGTTTAATATTTTTTCAAGTTCATTTCTGTTTTTTACCCTAGCTGCATTATCTTGAAATTTAGGGTTTTGAGGTAAATCAGCTTCCCCTATCACTTCACATAAACGTGAAAATTGATCTTCATTGTTAGCTGCCATCATGAAATTTCCGTCTGAAGCAGTAAAATCTTGGTACGGTACTATTTGTGGATGAGCATTTCCAATTCTCCCGGGAGCAACTCCGGTAGCCAAATAACTTTGAGCAATATTTGCCATACATGCTATACCTACATCAAATAAAGACACGTCAATATATTGCCCTTTCCCACTAATATTTCGCTCGTTTAATGCAGCAAGTATTCCGATAGTAGATGTAAGTCCTGTCATGATGTCTATCCATGATGCGCCCACTTTTGTAGGATTTCCATCTGATTCTCCAGTGACACTCATTATTCCTGTCATCCCCTGAAGTGCAGCGTCATAACCCGGTTCAGGTGCTCTAGGTCCAGTTTGTCCAAATCCTGTGACAGATGAATAAATAATTTTTGGGTTTATAGCAGAAATAGATTCGTAATCTAAGCCAAATCTTTTTAGGTTTCCCACTTTGAAGTTTTCTACAAAAATATCAGCTTCCTTTGCCAAGTCTTTGATAATTTTTTGCCCTTCTTCATCTCTAAGATTAACAATTAAGCTTTTTTTGCCTCTGTTGGCAGATAGATAGTAAGCGCTTTCATCTCCGATGAATGGTGGCCCCCAGCCCCTAGTATCGTCACCCCATGGCGACTCAATTTTCCACACTTCTGCACCTAAATCTGAAAGAATCTGCGTTCCAAAAGGACCTGCAAGAATTCTAGATAAATCTAAAACCTTAATATTACTTAGAGCTCCCATAAATATCTCCTTAAACGATGATTATCGATCCTATCATTTAGATCGTAATCTAACTACTTGGTTCCCATCTGAAGAATTTGATAGAAATAAAAATTGCTGCGGACAACCATACAACTAAAACTAAAATGTTTTGAATGTCTAACCCCCATGAAGTTACGAAAGGATTGTAGGTGTCTTGTAAGGCAACAGAAAATGGTCTTACAGGAAAGATTTGAGCTATAAAATTGATCCAACTGGGGGCATTATCCATAGGAATAAAAACATCTGATATAAACATCAATGGTATTACGCTGGCGTTCACTATAGGAGCGGCAGCATCAGAGTTAGGAATAATAGTTGTTATGGCAATTCCTAATGCACTAAAAGTTGCTGAACCTAATATTAAAATGATGATTAAAGCTGGGAATGTTTTTGGAGTAACTGACACTTCAAAAAATAATATTCCAATAGTAAAAATTATTATGACTAAAGAAATTGATATAAGTACATTATGAGCTATTTTTCCAAATAAAAATGGCCCTAAATTTAGAGGAGTTCCACGCATTCTTTTTAGAATTCCGTTATCTCTATTAAATGTGAGAGTCATTGCGATTCCTGTGTAACAAGAACTTACTACTGAAAATGCAGTAATCATAGGTATATAAATTGTAGCTCTAGTTACTTCTCCTCCATCTATTTCTACAAGACCATCCCCAAAAATTTTTAACATTCCAAGAAACAACAGAGGAAATACTAATGTGAAAAAAGCAGCAGCAGGATTTCTTCTATATGCTTTGTTTTCATAGATAATTTGTCTTAACCCGAGTTTAATTGATCTCATTAATTTCTCTCGCTATTTCTAAAAATATGTCTTCTAAAGATTTTGGTGTAACAGACAACTCATTTAATTGGATCTTTTCTTTTGATGCCCAATGTAAAAGATCTAATAGAATTGAATTTGGTATTTCAGTTTCAATGCTATAAAAATTGGATTTTTTGTCTAAAGTTTTTAGTATGTGATTGGGTAATTTAGTTAGATCTTCTGTAGATTGAAATGTAATAGTTGATGTGTTTTTTTCATTTCTTAGTTCATTCAGGGTGCCTACTGACTTAATGGTACCTTCAAACATAAGACCAATTCGATCAGATAAGTATTCTGCTTCATCCATATAATGAGTAGTAAGTAATATTGTTTTTCCCAATTCTCTTAAATTATGAATCATTTCCCATGAATCTCTTCTAGCTGAAGGGTCAAACCCGGTGGTTGGTTCATCTAGAAATAGTAACTCAGGGTTGCCACTCAAGCCTATTGCGACATCCAAACGTCTTCTTTGCCCTCCAGATAATCGCTTAACTTTCTGGTCTTTAAATTTATTTAGCCCAGTAATTTCTAGTAATCTTTTGATTGAGATGGGATTTTCGTAAAATCCGCTGAATTGAGTTAACACTTCACTAACAGTTAAGTATTGTTCTACTCCAGTTTCTTGTAAGACTATCCCAACTTTTCTTCTGAAATCTGTAGAGTTTTTTTCAGGGTCAAATCCTAAAACTGATATTTCTCCAGAGGATTTGTTTCTGTGCCCTTCAAGAATTTCAATGGTAGTCGTTTTACCGGCTCCATTTGGTCCTAGTAGAGCAAAGACTTCACCTCTGAGTATTGATAAGTCTATTCCTTTTAGAACTTTTAACTCACCATAATTTTTTTTAAGTGCTGAAATTTCAATAGCTTTTTGATTAGACATATTTATATTATGAAGTTGTTTACTTAAATTGTATAATGTTTGATTATGAATTCTACAGAATCTAATCTCCATGAAATGATTTCTAAAGCTGCTCAGTTTAAAAGAATTGAAAATTCTGAAGCATATGTGTTCTCAGATATTAGAGAAGAAATTTTAGATGATTTAGCTCATACTGCTACAGCAATCAGAGACGAATTCAAAGGTAAGAAAATTTCCTTTTCTCCTAAAGTTTTTATTCCATTGACTAGAATGTGTAGAGATTTCTGTGGATATTGTACTTTTCGTGCTGATCCATCGGAATTAGATCAACTTTACATGACTCCAGAAGAGATTCTAAGTATAGTGAAAAAAGCTGAGTCCTTAGGATGTACTGAAGCTTTATTTACTTTAGGAGAAAGACCTGAATTAAAATATGAAGAAGCTAAAAAATGGTTAAATGCTCAGGGTTTTCAAACCACATTAGAATATCTCGCTGTGATGACTCAAATGGTGATTAATAAATCTAATCTTTTCCCTCACGCAAATCCAGGGACAATGAGTCGCAGAGAAATGGAAAATTTAAAATCTTCAAACCCGTCAATGGGCTTAATGTTAGAAAGTACAAGTGAAGAATTGTATAAATCAGGCGGACCTCATGAGTTTGCCCCAAGTAAAAGACCTTTGGCTAGATTAAAGACCATAGAAACAGCCGGTGAATTAAAAATCCCATTTACTACAGGATTGCTGATAGGTATTGGAGAAACTCAAAGAGATAGAATAGATTCGCTACTAGCTATTAGAGAAATGAATGAAAAATATGGGCATATTCAAGAAGTTATAATACAAAATTTTCGCGCTAAACCCCAAACGCCTATGCAAGATTTCCCTGATGCTATTTCACTGGAAATGATGTGGACAGTTGCCGTTTCTAGATTGATATTAGGACCTGAAATCAATATTCAAGTTCCTCCAAATCTGAGTATTTCAAATTTTGAACAATATATAAATGTTGGTATAAATGATTGGGGTGGAATCTCGCCACTTACTATTGACTATGTGAACCCAGAAGCTCCGTGGCCATTAATAAAAGAATTGAAAAATAAAACAGAATTTCAAGGATACGAATTGACCCCTAGGCTTCCTGTTTATCCAGAATTTTTTGTTAATAACGAAGGTTTTTTGTCTGATACAATGGGCTCCCAACTCAAATCAATGTCTGATGAATTGGGTTACGTTAAATGGGGGATAGACAGGTATGAATAGTAGCTCTAAATCAAATTCTACTATTAATAATTTGTTAGAAATTATTGATTCAGAGATACGTGAAATTCTTGATAGTGTTTTAGATGGTGAAGATATTTCTTCACTAGAAGCAGAGAAATTACTTCGAACCCAAAATCTTGAATATCAATCAACAATTTTGGTAGCAGATGAACTTAGACGAAGATCGTCTGGGGATTTAGTTACTTATGTTGTGAATCGGAATATTAATTTTACTAATGTATGTATTAAAAGATGTGGTTTTTGTGCTTTTAGTCGAGACTATCAGGGTGAACAAGGTTATTTACTCCCTATTAATGAGATAGTTAGACGCGCTAGAGAAGCTTGGGAATATGGAGCATCAGAGGTATGTATTCAGGCAGGATTACCTCCTAAAATGGAAGGTGATTTATATATAAAAATTACTGAAGCGATTAAAAACGAACTTCCAGATATTCATATTCATGGATTTTCACCTGAAGAAGTTTTATATGGATCAATTAGATCAAATTGCACTATCAAGGAATACTTATCTGATTTGAAATCTGCTGGAGTAGGTAGTTTGCCCGGAACTTCTGCTGAAATCTTAGATCAAGACCTTAGAGATAAAATTTCTCCGGGAAGAATTACAGTTAATCAATGGAAAGAAGTTATAAGTACTGCTCATAAAATTGGTATCCCAACTACCTCCACTATCATGTTTGGGCATGTGGAAACTTTTACACATATTGCAGATCATCTTGTTCTGATTAGAGAAATGCAAAAGCAAACTGGTGGGTTTACTGAATTTGTTCCATTAAGTTTTGTTAATTCTGAAGCCCCTATGTTTTTAAAAGGGTTAGATGGTTTTGAAAATGTAAAATCAGGTCCTACGGGAATGGATGTGATAAAAATGCATGCAGTTTCTAGAATCGTTTTAAATAATTGGATTTCAAACATTCAAGCTTCTTGGGTGAAAGAAGGTGACAGAATGTCTCAGCTCCTTTTAAATTCAGGAGTTAATGATTTTGGTGGAACTTTAATAAATGAAAGTATTTCAACATCTGCTGGAGCCATTCACGGACAACTAAAGTCGCCTTCAGAATTTCGAGGAATGATTCGAGATGCAGGTAGAATTCCTGCAGAAAGATTTACAGACTATAAAATTAAAAATATTTTTGATCACGATGAAATTGAACATGATCCATTAGATTTCGTTGGTGAGAATTCAGAAGAGATATTTGGTTCATATAAAAAACTTGTTTCTCAAGAAGAATTCAGATACGTGCATCCAAATCCTAAATCTTCAAAATCGCGTTAGAAATTAGACTTCTAGCAACTGTTTTTTTGAATATGATCCTAAGCTTCTGAAATTTAGTTCAGTGTAATTTTTTATCCATTTATAAGTGATTTTGGCAGATTGTTTATATTTTTCTTCAATAGAACTAAACTCATCTGGGGATTGTTTTTTTCTTATTTTGAGAATAGCTTCAGTTTCAGAATTAATTAAGGATTGAATATATTCAATGTTATGCGTGATGCCATCGTCTTCCGAAATAGTATTGTGAATTATTCTCTGTGCGACTTGACCTACTGAAATTCTGGCAGTTGCTAAGTCTTCCATTAAGGCAGGCCTTTTGCCAGGGTGGCCCTCTAGGCTGTCTATTCCTTTAGCACCTCTTCCATTAAGCCAGCCTTCTACATATTCGATTATAGTTCTGATATTTCTTCGAGTTCCTTCTGATGTAATCTTCCCTTTAGGGGTTTCTATTTTTACAGGAAAATTTTCAGGAGTTTTTAATTCTGGTGAAGGTTTCCATCCGGTTAACTCCCAATTTTTAAAAGGGTCAGAAGCTGTTTTCATATGGTATATATGCGCACTCCAGCCTCTAATGAATCCTTGTTTTGCTTCCCATTCTTTGTCTGATTGAATTGAATTTGCAGCAATAATATTTATTTCTTCATCTGATGAAGGTAATGCAGTAGCCATCCCACCTATTGCTACCGCGTTATGCTTTAAACATACTGCAACTAATCTTCTGAAAATATTTGACATGAATTCAGTTGTTTTAATATCAACATCAAACCTGTCTGGCCATACTGAATTAGGATCAGTCATTATAAATTCTAATATACTAGCTTTTAAATCCCATCTAGCTGCATTTAGCCCAGCTGCATATTTCCCTAATGCATGAAGCATATTTTCCATTTGAAAGACTGCTGGCAATGATTCAACAAGAATTATTGCTTTGATAATGTTAGAGTCGTTTAAATTTAAATATTCTCTACTTTCATCAAAAATTTCTTTGTATAAAGCAGCTTCTGAAACACTTTCCAATTTTGGCAAGTAAAAATAAACACCCTGATTGTTTTTAAATTGTACTTGTCCACAATAAAAAATAGTTTATGAAGTACCAAGGAGGGTTGCAGAAATCGGTTGGCCATCGATAGTTACTTCCTGTTCATCTAAATGTAGGCCTCTTTCTCGGTGCATGAAAAATGGCAGATCCCCAGGTTCTAGCTTGTAATGTCTATTTCTTTCTGAATCAATTACCTCTAAATTTTTGTTGGCGGCAGACAATCTATTTTTAGCAGAATTGATGGTATCTTCTAAGGTATGCCCTCCTGAATCTTCATCATCATCTAAGTACCCCACAGCTCTTTCCCCTTCAGGGCCAGGATTTAAAGCATTTATCATCATTGATGCAATAGATGATGGACCTGAGATTTCTATTCCAGGATTTTTTAAATCGTTAGGTATTTCGTCTACAACCCAATCTTTAGTATTAATTTCTGAAATTGGAAGTTTTAATATTTCGATACCATTCTTATGGGCTTTTTCTAACTGATTAATTCTTTCTTTTCTTAGAATTTTTATTTGGTCAGAGAATTTATCATGTAAATGAGTTAAATAATTGAGATAGCTCTCGGTAAATAATTCATCGATTCCCTGGATTTCAGGAAATTGAATTCTAGATGTCATGTGCAGTACCTGTTTTATTTTTTGTAATTAAATGTGAATAGTTTTGTCTGAGTTTTTCCATTTTAGGGTTAATAATAAATTGGCAGTAAGGCTGATATGGATTATTTTGATAAAAAGACTGATGATAATCCTCAGCGATATAAAAATTTCCTATTTTCATTACTTCAGTAACAATTTTATTTGAAAAAAAATGCTCTTCATCTAAGTATTTGATCGTTTCAAGGGCTATTTGCTTTTGGGTTTCATCATGGTAAAAAATCACGGATCTATATTGTGTACCTACGTCTCCACCTTGTCTGTTTAGGGTGGTGGGGTCATGATGGGCAAAGAAAATTTCCAATATAGTGTCAAAATTGATAGTTTCAGGATTGAATGAAACTCGGACTACTTCTGCATGCCCAGTTGTTTCATTGCATACCTCTTGGTAAGTAGGATTTTCTGTAGTTCCCCCACTGTATCCAGATACAACACCTGTGATACCTTCAATGTTTTCAAAGACAGCTTCAATACACCAAAAACAACCACCACCCAAAGTCACTGATTTTTCTTGAGCCATATTGTCACCATTTTAAGAGTTTTAAAAATCTGAATAGTGATTATAACTGTAATTGTGATATTTTTTAAAGGAATTTTTTAATTTTTTGATTAAACTCTTCCGAATTTATCAATTTGTTGATTTGATCTGTCGGCAAAATATTTGTTTTTAATTCTTTTGGATCAACTCCGTTTTTTAGTGACTTCATAGTTTCATATACAGATTTTATTCCTGCATAAAAGGGTATATGCCCCTGAAGAGCAATTTTAACTCCGACTGAAGACAAAAATGTTTTATTGCTGATTTCTTCACTTAAATTTCCCAATAGAATAGGGACTTTAATTTCAGAATAAATTTCTTTTAATTCTTCAGTTTTTGTAATTCCTGTGAAAAAGATTCCATCAGCGCCTAATTTCTCATATTCCTTAGCTCTATTGATTCCTTCAGCTAAGGAGTCAATAGATACAGCACTTGTTCTTGCTATGATTGATAGTTGTGAATCTTTTCTTGCATACAAAGCTGCATTAATTTTACCTTTTCCTTCATCTAAACTTATCAGTCCTTGTGAAGTTTCATTAAAAGTGATTGGCAGTTTGGTATCTTCAATTGTGATAGCAGATACACCCGAATTCTCTAATTCTTCTATTGTTCTTGAAACATTGAGTGCATTTCCGTAACCATGATCAGCGTCTACCATTAGAGGTAAATCTGATGCCCTGCAAATTCGTCTTGATTGTTCTGCAAATTCTGAAAGAGTGAGAAGAATATAATCAGGGCTTCCTAAAACTACTGCAGATGCGATAGATCCAGCAAACATTCCTACTTCAAACCCTAAATCATGAGCCATTCTAGATGAAATTGGATCAAATACAGAAGCAGGAAAGATACATTCTTCTCCTTGTAGAATATTTTTAAAGGATTCTCTTGGAGAATTTACTGGCATATATTATTTGATGCCTAGTTCTTTTCTGAGATCAGTTATTGTTTCAGCCCTACTTCTTGTTGGAGTTCTCTTACGCATGCCAATAGGTAGGTTCTCAACTTCAGCATTTACTTTAACAGCTACAAAAACAGGACCTTCAATTGACATGATTTCTTCCATGCTAGTAGATAGGTCTTCTAAGTCATCAAAATTATAAGTTTTTGAGTATCCCGCACCAGCAGCCATTTGAGCGTAATCAATATTTTCTGAGTTTGGTACTGGTTGCCCACCGGTAGTGGCGTAGCATCCATTATCTAATACAAAATGAACAAAGTTTTTAGGTTGTTTCCCTGCTATTGAAGCTATTACTCCGAGATTCATTAGTAATGCTCCTTCTGAGTCAAAATGGACAACTTTTTCACTTTTTAAACCTAAAGCTAGTCCGAAAATAGCTGCCGTGGATTGACCCATAGCACCCCCCAGTGTGATATCTCTGTTTTCATTGGTAGTAATATCACGCCAATGTTTTCCTGATGTCCCTTGAACAGATACTATTGCATTTGCTCTGTGCTTTTGGAATTCTTCAAATACTTTTTTTGCTTCAATCATGCTTTTTTCTCCAAATAATTTAATTAACGATTAAACCCGTGATACTCGTCTCCGACTAGTACTACTACAGGTTTTTTTAGTGATTGCGATTCTTCAAAAGCTTCTGAAATTCTGGGCCCATCAGCATCATGTTCGACTAAGTAATAATTAATTCTGAAGGCATTTAAAAATGGTTCAGTATAAGTAGCAGCAGTGTCAGGAGTATGTCCTTTTCTTGTCCATCCTCTATACCCAACAACCATCAATAGAGGGAATCCTGCATCTAGTGCCATTCCTCTGATAGAGTCGCCAGATTCTAGCATTCCAGTATTTTGGATTAACACAACTGGAGTTTTACCGGCTATATTTAAACCTAGGGCTACTGCCATAGATTCGCCTTCTCTAGATACAGGAACTACATCTAGCCAGTCTTGTTGTTCCATTAACTCATAGAGATAGTTTGTCTCACTATCTGGAATAGTAATAATGTGGGTGACCCCATTTTTTTTAAATTCTTCTATAAGAGTTTCTGGCCTCAAAATTTCTACTTGTTGCTCAACCATTCTTTCACCTTTATTTTTTTTGTGTGATTTTGTGAGCGTAGTATAGCGTACTAAAACAATGATGTCTTGTTTGAAAATTCATCTAAAATAAGAATGGAATTCAATGCAATATAAAGATTCATGAATTATTATTACTGATATTAAAATCTGTAATGAGATCAATCTAACATTATGAAACCTATATTAAGTTCCTCAAAAAACCCTGTGTTTACCTGGAAATACACTATGTTTTATGGGTGGTGGTTAGTTATATTGGCTTTATTTTTGAATTCAGTTACAGGAACCCCAGCTTTTGGTGCTATAGGTGTTTGGATTGATTCACTTGAATCAGAATTTGGGTGGAGTAGAACTCAGCTTTCTTGGGCGTTTTCATTAGGGCAATTAGAAGGAAGTTTGATTGGACCTATTATTGGGGTTTTAGTTGATAAATTCGGTTCTAAGAAAGTTGTATTGGGAGGTGTGATGTTATGTGGAATTGGATTCGCACTTTTGAGTTTTACGCAATCTTTACCAATGTTTTATGTTTCATATGGTATTTTGATGATGGGAGCATCAGGTGGCGGGTGGTTGCCCATGATGACTGTAATCAATAATTGGTTTAATAAACGTAGAAGTATGGCTATGGGTTTTGGGTCAGTTGGATTTTCTTTTGGTGGTTTTTTGATGGTCCCAGCTCTAGCTTGGTTGGTTATGCCAGAAAATGCAGGATGGAGGATGACTTCTTTAGGAATTGCTATTTTTTACTTTCTGATAGCAATCCCTGTTTCAAAATTAATTAGAAATATTCCTGAGGAATATGGGGAGATTCCTGATGGGAAAAAATATATGCAAAAGAAAGCTGATTCAGTCTCATTTTTAGAGACTAATACAAACGATTTAGATCAGGTAGATTTGGGAATTGTACGAATCTTAAAGACTCCAGCATTTTGGATTGTTTCTATCAGTCATGCATGCTCGACAATGTTAATAGGGACTATGACAGTTCATTTTATTTTGTCATTACGTGATCAAGGGATTCCCGTAAATATAGGTGCGTGGGTTTGGGGATTTACGTTATTGTTTTCTGGAGGAGCGCAAATTTTTGGGGGTATTATAGGCGATAGATTTCCCAAAAATATAGCGCTATGTATTTTTGGGTGTATTCAATCATGTGGTGTGATTTTTTCTACTTTTATTACTTCAATTTATTGGACTCCAATATTTGTGATCGTGTATGGTTTGGGGTTTGGAGCTAGAATTCCATTGGGAACTGCTATTCGAGGAGAGTATTTTGGTAGAAAATCTTTTGGAAAAGTATTAGGCCTCTCTATGGCACCAATGTCAATCATGATGATGATAGGTCCATTGTTTGCAGGCAGAATGTATGACATCACTGGCAATTATAATCTTGCTTTTTATGTTTTGGCTGGAGTAGCAATTGCAGGTAGTTTGGGGTTTTTATTTGCAAAAAAACCTGAATTTAAATAGAAATTATTTTGACCAGTTGTCTCTTAATGTTGCGGTACGGTTAAATATCAAATTTTCTGAAGTAGAATCTTCATTGTCTACACAAAAAAATCCAATTCTTTCAAATTGAAATAGATTTCCCTGTTCTGCATTTTCTAATTCAAGTTCAAGTTTGGCTGTTATGATAATTTCTAATGAATTAGGATTAAGTATTTTATCCAATGATTCTTCAGAAGGAATATCCGGGTCAGGCTCTGAGCACAATCTATCAAATAATCTAACTTCTGCATTTAGGTTTTTAGAAGCACTTACCCAATGGATTGTTCCTTTTACTTTCCGGCCATCTGTAGTATTGCCTCCCCTAGTTTCTGGATCATATGTACATAACAACTCTATGATTTCACCAGAATCAGGATTTTTTTTGACTTCAATGCATTTAATGATATATCCATATCTTAGCCGTACTTCTTTTCCAGGCGATAATCTGAAAAATTTTGGAATAGGATCTTCCATAAAATCATCTTTTTCTATATAAATCTCTTTAGTAAAAGGGATTTTTCTACTCCCAAAAGTTTCATCTTTAGGGTGATTAGGTGCCTCAAGCCAGTCAGTGTTATTTTCATCAAAATTTTGTATTGTAATTTTTAATGGTTTTAACACTGCCATTCTTCTTTGAGCTTTTGAATTTAAATCTTCTCTAACACAATGTTCTAGCAGAGCTATATCAGCAATATTTTCTCTTTTTGTGATACTTATACGAGAACAAAAATCTTTGATGGCTTCAGGGGTATATCCTAATCTTCTCATTCCAGATAATGTAGGCATTCTGGGATCAGTCCATCCAGATACTTTTTTTGAATCCACTAATTTGAGTAAATTTCTTTTACTCAAAATTGTATGGCTCAATGAAACTTTTCCGAATTCAATTTGTTGAGATGGAAATGTTTGTAATTCCTTTAAGAACCATTCATACAACGGGCGATGAGCCTCATATTCCAAAGTGCAAAGTGAATGTGTTACTTTTTCAATAGAATCACTTAAGCCGTGAGCGAAATCATACATGGGATAAATTTTCCATAGATCACCAGTTTGATGATGTGTGGAGTCTATGATTCTGTACATCACAGGATCTCTCATGTTGATGTTAGGTGAAGACATATCAATTTTTGCCCTTAAGACACGTGATCCAGCTTGAAATTTACCATTTTTCATTTCTGTAAATAAGCTTAAATTTTCTTCAACACTTCTTGATCTGTTTGGGCTATTGATGCCGGGTTCAGTAAGTGTTCCTCGATTATTTCTGATTTCTTCATAAGATTGATCGTCTACATAAGCCTTATTAAGTTTTATTAATTTAAGTGCAAATTCAAATAATTTTTGAAAATAGTCGGAAGCATAAAATTCATTGTCTTGCCAATCAAATCCAAGCCACTGAATGTCTTGTTTGATTGAATTTACAAATTCTAAATTTTCTTTTGTAGGATTAGTGTCATCAAATCTTAAATTGCACTTTGCATTTGAAAAATCTTCAGCTATTCCAAAATTCAAACATATTGATGTAGCGTGACCTATATGTAGATACCCGTTAGGTTCTGGAGGAAATCTAGTTATGATTTGATCAAATTTTCCGTTTTCTATGTCTTCAGAAATTTGATTTCGTATGAAGTCGTTATTTTTAGTCATAATAATTGTTTTCTATCAATTAGAAGGAATAATGAAAGTATTGTTTCTGTACCACTTTAATTCCTCTACGCTTTCTTTAATGTCATCCATGGCTAAATGAGAATTTTTTTTGATAGGAATATTGATATTAGGATACCATCTAGCTACTAATTCTTTGACAGTTGAAACGTCAATCATCCTGTAATGTAAAAAATCTTCAAGTGTTTGCATTTCTCGTCTGATAAATCTTCTGTCTGTAGAAATTGAGTTGCCGCACAAAGGGGAGGTTTTTTCGTTAACCCAATCTTTTAAAAAGTTTAATGTAATTTGTTCAGCTTCAAGTATAGAAATGTCGGATTGCTTAACTTTTTCAAGTAGTCCAGACTTGGTATGTTGGTCTAAAGACCATTCATTAATATTCTCTAATTGTTTTTCAGTTTTTTTAATTACAATTTGTGGTCCCTCGGCTAGGATCTCTAATTCATTGTTTGTAACTAGAGATGCGATTTCTATAATTTCATGTTCATCCTCTAAACCAGTCATCTCTAAATCGATCCAAACTAAATTGTTATCTTTATCAATTTCCATGTTTCCTCTTAATTATCAAAGTTTGTATAAAGATAGTGGTAAGGTATCAATATGTCTATAAATAAAAACCAGAAAATTAACCCCTTTTCGTATTGGGTGATTCCTGAACATTTTGCTGCAGGAGAATATCCTGGTGATCAATTTTCAAAAAATATAAAAACTTTTTTGGGTACAATTATTCACTTAATCAATGCGGTTTTAAAATCTAAATCTATTATTTGGAACTCTTCGCATAAAAAAATTGGGAATCTATTGGATCTTGGAGTTCTTGTTTTTGTTGATTTGACTGAACAAAATGAGAGGATTTCATATCAACCAATTTTACACAAAGAACGTAGAAGAAGAGGGGTTTCTACTCAATATATTAGATTCCCTGTAGCTGACAGATCAGTTCCTTTAGTTGAAGAAATGAAAGAGATTTTGGATTTTATAGACCATGAGATTGAATCAAATAAAATAGTTTATTTGCATTGCTTTAGAGGTTTAGGGAGAACAGGGACCACAATCGGTTGTTATTTGGTTAGACATGGTTTGTCAGGGCAAGATGCTTTAAATAAAATTGATGAATTGAGAAAAAACGTGGCAGGTGATTTTAGAGATTCCCCTGAAACAAAAGAACAAAAGTTGTTTGTATTAAATTGGAAAGAATAAAGGAGTTGTTATGGAATCCAAGAATAAAGTTGCATTGGTTACTGGAGCAGGATCTGGTGTTGGAAAAAGTGCTGTAATACATTTATTAAAAGATGGTTATTCAGTTGCATTGGCAGGCAGAAGAAAAGAATTATTGAATGAAACTATTGAAGAATCAGGAGTTTCTAATGATAAAGCAATTGCTGTTTCTACCGATGTAGGAGATGCAGATTCTGTGAAAAATTTATTTTCATTGGTACTAGAAAAATTTGGCAGATTAGATGTTTTATTTAATAATGCTGGAATTGGTTCCCCCAGAATGCCCATGGAAGACATGCCTTTGGCTGATTGGCAACGGGTAGTGGATACTAATTTGACAGGTAGTTTTTTATGTTCTCAGGAAGCTATTAAAATTATGAAAAATCAATCACCTATTGGCGGAAGAATTATTAATAATGGATCAATTTCTGCCCATGTCCCTAGACCAGATGCTGTTGCTTATACAACTACTAAACATGCTATTACAGGATTAACTAAGCAAATTTCACTAGATGGTAGAAAATTTGATATAGCTGCTAGTCAGATAGATATCGGAAATGCTGCTACTCCAATGACTCAACGAATGAGTAATGGGGTACCTCAGGCTGATGGAGAAATGAAAGTAGAGCCTACTTTTGACGTAGATCATGTAGGGGAATCCGTTCTTTATATTAGTAATTTGCCATTAACTGCGAACATACAATTCATGACCATAATGGCTACTAAAATGCCTTACATAGCACGTGGGTAGTTTATAAAGTTTTTTTATCTATGTATCCCTGAGAGATTCTGTCTATCATGATTGCGAGGATTACAATTGCGAATCCTGCAACTACTGCTTCTCCTTCTCTCAGTTGGCCCATAGCACGAAGAACCTCAGTTCCTAGGCCTCCTGCTCCTACCATTGCGGCTATAGTGGACATCGCTAATGCCATCATTACTGTTTGGTTAATTCATGCCATAATTGTTGGAATATCCATAGGGATTTGTATTTTTAAGAGTAATTGTAAATTATCTGATCCAAATGATTTACCAGCTTCCACCACAGATTCATCTACTTGTCTAATTCCTAAATTTGTTAGTCTTATACAAGGGGGGATTGCATATAAAACTGTAGCTAGTATTGCTGCAACATTTCCCAATCCAAACAACATGATTCCAGGAACTAAATAAACAAAGCTAGGCATAGTTTGCATGGCATCCAATACTGGCCTCATGATAGTGTCGGCAATTTCACTTTTTGCCCCTAAAACTCCTAACGGTATTCCAATTAGTATGGAAATTAGGACAGCAACAAGCATAATTGCTACAGTAACCATTGTTGGTTCCCATAAGTTTACTATTGCTAAAAGAGTTAATCCGATTACACAAAAAATCCCAATTTTGTAAGAGGCAATCCTCCATGCAAGTAAAAATATTGCAATCATAGTTATAGGCCATGGAACCCAAACTAAGAACTTGCTCATTTTGCCAAGAAAGTATTTTAGATTGTCACTAATGTAGTCGAAAAACCATCCGTAATTTACAATGGTCCATTCTATTGAGCTATCAATACTTTTTTCCAAATGTTTACTAATATCAACTGGAAAATCTGTAAGGAAGTCTAGTTTGAAAAAATGAATCAAATAAGAATTTGCCAATAGTATTATCAATAGAGAAATAATACCTAAAATTGTGGAAGAGTTTTTATTCAGTTTCATTTGTGTAAATTGTTAAGCTCCCACAGCTTGTAGTTCTTCAAATCTTTTTCCAGTAATACCTTCAGTGAATTCAGCCACAAAGTCATCAGCTGGTTTATTAATGATTTCTAATGGGGTTCCCAGTTGAATGATTTCACCGTCTAGCATAATACCAATTTTGTCTCCAACAGAAACAGCGTCTTCTAAGTCATGGGTTATAAAAACCATGGTTTTATGAATTTCTTGTTGTAAAGAAGTTAATTCTTTTCTCATTTGTCTACGAATTAGTGGGTCTAGTCCGCTGAATGGTTCGTCCATTAACATGATTTCGGGGTTAACTGCTAAGGCACGTGCAATGCCAACTCTTTGTTGCATTCCTCCACTCAGTTCGTAAACTTTTGATTCTCCCCAGCCATCTAGCCCTACAAGGTCAAGCATTTCTTGAGCTGTAGAGTATCTTGATTCTTTATCTATTCCACGTATTTCTAATCCAAAAGCAGCATTATCTAGTACATTTCTATGTGGTAGTAGTCCAAATTGTTGGAAAACCATTGCTATTTTGTTTCTTCTGAATTCTCTTAGTGAATTTTCATCGAATTCAACTATGTCTTCTCCATCAATTAAGATGTGCCCGTCTGTTGGGTCAATCAATCTTGTCAAGCATCTAACTAATGTTGACTTCCCGCTACCAGATAAACCCATCACGACAAATGTTTCGCCTTTATTTACAGTGAAAGATACATCTCTGAGAGCAGTAATTAAATCAAGTTCAGATTGAATTTCAGATCTACTTAAATTAATAAATGCTTCTTCAAACACTTGATTTGGGTTTTTACCAAACACTTTCCAAAGATTTTTTACTTCAATATGTGTTTCTTTCATATATCACCTGAAATGAACAAAAAGGGCCGCGAGAATTCGCGGCCCTTTAATGTTGAATATTTAAGCTTTATTTTTAGGCTTCAATTATTCTGCCGCTAGAGCTGATAGTACGCCATCTAAAACATCTGATGGAACCCAACTATGCCAATTTTCACTACTGTTTAAGTAGGATATGGCTGTTGCTTCAAATGCTTCTTCAGCACTGTCGTAATCGTCAGATATTTCTGAATAGAATCCTTCAGCTAATAATTGGTTTCCAGCAGACCAGTCCCAAGCTTGAAAGAATGGGATCAAATATGGTGCATCATCAACCAAGTCAGTATTCATGGCGATCATAACTTCTGCAGCTGGGAATGCACATCCATGAACTGGGTCATTATTTGGGCATTCAGATGGGTCTGGTTGATCAAGATCAACAATTTTTCCATCTGCATGTCCAAGGTCAAGCATTAAAGCTGTAGGACCCCAGTAATAGAACAGTATTGGTTCTTCTTTAGTAAAAGCACCTTCAATAGCAGCAGCTAAAGCACCAGAAGTTCCTGGGTCTAAGAATTTTACGTGATCAGATAATCCGTAATTAGCAACTTGCCCATCACCACTGTCGTTACCTAATTGAACTCCATTACATCCCCAACCTGACATACAACCGTATAGTACAGCCTTTCCATCGCTATCAGGTTCTGCGAAAAGAGCTTTGTATTTCTCATCTTTTAGGTCTTCTACTGAGTCTAGATCAGGATTAGCCTCTTGGACGTAAGCAGGTATTAAAAATGAGCTCTGCCAGTTATCTTCTAAACTTTTTCCAACTGGAATTACTTCTCCAGCTTTAATTCCTTCATTCCAAGCATCATTTTGGTTAGGTAACCAAATTTCCATAGTGACATCTATATCACCTTTTCTAAGTCCCTGAAATAAAGGTACAGTTGCACCTTCTATTTGAGATGTTTCGTGGCCGTAGCCGTTTTCAATGATATACCTGGCAACTGCGTTTTGAATAAGCGCGCTGTTCCAGTTAAGTCCACCGAAAACTATCTCTCGTTTAGGTCCTGCTGGTGGAGATACTTCAACAGTTACAATTTTTTCAACTTCTTTAATTACTTCAACTTCTTTGTCAACTTCTTTGATTACTTCAACTTCTTTAACTACTTCAACTTCTTTAATTACTTCTTGAACTATAACCTCAGGTTCTGCAGTGCTTGAACAAGCAATTGCAAAACCATTGATAGTCCTAGAAGTGTCATTATCGATACATATTTCATTTTCTGCTCCTTGATTTGTTGAAATGCACGAGGTGCCCATATGAATTCCAACAAAATACTAAGATAGCGTTTCATCAGAAATGAAAAGAGGATTCAGAAATAAATCTGGTTTGGCCCTTGCCCGAGATAATCGGATGGGGGGTATATAACAAGAAATGCCGTATAGGCAGCCAAAAGCGTCCTCAGTAGGGCGCATATAGGATCAAAATTAGCCGTTGGTTTGTTTTAAGATCCCACTATGAAGTTTAGGTTTTACTCCCTCAACTAAATTCACTCGACTATGTGAATAAGCCGGGTAAACTATAATGAAACATTACTATTTGGTCAAGTTAGTACTTGGGCTTAGGTGATAAATAAAAAATGATTGCGGCAAAAACCATAAGCCATACTGATACCCACCATGCAGGATTATAAGATCCAGTTATGTCTAAAACATACCCTGCTAAAGGGGCTCCTATTCCACCTAGTATCAAGCTGATTGGTGTTACAAATCCACGGATTTGTCCTAAATAGTCTCTGCCGAAATATTCGGCCCAAATATAGTTTTGAGTAAAAGAGTTTATTCCGATTCCGGATCCGAAAATAGCCATAGAAAAAAACATTAACCAGAACTCATTGGCGTATATCGTCATTAGGCTTGCGATAGCAAGCATGATAAATGCAGAAGCACCTATGATTTTTGATGGAATTTTAGAAACTAATATTCCCCCAGAAAAACTTGCAATTCCTGCACATACTGCATCGAAAGCAGTAGCTAGAGAAACTAAAGTAGGGTCTAACCCTCGGTCCATAAATGCCGGAATCCTGTGAAGAGCAAATGTCAAAATTGCTAAATTTAAAATTGAAAAAGCTATAGTCAAAAGCCACAATGATGGAGTTTTTAATGCTTTGTTTAGTGTAAATGAATATTCGTTGTGGTTGGATTCTTCTGATGATTGCTCTGATAAATTTGATTTTCCATCAGGTAGAAGACCAATGTCTTCAGGTTGTCGTCTGACAAATATAATAGATATGGGACATACTAATATGATTCCAGATATACCTAAACTTATCCCAGTTGATTCCCATGAATAAGTGTTAATCAAAATTTGTGTTAAAGGTATGAAAAGGGCTGCCCCGACTGAAATACCAATTGATGTTACTGCAAGAGCTTTTCCTCTTTTTTCTATAAACCATTTTGCGGGAGGGACAGAAGTTACTATAGCTCCTGGACCAGCAACGCCAACTAGTCCCATAAATCCAAAAACTAGAATTAGTTGCCATGAATCTTTTACTAGGCTTAATAAAATCATGGATATCCCTGTAACTAATATGCATATAGCTAGGATCCATCTTGCTCCATATTTGTCTAGCAGATTTCCTAAAAGAGGACTAGTTGCAGCACTAGCAAAGCTTCTTATTGTCGAAGCCCATCCAAATGAGGCTCTGCTAATTCCTAATGAATCTCCCATTGGTTTGATGTATAAACCAATATTCAGAGCTCCCATGCCCATGCCAACTGCATTCGCAATTGCCATGACTGCGACAATTACCCATCCGTAGTAGAAAGATGATTTTTGAAGTTTTTTCAATTACAAGGATCCATCTATAACAATGTCCAATAAATAGGGTCCATTAAATTCAGTGGCTCTTTTTATTGCTGAATCAATTTGGGAAGGGTCTGTAATTCTTTCGCTTGTAATTCCCATACCTTGAGCTATTTCTGTAATGTTAAATGGAGTATCGAAATTTGAATATAAAAGATTTTCTCCGGCAGTTTCACTTAAATCTAGGACATCTTTTTGATATATGTTGAAATTAACTTTTAGTACACGATACATTCCATTATTACAAATAATGAATTTACACGGGATTTTGTCATTTGCTGCTGTCCATAACCCTTGTATGGTCATCATTGCGCTCCCGTCGCCGATGATTCCGAAAACTGGTTGATCAGGGAATGCGCATTGCGTTCCCATTGTTGCTCCGATGCCACCTCCAATAGACTGCCCTCTTACCCCACGCAAATCATCTCTTTTTTCTGCTCTTATAAAATTCCTTAAAGCGCCTCTGTTGCTAATTGCATCGTCAACAACTATGGCGTTTATAGGCAATGCTTTTGATATTTCATACATCATTCTAGCTGGTGACATTGGAGTTGAATCCCAATTTTCTTGAGATTCAACAGAAGATTTGTATGCATTTCTTCTATTTTGAACTTCATTTTCAGTATTGCTTTTTCTTTCGGTAAACTGATTAGGAGTTTTGGTTTTGATATTTTGGATTAGTTGAGATAAGGCATGTTTACAGTTTGAAACTATACCTAAATATGTTGGTTCTGATTTACCAATTCTAGAATAAATAGGGTCTATATGTATTAAGTTTGAATTGTCTTCAAGTATTACATCCCCCCAATAAAAAAGTTCGTCAAATGGGTCCATTCCAATTGCTATGATCAGGTCGTGATTTTTTAATTCATCTCTATTTTCCTTCGATCTTAAAGTATGAATCCCCATATATTGAGGGTGGGATGAAGGGAATGAAATTTCAGCTCCTCTCGACTGGAATACTGGAAGTCCCAATAGTTCTGCGAATTCCACTGCTTCATTATTTGCCTGATCGTCGGATGCTCTGTCTCCTAATATTAGGACCGGGTTTTGTGAGTTAATAATTTTTTCAGAAGCCATCTGTATTGCTTTTGGGTCTGGTAAAACATTGTCAAATTTTTGAGATGGGCCCGTAATAGTCATTTCAGCCATCCCCTCTAAAGCGTTAGAGGTGAAGCCTACGTAGACTGGTCCTTTCGGGTGACTGTTGGCTTCGTTAAAAGCTCTTCGGAGAGCACTTGGGATTTGGTCTGGTAAATCTAACTCTACTGCCCATTTAGTTACAGGACGTACAAGTTCCGCTAGGTCAGTTTTAGTTTCATTTATTTTTCTGGAATCGTAATTTGCTGAAGTTACAACTAAAGGTGTTCCTGTGTTTAGTGCGTCTAACATTAAAGCAATACCATTGGCTAAGCCGCTATCCACATGAAGGCTTACAAATCCCGTAGAATTTGTAGATCTTGCAAAAGATTCACCCATTCCCATAGCTACACTTTCCTGAAGAGCCATAATGTATTTGAAATTAGGGTAGTCACCAAGCATATCTATCAATGGTCCCTCGCTCGTTCCCGGGTTACCAAAAATATGTTGAATGTTATGTTCTTTTAAAGTTTCTAGGATAGCCTGTTTACCAGTCATAAGTTTTTTCATGTTATTTCTCCCAATGATATTGACACATCTTATTCATAATTGTTATTTCAGCCAAGTGATTAATACCAAAAACAATATATTTTTTACGAACAATTTGAAAACGGTTTTACTATTTGAATAGTTATGAAAAAGATAAGGAGTATTTAAATTATTAATTATTGACATTTAGTGATTATATATATATATTCCCACAATAATTTATATCCATATAACAAATACTCGTCTTTTTGATTAATTTAACTGAATTTTATTTACCCAAATGCACAGTTGTTAAAAAGGTGAGTATTTGAAATTAGGATTAAAAAAGGAGAGTTTTATGCTAAAAAGCACTTGGAAATTGATTGCGGTCTCTATGATTGCTTCGGTTGCTATGGATGCGTTGGCTGCTTGTGGATCTGATGATAGTTCATCGTCCTCTTCAGCTGCTGCTGCCCCGGCAGCACCTAAGGCAGCTTCTGCTGCATCAGGAAGTACATCAGCTCCTGCAGCCCCGGCTGCACCTCAGTCTGCAGCTGCCCCTAAAGCTGCTGCTGCTGCTGCGTCTGCTGCTGCGGCACCTGCTGTTGCTTCTTCCGGAGGAGCTTCTGATTCTGCAATAACTATTACTGCTGTATTAGATAACGTAGGAGCAGCTCAGTTCAGAATGTCAAAAGGCATTTGGCCTGACGTAATGTTCCACGGTTATTATGGTTTCTTAGAGCCTATGTTAGGTTGGAAAGAAGCATATGACGCAGATGGAAACCCAATTGTTGACAGGTCAGTTTCTGACTCTTGTGCAGCACCACACTTGATTACAAGTTGGGAATGGGATCTTCCTGGTAAAGATGGCGGAACTGTTACTCAGCCAGGTCTAGATTTAGATCTATCTGTTGTTAATCTTGACGATCCTGACAATCAGGGTGTTATGAGATGGACAGTTAGAGAAGGTGTAGATTTCTACATGAGTGACAACGGTGCTATGAAAACAGTGGGTCCTATGACAGCTAAAGACATAGCCTGGTCTGCTAACGATGCTGGATCAGATAATACTGATACAGCGAACTCTAACTCTTCTCAAGCTTTTGAGAACTATAAGAGATGGGATGCTGTAAGTGATTACGTAGGTGAAACACCTGCTCGTGCATTCACAGCTGACGGACTTCAAGACTTTTCATCTGA
>JAKUTY010000017.1 GCA_022447825.1 SAR202 cluster bacterium
AGAGGCTGACATTGATCCAACAGTTAAGATCAATACCAACATTACTGAAGCAATTGCTATATTTATTTTTAGATGTTTTAAGTAAGTCATTTCTTTCTCCTTTGTATTATCTAACATCTCATACAACAAGACTAGTATTTGACTTTGTGAAAACTCTGAGAGATTCTTAAGAAAACTCTAAGAATTACAATCGAGACAAATATGAATCAAAAATCAAAAACTGAACAAGTCAAACCTAGTGGACAAAATATTGCTGCAATTCCTTTCAGTGGGCTACCTGAAATACCACATGAAACAATCTTCAATTTATTAAGTAACCCTTCATCCAAAACCCCCAAAAAAATCATTATCGATACAGACACTTACAATGAAATCGATGATCAATTTGCTTTAGTTCATTTGTTATTAGCACAACAATCTAGAGAAGACATAGAAATTTTATGTATAAACTCCGCACCATTTCACAATACTGCAAGAAATACTGACAGTTATGAACATGGAATGGAATTAAGTTATCAGGAAATCTTTAATGTTTTAAATACATTAGATACATCCTGGAAAGGTGAAATTTTAAAAGGATCAAAAATTTCGATTCAGAATAATAATGGCTCTCCTGTAGTCAGTCCAGCTTCAGAAAAAATCATAGAACTAGCCTTGAAACATGACAAAATTTATATAATAGCCTTAGGAGCATTAACTAATATCACATCTGCTATCTTTCTAAATCCTGAAATAAGGTCGAGAATTGTAGTTTGCACTCTTGGTGGTTCTGCTTTTACATTACACGGATTCTCAGATTTTAATCATGCTCAAGATGTTTTAGCTGCTCAAAAACTTTTTTCGTCCGGAACTCCTATAATCCATTTTCCAGGATGGTCTGTTACAGATCACTTAAGAACTTCTCGATGGGAATTACAAGCCAACTTGGGTTCATCAAAAATTGGGGATTTTTTATATGAAAGATATCTTGAGTTTGTCGATGATTTCCCAGGAAGGAGCAAACCTATTTGGGATCTAGCTCCAGGAGGATGGCTGATAGACCCTACATGGTACATCTCTGAAATCAGAGATACCCCAGATCTAACAGAAAAAAACACATGTGTAGATAAACCCGCAAATCATCCAATTAGAACTATAAGGTGGATGAACAGAGATAAAATTTTTAATAACTTCTTTCAACTAATTAATCCGCCTAAATAAATGCAAAATATTTATAATTGGCATAATCACTATGGTATATAGTAATATCGTCACTACAGGAGATTGATATGCCAAGACTAGAAAACAAAGTAGCTTTAATTTCGGGAGGCGCAAAAGGACAAGGGGCAGCCGAAGCTCAGCTATTTGCTTCCGAGGGTGCACACGTCATTTTTGGAGACATTTTAGATACAGAAGGATTAAAAGTTGAATCAAAAATAATAGAAAATGGCGGATCTGCAAAATATTTAACTTTAGATGTCACTAGTGAGACTAGCTGGAACAATGCCGTTGCTGAATGTGTAAATACATTTGGAAAAATAGATATATTAGTGAATAACGCAGGAATTTTAATTGCTAAAAACATTGAAGATACATCTGAATCTGAATGGGATAAAGTCCAATCTGTAAATTCGAAAGGTGTATTTCTTGGAACAAAAGCTGTCATCCCACACATGAAAGAAAACGGGGGAGGATCTATAGTCAATATTTCTTCAGCTGCTGGAATAATAGGATCTCAATTTAGTGCTTACGGAGCTAGTAAAGGAGCTGTCAGATTATTCTCAAAATCTACTGCAGTTAGTTACGCTCAACACAATATTAGATGTAACTCTGTACATCCCGGTTTTATCGATACAGATATGATCAATTATAAGGGTGGAATTATTGGAGATGAAGAATCTACAAAAAAAACATTAGCAAGATCTCCCCTAAAAATGATTGCAACAGCTATGGATGTTGCATTGGGAGTATTGTATCTTGCTAGTGACGAGTCTAGGTACGTGACAGGATCAGAGTTAATCATCGATGGAGGAGTCACAGCTCAATAATCAGCTCATTGATTTTGTTTGAGCTAAACCTGCTACAGTAGACATGCCAATCCTACCCAGTGAATCATAAATATTCATGCTTCCTACCGAAACACCTTTTGCAGCTCCATGATAAAGAGTTTCAACCCCAATCCAACTACTTAGGGGATTGCGCTGCAAATATAATGTCACATCAACATTGATGTATTCCAAACCTACATTACTCAAATTAGCCAATGGATTAGCATAATCAGCTAGTTGAGCTACTCTTAATAACGAACTAGTCTCTTCATTTTTTATAAATTCATGCGTTTCTCTAATCCATGCTGTTTTAGGACTTGTTTTTTCTTTTTGATGACTCAAATTAAATTGTTGTCCTGTGTCAGGATCAAGAGTTTCCCAAATTGGATTTTGATGACCTGGATTATCTAAGGTTGATTCATCAAAAAATGGCATGTCTTCACTTGGCGGAGTCAAGTTCCATTCATCCGGCATCCAAACTTTACCTTTGGTATCATCTGCTTTCAATAACCAAATTACTGAACCTCTCACTATTTCAATTAATTGATCATCATTAATAGACATAACGTGAACATCTATCACTTTTATTCTTTTCCCATCCCTTACAATTTCACTCAAAACTTTCAAAGGTTTCATTACTGGAAACCTAAACATATCAACTGTAACTCGAGTAGCCTGAGATAAATCTAATAGATCATTTGAAGCTAAAACCTGTTCTGCTCCATGGACTACAAGACCACACAAAACTCTCCCATGCATCATTGATGGATCCCAAGGTCCTACGGCAGAAGGAGTTGGGTGTAAAATTTCGGGATTTGATTCATCCCGAACAAAAAATGATTTATTATGCATCCTAAATTAACTCCTAATTAAATATAAGGTTGTATTATAAATCAGTTAAAGTAATCTATAACCCCTAAAATCATTTAAAGAACTCAATTGAATAAAAATAACAAATTTAAAACATACTTGCGATTAATAAGTACATTAATAATCATTTCAGTTTTTGTATCAGTAGCTATTTATGCAATAAATTTTTACTCCCAAAAAGACGTTGTTACTCGTCCAGTAGAATTTCGAGATGCAGCTTTC
Source organism: SAR202 cluster bacterium (assembly GCA_022447825.1). Lineage (GTDB taxonomy): Bacteria > Chloroflexota > Dehalococcoidia > Lucifugimonadales > UBA826 > AG-426-M11. Next base: position 3,120 of record JAKUTY010000017.1, read on the forward strand.
AATTCAGGTGATGCGTCTGACATGATTAAAGAAAAAGTAAAAACTGACCTATCAAACTTACTAAGTTCTGAATGGGGAGAATATTCGGGATATACGACTGAAGCATTGCGTGTAATGATTCCAAGTAAAGAAGAGTTCGAATTGTGTTTTGCCATTTACCAAAAACTTCAGAATGATGAATATTCAGAAACCTATCAAGGTAATGGGGTCTGGCAAATAGAAATTAACTCCGAATTCTTGCCTTACAATCTAAAAAGACACGCAAAATTTATCAAATGGGAAATTTACGAAAAATCGTTAATTATCCAACACATGGGAGGGCATTTACTTGGGTATTGCTAAGATACTTTTAGTATATTTTTAATAGTATCGGAAGCATGAATTTCTTGATTTCTTGAGTAATCTTCGTGATATTTTTCTAAAAGATCTATATCGTATAAGTAATTAACCATCATTCCTGAAGACTGCTTCATACCTCTTTCAGATACATCACCCATAAAATTAAATCTTTCAACAGAAGCCCCGTTTCCCAAGTGAAATCTAGCTACGGGATCATTAGGCAATTGATCAGGCCTATCTGAAACCAATAAATATTTAGCCATCAATTCATACAAATGATCTTTATGTTTTGATGAGGTTTTCTCCAAAGAAAATTGTGAATATCGATTAAATGATTCAGTATCATTTTTCTCTAACCATTTCATAAAACCCGGGACAGGAGATAATGTTACAAAGTTAGATAAAGTTGGGATTTCTTCTTTCAATTGCCCTATCACTTGCTTTAATAAGAAATTGCCAAAAGAAACCCCGACTAACCCATTTTGGCAATTAGAGATAGAGTAAAAAACTGCAGTGGTTGATTTGGAATGAGGAATTATATTTCTTTCGGAACTCAATACATTTTGAATAGAATCTGGGATTGACTCTGTCAATGCAACTTCAACAAAAATCAAGGGTTCTTCTGGCATAGCCAAATGAAAAAAAGCAAAACATTTCCTGTCTTCTGGCTCCAATCTAGACCTCAATTCTTCCCAGGAAGAAATTTCATGTACAGCTTCATAAGCAATAATTTTTTCCAAAATATTAGCAGGTGTATTCCAATCTATGGGCTCCATTACTAAATACCCTGGATTAAATAAAGTTTTAAACATGTCAAGCAAACTCACATCCAATCTACCTAATTCGGGATGATTTTTGCGCATTTTCAATAAATCTTCTCTCAAATGAACTAATTTAACAGTCCCATCAGAAGTTGAATTCATTCTCTTAAACAATTTATCCCATTGAGGGTGCGAAAGAGCAAGAACAGAGGCCATTCCTTTTTGAGAAGGAGTAGCCTGATATTCATTGATAGAATCTATTAGTTCTGATGAATTTAAATCGTATTTATTAAGCAAAATAGTAAAAAATTCCATTTTCTGTTGATCATCAAATTCTGCGAATAATGACAAAATATGTTCTGAGTAAACTAATGAAGATACTTCCCCTGTTGCGTTCAAGACAGATTCAATAGCCTGATCAGGTTTATTACTCAGATTAACTACATAATCTTTTTTAAGTGAAGTTTCAAGTGAAGATTTTTTTAAAATTGAAGAAATAAAATTGTAGATAAATTTCATAATCACCCCTAATAATTTTAAATCACTAATAGATCAAAATGATAGATAAAATGAAATATTGACTTATATATAGTTAATGAGATCATTAATTAATGAAATTAAAAACATTAAAACTATTCATTTTGATCACACTATTTGTTTTTGCTGCTTCATGTGCTTCACCTGAATCAAGTCCATTAAAAACAGCACCAAATTTCAAATTTACTGATGAAGAATCTGGAAATTTAATTTTTCTTTCTGAATACGTTAGTAGGTATGATCAAACAGTGATTTTATTTTACAGAGGACACTTTTGAGGAATTTGTCAAAAGCAACTCGTTGAGTTGCAATACTCGTTGAGTGAATTTCAAGAAGAAAACACTTCATTAATAGCTATAAGTAAAGACACCTTTGAACAAGCTCAACTTGTAAAACTAATTACTCAAGCAGAGTACATGATCCTACCAGATCCCGAAGCTAATGTTTTAAAGGAATATGGGGTATTCGATTTATTAGGAGATGGTGTTGCTGCCCCGTCAGTTTTTATAATTAACCCTGATATGACAATCTATTGGAGCTACATATCTAAAGATATAAGAGACCGACCTACAACCGATGAAATCCTGCAAAAAATAAATTAACGAGGCTGTATGATTTCTATCCTAGTATCATTAGGAGCCTTAATAAAGGCTAAATACTCAATTGATCCTTCAGGTACAGAAATAGGACCTTCTAAAAGTTCAGCACCCAAAGATTCTAATCTCTGAATTTCAGATTTAATGTCTTCCACATCAAATCCAATATGCTCCAATCCATAATGAACGTTAGCATCACCCTGCACTAATTCTTCATTAGTTCTTTCTCCTGAAATATTTACAACGATGCCATTACTCGTCTCACATTTCACAAATCTATCTCCTACAGGTCTAACAACATCACTGATAATAGTAAAATCAAAAGCGGTAACGTACCATTCAGCAGTACCTCGGGGATCCGGTGATTTCAAATGAACGTGATTCATTGCATAAGCCATAACATTCTCCTACTTAAATCTCTTCATCGATACCAAGATATCTTTCATCTTCTTCATAAATTGTTTCCCAAAATGTCATTTCGGTTGAATCAGTATACCTAGATTCCATTTCTTGTGCTTCTATAAATCGTTTTTTTTGCAAATCTGACCATTCAGTATAATCTGATTCACTCCAATCACTAAGCAATGTTTGTTGTTTAGGGACAGAAACTTCTGATCCTGAAATTTCATCAGTATTTTCTATAAATCTATCGTAGTTTTTAAAAGTCTCTGTATGTTTTTCTAAAGCTTTTAAATAAGCTGAGTAATGATCTTCACTACGCCATGACTGATATTTTATTGCCAAGCTTACTTCTGAAGACATAAATCCAGTCACATTAAGAGCTTTTTTATATTTTTCAGAAATAATCAAAATATCTTCTTCAGAAGCTGTCTCAAAACCCCATAGTTTAACTTCCAAACATAATTTAAGAAATTCTGGGGAATGTTTTTCAAGACCTTCATGTTCACTCATTATGATTAGTGCCCTGTTAGATTCAACTCCATAACTCTCTAAAAAATCTATAGACCAATCAAAATCCGAAATTCCCAAAAAGTTAGAATATTCAAATCTCCACCCCCTGCTAATTTGTGTTTCTGGCAAACATGGAAACCCATGTGGATACAAATCATCCAATGAGTTAATTTTCTCCACATCTAAAATCGCTTCAATCTTTAAGCGGGTACCTTTACCAACTACTGAATTTTCCTCTATCCATCTTTTAGGTTTAGTAGATAAAAGTCTTTCAACAACTTTAAAAAGCGCAATATGATCTATTCTTAAATTGTGCGATTCTATTAATTGAATTAATCGAGATGACGGCCGGAAACTTTTCATCTAAAACCTAGTGTATCCTCCATCAACAATAAATTCTTCTCCAGTCTGATATGAAGAAGAATCACTTGCAAGATAAACAGCCAAACCAGCAAAATCTTCAGGCTGTCCCCACCTTCTTGCGGGCACCCTTTTCATCACCCTGTCCTCAAATTTTTCATCACCAACTCTAGGTTCAGTCATTGCAGTTTCAATCCAACCAGGGACTATAGTATTAGCGGTTATTTTATAGCGAGCCAATTCTACTGCTAACCCACGAGTCATGGATAACATTGCTCCCTTAGTAGCAGCATACGCCTCACTTCTAGGGGCTCCATGAATTGCTGAAGTACTGGATGTACCTATCAATCTTCCACCTTCACCACGTTCAATCATATGCTTTGCAGCAGCACGAAAAGTGAAAAATGTTCCATCTAAATTAATGCCCATTATCTTTCTCCAAAGATCTGTAGGGTATTCATGAAATGGGGCTCCGCCACCAGCACCAGCATTTGCAAAACAAGAATCTACCTTACCAAAATACTTGACAGTTTGATCAAAAGATTCTTCTACTTGATTCTCATCAGAAACATCACAACGTACAGCTAGGGATTTAACACCGAAATCCTGAATTTGTTTTTGTGCAAAATCATTTTTTTCTGAGTTAGTTCCCCAAATACAAACATCTGCTCCTGCTTGAGCCATTCCCAAGGCCATACCTAAGCCTATGCCACCATTTCCACCTGTAACTAAAGCAACTTTGCCTGACAAATCAAATGGAGCGAATGGCATAACGTACCTCCCTGGTAAGAATTAAATCTAAAAGGAGTATAAACATATATTCTTCAAAGTAAAATCGAAGAATCATGAAAATGTATTAAAATTTCTCGATATTTTTTCACCTAAAACCTTTCACCTCTAGCTTACATACTATTTAAGTAAAAAAATACCCTTTTTGATTAATGAAATAAAAAAACATTAGTGAGAAGTTTTTCAACTTACTCAGGTTGAGCATCGCTAATGTTGCACAATTTGAGATTAGTATTATTTTATTATTTGCGAAGCTATGTAAAATGTATCGAACATCAAATATACGTAATAGAGTTTTTATACTTAAAACATGCAGGTAAAAACACTGCAAAAGGAGGAAATGAGTTATATGGGAATGAAACAGAAAGAACCTACTACATTAGAAGAGTATCAAGAATACAAAGTAAAATTTAACAATTGGGGAAGATGGGGAGATAATGATCAGAAAGGTACGTTAAACCTAATTACCAATGAAAAAATTCTTGCTGCTCGAGACTTAATTAAAACGGGTGAAACAATTTCATGCTCTCACCCACTTGCTACAGCTCAAGTTATTCCGGATACTCTCCGAAATTCCAAACCTGCGACTCATTTAATGGATGTTCATAGTAAAGGTTCAGGAGATTATGTGGGGGTTTCGTATCATGGTTTCGTGAATACACACATAGATTCGTTATGTCACGTTTTCACTGATGACATCAAAAATGGAGGAAAACTCTATAACGGATACGACCCAAACCTAATTACTTCAAAAGGAGCTGAAATTAATGCTATAGACAATTGGAAAGATGGAATTATTACTCGTGGAGTTCTTTACGACATCCCCAAATTAAGGAATCAAGAATTTGTAACTTTTGAGGAACCTATCGAAGGATGGGATTTAGAAACATGGGCCAAAAAACAAGGGATTACTCCTATGCCCGGCGATGCAGTTCTCATCAGGTCCGGATATGAGCCATTTTGGAAAAGCCAACCAGATTTTCAATTTTCTTTCCCGCCTAACACTCCTGGGAATGGCCCCTCTATTGTTGAATATTTATATGACACAAATGCATCATTACTAGGCTGGGATATGCAGGAATCTGGAAATTCAAAATATCCCTACCCTGCAAGAATTATCATCCATGAAATTTTAATCCCCCATATGGGTATGCCAATACTAGACAATGCAAATTTTGAACAATTATCCAAACAATGTTCAGAAACAGGAGTATATGAATTTTTCTTTGCTATTTCTCCGTTACTAATAAAAGGAGGAACAGGCTCCCCTGCAAATCCAATAGCAATTTTTTAATTCAAAACTAATGTAGAATGACTGAAATTTAATTTGGAGATTACAATGGGAAGTTTAGACGGAAGAATTGCTTTAGTAACAGGTTCTAGTAGAGGGATAGGAGAGTACATAGCTAAACATTTAGCTGCTGCAGGAGCTAAAGTTGCTATTGCTGCTCGCTCAGTAGAAGTTACAGACAAAAGATTGCCTGGGACGATTCATACTGTATCAGAATCGATAAACAATTCAGGTGGCAAAGCAATTCCTGTTGTAATGAATATGAGAGATATGGAAAGTATCAAATCCGGTGTAGACCAAACAGTAGAGGAGTTGGGAGGATTAGATATTATTGTAAATAATGCGGCAATATTAGTTCCCGGTTCACTAGACTCAGTTCAAGAAAGACATATAGATTTAATTTGGCAAATAGACTTAAAAGGCCCACTAGTATTAATGAAACATTCCCTCCCTCATTTACGTAATGCAGGAGGAGGAGACATTATTAATGTTTCATCTATTGCTGGGGTATTTCCAGGCCCCGGCCCTTACGAACCTTTAGAAAAAGGAAGAGAGGGAAGTTTTTACGGTATGGTTAAATCAGGATTGGAAAGATTTTCTCAAGGACTTGCCCGAGAAGTCCAAGCAGACAAAATTAAAGTAAATGTTTTATCTCCACAAGGAAGAATCAGAACTCCTGGGAATATAATGATGGAAAATGATCCTGAAAATCCAAATCTAGACTTTGAGCCTGCCACAGAAATGGGTAAGGCATCAGTATGGGTTTGCGAACAACCTACAACATACACAGGTCACATCCTATTCGACCAAGATGTTTGCAATGCGCAGGGTTTGTAATTTTAATTGAAAAAACCAATTAAAATTTTACATACATCAGACACACATTTAGGTGACCCTTACGCGCATTCAGCTAGTGAAGAATCTTTAAAAAATGTTTTAGAAGCAGTTGAATCAACTAATTCAGATTTTCTCCTAATAGTAGGTGATGTATTTGATAATGAAAGAGTCTCAAATGATTCTGTCATTTTTTTTCTAAATCAAATTTCACAAACAGCCGCACCTGTAATAATCCTGCCTGGAAATCATGATTTAATGCATTCAAACTCCATTTATAAAAGACCTATTTTTCAAAATAGCCCTAAAAATCTATACATTTTCAAAAACCCTACTGGCGAAGAAATCCAATTTAAAAATTTGGGTATTTCGTTCTGGGGAAAAGCAATGGACGAACACAGCCCTAAATTTAAACCCCTCACAAACATATCGTTTGAAACTAACAAATACTGGAAAATCGCATTAGCTCATGGTCAATTTGAAGAAGACGGAGTCAATTCTGGCAGATCTTCATTAATTTCGCCTCAAAACATTATAGAATCAGGGTGCGATTATGTAGCATTAGGACATTGGGATAGTTTTGCTGATGTCAGTCAAAATGATATACCTGCATACTACTCCGGATGCCCAATCAAATTGTCAAAACAAACAACTGGCATGGTTAGTTTAATTAATCTAGATCCATCGCTTGGTGTATCACATACCAGACATGCCCTAAATTCTTAAATATACATCAATCTAAAGCCCTGTTCTGTTACAATCCAAGTATCAAAAATTAGGTGATTAAATTGGAAAATTCGGAAATTGATTTAGATATAGAAAAAATTTCCTCCTTATGCAAAAGACGTGGATTCGTATTTCAAAGTAGTGAAATTTATGGTGGATTAGCCAGCACTTGGGACTATGGACCACTAGGAGTTGAACTAAAAAGAAACGTAAAAGACAACTGGTGGAATCAAATGGTTTGGGAAAGAGATGACATCATCGGACTTGACTCCTCTATTTTGATGCACCCAGACACTTGGAGAGCAAGTGGACACTTGGATAGTTTTACAGACCCTTTGATTGAATGTAAAACTTGTAACAAAAGATATAGAGAAGATCACTTAGATTCTGAACTAATTTTGACAAAAACGTGCCCTGAACCTGGATGCGATGGGAAACTAGGTGACGCTAGAATGTTTCATCTAATGTTTAAAACTTTTATGGGACCGGTAGAAGATGAGGCAGCAATTGTATACTTGAGACCTGAAACTGCTCAAGGTATTTTCGTAAATTTCAATAATGTAGTTACCTCCACTAGAAAAAAGTTGCCTTTCGGAATAGCTCAAATAGGAAAAGCATTTAGAAATGAAATAACTACAGGTAATTTCATATTCAGGACTCGCGAATTTGAAATGATGGAAATAGAATATTTTGTCAAACCTGGAGATGATGAAAAGATTCATCAACAATGGATAGATGATTGCATGAAATGGTATGAGTCAATCGGAATCAACACCTCTAATCTTAGAATTAGGGAGCATGATAAAGATGAATTATCTCACTACGCAAAATCTACTTTTGATATTGAATATCATTTCCCATGGGGATGGGGTGAAATTCAAGGAATAGCTAATAGAACCGATTTTGATCTGAAATCTCATTCTGAGATGAGTGGAGAAAAATTAACTTATTTTGATGATCAAACTCAAGAACACCTAACTCCCTATGTTATAGAACCTTCTTGCGGTGTAGATAGAGCAGTAATGGCATTATTAATTGATGCATATTCTGAAGAAACTACAGTTCAAGCTAACGGAAAGCCCGACACTAGAGTTTTACTAAAACTTCACCCTAGTATTGCACCTGTAAAAGTAGCAATACTACCTTTAAGTAGAAACGATAAATTAGCACCATTAGCTCGTGAAATATACGACCAAGTGAGAAAATCTTCTTTAATTTCAGGGAATGTACAATTTGATGACTCTCAAAGTATCGGAAGAAGATACCGCCGTCAGGATGAAATTGGAACTCCACTATGTATTACAGTTGATTTTGATTCTCTTGAAGATAATATGGTAACCATTAGAGAGAGAGATTCAATGGCACAAACTAGAATTCTTATATCAGAATTACCAGAGATTATCTCCAAAAAGTTATAAAACACAAAAATATTCTTTATGAAAATACTTCATACAGCAGATATTCACATCGGAGTGGAAAACTACGGGAAAATAGACCCTGAAACGAGATCATCCACTCGATTATCTGATTTCCTTCGCACTTTTGATGAAATAGTTGAATTTGCTATTAATGAAGCTGTTGATTTATTTGTCATTGCAGGTGACGCTTATAAAAGCAGGAACCCTTCCCAAACGCATCAGAGGGAATTTGCAAAACGCATTTCAAAATTGTCCATAAATAACATCCCAGTATTTATTTTAATCGGCAATCACGATTCTCCAAATATACCCGGCCCTGCAACATCTTTAGAAATTTTTCCTACACTTGATGTAGAAAAAGTCACAATAGGAGATCAATTAACTAATTATGAAATAATTACGAAATCTGGACCAATTCAAATAGTTTCAGTGCCATGGATCAGAAAAGGAGATTTAAGTAAGACTCATCATTTCACTACTCAAACTATAGAAGAAATAAATGAGCAAATTGAAAAAACTGTAACATCTAAGATTTCTTCATTGGTAGAATCTATTAACCCTAAATTACCTGCTATTTTAGTTGGTCATCTTTCTACAGAATCAGCAATCACTAGTTCAGAAAAATCTATGATGTTAAGTAAAGACTATTTGGTTCCCACAAAAAATCTTGCTTTACCTAAATTAGATTACATTGCTCTAGGTCATATACACAGACATCAACAACTCAATGAAAAACCACGTGTAGTATATTCAGGGAGTATAGAAAGAATAGATTTTGGAGAAGAAAACGATACTAAAGGTTTTTGCTTAATCAACCTTGATACCCAAAAAGATGCCGGCCAAAGAGAAGTTCATTACGAATTCATACCCGTAAAAGCTAGGAATTTCAAAACTATTAAAATTTCAATTGGGGATCAAGATTCAGTTCCCACACAAACAGTCATAGATGAAATCAATCGGCACGTAATCAAGGATTGTGTTGTCCAAGTAATTATAGAAGTTTCTACATTACAATCTAAAAATATATTTGACCATGAAATCAGAAAATCATTAGCAGATGCATATTTAATTGCTTCCGTAAAAAGGAACATTCTCCCCGAAATCCAACCACGACTTGATACAACTTTCTCTGATTCTATTTCTCCAATCCAAGCGTTAAAAGAATACTTAAATTATAGGAATTTTGATCAGACAAAAACAGATGCCATCATCAATAAAGGGTATGAATTAATTAACGAAATTAATGAAGAATCATGAAAACATTTTTGTTTAGTTTAATATTAATCCTTCTATTACCTACTTTTTCTTGCACAACTTTATTTCAAAACGAAATCACTAAATCTAATGTAATTGATTTCAATGAAAACCTCATGAATACAGATTTTTTTTCTGATACTGATTCATTTGATCTTTCACAAGAAATTCAGGATCACGATTTCACAATTCTAAATTTTTGGTTCCCCTCATGTTCTCCATGTGTTGAAGAAATCCCTGAATTAAATAATTTTTATATAGAAAACAAAAACACAGTATCTGTTTTAGGAATCCAATTAATTGGATTAGATTCACAAACAGAAGGCGAAAAATTCCTTGTCAAATATGGGGTTCAATATCCATCTATTGCTGACTCTGACGGCAAATTAACCGTAACATACTTAGTTAATGTCTTTCCTACTACAATATTTATCAATCATGAAGGAGAAATTTTCAGAACCTGGGAGGGAATAATCAATCAAGACGATATTCAACTAGTTTTAAATGACCAATTATCAGGTGACAAGTAATGGATATTGTAAATATTTTTAACGTGTTAGTGATCTGGGCTCATCTGATTTCAGCCACAGCATGGGTTGGTGGAAGTATTTTTTGGTTAATAGTACTAACACCTTCAATCAAAAAAATCTCACCTAACGACAAAATAGAAATACTGAAATCAATTTCCAATGAATTTAAATCTGTAGTTGATACAAGTATGTTCATTTTGCTATTTACTGGAGCGATAATGACCTTCAACCGAATCACACCCGGTCATATTGGGTCTTTATATGTTTTGATACTAGGAATAAAAATTTTATTCGTCAGTTATTTATTCTATTTAATCAGGTCTCGAAGGAGTAATTATCCAACCAATCAACCAATTTCTCTAAAAAATCGTAATGATAGGAAATTTATGATAATTACTAAAAAACCTAACCTCATAGTAATCATTGGACTAATTATCTACCTAATATCGGACATATTAAGGTCTATACATGACGCATCAATCCATTTGAACCTTTAGCATCCTTATACATTTCAAAAACAGTTTTTTTAGTAATTGGATGAACCACTTTTGGCAAAAGATCAATTAAAGGCCTCAAAACAAATTCCCTTTCTGTCATTCTCGGATGCGGGGATGTCAAAATTGGAGTAATAAATTCTTGATCACCCCACATTAAAATATCTATATCAATTAATCTAGGAGCATTTAGAAAAGATTTATTCCTACCAACGGTTTTTTCAACTAAAGAAGTGTAATGAAAAAATTCCCAAGGAATTAAATTCACATCTACGACACAAACTGCATTTACAAAATTTGGCTGTACAGCAAACCCTTGAGGTAGAGTTTCATAAAATGGGGAAATCCGGGCATTAGATCCAACTTTTGCTATCAAATCATAAGCAGAAAGAATATTTTGTTTCTTATCACCTATATTGGACCCTAACCCAAGTATAACTTCAGTCATTTCTATTTAGTAACCTTTTACCAACGCATCTGTCATTTTTGCAACTCTCACCATATTTTTCACATCATGAACCCTGACTATATTAGCGCCATTATAAATAGAAACAGCGACAATTGAAGATGTGCCTTCTACCCTATCATCAACTGGCAAATCCAAAATTTTACCAATAGTAGACTTCCTTGAAGGCCCTATTAAAATTGGACATTCTAAAGATTTATATTCACTCAATCTACGAATAATTTCTAAGTTGTGGTTAATATTTTTTGCAAACCCAAATCCTGGGTCCACTATGATTTTGGATTTATCAACTCCATTGTTAATGGCAAAATCTATACTTTTTTTTAAATCTTTTATAGTTTCAACGACAACATCAGAATAGATAGTTGAGACAGCATTATGCATGATAACTACATCTACACCATTATCAGCAATTACTTTTACCAATTCCGAATCTTTCTTCAAACCCCAAATATCATTCACCATATTAGCTCCAGCTTGAATTGCAGCTAGTGCTACTTCAGATTTACTTGTATCAATGCTTATACAAATATCAGATTGTTTTCTAATCCCTTCAATCACAGGGATTACTCTTTCAATTTCTTCTAAAATAGAAATATCCCTAACATTTTCATAAAGATTAGTAGGGCGAGTTGATTCTCCACCAACATCAATAATGCAGCACCATCATTCACAAATTGAAGTGATTGAGAAATTGCAGAATCAAAATCAACTCCAAAACCATCCCCAGAAAAGGAATCTGGAGTGACATTTATAATTCCCATAATTGAAGTTGTTGAATCCCATATACTTTTCTTCATTAAGCAAGTATAAATCAACAAATCATAAAACATTAATAATTCGGATATTTTCTACTATGTAGAAGGCATTATTGATATACAATAAAAAAATTGGATTTTTATGATTGCAACATAGTTAGGTGGAACTACATGGACCCCCAAACAACAGAAGATAAAAATAAAAAACTGATTGAAATTAAAGAAACTGCTAATTTGGGTGGCGGTCAAAAAAGAATAGAATCTCAGCACGCTAAAGGTAAATTTACAGCTAGAGAAAGAATTTCTATACTTTTAGACGAAAATTCTTTCGAAGAAACTGACTCATTAGTTACTCACAGAAGCAATGAATTTGGATTAGATAATCAAAAGTTTTTAGGTGATGCTGTAGTTACTGGTTTTGGGTTGATTAATGAAAGATTAGTGTTTGTTTATGCACAAGACTTTACAGTTCTAGGCGGATCATTATCTGAAGCAGTTTCTGAAAAAATATGCAAAATCATGGATTTAGCAATCCAAAATGGAGCCCCCATTATTGGATTAATAGATTCGGGTGGAGCACGTATTCAAGAAGGAATCGATAGCCTTTCTGGATATGCAAAAATTTTTCAAAGAAACGTAATTGCATCAGGTGTGGTTCCTCAAATTTCAGTAATGATGGGGCCTGCAGCTGGTGGAGCTACATATTCTCCTGCTCTGACTGATTTTATTTTTATGGTAGAAGGGACAGGACAAATGTACATCACAGGCCCTGATGTAATTCGAGCTGTCACCTCTGAAGAGATTTCTCACGAAGATTTGGGAGGCTTCCATATGCACACACAATTAAGTGGTGTAGCCCATTTCAGTTTTCAAGACGAAGAAATTACTCTTCAAAAAGTTAGGGAGCTACTAGAATACATTCCTCAGAACAATATGGAAGAGGCTCATGTCGCTGAAACCATTGAAATAGAACCTTCTGAAATGTTAAATGAAATTATTCCAGACAACCCTAACGAACCCTATGATATGTTAGCCATCATCAATGAAATTATTGATGATGAATCCTTATTTCAAGTTCAGGAAAATTTTGCTAAAAATATTATTGTCGGATTTTCTAGAATTGCTGGTCAATCCATAGGAATTATAGCTCAACAACCAGAACATCTTGCAGGTTCTTTAGATGTTGATGCATCTGTCAAAGCAGCAAGATTTGTTAGATTTTGTGATGCGTTTAACATCCCATTAATTACATTCATTGATGTTCCAGGATTTTTGCCCGGCGTTCAACAAGAAAAAAATGGCATTATAAGACATGGCGCCAAATTAATTTATGCATACGCTGAAGCAACTGTACCCAAAATAAGCATTCTTACAAGAAAGGCATATGGCGGATCTTACATAGTAATGAGTAGTAAAAATCTGAATGGTGACGTTAATTTGGCTTGGCCAACAGGAGAAATTGCAGTGATGGGCGCTGAAGGAGCTGTAAACATAATCCATAAAAAGGATGTCACTGAATCCGAATCTCCTTCAGAACTAAAAAAAGAGTTAATCAGCGATTATGAAAACAAATTCATGAACCCTTATGTTGCCGCTAGCAGAGGGTTAATAGATGATGTGATTTTGCCCTCTGACACTAGGAACAAAATCATTAAATCTTTACAAATGTTACAGAATAAAAGGCAAAATTTCCCCCCAAAAAAACACGGAACCATACCCTTATGAAAACCATCTACAGATCACTAAATACATGGAAAACGCGAACAAATTCATTTTCTGAAGAGAAAAATTTAACTTCTAAAGTTGGATGGAAAAACGTTAGACCATGCAATCAAAAAGGCTCGAACTATAAATCTCATGAAAATGAAAAACTTTCTAAAAGTATTACTAAGGAACTGTGTTCACCAGTTTCAGGTAATTTAATTCAATTAAATATTGAAGTAGGCGATGAAATCATTGCTGGGAACCCAATAGCTATTTTAAATTCTATGAATATTGACCAAAGTATTCCTGCACCTTTCAGTGGTAAGGTTGAACAAATTCATGTAAAAAAATACGAATTGGTTGAAAAAGGAAAATCCATAGCTATAATCACATTACCTAATTAATTCTACAGGAAGGTAATATGAGACAAAAAGTTACGGTAGTTGGCGCAGGAAATGTAGGTGCCACAACAGCACAAAGAATTTTTGACAAGGGTTACGCAGATGTCACTTTAGTTGACATTGTGGAAGGTCTACCTCAAGGAAAAGCTTTAGACATTTTAGAATCAGGACCCATTTTAGGATCTGATGCAAAAATCATAGGATCAAACACTTATGAGGAAACTGCCAATTCTGATGTGGTTGTAGTTACTTCAGGGATTGCCAGAAAACCTGGCATGAGTAGAGATGACCTTTTATTAACAAACATGAAAATCGTCACTAGTGTAATAGAAGAAACTTCAAAATATTCTCCAAATAGCATCCATATAATAGTTACAAACCCATTAGATGCAATGGCTCAACAAGCATTAAAAATATCCGGACATGCTCCACAAAAAATTGTTGGGATGGCCGGGATATTAGACACTTCTAGATATAGAACCTTTTTAGCTGAAGAATTAAATGTTTCTGTTGATTCTGTGGCAGCTTACGTTTTAGGAGGACATGGAGACACTATGGTTCCAGTTGTAGAAAGCACGAATGTTGCGGGAACTCCGATTTCTCAATTAATTGAGCCCACTAGATTAGAAGAAATAGTTCAAAGAGCACGTGATGGTGGTGCAGAAATTGTAAATTACTTAAAAACAGGTAGTGCTTATTACGCTCCTTCAGCTTCTATTGTTCAAATGGTAGAAGCCATCCTGTTTGACAAAAAAGAAATCCTTCCCTGCACTGCGTATTTAAATGGTGAATATGGAATCAATGGACTTTATGTTGGTGTTCCTGTGAAATTAGGGTCAGAGGGTGCAGAGGAAATAATTGAATTAAAACTTAACGACCAAGAATTATCTGCTTTACAAAAATCTGCTGATTCCGTAAAAGAACTTGTAGATATCATGCAAAAAGCTTAAGCCAATGATCGTTTCAGTTATCGGAGAAAGTAGTGCAACTACCGAAAATGAAAATTACGCATTTGAAGTAGGAAGATTATTAGCAAAATCAAATTTGATTTTAGCTTGTGGTGGCTTGGGAGGGATAATGGAAGCTGCATGCAAAGGAGCAAAGTCTGAGGGAGGCACTACGATAGGAATCCTACCTGGAATTAATATCTCAGAATCAAATCAATGGATTGATATACCTATTTGTACAGGTCTTGGCTATGCAAGAAATGTAATTGTGGCACGAACCGGAATAGTAGCAATAGCAATTGGCGGGGCTTATGGGACATTATCAGAAATAGCATATGCATTAGCAGAAGATAAACCAGTTATAGGATTAAATACTTGGGAGTTGATGAGAAATAATTCCTTTGATAACAAAATTATTAGAGCAAAAAATGCTAATGACGCAGTTGAAAAGGCACTAGAACAAATTTTAGACAAGTGATGAAATGGCAAAAATCAAAAAAATTATCCCTAGAATCATACTAGACTCACGAGGCAATCCCACTGTTGAAGTAGATGTCATTTTGGATGACGGTGTATTTGGCACGGCATCCGCTCCATCAGGAGCCAGTACTGGCAAATCAGAAGCCCATGAATTAAGAGACTTAGACAAAAACCAATTTCATGGTAAAGGTGTAAGTAAAGCTATATCTCACATTACAGATGATATCGCACCTGCTCTTATTGGCATGAATTCTGACAATCAACAATCAATCGATCAATGTTTAATATCTACAGATGGAACTGAAAACAAATCAAGGTTAGGAGCTAATTCCATTTTAGCTGTCTCATTAGCTAATGCTGTAGCTAATGCAAAATCAAAAAAAACTAGTTTATTCAAGATTATTAGCTTGAATGAAACATACTCTTTACCGGTTCCACTTTTGAATATTATTAACGGCGGACAACATGCAAAAAACTCTACAGACATTCAAGAGTTCATGATTATTCCTGCTGGATTCAATACTTTTTTTGAAGCATTGAGATCGGGATCAGAAATTTATCATCATTTATCAAAACTACTATCACAAAAAAACTTAAATACTGCAGTAGGAGATGAAGGAGGATTTGCACCATCTTTATCTTCTAATGAAGAAGCATTAGAGTTGATATTACAAGCTATTGAATTAGCTTCGTATGAACCAGGGAAACAAATATTCATTGGTATAGATTCTGCTGCATCAGAAATGTTTGATAATCAAAGTGTTAAGTATAAATTTCAAAGTGAAAACACAACTTTATCTCCTAAAGATTTAATTCAGCTCTATAAAAAATGGGTTCTAAATTACCCATTAATAAGTATTGAAGATGGCCTAGAGGAAGACTCATGGGAAGATTGGGGCAAACTAAATTCAGAAATTGGCGCAAATTGTCAGTTAGTTGGAGACGACTTATTTACAACCAATCCTAGCAGAATAGAAAAGGGAATTGGTCTAAAAAGTGCTAATTCTGTTCTAATTAAGCCCAACCAAATTGGAACTCTAAGTGAAACTTTACAAGCTATAGAAATGACTAAATCAGCCAATTGGGGAACTGTAATAAGCCATAGATCTGGCGAAACTGAAAGTTCATTCATCTCAGATCTTGCAGTAGCTACAAATGCTGGGCAAATCAAGTCAGGTGCGCCATCAAGAGGTGAAAGAACTGCAAAATACAATCAATTAATTCGGATAGAGCAAAAATTAGGTCAAAATGCGATTTTTTCCGGTAAAGCAATTTATGAAAAATTTATCAAATAGATTTAAAGAGGACCAAAGTGACGAAACAAACAAAATTAGGCATTAATGGTTTTGGACGGATTGGACGGTTAATCCTAAGAACAATTATCGAAGAAAATTATCCAAACACACAAATATTTGCTATCAATGGTCCTGCTGACCCTCAAACTAATGCACATATGTTTAAGTACGACTCCACATATGGAGTTTTCAAAGGAGAAGTTGATTGGAGTGATGATGCAATTTTTGTTAACGGTCAAGAAATCAAATGCATCTCTGAACAATCCCCTGATGATATTAATTGGAGTAAATTTGATGTAGACGTAGTTCTAGAATGTACAGGCAAGTTCACCAATAAAGATCAGGCTGTAGGGCATTTAAAAAATGGTGCGAAAAAAGTTATCATATCTGCCCCCGGAAAAAATGAAGACATTACGATAGTTATGGGAGTAAATCAAAATGATTATGACCCTTCAAACCATCACATAATATCTAATGCCTCATGTACTACAAACTGTGCTGCACCGTTAATGAAAGTTTTACACGATAATTTTGGAATATCACAAGGAATGATGACAACCATACATTCTTACACAAATGATCAACAAGTTTTAGACAAGAGACATAAAGATTTACGTAGAGCTAGAGCAGCTGCCACAAATATAATACCAACAACAACTGGAGCGGCTAAATCAGTCGGAATTGTAATTCCTGAACTATCAGGGAAAGTTCATGGTATGGCTTTCAGGGTTCCAACTCCCACAGTTTCGGTGGTAGATTTTGTAGCTACGTTAGATACAAAAGTAACAGTAAACAGTGTTAACGAAGCATACAAAAAAGCCTCTCAAAATTACTTACCTAATATAATAAAGTTATCTATGGAACCTTTAGTAAGTTCTGATTTCAGAGGAAGTCCAGTAAGCGCAGTCATAGATGGATTATCCACAATTACAATAAATGACAATATGGTAAAAGTAGTGGGATGGTATGACAATGAATGGGGTTACTCTTGCAGAACTATAGAATTAGCAAATTTTATAGTATCCAAGGAAACATAATTGTTGAGAGACATCTCGTAGAAGGATATACTTGTTATATAAATAGTTTGCGGAGGACATATGACTACAGATACTGACCAAGTTACAGGTACGTGGCAAGTAAAAACAGGCCTTGCACAGATGTTGAAGGGGGGAGTAATAATGGATGTTGTAACTCCTGAGCAGGCTGTAGTAGCAGAAAATGCAGGGGCAGTAGCTGTAATGGCACTAGAAAGAGTCCCTTCTGATATCAGAAAAGCAGGTGGAGTTGCCAGGATGTCTGACCCTCAAATGATTGCTGAAATCATTGAATCAGTATCTATCCCTGTAATGGCTAAAGCTAGAATCGGACATTTTGCCGAAGCTCAGATTTTAGAAGCACTTGGGGTTGATTATATTGATGAGTCTGAAGTCTTAACTCCTGCAGACGAAAACAACCACATTAATAAACATGACTACAAAGTACCTTTCGTATGCGGTTCTAGAGACTTGGGTGAGGCCCTACGAAGAATTGGTGAAGGGGCTGCCATGATAAGAACTAAAGGAGAGGCAGGTTCTGGGAACATTGTGGAAGCAGTTAGGCATGCTCGGAAAGTTTTAGGTCAAATCAAACAAATCCATGGTATGGAATCAGATGAATTAATGGCTAAAGCAAGGGACTTAAAAGCACCTTTTGCTCTCGTTAAAAAAATCCACGAAACAGGATCATTACCTGTAGTAAACTTTGCAGCTGGTGGAATTTCAACACCTGCTGATGCTGCACTTATGATGCAAATTGGAGTAGATGGAGTTTTTGTAGGGTCAGGAATTTTTAAATCTGAAAGCCCTGAAATTATGGCAGATGCAATAGTTAAAGCTACCACCCACTATAAAGATCCAGCTATCCTTGCTGAAATATCTAAAGGATTAGGATCTGCTATGAAAGGGTTAGACATTAGAACAATGCCTGAATCAGAGCAACTTTCTAAACGAGGTTGGTAAATTTGCCAGTTATTGGAGTTTTATCCCTTCAGGGGGACTTTGCTGAACATGTTTTGATGTTAGACACCTTGGAAGTAAATTCTACGGAAATCAGGAGTCAAGACTCACTTCAAAATATTGACGGCCTAATTATTCCAGGTGGCGAGAGTACTGCGATAATGAGACTATTAGAATTATATGATTTAAAAAACACAATAATTTCCCTCGCTAAAACCGGAATGCCGATATGGGGAACTTGTGCAGGAATGATCATACTTTCAAAAAACATTCTCCATAGTGAATCTCAAAACAAAATTCATAAATATGATCCTTTAAATTTAATTGATATAGATATAACTAGAAATGCTTTTGGAAGACAAATAGACAGCTTTGAATTCGATTTAGATGTGGAGGGACTTACAGATCCATACCACTCCATTTTTATCAGGGCTCCTCAAGTATCTAGAATAGGTAAAAATGTGGAGGTATTATCATCAATCAACGACTCTACTCCTGTCATATTAAAACAAGACAACATTCTAGTGTCTTCATTTCATCCAGAACTCACTCATGACAATAGAATTCATGAATTATTTATAAAAATGTTTTAATTAAATTTCAGGAGATTACAATTAGTGTCAGCACATATTGAAACAGATCTAGATGTTTTGTTTGAATCGATTCCATCCAAAATTGCCAACGTACTAATTCAAAATCCAAACATAGATCAATTATTAGAAGTAATTATGGATTTAGGTCGTAAACCTGAAGCAAGATTTATAGATTCAAATATTCCACTGGATTCAGATGAAATCACACCAAAAGATTTAGATTTCGTAGTAAACAAAGTTGGGAATTTCGGATCAGATAACAGGGCTGGAATTGAGAGAACATTGCATAGAATTTCCGCTATCCGAAATAGAGATCAAAGAATTGTGGGAATAACTTTTAGAGTTGGCAGAGCTGTTTATGGAACCATAAAAATTATTGAGGACTTAATTTTGTCAGGCAAGAGTGTATTACTTTTAGGTAAGCCAGGTGTTGGAAAAACCACTATGCTACGAGAAGTTGCTAGAGTTCTTGCAGATGAAGCCAATAAAAGAGTAATTGTGGTGGATACCTCTAGTGAAATTGCAGGTGATGGTGACATACCTCATAAAGCTATTGGAAGAGCTAGAAGAATGCAAGTGCATTCTTTAGAAGAGCAACATTCAATCATGATAGAAGCAGTTCAGAATCATATGCCTGAAGTGATTGTAATTGACGAAATTGGAACATCTCTAGAAGCGAATGCTGCCAGAACAATAGCGGAAAGAGGCGTTCAACTTGTTGCAACGGCACATGGAAACAATCTAGAAAACTTAGTCATGAACCCTGTTTTATCTGATTTAGTAGGAGGAATCGAGTCTGTCACCTTAGGTGATCTAGAAGCCAAGCGTAGGAAATCTCAAAAAACAGTATTAGAACGAAAAACATCTCCAACTTTTGATATTTTAGTAGAAATTCAAAATTGGGATACCGTTAATATTCACCTAGATATAACCACTACCTTAGATAAAATGTTGCGAGACCAAAATTGTAATTCTGAATTACGAAAATTAAATAGTGATGGTACTTTTGTATCTAAAAAGATACCTTTTACAAAATCTAAACCAAATAATGCCGAACTCTCGACTTTCCCTACTCCTATTAGAGACTTCTCCAAAGATACTAATTATCAAGAAGATTCTTTTGTAGAGAAAAAATATGTCCTTCCATACGGAGTTAACAGAGGAAGGATTGATCAAGTCATTAAGCAACTTGGAGCTCCAATAATTTTAGTCAATGATATGAAGCATGCAGAAATAGTAGTAACCACTAAGAATTATCATAGACGAGGTACTCAAGCTTTAAAAGATGCTGAAAAATTAGGAAAACCTGTATTCGTATTAAGGAAAAATACTGTTCTTCAAATCGAACATTTTGTAAAAGCAGTTTTAAAAACATCTGATCCCGAAGTTTCACATGCAGATAGATCTTTGGCAATTTTAGAAGCTGAACAAGCAGCAAAAAGAATAGATAGTGGAGAAGAAAAAATTGTACTTCGACCACAAAATTCCTATCTTAGAAGAATACAACATCAAATTGCAGATGATCATGGATTAGAATCTTCTAGCGAGGGACAAGAACCAACTCGCAGTGTAATAATTTCAGGAAATAGCTAGTGAAAAATCTATCAGGAAAACTAATTGTTTTTGAAGGCGTAGAAGGTTGTGGAAAAACTACACAATCTCAACTTTTATCTAAGTATTTTTACGATAACAATATTGATCATTTACTTGTAAGAGAACCTGGAGGCACAGAAACAGGAGAACAAATCAGGTCTATTTTGTTACATTCTGAAGAACTAAACGGATTATCCGAATTATTTTTGTTGTCTGCAGCAAGACAAATACTAATATCTCAAAAAGTTATTCCAGCACTAGAATCAGGAAAAATTGTTATAAGCGATAGGTTTTATTTTTCATCACTTGCTTATCAAGGATATGCAAGAGGAATTGATGAATCAATAATATTAAATTTAAGCAAAGTTGCTTCATTAGAAATTTCTCCTGATATAGCATTTCTTTTAGATATTTCTACATCTCAATCTTTCAACAGAAAAATCAACGATACAAAAGATCGATTTGAAAGAGAAAGTTCTACTTTTCATAATTCAGTTAGAAATGGTTATCTTTCTATTGCAAAGTCTGATCAAGATTTGTGGCGAATAATCGAAGGGGATAAACAAGTCTCTGAAGTACATCAAGAAATTATATTTTTACTAAATGAAAAATTATCCTTAATTACCCAATAAACAAGTTTCTGGGAATTTATAGAAAATATTTTCAGCAAATTCTTCACCGTATTCTTTTGAAATCACTCTATAGGCATCTAATAAGTCTTGTTCTCTTTTGCCTTTGAACATATGTGTATCAGAAGAAATTACATCTACCAAACCTAAATCCAAAAGTGTTTTGGAAAAAAATTCCACAGCACTACCAAACTTACCCAATACACTCCCTGAAGTAATTTGAATAAAATTACCTGTATTTTTTAAATTCTCAATCAGATTTGGATTATTTTTAAAACCTTTCATTCTTTCAGGATGAGCAATTAATGGAAAAAGTCCATTTGCTTGCAATTCATTCAATTGAGAATAAAAATCTAGATCGAATGAATCTGTATAAGGAGGTTCTACTAAAATATACGAGCCATAATTTATAGTAAAAGCTATACCATTCATTGCTTGATGACATAAATTATCATCAAGATGATTTTCCATTCCTACAAAAACTTTGATATTTAAATCTGATTGAGTTGCATATTCATTGAGTAAATGGACTTGATTCACAACAATTCCTGATGATTTTGATTCCAAAACATCTTTTTTGTGTGGAGTAGCTAACAATTTAACAATTCCCTGTTTTGCACTTTTATCTAAAATCATTTTAGATTCAGCAAAACTTTCAGGTCCATCATCTAGTCCAGCTAATAAATGGTTATGTAAATCAATCATATTGTTTCATTATTATAAATTCATTCAATAAATTTCTGTTAGAATCGCGTTTTGATTTTGGTATGAAACATGAATATAAATATAACAAACTTTAAAGCTAAATACTCTCTAGAAGTATTAAATTTGATCAATTCTCAAGACAGTGAACTTGTCGAAAAAAATACTATCACTCAAAACTTATTCACCCAAATGATTTCAATCCCATATTCAAATCCTGAAAATGACTGCTATTTGATTTGGTCAGAGAATAATTTAATAGGATTCGTTCAGTTAATTCACGAAAATACAATTTCTAGAACTGTACTCAATTTTTGGATTTCTAAAAATGTTGATAGAAAATCAATTTTCAGCAAAATTATTGAATTGTTTCAAAAAAAGCTACCTTCAATGAACTCCAAAATTTTACATATACAAATCCCTCAAAAAACTTATGAATCAATTCTCATAGAAAACAATTGGACTCAAAGTAAAACTTATCTAACATTAAAATTATCAATTAATTCAAATCCTGAAATCTCATTTGATTCGCATCTCAAGGTTTCTCATTTAAATATTGATTCTAATGATGAAAAGGATTTAACCAATCTACAAAATGCATGCTTTGAAAACAATTGGGGGTTCTGTCCAAACACCACAGAACAAATTGCATACAGAGTCAGGATGGAAAATTGTTCTCCTAGTGGGATCATATTTATAGAATCAAATCACACAAAAATTGCATATACCTGGACGTTATTTGATCAGAATAATCAAAACAATAAAACTGGTTTTATTTCTATGATTGGAGTTCATCCAAAATTCCAAGGAAAAGGAATAGGCAAACAAGTTTTATTAGCAGGGATCAAGTCCCTATATCAACAAGGGGCACGAAGTATACTGTTAGAAGTAGATTCGGAGAACAAAAATGCTATAAGTTTATACAAAAAAATTGGGTTTATGGATTTTAAAGAAAATATTTGGTTTGAATTCAATTAATTGTTTTTTCAAAAAAACTATTCATTTGAATGGTCATTTGAGTCCAACTAATCAATTTAGCTTTTTTCAATCCCTCCTGACCCATCTTATAATTTAAATTATTATCAATTAATAATTCCTCAACTTTTTCTGCAAAACTTTCTGGATTATTTTCATCTATCAAAAAACCTGTAAGTGAATCATCTACTAAAGTAGGAATCCCTCCAACATTTGAAGCAACTACTGGGGTTGCACAGGCCATCGATTCAAGTATTACAAAACCCAAACTTTCATAAAATGAGGTTAAAACAAACACATCCACCGCACTATAATAAGTTTTTAATTGTTGATGTGGTACGGACCCAACTAAAACGACATCATCTGATAAATTTTTGCTATCAATTTTTGATTGTAACTCAATCAATTCTTTAGATCTTATTGATCCTCCTCCTACAATAATTAATTGAAATTCATTTTTTTTCTTAAGAATTTGTGCCATTTCTAATAAAATTCCGAACCCTTTAATAGGATCGATTCTCCCAACAAAAA
>JAKUTY010000018.1 GCA_022447825.1 SAR202 cluster bacterium
TTATAAATGTCTGATTCTAAAACTGGATATATTCATTAAAATATATCCAGTTTTAGAATCAGACATTGATCAACCTCAATTTATAAAGACCTAAAAGTTTTTTTGGGGTCCCTTAAATGATATATCACCTTGATGTGAGTAAACCATATATCCACAAAATTTATATTATATTAAAGACCTAAAAAGTTTTTTGGTGGCCCCTCAAATGATATAGCACCTTGTTGTAAATGAACCATGTGTTCACAAAATTCCATAGCAATTTCTAAATCATGTGTTACAAGTACCAAAGTTCTGTTTTCCTTACTTACAGTATTCAAAATTGAATAAAAATTTTTTCGAGATTGTAAATCAACAGCAGCTAAAGGTTCATCCATTAAAATCACTTTCTTGTCTTGGGCAAGAGCAAAAGCGAGCCAAGCTCTTTGCTTTTGACCCATAGAAATTTCTGAAAATCTTCTAGATTCTAAGTGTTCTATATCAAATCGCTTTAACAATTTATGTGATTGCAAGGTTAAATCTTGATGACTGATTTCAGATTGATAAAATCCTAATTTAACAACCTCTTGAACTGACAAAAACTCAGGGTCATCGATATTTTGAGGTATATATGCATAATCATTTGATTTCAAATCCGTAATGCTACCTTGAAATTTATCAATATCTTTAGTCAATGTTCTAAGTAAAGTTGATTTTCCTGATCCATTTTCTCCAACCAAACATGAAAACTTTCCGTCAGGGAAATGACAAGATATATCATCTAAAATTATTTGATCATCAAATAAAACAGATAGATTGCTAATATCTATCTTCATTTTAACCTCCAAGCTAAATACATCATCATTGGCGCACCTAAAATAGTACTAGCCATACCAACTGGTAGTTCTGTTGGTGCAAAAAGTAATCTAGCTAACTGATCTGAAAAAAGAGTTAACAATCCGCCTAATATAGTAGAGCCTAAAATTAAGTGAGAGGGATGATTTCCTAAAATTTTTCTAGACAAATGTGGAGCAATTAATCCCACAAAACCAATCAATCCACCAGCATAAACAGAAGCTCCTGACAATATACCAGCCAAAGACATTGCTATATTTCTATTCCTAATAGGGTTAACCCCTAAAGATTTTGACAGTACGTCTCCAAGCATGATGGGATAAAACCTTTTACTTAATACAAAAGTTATCAGTAACACAGGAATCAAAATAATTAGCAAATAAACAATTTTGTCCCAATTACTAGAAGTAAATGAGCCTGCTACCAATCCAATAACTTGCCCAGGAAACACTCTACCAAATGAAATTACAGCAGTTCCTATTGAAACAGTAAGAGTGCCAAGCGCAATTCCCATAATTGCTAATTTAATAGGAGTTAAATCTTTTGATGATATTAATCTAGATAATATCAATGAAACTATCAACGAAGAGATTATTGAACCTAAAAATATCCAATGCTCATCCAAAACAAATATTCCAGCATAACTAGCAGCCAAAAATATTGATGCCCCACCACCAATTCCAAACAAGTTTGGATCACCAATAGAGCTTCGTGAAGACAATTGAATCAATGCACCTGATAATCCTAAACAACAACCAGTCAAAAGACTTAAAATCACTCTTGGAAT
Source organism: SAR202 cluster bacterium (assembly GCA_022447825.1). GTDB lineage: Bacteria > Chloroflexota > Dehalococcoidia > Lucifugimonadales > UBA826 > AG-426-M11. The sequence continues at coordinate 1,619 of JAKUTY010000018.1, forward strand.
TCGAATACTCCAAACCACTATTTTCATGGGGCCATCATCAGAGCGAAATAGTCCATTAATCAAATCACTTAGCGTTGCATCAGTGGGACCAATAAATAATCCCACTAAAGCAAACGAAGTAATTATTAAAAAAAAACTTATGTATGAGATTAGTAATCTCACTTACTTTTTAATAGTTTGTAATGATTCCTGCAAAAATTCAACAGCATCAACAATGCTTGGGCCGGGTGCTTGTAAAAATAATGTTACGTCACCTTCAACTATTTGATTCATTTGAATAGCTGTCAGAGCAGCAAATGGTGGAATCTGTGTAATAGTCTGAGAAAGTCTTGGTGCTGGCTCTGGGGCAGGAGTAAGTGTAACAATAACATCTGGATTAGCCATCAAAATAGCTTCCGTACTCATCAAAGCATATCCAGGAAATGGTCCTGAATCAGGTAATCCTGCCGCTTTGTTTGACATGCCTAAAGTAGTTGCTATCAAACCTGTATAAGATTCTGGCCTAGCTGCATATAAATTTCTATCTTGATCAGAAATAAGGATCAAAACGCTTCTAGAATCTGATGATTCAAGAGATTCTAATCTAGAATTAATATCATCAACTTTAGCTGACGCAATATCAGAAGTGTCTAAAATAGTACCTAAATCAGATATAAATGTAGTAACATCTGTTGCTGTCTCAGCTTTCACTGCCATTACTTTTAATCCCATTGATTCAAACATTGGGGCAAACCTAGCTTGAGTAAGAGCTTCTATCAATACTAGATCAGGAGTAGCACCAACCAAAGTTTCAGTAGATGGATCATAAGCACTTCCAACATCCGGTAATTCATTCACTTCAGAAGGAAAATTTGAAGCCCTATCTCTGAGAACAGCTGTTCCCCCTGCTGCATATAACATTTCAGTAGCAGTAGGACTTATTGAAGCTATTTTTTGGGGGACTTGATCAAATGATACCTGGCGTCCTAACGCATCTACAACAACTAAATTAAATGTTGGTTCAGGAGCTGCTGTTGGTTCAGGAGCTGCTGACATTGAGGATTGAGAATCATCACCACAAGAAACCATAGCAAACATCAATAAATAAACAACAAAACTAAGATAAAAAAGCCGTTTCAAAATATTCTCCTTAACATTTATTTTTAAAAAACACCTAACTTTGAAAGTAACACCTAAGCGTATATACATCAAATTAAATGATACTAATAAATAAATAACATAATAAAAATCAATACTATTTTTGTTATTATGGCCAAAGAAAAGCCTCTACCCTAACAGGATAGAGGCTAACCCCATCGTAAAGCCTAAGGAGCCGGATAGATTCTCAGATGTTGAGAGGAGAGTATCTATATATGATAATCACTGATAATGATTTTGTACGACGATAAATAAATAACTCGCTTAGGCCATTACAAACATATTAAATTGTTAATCAAGCATCCCCAACTCTTTAAAGATAGCAGCAGTACCCTCAAGGTCTGACAGGTCACTCATACTAATCTCAGGAGTATTTAATGTAGTCAAGTCAGGAATTAAATAGTGAGTCTTCACTCCATTCTCTGCCGGAACTACAGGGTATTCATAAATCTGGCCTGCAAAATATTGCTGAGCCACATTTGAAGTCATGAACTTCAAGAACATTTCTGCATTATCAACATTACTAGCAGTGTCCACAATTCCTGCTCCAGCAACCATTATTAAACTACCAGGCCCACCATTGCTCATATACAAGTTTCTAGCATTAAAAGTTGTACCTTCTTCAGCCATAAATCTATGTAAATAGTAGTGGTTAACTAACCCGATACTAATCTCTTCAGCCGCTGCTGCAGCTACTTGAGGAGTGTTTTTAGGATAAATAATAGGCTCATTCTTCAGCATGTCCTCTAACCATTGTCGAGTTTCAGCTTCACCCCATAATTTTCTCATTCCAGTAACCATTGTTTGGAAAGAACTATTTGTAGGAGCCCATCCTAATTTACCTTTCCACTTAGGATCAGTTAAATCGTTTAATGTGACAGGCAAATCAGTCATACCATTAGTATGAACAAGAACTCTAGATCTACCAGAAAGACCAATCCATGAATTGTCATCAGGTTTAGCCCAATCAACAACTCTGTCAGTAATATCTGAATCTAAAGTATGCAACCTACCAGCATTTGACAAAAACCCTAATCCTCCAGGATCTTGAGCAATGTACACATCTGCAGGACTATTCGCACCTTCTTCAATAATCATAGTAGCCATAGGGAATGTTTTTCCCCATTTAACTTCAACTTCTATTCCAGTTACTTCTTCAAATTGAGTAACAATGTTACCAATCAAGCTTTCTTTCCTACCAGAATAAATTACTAATTTCCCTGGGTCTAAATCGACAACCTGGGTAACAGGAACCTGTACTTCCTTAACTACTTCTTTAATGACAGTTGCACCAGGAACTTCTACTTCCTTAACTACTTCTTTAATGACAGTTGCACCAGGAACTTCTACTTCCTTAACTACTTCTTTTTCTACAACTACTTCTTTAATTACTTCTACGATTTCAGTATCAGCAGTAGTGCATCCAACGAACACTACAGCAGAAACCAAAGCAAAAGCAGCCAAATAAACAGTCATAAGCACTCTAACTCTATTAACAGTCAACGTATTTCTCCTATCTAATATTTAACTAAGCTTGCAAAACAGTATGCAAAAATTATTAACTTAGCATGTACTTACTTAAAAATGTAATATTGACACACACATTTGTCAAGGGTGTAAAGTGCAATTGATTATTTTTATTAACAATAGGAGGAAAACTTGAATATCCCAGACGTAGTTTTGTATGACTTAGACAGAAAACCTATCAACCTAAAAACCTTTGAAGGTAAAAAAACTGTAATCGCATTTTTCCCTGGAGCTTTTACGGGAGGCTGCACTGAAGAGCTTTGCTCTTTCCAATCAGACATCCAACAATTTAACGATTTAAACGTTCAGATTGTTGGCATATCAGTTGACTCTCCATTTGCTTTATCTGGTTGGGCACAAGCCAATGATATTTCTTTTGCATTACTAAGCGATTATAAAAAAGAATGTATCAAATTATTCGGTGTTGAATTTGAAGGATTGGCTGGATTGGAAGGATATATCTCCTCAAATAGAGCAGTTTTCATTGCTGACTCATCCGGAGAAATAACTTACAAATGGATTGCAGAAAACCCAGGCGTCCTACCTGACTTTGATGTAATCAAAAGCAACCTCTAAAGATATATCAAAAAAACACAACTCTAACTAAGGGTCTTAAAAAAACCATCAGTAGAGTTAATCCAGCACAAATAATTTTATCTAGTACCCTGAATTGGATTGGGATTTTTATTTGTACAAATAAAAATCCCAATAAACCACTGGTAAGCCTTAATAACTTATGAGTATTCTTAAAGAATTGAAAAATAATATTAGAGATAAATCAAGAGATAATTTTTATCAACACTTAATGACACTAGGTATCGATGTGTCTTTAGCTGAAAGAGGCGCTAAAGAAGAAAAACTTTTTAATCCTTGGCACAGAAGAAGCTTGGGTGTCATTAATATTAATTCAGATTCTTTAATAAGTTATATAAACATAATAAAAAGAGACCGGAGTAAAGATACTCCCCCAAGATGGTGGTATTACTTTGGAATTCCATCAATAACTTCTAAAAATCAAAATGATTATATTGAAGTTAAATCAACAAGAATTAAATCTTTCCCAGTATTTGGAAAAGTAAAATCTATTAGATGGAATTTTAATGCTAATGGAAAAATTTTAGCGGGAAATTTTACTAAAGATTCAGAAATTAATTCTCTTTCAATGGATTTAGGCAATATAAAAGTTCAAAGCCTACACGAAAACTTTTCTGGATATAGCATAGAACTCGAATTTAAAGGAATACGAAAAAAAAGTACTACGTTAAATATCAATCATTGGAATACTTTAAACAAAATTTCAAAAATATTAATTAAAAATAACAAAATCGATCTTTAAATATAAATCAGAAACAACACAGCCTCAACAGAAGTACTTAATATGCCCATTAATAGGGTTAGAGCTGTACATACAATTCTATCGATAAGCCTGAATTGGCTTGGAATTTTGAATGTAACTAACAAAAAGCCCAATAAACCAACAACCCAAAAAATTCCACTTAATATCCTAGATTGACTTACAATCCATTCATGAACCATAAATCCAAAAAATTCCCATTCTTTGTAATAAATTTCAGAATGCAAAAAAATTGCTGAAGCTATAAAAGGTAATCCGGCAAGCAATCCTCTTGCAATGGCCCTATCACTTAATAATCGGATTTTAATTTCATCTCTCATCATTTCAATGTATCATAATATTCCCAAAACATTTTCTATGGAGACCCCATGAGTTTTGAATATATATATATTGGATTTTGGATAGGATCTTATATATTAGGCTCTATCTCTTTTGGAGACATAATAGTCAACAAATTTACCCAACAAAACATCAGAACACTAGGCACTTTAAACCCCGGAGCATCTAATATTTATTCAGAAATATCTCCAAAATTTGGAATTGCAGTATTTTTCATAGACATTATAAAAGGATCTATATCAACTTTACCTATAGTTTTAATTGGATACCCTAGCTGGGTTTCTGCGGTTAGCATGGGCATACTATTATTTGGACATATGGTTAAAACACCATGGGGAAAATACGGAGGGACAGGAATGGCCACGGCTATGGGAGCCGGAGTGGGACTTATCCCATTAGGTGCACTAGTAGCTGTTTTACCAAGCTTCATCATATTACTCATTACAAAAAGACCTAGCTTTACTGGTGCTGCCGCATTCCTGCTTACTATTATTGGAGGGTGGTTAATATACCAAGATTTAATTTCGACAATCAGCTTATTAGTAGGGGCCTCTGCAGTTTTAATTAAGTTTCAATCTCAATACAAAGAAATTCATCTAAACTAAAAAAATAACCCCCAACAAAGAATACCTTTAATAGTCCAAGCGAAAGTTCTTACCCAATTTGTATATATCAACAACCTAATAATACGAATATTTTTAAAACTCAAAAGTTTCACATGATACTGGAGTTGAAAAAATGCTGTTGAGACCCAAATCAAGACTAACAAAAAAATCATTGCCAAAATTATTGTCATTTGAATTAAATCAAAAAAGAAAACCAACAAACTAATCGCTGAGAACACCTCTACTAACATTACAAATCCTACTACAGGAGTAATTCTAGAAACGTGGTTATGATGGTAGCTAATAAAATCTCTATCTCCAACGAAATTAAAAAGAGGATAACTAACTATTTGAATTAACCATATCAGGCCCACCATAAACCAAGTACTTGAAATTTGAGCAATCAATAATAAAGAATAAATTGAAAAAGATAATTCCAAAACTCTACTCTATCTCTGTATTAGATTGAATGAGAGTGGGAATTGTAACCCCTAATGCAGACGACAAATTAAACAAGGCTGCCATAGTTAAATTTTGTTTACCATTTTCTACTAAACTAACGTAAGCCCTATCAACACCGGCTAACTTAGCTAAGCTTTCCTGATTTAATCCTTTAGCTTTTCTAATTTCTTGCACCTTTTCTCCTATCGAATTTAACATTTCTTGTAACGAAACTCGGCCAGGAGCTAAACCCATTACTTTTTCAATATGCTCAATTGCAGAAACTGGATCACGCACAATAAATACATCTGAAAAATTTTCATCATTTTCTTTAATTACTGGTCCTCCAACACAAATCACTGGAGGGTCAGAAAGATCTTTTAAATTCTCGACACAATCAATAGCTTGGCTTAGGTTAGAGTCTAAAATTATTGACAACGCCACCACATCAGCTTTAGTACTACTCACAAATTGAGCCAAATCTTGTCCAGGGGTTTCCGTACCTAGATAATCAACTTCCCATCCACTCAAAATTAATAAGTTTGAAAACATTTGTGCTGCCACCCAATGCCTCTCACCTACAGGAGTGGTTACAACTGCCCTCAACCCATTAGAGGATAATTTAGGAGATTTCTGTAGAACAACTTCTATTAAATTGGATGCTAATTGGCTAGATAAATGTTCATGAGCAACAGTAATTTCACCTTTGTGCCACAACTGACCGATAGAAGAAAGGGTTCCACCAATAATGTAAGTATAAATATCTGCAGGACGAATGTTGTACATTAAAGCCTCTTCGACTACAGAATAGCCTCCAGTTCTATCTCCGATTCTCATAGAATCAAACAGACGTTTTTGTAATCGATTCATGGTTCTTTTGTATTTGTTATCTACTACCATAGTCAGCCTCCGAATCTTAGCTGAATGATCCTTCTTCTATAACTAAAAATTCTAAACAAAGTTCTTTTTACGAAAAAAAAGTGTGCGACCCTACCTAAAATACCTAACGGTACTCTATATAAAACTCTGTCTTGCATAAAAGAAGTATTGTTTGAATTTTCTAAAATTCTGTGCTCGTGCCACCAAAGGGTATAGGGTCCTTTTTTCTGAAAATCTATAAACATATCTCCTTCAGACCATTCAGCTATCTCTGTTCTCCACTTAAACGGAAGAGGTCCTAGGTTTATTTTGTAGGAAAAAACAGAACCTTTTTTAACATTTTCAGGCATCTCTAAAATACGAAAACCCATCCAATTTGGAGTAGACATTCCCAAGTTAAGTGGCGATGAAAAGAAATTAAAAGTCGAATTGATATCAGAATTTAATTTAATTGAAGTATTCAATTCATATTGAGCACTAGTTTTTTTATAACATTCAAGCCTAAGAGGGTAAGAAGCATCTTTTTTGCCAAGATTATGAACTTTGATGTCTACATCTGAAGAATTAAATTCTTCATTTAGAGCTTTATCAATATCATCAAAATCAAAAGTAAATCCATTCGATATTAGTTTTTCTGGTACGACATTATGACTATTTGTTAAATGTTTTGCAGACTCACCAAAACCAAAAACAACTCCCAACAATATCGTTGGAACAGGTAAGGTAATGAAAGAAACAGTATTTTGCACAAGTGCTTTAACAAATTGCTTAAACTTAACAGGGTTTGGAGAAGTAACATTTACAGATCCCGACACACTAGAAGTGTCGATACAAAACCCAATAGCCCTGACTAGATCCAAAATATGAATCCAGGAAAACATATGGTTTCCTAAACCAAGATTTGTACCTACTCCATATTCAAAAGGAAGAGACATTTGTGCCAAAATGCCACCTTCTCTGCCTAAAACCAATCCGAATTTAAGATTACAAACCCTAACCCCTAGACTTTCAGCTTTATTAGCAGATTCTTCCCATTCTGAGCATAACCTTCCCAAATACGTTTTATCGCTAGCGGGAGCATCATCTAACACTTTATTTTGAGAAGGGGCATAATAACCCACTGCATTTGCACTCAAAAAAGTATCAGGCGGGTTATCCGCTTTTTTCATAGCTTCAACCAATTGGTTGTTTACACCTACTCTACTGTGTTGAAATCTAGATTTCTTTTTAGAAGTCCACCTAACTCCACTAAGCTGCTCCCCTGATAAATTAACAACAACATCTGCATCTTCCATTTCTTTTACCAAGTCAACATCTTGTGAAACTAATCGCACATTTCCTCCAAGTTGATCTCGAGCTTTATCTTCATTTCTAACCCAAGCTACAAGCTCATGACCTTGCCCGAGCAAATAAGCAGCAGTAGTCCTTCCTACAAACCCAGTTGAACCAACTAAAAATACTTTCATCTACAACCTCATAAATATAATATTTGTACTATAGCACAATTATGTGTATTATGAACAATATAAGGTATATTCTGAATGCAACAAGAGAGGGCACAATGTCTCAAACTAACATCTTTGTTTTGATTAACGTAGTTGGGGGCATAGCTGTGTTAGGAAGTTATGTTTTGTGCTTAATGATGTTCCCTGAACAAAGAGAAGCACTTTGGGGGGGAGTAGTTGGAACTACAAGAAATATTGTTGTCATATCAATGCTTTTTTCTGCAGCTGGATATTTAGCTTTTCTATATATTTCTGTATTTAATGTATCTACAGATTTATTCAGTGAAAAATCCCTAATGAATGGAAATTTGATACTCATACTTGCTTTGACCTTTTTATTATCATCAACAGCATGGATGCCAACATCAGTAGCATTTTTAGAAACATCTAATAATTTATACTGGAACTTATCAGTTGCGTCTCTTTGGGTTGCAGCAATTTCTCTAATAGGCCTTTTTATAGCTGTATTTATTACTGATTTTTCTGGGGCATCGAACTTACCCAAAATAATTTCTGTTGCAGGTTTGGGAATGATTACATTCCATTGTTTAGTATTCGATGCAATTATGTGGGTATCAAATTTTCCAAAATAAATCACAACACACAAACTTAGAGATATAATGGTTTGATGCACAATAATTCTGACATAAAACTATACAATTACGTAAGCAACCAAATCCCAAAATTAAAAATCATGCAAACATCTGATCTTGAATCAATGTTTGAAAATTTTTCTCCTGAAAAAATAGTAGAAACTAGTAGCCTTTCTAGCGATGATGTCATTGAATCTTTTAGATTGTCTCTAATTACTGAATCTCTTACAGAGCAATATGCTGAAACATACAAAATTGGAGCAGATATGTACGATGCCCAATGGCTAAACAATTTTGTAAAAGGATTTTGGGAACCAGACGAATTAGGGCATGCAGATCCATTTAAAAATATTTTAATAGATTTCGGCATCAACCAAAAAGACCTTGAAATTGAAATCGGAGACGCAAAAGCTAGTATAGATTACCAGACAGAACATTCTTCAGGATTTCATCCAGTTGCACTAACTACGTATGGAATGATTCAAGAATGTATCACAGACTATTGGTATGAACTACAAAGAAAATTTTTCCCTACTGACAGCAACACTTACAAAGTCCTCAGTCAAGTCAAGGGAAGAGAAGCGTTACACACGGTTCAATTCAGGGATCTTACAGCTTTACAACTTGAAAAAGATCCAAGCTTATTGGACCACATCATACATGCTGCTGTTGCGTTTGAAATGCCTTCAAATCATATCCCTGCAGTTAAAGAAATTGAAGCCAAAACACGAGCATGGATTCCCCAAATGAACGGATCAGTTTCAGAGTTACTTAAAAGAATTATCAACAACATTAATTTAGTTTTGGACGACAATAGTAAAACCGGTAAACTGATACTCGAATATGCTTCAAAAAGTGAAAAACAATTTTTTCAATTAATCCCCAATAGTATTATCATTCGAGCTATCACCAACATTCGAGGAGGAACTAGTTTAGTAGGAGAAATCATACTAGACCAATTAGGATTAAAAGGTTCTGAAGAACAAAGTCCCAAAACATATTTAGAAGAAGTTCAATTTAGATTAAAAAACATTTTAAAAAGATGGGCTAAACAAAAGTTAAGTATAGAAGGATTTATTTCTCCATCATCTAAAAGAATTTCTTAGTCCCATCATATGAATTTCACAAACATACTCGGCAAATTAATCCACCCATTGATTTTGAAATCTTTGCATAATTTACCAATTAATATCAGACTTCCAAATGATAAATTGATTTCTAATGATTCATCAAAAGAAATTACAGTACATGAGTGGAGCACATTTTGGGATATTTTGTGGGCTTACGACATAGGATTTTCTCACGCTTACTTGAAAGGTAAATGGGATACTGATGACTTGCCAGGTATTTTTGAATTGTTGTCTCAAACTAATAACAACGAGTACTCTATAGTAAGCGGATTTGCATTAGGAAAGATACCATCAATAATATCTCAAAGAATCCGCTCGTCTAATTCCATTAAAAAAGCCCCAAAAAACATTCAGGATCATTACGACTTGAGTAATGACTTTTTCAAAGGATTTTTAGATAAATCTATGACATATTCCTCTGCAATATTTTCCGAGGAGACAAAAACATTACATGAGGGTCAATTAAAAAAAATAGACTCCTTGTTAAGTAAGGCAAAAATCCAAAAGGAATCATCGATATTAGATATTGGTTGTGGATGGGGAGGCTTAATATCTAGAGCCTCACAACAATTTAATTGCCAGTCCACAGGAATAACTTTATCTAAAAATCAATTTCAATTCTCAAAAGAACTAATTTCTGAACTCTCTCTAGAATCAAAAATTTCCATAGAATTACAAGATTATAGATTAATCGACAACAAATTTGATCATATATTTTCTGTTGAAATGCTCGAGGCAGTAGGTCATAAGGGAATCAATGAATTTTTCCACAAATGTTCTCAGATCCTCAATGATAAAGGAACGTTACAAATTCAAGTAATTACAATCCCTGATGAAAGATACGAGATTTACAGAAAAAACTGTGACTTTATTCAAAAGTTTATTTTCCCAGGAGGATTACTCCCCTCATTACAGTACATTAAAGAATCTGCAAATAATTTTGGATTTAAAATTACTGAACAAACATCTTTGAGAATAGATTACGTGAAAACTTTAAAATATTGGAGCGACAATTTATCTGAAAATTGGAACGCTTTAGCTGAATTAGGTTTTTCAGAATTGGATTTCCGAAAATTCCAGTACTACTTCGCATATTGCCAAGGAGCATTTTCTTCCGGCCATATAGACAACATTCAACTTTCATTTTCGAGAGAATAAAATGTGGTACGAATTTTTTGTAGACAACAAAGTGCTACCAGATCGATTACTAAGATATTTTATTAGAATTGCACTAAACAAATACTATAAAAAAATCCAAGAGCACTCTGAAAGTGAAATCTTACAAATTCAAAAAAACTTCCGACAAATGTCTAAAAATAGTGAAATGACAATTCATGCAAATTTAGCTAATTCTCAACATTATGAACTGCCAACCATTTTTTTTGAAAAGATATTAAGTTCACATATGATATTTAGTGGGGCAGAGGGGGATGATTTCCAAAAAAACATTGAAACTAGTGACAGCCACACCCTGGATTTATATACAAAAAGAGCTGACATTAATAACAATCATTCAATCCTAGAGTTGGGATCAGGATGGGGGTCATTATGTCTATATATTGCTAAAAAATTTCCAAATTCATTTATCACTACAGTTACAAATTCTAATTCTCAACAAGAATTCATCCAATCAAAAGCATTCTCAATGCATTTAAATAATTTAAATGTTGTTAAGTCTGATATTTCAAAGTTTTCTACCAATCAAAAATTTGACCGTATCATCTCAATAGAAATGTTTGAGCACACTAGAAACACACAATTATTATTGCAAAACATAGATCAATGGTTATTGGACGATGGGAAACTTTTCATTCAAGTATTTTCACATCAAAAATTCCCTCAATTTTTTGACGATTTTGATAACTCTTGGATGTCAAAAAATTTTTTTACTGGTGGAATGATGCCATATAAAAATTTTTATACTGATATCCAGAAAAATTTAAATGCTATACATTCATGGGAAATTGACGGTATTCATTACCAAAAAACTTTAGATTCTTGGTTAAGCAATCTTGATATTAATAAAAAGGAAATTTATCAAAATTTATCTCATGAATTTCCTTTATCTAAATCAAAGATTCTCACAAACAGGTTTCGTGTTTTTTTATTAATCTGTTCTGAATTATTTGGATACAATTCTGGAAAAGAATGGGTAGTAATGAACCATCTTTTCGAAAAAGAAACTTCTAAATGAAAATAGCAATCATTGGAAGCGGAATCTCAGGAATTTCCGCAGCATACAATTTAAATAACCAATTTGAAATTTCAATATTTGAGAAAAATGCTTATATAGGAGGTCATTCTAATACTATTCAAACTATAGATGACCAGCAGAAACCAATTTCAATAGACACTGGCTTTATTGTGTTTAACAAAAAAAATTACAGAAATTTTGTACATTTTCTAAATCAACTTAATGTCCATTTTATTAAAAGCGATATGTCGTTTTCTCATGAAAATATTGAGGATAAAATAAATTACAGCACAAATCTAAAAGGTTTTTTTCCGAGATTAAAATCGTTTTTTTTATTTGAAAAATGGAGGTTTTTATTATCAATTTTAATAACTTTAAATAAACTAAAAAATTCAAAAAAGTACAGAAATATTGATACTCCCATTTACGATACACTCATAGAGATGTTTTGTCCTGAAAGAGTAATTGACAACTATTTTATGCCTATGGCTTCTGCAATTTGGTCATCTAATATTGATCATGCCAGAAAAATACCTACATCAACATTTATCAACTTTTTCGATAACCATGGATTATTAAATGTCTTATTCAGGCCCCAATGGCTAACTGTTAATAAAGGAAGTGTAAATTATATAAACAAATTTTTACAAAACTTTAAAGGTGAAATAAATTTAAATACTGAAGTAGAAGCCATCGTAAGTGACACAAATGAAATACAACTCAAATTTAAAAATGGGAAAACAGAGAAATTTGATTATGCAGTAGTAGCAACCCATTCTTATCAGGCTGCAGAATTAGTGAAAAATATTCCTTCAGAAAAAAAAATAATATTGAGTAAATACCCATACACTTTTAATAAAGTTTTTTTACATAAAGATCAAACATTTATGCCAAAAAACTCTAAATTATGGTCATCCTGGAATTCAGTAATTTCAAAATCAAATAATGGACAAGTTCAGGTAACGTACTTCATGAACAAATTACAAAAGTTAGACAGTAAAACGAATTTTTTTGTTACGTTAAATCCTCATAATTTTCCAAACAAACACCTTACAATTTACGAAACTGATTATGCACACCCAGTATTAAATAATTCAGAACAGGAAAATCTCAAAAATTTTAAAACATTAAACTACAACGATAGGGTTATGTATTGTGGTGCATATTTACAAAATGGGTTCCATGAAGACGGATATGTCTCCGGTCAAAAAGTAGCTAAAATCTTAAATTCTTTAATATAAAATGCAATATTCAACGATTACAACAGGAAAAATTTTCCATAAAAGATTTTCACCAAAAACTCATTCATTTAATTTCTATCATAAAATGGTATTAATAAATTTATCGTCAAATGAAAAATTACCTAAAATTTTCAGGTTTTTTTTTAAAATACAAAACAAATATTACTTAGATTCATCAAACGCCCAAATTATAGATAAATTAAAAAGTAAATTCACACATACTGAATCTCAATCTCCAAACACTTTTTGGATGCTGTCTTCCCCATCATTTTTTGGATATACATTTAATCCTGCTTCTTTCTATTTTTCTGTAAACTCATCCAATGAAATAGAAGAGATTTTGGTAGAAGTCCACAACACTTTTTCTGAATCACATCACTATCACTTAAGCAAAAAAAACTTGATCACTCCTAATCCTTTAACATTTTTAAATCCCAAAGAATTTCATGTTTCTCCTTTTTTTTCTAGAGAAGGTAATTATGAATTCACATTCAATATTTCTGACAAAATCATTTTTATTAAAATAGATTTATATCAAGATGATTTAAAAGTGATTTCTACTTCATACTCTGGAAAATTTGGAAATCAAAAATCACTAAAATCTCTATCACAAATCATAAAATTAATCTTTTCTATAACGAAAACTGAAATGTTAATTCTAGTACAAGCATACAAATTGAAATTCAAAATCAAAATACCATACGTTCCTAAACCTAATAAGAAAGATGGGAATTTAGAATCTACAGCTAGGGGGATAATATCAAGACTAAAACTACCTTTTTAATTTTATTTTTCATTACATTATTTTTTTACTTCCCTAACAGTACGGTCTTTGCCCACATTCCTCATGTTGCATGGGAAAACCATGCAGAGATTAAAAATGCACATCAACTAAAAGGAATTAAAATTTCTCAGGCTATTTATCAACAAATATCAAAAAATAATCCGAATTCTTGGATAAAATTTGAGGCCAAATCAGGAGATAATCTTGATTTAGAATTAGGAATCCCTGAATTAGATTCATTATCAGAATTTAGGCCAACAATAGAAATCATCTCACCTTCAAAAAAGTCTACAGAATTATCTTCTGCTAATGTACTTGCACCAAATACTTTCTACGAACCTTTTACTCAAACAAATTCTTGGGTACTCTGGAAAAAATCTATTAAATTAAATGAATCAGGAACATACTATCTAGTTTCCTCTGATCCCCAAAATGGATTTGGTAAACTTTGGATAGCAGTAGGACTTGAAGAATCTTTTGGAGCAAGCGATTTACTTAACCTACCGCTTTCTATAAATGATGTGAAAGCATTTCATGCCCAAAACAATAAAGAATCTGGAACCCCAAAAATATTAATTATTTCTTTTCTGATATGCTTGATTTTGATATTAATAATTTTCAGAAAAAAGATTGTTAGAATTTTCCATAAATAGGTGAAATAATGTCCGTTTCAGAAGAGTTGTCAAAATTTATTGTAGATTCAAGTGTTCCCATTGAGATAAAAAACACTACTCGATTATATTTACTAGATTGGATTGGATCTTGTATAGCCGGGGCTGATTCTGACCCCTCAAACATTGCTAATAAAATTGTCCAATCATTAGGAGGGCATCCTAAATCTACAATTCTATCTACTGGACTCAAAACTTCTGCACCTTTAGCTGCCTTCACTAATGCTGCTACTTCTCATGTAGTAGAAATGGATGACTTAGACAGAACCTCTATTTCGCACCCTGGAGCACCCATTATAGCTACTGCATTAGCAGTAGCAGAAGAGATAAATGCCAATTTCGATGAGTTAATCGACTCAATCGCGATAGGCTATGAAGTTTGTATAAGAACTGGGGAATCGTTAGGAACATCTCACTATGAAAACTGGCACACCACAGGTACTGCAGGAACAATGGGTGCGGTAGCTACTGCATGCAGATTGTACAAACTAGATACCACCCAAACCATTAACGCTTTGGGTAGTGCAGGAACTATGGCTTCAGGTTTGTGGCAATTTCTTGAAAATGGTGCAATGTCAAAACAATTACATCCAGCGAAAGCTGCTCATGATGGTATTTTAGCAGCCAAACTTTCCAATGAATCATTTACTGGAGCTCAAAAAATTTATGAGGGTAAAAAAGGATTATTAAATTCAATGTCTAAAAATCCGGACATTGAAAATATGACTAAAAATCTTAATATCATAGATTCAGTCCCTGAATTATGGAAAATAAATTATGTTTCCTTCAAAGTTCATGCATCTTGTCGCCACACGCATGCCGCAGTAGATGCAGCAATTATTCTTAGCCAAAAAATTAATCTCTCAGAAATTGAAAATATTGAGGTGCAAATTTACTCTCAAGCTTTAGACTTATTAGATGGAATGGAGCCAATATCACCTTGGGCTGCAAAATTTTCATTACCTTTCTGTGTAGCCACAGGGTTAATATATTCACAATGCTCTATGAGAGAATTTACAAATTCAACAATTACGGACGAGAAAACATTATCACTATCTAAAAAAATAGAAGTCAAAACTAATCATCAATTAGATAAAATGTATCCTCAAGCTTGGCCATCTAAAGTAATCATCACAATGAAAAATTCAGACCAAATATCTGAACAAGTCAATTACCCTTCCGGTGACCCTGAAAGTGATGTAACTAAGCTTCAAATTTTTGAAAAGTTTTTAGGAATGACTAATTTTTTAATTGAAGGTAAGGGACAATTAATTATAGATAAAATTTTCAATGAAAATCATTCCCCTCAAATCTCTGAGATACTTGAATTATCTATCCCCACTTCTGCAAAGCAGTTATCAGCATAAATTACTGGAGTATCAACTGAAAGTTTTAGTTACAGGTGCTACAGGTCATCTGGGAAATAACCTAGTCAGAGAACTTATTCATCAAAATTATGAAGTTCGAGTATTATGCAGACTTGGAAGCGACATTACTCCCATTAAAAATCTTGATGTAGAAATAGTTAATGGAGACATTACTGATTTAACCAGTTTAGAAACAGCATGCAAAGGAATAGAAACAGTATTTCATATGGCCAGCTATATATCTCTAATGCCATTTGAAAAGAAAAAGTTATATTCAATCAATGTTGATGGAATGGAAAATGTTATACAGGCATGTAAAAAACAAGGAAATATAGAGCTCATATATATGAGCTCTATTCATGCTATTCCTAATTCAAAAAACAAATACATAGGTTCATATGCAGAATCAAAAGGCATAGCTACTAAAAGCCTCTTAAACGAAATAGATTCAGAAAATATTAGAGGATCAGTCTTATACCCCACTGGATTAATAGGACCCAATGATTTCAAAATTTCCAATATAGGCAAAACTATTATTGCGCACTCAAAAAAAGGTACCGCAGCATACGTCAATGGATCATATGATTTTATTGATGTAAGAGATGTATCTAAAGCAACAATTGAATTGCAAAAAAGTGACCTAAACATAAAAGAGGTCATTCTATCTGGAAATAACCAAGTCAGTGTAAAAGAATTATTAATGGAGTTGGAAAAGTTGACAGGAATATCTGCTCCCAAAATTGAAGCGCCCATAAAGTTTGTTGAATATTATGCACACATAAACGGGCTTATAAATAAATTAGTTGGAAGACAAGCAGTTATCACGGGCTATGCAATTAAAACATTACATAGCCCAATCCCGAATCCAGCTTCAATCAACAATAAAAATTTCATTTTTTGTACCCGAAACTGGAAACACTCAATTAAAGACCAATACGATTGGCTTAAATCCAATTCATACATCTAAACAGTAAACTTCTCTTAATTTTGTTTGATAAAATACAACATGTTGACAAAAGATGTTTTATAGTCCACAATATGTTTTATCAAACACATATTTAAGGAGATGTGCATTATGTCTAACATAATTTACTGCGAAAGATGCGGAGGGAATGTAATAGAGTTTCAAGATTACGACTGCAAATTTTTAAAGTGTCTAATGTGTGGACGAGCTTCAGTCGACCCCATATATGTGAAAGATAAAAAAGAGCATTCAAAAGCAGCATAGGAGGAAAAAATGACTACAAATAATTTAAGTGCTTGGATAGAAATGGCAGAGGGATTATACGAATTCCTAAATCGTCGGAAGACAACGATAAATTATAAATTTACTGATATGAATATCTCTGTACCTCAATCTACTGGTCAAGATTCAGCTAAAGCAGAGTGGATAGTTTCTGGAACTATAAGTATCAGTACAAGTGAGCAAGAATAACTAAATGAGTAAGTCCTTCGATTTGTTGGGGAATCTAGTAATAGAGACTGATTCCCCACATGTAAATATTGATTTTAAAAACAACGAAATATTTATAGATATTATTTCAGATCAAATTACCAAAGAATTAAAGTTTTTCAATACATTAAAACTTAGAAGTTTAGCTATAAAGATATCCAAATGGCTAAACGAACACAATCTGACTGCAACGTTGTCATACCAAACACAAGTGCTGGCAATCATAGGCAGAAATGCTAAGTCTTCACCAATTTTATCTGTAGTATCCGGGAAAAATATAGAAATAAAAAATATAACAATTATCACGAACTTATTAAGAGGAGATACTAATGAAATTTGATTGGAATCTAGAAAATCACACAGATCAAAATGGTTGTCCAAGCATTGAAATGCTTTTAAGTAATATGGATATAGGATTGAAAGGATCAGGATTGCCAATTGAAGGGTTCAGGTTTTTAAAATCTACTAAAGAAATGTTAGGAATAACAAGAGAAATAGAAAATGAAATAAAAAAATTCTCCTCTAAGAATAATGACAGTGAGTTATTTGTGGGGTTTCAAAATGTAGATAAACTGTATTTTGAAAAATTAAGGTACCAGAGCTTAATTGATGATGGAGTAACAGTTCACGCTTTTGGCACAGGAACTCCTCTGGACTCATTTGATAATACATATTCAACTTGGACAGACTTAGAGTATTCCAAAACAAAAGTAGAAAACCAGTGGATTTTAGCAATTACACAACCATCACCACTTGCATTTATCGGCTGGGAAATTTCAACTGATATTTTCGGGTTAGGAAAACTTTCAGACCCTGCGAAAATGTTCGAAGGATTTGCGACATCTGATGAAAGAGTTGTAATACCACTAATAAATCATTTGAGAAAAGTTCAAGCAGATGCATCACACATAATAATTGATGAAGTAAAAAAAACTGAAGATCCTTCAGTTAATAAAATAATGATTGTTACGCATGATAAACCTGAAAATTCGCACCCAGCTAACAACAAAAAATTCATATCCACGTTTCAAAAATTATGCTTGGAATCAGATTCTGACGCAGTAATTTATGATATTTCTGCAAGTACATTATTCACAAAGCCTGGACCACCGGGGTCAGATTTTTTAAATAAATCTTCTATTGATATAGAAACAAGTAACTTAATGGGCAGAAAACATATTTCACAACTGGCTTCATCTCTGGAAAAAAATGGGATCTCAACTCAAATTATTCTTCCTGAAAAAACAGGGTTTAGGCACATGTATGAAAGAGCAAGCCAGATTAAAGCACAAACAATTGTAATTCAAGATTATTACCAATCACCGAACTTATTAGACAGGATTGCTGGTAACTCAATAAATTTTGATGATTTACCAAATAATACCAATGTAGTAATAGTTGATCAAAAAGGAGAAATCAAAACATCGCAAAATAATAATTCTATAAAAATCACAGCTTAAAAGAAATAATATAGGAGAAGCAAATGGATTTAGTTGCAATGAGTTTTTGGATAGCGACAGCTGCAATGCTGGCTTCAACAGTATTCTTTTTCCTAGAAAGATTTGATGTTGGAGAAAAATGGAAAACTTCAGTAACAGTTGCTGGATTAGTTACTGGAATAGCATTTTGGCACTATCTATACATGAGAGGCTTGTGGATTGATACAGGAACAAGCCCTACAGATCTTAGATATATTGATTGGTTTATTACTGTACCTCTACAAATTGTTGAATTTTATTTAATCCTATCGGCTGTAACAAAAGTAAAAGCGAATCTTTTTTGGCAGTTATTGGGAGGCTCATTAGTAATGCTAATTGGAGGTTATTTAGGAGAGACAGGGAACTTAGATAAATATGTAGGATTTGGAATTGGTATGATCGGGTGGCTATATGTCATTTATCTAATTTTCTTTGGAGATGCAAAGAAAGCTAACGCCGAAAGCGGGAATCAATCAAGTCAATTCGCATTCCAAACAATCCGACTAATAGTCCTAATAGGTTGGGCAATTTACCCAATTGGATATATCCTGGGTAATTTCGGTAACTTAGGAGTAGAAGGAATGGAGGCAATGAACGCAATTTATAATTTAGCGGATCTAGTAAACAAAACTGCATTCGGTCTAGTTATTTGGTATGCGGCTAAAAAAGATTCTGTAAAAAATTAGTCCTCATTCTCGTTTGATCCGTTAATCTATGTATATAGATTAACGGATCTTTTTAAATTAATTTTAATCAAGAGACTACAATGAAAATTTTGATATGCGGTGCAACTGGATACGTTGGTTCTAGGTTAACAAATAAACTTTTATCCGAAGGACATGAAGTTAGATGTTTAGCTAGAAACCCGAGCTCTATAAAAGAAAGATTTAATTCTGAAAAATTAGAAGTAATTCATGGTAATTTACTAGACACTGAAACTTTACAGAATATTTTTGAAGATATTGAAGTTGCTTATTATCTAGTACATTCATTAACAGCAAAAGAAAATTTTCAATTCAAAGAAGCATTATGTGCTAAGAACTTCATCAACGAAGCCAAAAAATCAAAAGTGAAACGTTTAATTTACCTGGGAGGACTAGGTACAAATTCTGAAAATCTGTCTCCACATTTAGAAAGCAGAAAAGAAGTTGGACAAATTCTTAGATCTTCTCAAATTCCATGTGTGGAAATACAAGCGTCTATCATCATCGGTTCCGGAAGCTTATCTTATGAAATAATGAAAAACCTCGTAGAAAGGTTACCAGTAATGGTTACACCAAAATGGGTATCATCGCTTGCACAACCTATTTGGATTAATGATGTTATATCTTATCTAATTGAATCAATTGAACTAAAAAGTATGAACAGTTGCGTGATTCAAATAGGTGGACCTGATCAAGTAACTTACAAAGAGCTAATGAGCATTTATGCAAAAATTTTAGGTAAAAAGAGATTAATGATTTCAGTTCCTGTACTAACACCAAATTTATCAAGTAAATGGCTCGGGCTAGTAACACCAGTTTATGCAAGAGTTGGGAAAAAATTAATAGAAAGCCTGAAATCTGACAGTATCATAGAAAATACTGATCATATTAGTGAATTCACTATTAAACCTATAGGTATTAAAGAATCTTTAATCAGAACCAACAGCGACGTCAATCGACCATCTGAACCAGAGTCCCGATGGTATGACTCAATTTCTTCAGGAATCAGCGAATTCAATTTAAACGATCAAACTAGTTATAAACACCAATACAGAGACACAAGACAAATCACTCTTCCTGTTGACCCGATCAAAGCATTTGACCCTATAAACAAAATAGGTGGAGAAAACGGTTGGTACTTTGCTAACCTTTTATGGAATATTCGTGGATGGATAGATCTTGCAGTTGGAGGAGTAGGATTAAGAAGAAGAACTAGACGAAATTCAGAAAAATTTATTGTAGGAGACACGTTAGACTGGTGGAGAATTTCAGAATCAAAACATAATCAATTTGTCAGACTAGAAGCAGAAATGAAATTGCCCGGAAAAGCATGGTTAGAATTTCAAGTTTTGGAGGATAAAAAAGGAAGTGTTCTCAAGCAGACTGCAGGGTTTGATACAAATTCAGTTTTTGGAAGAATATACTGGTTGGGATTATTACCTTTACACAAAATTATATTTCAGGGAATGCTTAAAAGAATTTCTCAAAAAATACCCAAAACTAGCTAATAACCTTTTCTAAATCCTTTAACCTAAGGCCTGTAGTTTGATAAAAATTTTTCCTCAGCTTGTCTCTAGCAACAGTCATGCGCAGTATTTTAGTTGGACCAGAAATTTTGACACACGAAGCATACGGTTGAGCTGAATACATCCCTTTCACAGGAATTGGCTTACTTTCTTCATTATGAACTATCTCATACTCAACTTGAAACATGTCTTTATGTATTCCTAAAACCCATTCATTTTTTAGTTTTTTGGTTATATTCGACTTTGCGTTTAAACCAGAAACATATTGGATTTTGCCACATCTTAGACAAGCAATTTCATCTAATCTTCTAACTAATCGACCATTACAGTGCGAACAATAAGACTCCATTTCCTTTCACCTATAAGTACATACTAACTAAAAAAGTTAGTTAAGTATAACCTAAATTATTTTATCTAATCAAAACACAAAAATCATTGTGTAATAGTGTCAAAAAAGTGTCAACACCTGTGTACTATAACAAACAATTACTGTCATGCAGTAAATTGACTTAAATGAGAATAGTTCCCAAATATTAATAGTGAAACAGTGCTAATGTCAAACAAATCATAACTATTAAAACCAATTTACTAGTCAAATGTAACAAAAGTTTTTCATAAAGATTAAAAAAATATTAAAGGTAAATTATCAAGCATAATATTTCGCACTTGACTAGTTAATATTTATCAAGTAATTTCATTTGAAATATCAGATTATTATGGGAATAAAATGGAAATAAAAAAAATATTAATCGCTAATAGAGGCGAAATCGCTATCAGAATTTCTAGAGCTGCTTCAGAATTAGGTATAGAAACCGTATCAATTTACTCTGAAGAAGATTCTAAATCACTCCACACAAAAGTTACAGACGAATCTCTTAGCTTAAACCAATCAGGTGTCCCTGCTTACCTTAATATAGACAGAATCATTGAATTAGCTACATCATCTAACTGTAATGCAATACACCCAGGATATGGGTTTTTAGCAGAAAATTCGGATTTTGCTCAAAAATGTATAGATGCAAATTTGATTTTCATAGGTCCATCTGTAGAAATGTTGCAACTATTTGGAGATAAAGGAACTGCAAGAAAGGCAGCAGACAAAGCCAATGTACCGATACTAAAGGGACTTTATTCTGCAACTACATTGGAAGAAGCTAGAGAATTCTTCAACAGCCTGGGAGAATCTTCTGGAATCATGCTAAAGGCTATCGCTGGAGGTGGAGGCAGAGGGACCAGAGCTGTAACAAACATAGATGATTTAGACAGGCTATTCAAAAGATGTCAGTCTGAAGCAAATAGAAGCTTCGGTAACCCAGACCTTTATGTTGAACAGTTTCTACCAAAAGCTAGGCACATTGAAGTACAGATTCTTGGAGACATGCATGGATCTGTCACTTATTTAGGTGAAAGAGAATGCAGTATACAAAGACGATATCAAAAAATTGTAGAAATTGCTCCTGCCCCATTTTTAAAAGATAGCCTCAGAAAAAAAATTATAGAATCAGCAATGACTCTTGCTAAGTCCGTTAACTATTCAAATTTAGGAACATTTGAATTTTTAGTTTACCCATCAAAAAATAATGAATTTGATTCATTTGCATTTATTGAAGGAAACGCAAGACTTCAAGTAGAGCATACTGTTACTGAAGAGGTAACCGGAGTAGACATAGTTCAATCACAAATCAAGCTTGCAGAGGGGCAAACGTTAGAACAATTAGGCCTACTTAATCCTAGTGATCCCCTTCCTAATGGATATG
>JAKUTY010000019.1 GCA_022447825.1 SAR202 cluster bacterium
TTAGAAAGTTTTAGAAAATAAAAAATCCCCTTTTCAGGGGATTAATTTAAAGCTAGGGAACGCAGATAGACAAGGTTCCCATCCTCATTTTATCTAAATGCTATGAACCTTCCTTTTTCTAGGTTTCCCTTTCAAAGTTGGTTTTCCTGTTTTCCTGTAGTTTCTCTATCCTTGCGGTTCGATCCTCTACATTCCTGCCAGGTTTTTTACCTTAGCAACCCGATTGCTCGGTGAGGGTTTTTTTGTAGGCTCCTATCCACTTTATAGTTTCGCCGGACACTACCCTAACTCTGATACGATCATAGCACATTGACACACTGCATTGTCAATACCTTTTGTCAAGCAATTTTTGCACTTGTTTTTTTAAAATAATTTTATGAAGTTTTAGTCACAAAAATAAAATTAAGATTAAAAATCAAAAGGTAAATCGAACGGTAATATGTGCACAGGAACATCTGTAGTATCGCATGTAGCATCTACTGAATATATGGAAGTGAAATTGTCATAGGTAGTCGTGAAAAACAATTTAGTGCCATCAGCTGACCAGAATGGGTAACTTTCTAGAGAATCAGGACTATTCAATACAGTGCAACTGTTTCCTTTAACAGGATCAAGCATCATTAAATTGCTTTTAGGGTCAAATATATCATTGAAAGTCAGTTCATCAACAGTTTTTGTATTAGATACATAGGCAATTTTAGTTCCGTCTGGAGACCATACAGGATTGGAAAGTATTGCCCTATTGTCATCTTTTGTCAGTTTTGTAATTCCGGTTCCGTCTATATTTATTTCGTAGATGCTATTTGCATCATCGGGGACATTTGAATCTAAATTAATATCTGAAGTAAAAATAATTTTATTTCCATCAGGATACCAGTTTGAATCTCTAAATGTTTGTACAAAGTCTGTTGAATACAACGATTCAGGAATCAGATTATTTGGATTAGTACCGTCTACATTCATTATCATGATTTTTGAATCCTGGTCCACATTAACATGATAGAGAAGTTTTGTACCGTCAGGTGAAATTACAGGTTGAGAATTTAATTCTGTATCTCCACTGAAAGTTAATCTTGTTGTAGTCATGTCATCTAAATTAATTTTGTAGATATCGTAACCATACTGTTGGCCATCTATATCTGAGTAGAAAAACATTTCGTTGTTTTTAGTGGAAATTGTTGGGGAATTATAATTTGATCCTGAGGATGTAATTTGAGTTAACCCACTACCATCAGGATAAATAGCGTATAAGTCCATTAGGTTTTGTCCATCCATATCAGAGCTGAAAATAATCTGATCTGTCCAGAATTTTGAGTTTTGAGATAGGGTACTAGCTGTTGATCCATACCATCCTGAGTACTCAAATTCGTTTTCTGACGTTGGTGCAGATGGTTTTGTTTGTGCATATTCATCTAAGGAGGATTCATCTGTAGTACTTGATGCCCAACATTCTAACATTTCGAAAAAATTCAGCATTGTTTCGTCTGGTGATGCCATACACTTATCTACTGAGTCTGACGATGTTATCGGTGAAAAAGGTATATATTCTGACTGTACTGTAGTTGAAGGAGGAATATACTCTTCAATCATAGTCACTATTGGGGAATTTATTTTTTCATCACAGTCAAGACATAATGAATCAATTCTTTCTACTGTTATAGGAGATTGTTCTTCTTCTGATATACCATCAAAAATTAAGTCGAATTTACTTAGCTCAGGAAGTGTCATCGTATATATTTCAAATAATTCAGGATTGTTTTTTTGGTTAAAGTTAGAAGAAAAAATGATTTTGTTGTTTAAGCAATTACCTGTCTGGATTTCAATATCATTACAATCAATCCAACTAGGGCCCACGAAATACATTTGAGAATTTGTTGGTAGGTTAGGTTTTTTTTCTGAATTAAATAATGGATGAGTTTCGCTACTAGTTAATGGGTATATGCCAACTCCATTATCATCAAAAAATCTCATTAGAGTTAGGTCCCATCGATCTAAGTCTTCAGAATTATCAACCCAAACAATCATATTGCCATCTGGTGAAAACTTGGGCATCATGTATGAGGTTTCTTCACCATATCTGACGCCACCATAAGTTAATCTTTCTATATTGCTTCCGCCTGCAACATAATCATTCAGTTCTGTGTCCCAAGATCCAGTGATGTCCATCGTGTAAATGTCATATCCTTCTTGTCCATCCATGTTAGAAGAAAAAATGATTTTTTCTCCGTCTGGATGCCAAGATGCATACATTTCATCACTATTTGGATCTGTTAATTGAATAATATTAGTTCCATCATAGTTCATCATAAAGATACTGAAATTTTCGTATGGTGAATCTGGATCAAGACTTTGATTAGATAAGTATAGAATTTTACCCCCTAAGGTTTCAGAAAACTGTGGGTAATATGCCATGGTTAAATCAGATCCTGATACAGTCAATCGCTTTATGTTCTCCCCGTAAATATCCATACTATAAATTTCTAAACTCCCATATTCATTATGCATGGTTGATGCGAAAAGGATCCCTTCTGGCGACCATGATGGAGTTTCATTGATAATCTCATTAGATGGAAAGTTTGTAAGTTGGATTAATTGATCAGGTTCGGCTCTTTGGTCTAATACATATATATCCGTTCCATTTTGACCGTGTAAATCTGATTCGAATAGTATTTCGCCAGAGTTTACAGATGGATACAAACTCCCTACTTCTATGTCTGATAAGTTGGGGTTATATACAGTTGTTTTTGATACCCATTCTGAATCTTCAATATAGACGTTAGCAAAGAACTTTTGTGGATCATCTGTTAGATTAGATTTTTCGATCATAAATCCCATTACGCATTCGCCATTTTTCTCTCTTACTACCCATGGATGGCCTACATGAGTTCCAACATTTAACGATGCTTTGATTTCTCCGAAACTTACTTCATTTCCATCGTAATCTATCCAAAAAATTTCCAATTCTGGGGATGCACTATCCATATCCCATCTAAATTCTAAAGGATGCACAATCATGGAAAGTTTGCTATCTATAGTTTGGTCTGAATTTAATGTTTCGATTGTTGAACAATCTATTTCCGTTAATTCAGTGTCTACAAATACAGGAGATGGTATAGGTAAGGGAACTTGAGTGGGTTGAATCGTAGCGAGTGGGATCGTAGCGATTGGGATCGTAGCAGTGTCTTTTAATTGATTTACTGTTTCAACGGCAGTATTTAAATCAGTAGTGGATGAATCGGCTTCATCCACTGTTAGTTCTCCGCATGAAACAGTAACAAAAATAAAAATAGTTATTAAAAGATTTCTTAAGTGAATTTTCATGGTGCAGATATTAAACAACTTAAATTAATCAATTAATCAATTAATCAGTTAAGTTTTTATACATTTCTATATGTGAAATCCCCGCTTCTAAAAAAACATTACCTTTTTCATAATATCCAGATTTCAAATAGAAGTTTTTAACATATTCTTGAGCATGCAAAGTGATGGTTTTTGCACCTGTTTCAATGGCTTCATTTTCTAAAAAGTCTATTACAGCTTTACCTAAACCATGTTTTCTGTATTCTTTAAGTACAGCCATTCTTCCTATTTGAAAATGATTTTCAGACACTTTGATTAATCTACCAGTAGCTACCGGATGGTTATTTAAAAAACATATTGCATGAAATGAAGATTTATCTAATTCATCCAATTCGATTTCTTCAGGAACTCCTTGTTCTTCGATAAAAACCTTTTTTCTGATATTTAGGCAATCAGACATAAGCGTTAGATTGTTAGCTTCTAATATTTTTATATTATTCATTGAAAAAGGTCTGATTCCTTAAACACAATTAATTTCACAGTTAAATGACAATTATTATGCCAAGAAAATTTTTTAATTGAAATGTTAAGATGTGCGAATTATTACGATTTGATTAAGGGAGGATACTTATGGCGCAGGATAAAACACTCAGACAGCGTATAAAAGACGGAGAAGTCTTAGTTGCATTACGGGGATCTCTCCAGACTTCTAAAAATGAATTGGCAGATATTTGGGCTACAGGTAGATACGACTATATCTGGATTGATGGTCAGCATACTGCTTTTACTGAAGAATCTCTTGTTGCTTACTGTATAGCTGCTGAGGAATTAGGTATTGATGTTCAGTTGAGAATTCCTCATACCCGTCATGCATATTTGGTTGGCAGGTATCTAGATTTAGGATGCAGTGCAGTTTTGGTTCCTGAAGTAATGGAAGAAGAAACAGTAAATGATGCTCTTGATTACACATACTATCCACAGGTTGGTCGCCGTAGTTGGGGAGGGGAGGCTCGTAGAGGATTGAGAAGCGCAGCAAAAGGTTTTAACAGACTTGAATATGCAAAATGGTTTAATGATTATGTAATTTTAAGTATTCAGGTAGAGTCTGTTGAAGCTGTAACAAATATTCAAAAACTGGCTAAACCCGGAGTGAGTGTAGTTACATTTGGACCTAATGATTTATCTTTTAATATGGAAGGACATACTGGTTATCCTTTAAAAACTGTTGAAGATTGCATGTTAAATGTTGCTGAGCAGTTAGAAGGTACCGGGATTCGTATAGCTATGGGTACTGGAACCAAACCAGAAGAAAGACAAAAATATCTAGATTTGGGTGTAACTTTATTTCAAGAAGATCCACCTGCTTAAAGAAATGAATCGTACAGGTTAGACTTGGAGTAATACATGGATGTGTTCGTATTAGTTGCACAAATCATAACAAGCTTGGCTACACTGATAGTTGCTTTAGTTCTTGTATTTCAGCTTAGAAAACAAAATGATCAATTGCAAATACAACATAGAGATTCGATTAGAGCAGCTAACTATCAGATTGCATCTAGGTTTGAGGATGTTACAAAAGAGACAGTAACTGATGCATCATTAACAGAAATTTGGTTACGAGGAGCTAATGCATGGGAAAACTTAAATAATGATGTCGAGAGATATAGATTCAGAAATCATTATAGGCAATATATAAATATTATCCTGGCTTATTACGAGACAGAGGATATTGAATATCCGATAAGTCTTCAAAGTATGCATGCTAAAAATATGTTAGGTAGACCTGGGTTTGCCCATTGTTATAAGCATTACGCTAAACGACTATTTATCAACAAAAACAAATTGATGATTTTATGGGATAAAACTTATGAAGAGTTTTACGGTGAAGATATATCTAGCTTTATTCCCGAACAAATCAGTACAACTTTGTTTGTAAAATAATAATTATTACAGGATATAAAAAATGGAAAATAATATTTTTGGTAAAACTGGAATTAATGTAAGTAAGCTAGGGTTAGGCTTAGCCGAAGTTGGATTTCAATTAGGTTTTGATGGATATAAAGAAGCAGATAACATTTTAAATTATAGCCTTGATAATGGCATAAATTTTTTGGATACTGCAGCAATGTATGTAGATAGTGAATCTATAGTAGGCAGATCTGTATCTCATAGAAGAAACGAATATTTTTTAGCTACAAAAGCAGGAACTGGAAGAACCACCTCACCTGATTCTGAATGGACTTATGAAAAAATTAAGGCATCAGTAGAGAAAAGTTTAAAAAATCTAAAAACTGATGTAATAGATTTAGTTCAATTACATTCTTGTGAAAAACATATATTAGAACAAGGTGATGTAATAAGAGCTTTGCAAGACTGTAAGAAAGAAGGGAAAACTAAATTTATTGGGTACTCAGGGGATAATGAAGCTGCCGAATGGGCTGTGAAGTCTAATTTATTTGATGCCTTGCAAACAAGTTACAGTGTGTCTGACCAAAGAGCTCGAAGCAAAAATATTTTATCAGAATCCAACAATAGCGATTTAGGAATAATAGCTAAAAGACCTATAGGTAATGCGGCTTTATTAGGTGTAAGGAATCATAGAAATAATTCAACTCATGATTCTTTTGGCCAGGCTTATGATGAATATTTTAAAAGAGTTCTGAAAATGTCTGACGAGTTAGATATCGATCTAGATACTTTTGATCCCATAGAGCTATCTATGGCGTTTTCTTTGTTAAGAGATGAAATTCATGTACTAATAATTGGTTCAAAAAATCTATCTCATGTTAAAGAGAATATTAAATTTATGTCTCAAAAAATTGATAAATATAAAAATACTGTAAAAGAGTATGAAGAAATATTTGAAAAATTAGATGATAATTGGAGACAATTAACTTAAAAATTTTATAGAACTATATCTCTATTGAATGATTTGTTAACTTGTAATTGTTTGTACATATATTCATTTTTGTGCTACCTTACCTGCATGCACAAAAATACTAATTCAAATTGTTGTTGTTGTTTGCAAACTGAGAGGTTTGTCTGACTTCGACGCTTTTTTTATTTTGACAAACCCCTCAAATTGAGGGGTTTTTTTTTGCTCAAAAATAGATGAGACATTATAGCTAAGGAGATAAACATGGCTGATTATAAATATGGTATGAATCTAATTAGAGTATCGAATACTACTTCTTGGTCATCGTTAGTTCCAGATGTGATAAAAGAATTTAATATGCCAATGCAAAATCCGACTAAAAAATACCCTGGGGTTATTACTGTTGGACCAAGTTGTAATATTACTGACCCTGGAGGACCAGTTTTTACTACTTCTCGATTATTTGAAAGCTTGGAAGAAGTTGAAGAATACAATCACGCAACTATGAATCAAAACAAAGAAAGAATTGAATTGGTAAATTCCATACATGAAAGGTGTTTATCCTTTACCTTTCGATTATCAAAAATATTGATTAATGCAGAGTATAAAGGATCAGGCAAACCTGGAGTATTATCTCGAAATATATTTAAAGCTAGAGTAGGTAAGATCGATGAAGTAATTCGTTTTATGACTTCATACGTAGAATCATTACCCTCAGATGCTTCAATTCCGCAAGTTTCGGAAGTTACATATGGTTCTATAGGTGTTTTGCGCCTAATTACTCCATATGAAAATAATATTGAAGCTGAATTAGGTTACGAAAAATCACGGTCTAGTTGGGAATCTCCAGAAGTTCAAAAAGCATCAGAATCAATTGAATCAATGGTTAGAAGCGTGTCAAGGATATTAGATACAAACCTTTAAACTGAAATTTGATTCATATGATTATCGTAAAAAATATGACAGGAATACTTGAATTATGAATAAATATATAGATAATTTTTTCACTTTTCCAGAAACAATAAATGAAGTCGCTGCAAGACTTGTAGCAACAGGTGTGATTTTAATGTCTGTAGCTACATTGTATTTATTGAGTCAAAATAACAGTTATGTATTAATTCCTTTAGCACTATTGGTATATGGATTTTTAGCTAGAGTTACATCAGGTCCAAAAATCAGCCCTTTAGCACTTGTTGTAACTAAATTTCTTGTTCCAAAATTAAATTTCCAAGAAAAATTAGTTCCGGGACCTCCAAAAAGATTTGCACAGGGTGTTGGTCTTATTTTTTCATTAAGTACAGTTGTAACATTTCTTTTTGGGTTTGTTAATTTTTCTATTATTCTAATTTCAGTGTTGACTTTGTTCGCATGTCTAGAAGCTTTTATAGGATTTTGTGCAGGATGTAAGGTTTTTAAAATTTTAATGTACCTCAAAATTATTCCAGAAGATGTGTGCGAAAGATGTTCAAATTTGGAATTTTAGTTTTTATTAAATAATGAAGGCTTTAAAATTTTTTAAAGAAGGTTGTTCCTTTTTATTTTTCGGGATCTTATTTTTGTTTGTTATTGTAATTGGTTTGATTTTCACTAGTACGCCTTGGCTTATTTCAGCAATATTTGACGGAATGATTAATTGTTTTTTACATGATCTTGGTTTTTTATATCGTCCAGCGTGTGATTTATTAGATTAATGTGATTTATACAAGATATCGCCTATACTTCATTTGTTTTAACTAAAACCATTTAGGTAAATGGCACATAATATGTTTGATAATAAGGATTGTCACAAATGAATAAATATACTGATACTTACATGCAAGGTGCATATGGTTCTGATGTGAATCAAGGATCAACATACCAAAAAGGAATGCCCATTTTTGATGTAGATACCCCTTCCATAATAGTTGACTTGGATGTAGCAGAAAAAAACATCAAAAACATGCAGGATTTTGCAAACTCTCAAAACGTATCTATGAGACCTCATTCAAAGACCAATAAAAGTCCTTATTGGGCTAAAAAACAGATAGCACAAGGTGCAATAGGTATTTGTTGCGCTAAATTAGGTGAAGCTGAACAAATGGCAGCTTCTGGAATAAAAGAAATATTAATTCCTAATCAAATTGTGGGTAAATCTAAAATCCAACGTTTAGTTGATGTAAATAAAATCAGTAAAGTAATTGTTGCGGTAGAAAATGAACAAAACCTTGAAGATCTTTCAGAAGCTTTTGTGAAAGATTCACGAACTTTAAGTGTGATTGTTGAAGTAAATGTAGGTATGGATAGGTGTGGAGTAGAGCTAGATGAAATTATTGAATTTGTGAAATTAATTAAGTCCAAAAACGGATTAAAATTTGAAGGCATTATGGGTTATGAGGGACATACAGTAAATATAAACAATTATGAAGATAGAGTTTCAGAAGCTACAAAAGCTATGAATATACTCATAGAAGCAAAAAACCTACTTGTAGAAAACGGTATTGAAGTGGATATAGTGTCAGCTTCAGGAACTGGTACTTATAACATTACTTCAACTATTGATGGTATTACAGAATTGCAATGTGGTTCATATATATTTATGGATGGGAACTACTTAAAAATTTTTGACGATTTTGATCCTGCTTTATCAGTACTATCCACAGTAATATCACGAAGAGATGACAGGATAGTTTTAGATTGTGGGTTAAAATCAATTTCTATGGATCAAGGACTTCCAGAAGTCATATTTCCCAAAGGAATTACTTTTGGCAGTCTTTCTGAAGAGCACAGCAAATGTTTAATTGATGATCCTCAAAATAATAACCTAAAAGTAGGAGATAAAGTCCTACTTAGGCCTATGCACGGAGACACAACTATAAATCTTCACGATGAATATTTTGTATACAGAGGAGATTTGTTTGAAGAATCTATACCTATAGTTGGTAGAGGTAAATTTAAATAATTCTAAATTAATACTAAGGAATAACTATTAACCTTCATTGGTTTTGCGGAAAAATTTAATATTCATTATAAGGAGATTAATTTGCCCAAACAAAAATGGTTTAAAGGTAACCTTCATACTCATACAACTGAATCAGATGGCGATGCTGATCCAAAATGGGTCGCTAACTGGTATAAAGAGCACGGGTATGATTTTCTAGTACTTAGTGATCATAATCATCGAACGATTCTTGACCAAGAAATCGATGGGTTACTGATGGTTCCGGGAGAGGAAATTACAGCTCAAATTAACATGGGATCAATTCCTATACATATCAATGGAATTGGAGTTTCAAGAGTAGTTGAACCTACAGATGGGACCGATATTGTTGCTACTATACAAGCAAACGTGAATTCTATTAGAGATGCTGGTGGCATAGCTCAAATTAACCATCCAAATTTCCGTTGGGCATTTGATCATACTCATATTTCTCAGATTCGTGGAGCAAGTTTGATTGAGGTTCATAATTCTCACCCTCAAAATAATATGTATGGTGCTCCTGGAAAACCAAGTGATGAAGAAATATGGGACAAGGTACTTAGTTCTGGCAGAGTTCTATTTGGAACTGCTACTGATGATTCACATAATTATCATGATTGGCTTCCTAGCATGAGTAATCCAGGAAGAGGATGGGTGATGGTGCCAGCTAAAGATCTCTCTGTACCTTCAATTATGGAATGTCTAACGATAGGAGATTTTTATTTTTCTACAGGTGTTACTTTAGTTACTCACGTTACTACCGAAAATGAAATTAATATTGAAATAGAACAGGAGAGTGATTTTATTTATAAAACCATTTTTTCTGGCCTGAATGGTGATCTTTTATCACAGTCTGTAGGAACATCGGCACACTATAAAATTGCGGGTAATGAAACATATGTCCGAGCTACAATTTATTCTTCTTCCGGTGGAAAAGCTTGGACTCAGCCGGTGTTTGTCAAAAACTAAGTTTTATTTCAAGCAAGATGCATAGTATAAGGTAAGGGTTTTTAGCCCTTACCTTAGAATTTTATTGGATCAGTTCTTTTAATATATTTTGGAGTTCCTCAATTTGTTCTTCAAGATCATCAATTCTTGATTCAAATTTCTCTATAATGTCTTCTGTATTATTGTTGGATTCTTTTGTAGAATCAGATGTTTTCTTAGAGGTTGTAGGTACTAATTTTTGAGTACTTCCTCCGGAATTTTCAAAAGCACGTTGTGATTCTTTTTCACACATTACTTGTTTTCGACTTGTAGATAGTGAACCTTTAATTGGTCGATTCATACATTCTGTCATAACAGAATGCATCTGTTTAGCGGAAGCTTTGGCTAGAACTGCATCAAAATTATCAGTACCATCAGCTAGATCAAAAGTGGTCTCAGCGGCTTTAAGACAGTTTTTCATGAGAGATTCTTTAAAAGAGCTTGTATCCGCACCAAAGACAGTAGTTAGTGGAATTTCTTCAGATTCCTCAAGACATGTTTCTGCCGTTTTGAGAGAAACGTTTAAATCTGTTTCTATTTCTTCAGATTCTAGATTTTTATGATCTCCTTTATAAACTTTTCGAGATTGACTTTTACAAAAATCATTCGCGGCTTTTTGACCCGTCGAATTAGACATTCTTTTAGTAAATTCACTTTCTAGGCATTTTTGCATCGTTACAATAGATTTATCTTTTTCTTCCTCAAAAAGAATATTTTCTATGGCCTGATTTTTAGCATCTTCTAAGTTAATGGACCCAGAGCGTAGTTCTATTTGGTCTAGACATTCTCTAAAGCTAAATACTCCATCCTCTCTAATGTTAATAAGCTCTTTTTGACATTCTTGAATTTGTTGTTTTTTTAATTCAGTTACATCAATTCCAGTACCTAAACCAACTGCATTACATCCTATGAGCATTAAAGAAAAAAGCATGATTAATAATAAAACTGGTATTTTTGTCATTTGATTCTCCCTTATTCAATCGGTATGTTAAATCAATATATATTTTTATATAGAGAGTTTTTACTTGTTTACTAGGATCACAGAAATAATACACCTAATGTTTATTATTGATTATTGCGCTGTCATTCCTCCGTCCATAACTAACTCAGACCCTGTCATAAAAGATGACTCATCAGAGGCTAGAAATAGAATTCCCATGGCTATTTCATCAGCTGTACCTAGTCGTCCCATTGGAACTCGACTAAGTCTAGACCCTAAGGAATCAGATGTATTAAATAAGGGTTCTGTCATAGGAGTTTCTGCATAACCTGGGTGAACTGAATTAACTCGAATAGAAAATTTTGCATATTGAATCGCTGCAGACTTAGTTAGTAAACGAACTCCACCTTTTGCTACATGATAAGCAGTAGATGTTGGACTTCCAACTAACCCATTTATCGATGATAAATTAACAATCGAACCACCTCCATTGTCCTTCATGATTGGTACAACGTGTTTGATTCCAAAAAAAGAACCCTTAGCGTGAACATTCATTTGCGCATCCCAATCTGCCTCTGTGGTTTGGTCCAAGGTATTAGTTAGAGCTGTTCCTGCATTATTAACCAAGATATCTATCTTTCCAAATTTTGAAACGGTAGATTCCACAGCTTTAGTCCAGCTCGATTCATTTGTTACATCTAATTTAATAAAATCTACTTCAAATTTAGCCTCCTGAAGTTCTTTTAATGTTGCCAATCCAGCTTTTTCGTCAATATCAGCAAGCATTACTTTGGCTCCTTCATTGACAAATTTCCAAGCACAAGCACCTCCAAATCCCATCAATTCTCCCTGTTTACCGTTTGCAGATCCTGTTATAAGAGCAACTTTATTTTCCAACCTCATAATTTCCTCCAATTCCAGTATTGTTTTATTTCTACCGTAACGGGGCTATCATACGACTAACTGTCAAAGACGCAAAATCAATAGTCCAAAGTTAGTTTTTAATGATAGTGAAAAATAAGATTTAAAAATTAGGAGTCAAAAATGGATTTAGTAGTAATAGCTCAATTACTAACCGGTGTCGCTACTATACTTGTAGCATCAGTACTCATATATCAATTACGGATTCAGCATAAAGATTCAGTAAGAAGTTTTGCATATCAAAAAGCAGAACATCATTTATCAAGAATGAGGGCAGTGTACGATAATCCAGATTTCAGAAAAATATTTTCTAAAAGAGATCTTGATATAAAAGATATTTCTGAAGATGATTACTTAGCATTGGATTATTATTTTAGAGTTATGATTGCAAATCAAAATACAAATAATCAGCTAGGTGGTGAGGAAGATGTTAAAACATTAAAATTCCTACTAGAAAATGTAATTATTCCAACAAAAATTGGTAGATATTGGTATCAAGATTTTGGTCGCAATCTATTAAGTAAAGATTTACATGAAATAGCTGATGATATCTTTGAAAAACATCAAAATTAGTTATTAATATTTATTAAAATGAAAATCACAAAATTATATAAGTACCCAATCAAATCCTTAACTCCTTCAAAATCAGAATCATTAACTTTAAATGAAAATGGTTATATTGAAGGAGATAGATTGTTTGGGTTTAGATTTCAAGATGCAGGATCTAGAGATAATTTTGAATGGCAAAGAAAAACAAATTTTGCTGCATTAATGCATATGCCTCAGATAGCTAAATTAAATGTTGAATATGATGAGAAAAATAGACAACTAATCATAAGATATGATGGAAACACAATCATCAACGCTAATGTTGATACTCAAAGAGATGAGATTGAAGAAAAATTTACAGAATTTGTTATTAATTCTGATACTGATTTGATAAAGAATTTTCCTCAAAGATTTCCTTTTGTATTTATAGGTGGTGAGAATTCGAATCATTTTCACGATACTCCGAATGGAGGATTGACACTACACAGTCAAGAATCTTTGAATGATCTGAATAATCAATTAGGGTATGAAATAGAACATACTAGATTTAGATCCAATATAATTATCGAAGGAATTAATCCATGGGAAGAATTTGATTGGATTGGTAAAAACATAGAAATTAATGGCCTGTTTTTCAATGTAGAAAAGCCTGTTAATAGATGTTTAGCTATTAACTGTAATCCTAGTAACGGCATGACAGATAAAAATGTTTTGAAATCTATGCTAGATATCCAAGATAAAAAACCTCCTGTGTTTGCAATCAAATTGATACCGTTAAATACAGAAGGTGTCATAAGAATTGGGAATGAATTATTAATTCATTAAGAGCAAAACCCTTAATGATGTAGTTATTTATTTATGATTGTAATCTTATTTTTATTAGGCTTTATTCTTACAAAAATAAAACTAATTAATGAAATTATTAAAATCAACTCTACAAGATTAAAAGCTAAAGTATAAGTTTGAAATCTATCAAAAATTATTCCAGAGAATATAGGTCCAATAATTATAGGTAATGCTATTGGCATATTGATAAAACCAAAAATTGAAGAATATTTTTTCAATCCAAATAATTCAGTTGTAATTGCTGGTCCCAGTACACCCATAGCCCCAATTCCTAATCCCATTAATGAAGATCCTATCCACATTAATTCTTGCCTATCAGCAAGAACAAATTGTATTCCTATCATTTGGAAAATCACTACAGCTATTAATATGAATCTAGATGGAATGAAATCACTTAACCATCCACTTATTAATTTACTTATAACTGCAAATATTCCAAATGCAGACATCATAGAAGACGCTAAACCAATACTTACACCTTTAGCAACAAAATGAGGGACCAGTTGTATTACAACAGTAGTTCTAGCAAATTGTTGTAAAGTTATCCCTGATGTTAAAAACCAAAAAGCACTAGTCTTAATGGCTTCTGATAATTCATAATCTTTTTCGGAGCCTTTCGTCGCTTCATTTTTATTTTCAGATTCAAAATCATAATTTTTATCATCTCTTATAAATAAAAGTACTAAAATAAGTACGATAAATGTTGATATACCTAGTGCGAAAAAAGTAAATCTCCAGCCTGATGCCAGAATTATGAAAGTTGCAATAGGGACCGTTACAACTGCTGAAAAATTATTTCCAGCCATAGTAAAACCTATCATTCTTCCCCTAATTTTAGGGAACCATAAACCCATCAGTTTCCCGACAGGAAGTTGAGTAGAACCAGGTATTCCTACGTATAGGAATATACTTGATAAATAAAGTTGCCATAAGTCACTCATAGAACCTCTCATAAAGAAACCTAAAGTAACTAGTAATAAAGAAATAGACATTATCTTAGTAGCACCAAACTTGTCTAAAAATCTGCCTACTACAGGAGATATAAACGAACTAGCTATGCCTAAGGATAAAGAGAAGTTGATTTGAGTTCTTGACCATCCGAATTCTTCTTCTAAAGGAATAACAAAAGCCTGAAATGCGTATAGTACAAATCCTATAGATGTTCCAACAGAAAGAAATGTAGTACCTGCAACAAACCATCTTCTAGATTGATAACTAAATAAACTAAAACTCATGAACTTATTATTAGCTTTTCCATAATAGAGTGGCAAGAGTTATTGTTAAATAAGCTTTTTCATCCTTGAGTTTCATTTTACAAATCTTGCTATCATTTGTAGTTGTTTTGATCTAAAGTAGGTTCAATGTTCGAAGCTTTAAAATTTCGTGAATATAGAATTTTCTGGATCGGCAATTCAACGTCAAATATCGGAATATTCATGCTAATGGCTGCAAACCTTTGGCTAATGCACGAATTAACAAATACAGTGCTTTATTTAGGGATATTGACCTTTACAGGCTTGGGTCCAATATTAGTGTTATCTATGTGGGGAGGCGTTATAGCCGATCGAGTCAATAGGGTTAGATTGGTAACAATAACACGAGCTTGTTTTTCAGGCACCGCTTTACTAACAGGCCTATTAGTAGCTTTCAATTTAATACAGCCATGGCACCTTATATCCATCTCTTTGATTAATGGGATATTACTCTCATTCGATATACCTTCTAGACAGGCTATGGTGCCAAATTTATTGCCCCGTGAACATTTAGTTAACGCCTTTGCATTGCAATCAATGTTAG
Organism: SAR202 cluster bacterium; assembly: GCA_022447825.1. GTDB lineage: Bacteria > Chloroflexota > Dehalococcoidia > Lucifugimonadales > UBA826 > AG-426-M11. The sequence goes on from JAKUTY010000019.1 coordinate 15,172, forward strand.
GAACAGGATCAGCAATCATCGGTCCTGTCTTCTTACCACTCATAGAGAAAATATGGGGAATTGAAGGAGTATTTATGATCATTGGGGTTGCGTATGCCTTCACAACAATCATGTTTAGCAAACTTTCAAAACAGGAAATTTACTCCAAGGGAAAGGCTCAAAAACCTTGGTCTGATCTTATTGAAGGATTTTCATACATAAGACAACACCGTGTGATGATAGCATTAATCTCAATAGGTATCGTAGCCGGAGTATTTACTTCTTCCTACACTACATTGTTACCGGTGTTTGCTGAAGATATTCTAGAGGGTGGCGTCCAAAGTTATGGATATCTATTACTGAGTGGCGGAATTGGAGGCATGATCGGTGCAATCCTAATGGCTCAATTTGCAAGATCTAGAGATTCTAGCTTAATCCAGGTAACCAGTGGTGTTGGCCTAAGTCTTTCATTAGTCATCTTTGCCTTAAATAGTAATTTTGTCGTCGCTGTTGTCTCAATCTCCATTGTTGGTGCATTCGGGCTTGTATTTTCAACAATTAACAACACTTTTTTACAAAATATGATTGCCGATGAATACAGGGGTCGAGTTTCCAGCATACATCAATTAGGCTGGGGATCTTCTGCTTTAGGAGGCTTATTTCTTGGTTTTCTCGCTCAGACCTTTGGACCTCAATTTGGATTATCTCTGTCTGCCAGTATAGCCACAGTTAGCATATTGTCTTTGTGTTTCTATATAAAGAAAGAATCCGAAGAAAAGATTTAATTCATTTTCTCTAATGAATAAACTTCATCAGTACAATTGAATTTCTTATCCCATGCTTGCATTTCTTCAGACATCATTATTTCCTGAAATTTTTCCATATCAGTTATGTTAATCATTAGGGCAATCTTTCCTTCTCTTATAATTCCTATATCATAATTGCTGAAAAAACCTGCTCCCTTTTCTTTGGTGGAATTAAACATTTCCATATAGTCATTAGTGGTACCGTCAAAAGTAGATACGACACATATATTCATAATCTTCTCCCAATTATTAATTTTTTAGAAACAATTAAAACAGATGGTAGAGGAGGTGCGAGTTTCATTGATTTAGATATTCTCTGCATCATATTTTTATCCTCTGGATCGACATACTAGAGGTATCAGGAGTCTAAGACATTTAGCTTCTTGCTTCAAATGTTCCTACAGATTGACCTTTTAGGTGGGCGTTGTCGTTTAGGCACACAACAGACCATCCCTTGCTGTTAAAGATAAAACGAGAAATGGAAGTATTGTCGACACCAATTTTATAAATTAATCTTTGATCAAAACCCATAATATAATGAAAAATTGACCTCATTGTATTTCCATGAGCCACTATGGCCACTCGTAATGATTGAGGTGTTTTGCATAATTCACGGTTATAAATTAATTCGTCTTCTAGCCAATTGGTGGCTCTTTTCTGTACTTCCCTTATGCTTTCACCTTCGGGTCCTACGAAGTCTCGGCCTTTTTCCATGATATAAGTCATAGTTTCACTAGTGTATGCCTTTTCAGTAGGCACTCCGCGCCATCCTGGTATTTGTTGTTCGATTATTTCTTCTATTTTAGGGAATTCTCTTTGTCCTTCACCTTTTGCTTCAAGCATATTCTGAGTGGTTTGAATTGCTCGGGTCATAGTAGAGCTGTAAATTTTGTCGAAGGAAAGGTTCTCTATTTTAAATCTCTCTCCCAATAATTTAGCTTGCTGATGCCCCAACTCAGTTAAAGGAGCGTCGTAGTTACTTCCAGCAGCTAGCCCGGGAGTTGCGTTGGATTGAGATTCTCCGTGCCGTATGAAATACAGGTCTAAATTAAAGTCTTTATGTATCACGATTTTTTATCCTCCACATTCTGAATTAATTTTTTCACTGAATTATTTGAGAGATACATATAAAAGATAATCTTTCGGTGTATATATCCATTCATCATCAGGAATGTTGTACCAATTTAGCTTAAATATTTCTAGTGTATATGTGCCAGTATCATTTAATTCTAAATAAGGAGTTTCAATTTCTCTGTTTTTTTCATCACTTAAATCTTTCGGAATTGATGGATTAAAGATTCCAGTATCTTGAAGCCTGTACACAGATTCTCCTTGATAAGAGAGTTGAATATCCATGCAACATCCTGCATTACCTTTAGGTTCGGTTAGTACCCTTAATAATTGTCCTTGATTAGCATTAAAGGAAAAAATATTATGGTCTACTAAATTCTGAAATCTACCTTGAACAATAGTATTTTGAGGGAATTGGTATTTGTCGATTAGTTCTAATTCAGGCATGAAGGACCAATAGTATTCATTTGAAATAACTTTATTCCTGAATGTTTTGTATGAATCCCATTGATCTAAATTTATTGGGGCATTTTGTGAAACAGTCTGAGGTGTTGCAGTTGGTGTTGGTGATGTGATTTGTGAAACAGGTGTCGGCGTTGGTTGGGGCGTAGGTGTTTGATTTGGTAAGGGAGCAGGAGTATATGTAGGAACAGGAGTATATGTAGGAACAGGAGTATATGTGGGAACAGGAGTGAATGTTGCTGTAACTCCATTTTTCTGAGATGAAGTGAGTGTTTTGATATTTAAATCTTTAGTGGGAGTAGGGGACATAAGATGAGATACTTGAGGTACAGGCGAAACATTTGAATCAATTTGAACTGAATCTTTAAGTAATTTCCAAGTTCCGCATCCATTTGTGGAAAAACCTTGGTCTGTGGGTAAGATTGTAATTGTTTTTTTTCCACTACCTAAACCATTAGCTAATGTAGCATTAAGATCGCCTGTTAATCCTTTCAATCTTTCCCAGTAGCATGAATTTCCAGCAGTAGTTGAATATGTTCCAGGTGAAATATGTTCTCCCACTATCCATATACCATCAGGAATGTTCCCTTCAGTGGGAACACCATCATTTTGAATGCTTTGATTAAGGGGTTCATTTATTATTTCAGTTGCAACACCAGTAGCAATTGAAGAGCATGAAATAAATAATAATGTACTAAAAAATAGTGTTACTACACCTTTCATAATGACTCTAATTTAATGTTTTATAGTAAATTTGAACGATTATATCAACATTTGTTGTTAAGATTGATGAATTGGGAATCTCCACAGAAACTAATATACAGTACTCAACAAATCTTCACCTGAACAATTAATTATTATGGAAATAGGATTTATCTATTAGCTCATCTATTAATAATAATTTTCTTTGTAATAAATCTATAAAATCATGGATTTTCATATCTGAGTATTTTTCTAATCGTGCTTTTTGAATTCTGTTATGAAGATTTTTTATCTCTGATTTAATAGGCGTATTTCTAGGCAAATTATTAATAGAATTTTCTACATTATATAAACAACTGGATATTGATCTGCCGTAATCCTTGTTTTTAATTAAAAAATTCAGAACTTCTTTTTGAGATATGTCGCCTTGAGAAAACATTCTATAAGACTCATATGCAGACATAGATCTCAAAATGCTGGCCCATTGTAATGTGGGGAAATTTTCTCCTAATGTAGATGTATCTCTAAGACATTGTTGATCAATAATTCTAGATATCATGTCTGCTCTTTCAATGAATCTGCCTAATTTTATAAATTGGTATTCGGTGCCTCTCAAGAAATTGTCTGAAATAATTCCAAAAAAAAGCTGTGATTTTGAAATTACTTCATATATGTAGTTTGTTCTTCTACTCCTACTTTTTGTAGATGCCATATCATTAATGAAATCTTTAAGGATTAAATTTAATTGTTCAGCAGATGATCTTGGTAGATTATTTCTGATTGGTCTAGCATTATATTGAGCCATTATTAGGCTAGATAAAATAGAGTTAGGGTTTTCTTTGTCGTCACTTAAGAATTTGACTGAATTGATTTCATCAAACTCTTGATATTTTTCTATAAAAACTTTTTCCATGCCTGTGATTTCAATTAAAGGTTTCCACATGGAAGATTTATCACCAGGGAAATCTAACATTAGTTCGACATTCACATTTAAAATTCTCGCTGTATTCTCAGCTCTTTCAACGTATCTGGACAGCCAGTAAAAATGCTCTGCATCTCTGCTTAACATATCTTTATCTGTCTATAACCCAAGTGTCTTTGCTGCCACCACCCTGAGATGAATTAACAACAGTGGCACCTTTTTTGAGGGCTACTCTTGTTAGTCCTCCAACACTCACATAATTTTTAGCTCCTGAAAGAACAAATGGGCGTAAGTCCATATGTCTTGCATCTAATTCTCCAGAGCAATAAGTGGGGGCTGTAGATAAACTCACTAGAGGTTGGGCAACATAGTTTCTTGGGTTTTGGTTGATTTTTTTGCCTACTTCCAATCTTTCTTTATTAGTTGTATCTCTCCCAATTACTATTCCATATCCACCAGATTCGTTCACAGGTTTTACAACTAAATCTTGCATATGATTAATCACATAATCTCTAGAATTTTTGTCAGAGCATAAGAATGTATCTATGTTTTTCAAAATGGGAGACTCGTTTAAGTAGAATTTAATCATTTGAGGAACATATGAATATACTGCCTTATCATCTGCAATCCCGCATCCTGGCGCATTAACAATTACTACTTTTTTGTTTTTCCATGCATTAATAATTCCTTGTACTCCTAGTGTTGAGTTTTTATTCCAAACTAAAGGGTCTAAATAATCATCGTTAATTCTTCTATAAATAACATCTATTTTTTTTAGTCCGTTAATTGTTTTTTTATAAACATAACCATCCTCAGAAACTAATAAATCGCTTCCTTGTACTAGGTCTATTCCCAATTGTTGTGCTAAATGAGAGTGTTCAAAATAAGCAGAGTTAAAAACCCCAGGGGTTAAAATCACTATTTCAGGTTTTGATTTTGAAGATTGTAATGAAGCTAAAGTGGAATAAAGTTTTGAAGTGTATTCATCTACAGGAAGTACCCCGTAATGGTTGAATAGTTCAGGAAATACCTTTTTCATTACAAGTCTGTTCTCGATCATATAGGAGACACCAGAAGGAACCCTTAAATTATCTTCCAGTACGTAAAAGTTTCCGTCTTTATCACGTATCAGGTCAGTTCCCGAAATGTGAGACCAAACAGAATATGGTAATTTCATTCCAATACATTCTTTTTTAAATGAAGGAGATTTTAAAATTAAATTAGGGTCCATTAATCCAGATTTAAGAAATTCTTGGTCGTTGTAGCAATCCTCTATAAATAAATTGATGGCTTTACACCTTTGTTGTAACCCTTTTGAAACTGTATCCCATTCTGAGTTTCTAATGATTCTTGGAATAAAATCTAATGGCCATGAGCGATCTTCAAATGAGTTGTTCTTATCGTAGACTCTAAATGAGATTCCCATTGATTTAATGGCACTCTGAGTAGCTTGGTGGATATCTTTTAATTCTGATGAAGTTAAAGAATTTAGAAGATTTCCTATCTTTGAAGCTTGTGTTCTAAATTTACTTTGATCTGATATGAATTCGTCAAAAGCACCGTTCGAAGAATATTCTTTTAGATTTATCATTGTGAAACCTATAGCCAGTAATTAAAATATTAATGAATTATGTACTTGAAAAGTTTCCAAAGTATTTCATTTTAGTTTCAAGTAAAAATATTCGAAGGAATTTAAATGACATATTGTTTAGGAATAAAAGTTGATGAAGGTTTAGTTTTTGCTTCTGATTCTAGAACTAATGCTGGCTTAGATGATTTTAGTATTCATACGAAAATGTTTACATATGGAGTTGGAGATCGAGCAATAGTAATTTTAACTTCAGGGAATTTGTCTACCTCTCAAGCTGTTTTTCACTCCCTAAATACTGATTTAAATTCTGCTTTTCCAGAGAAAAGTTTAAATACTTGTGTTGATATGGAAGATGTGGCTGCATATGTGGGGTCATTATCTGTAAAAATTTCAAAAAATTACGATCAATCAAATTTAAGTACTGTTAATTTTAGTTCTTATTTTATTGTAGGTGGACAGATAAAAAATCAAGAACAAAAAATCTTCCTTGTTTATCCTGAAGGTAATTACATTGGTAGTTCTGAAAATAATCCTTTTTTTCAATTAGGTGAAACTAAATATGGTAAACCTATTTTAGATCGAATCATTGGAAATCAAACTTCATTAGGTGATGCCGCTCGAGCGGCTTTAGTATCTATGGATTCCACTATGCGGAGTGATTTGACTGTTGGGCCACCAATTGATTTTTTGGTTTATAAAAATGATCAGATGGCATTTGATTTGAAAGAAACACTCAAGTTAGATACTCCGTATTTCAGTCATCTTTCTGATGTTTGGGCATCAAAATTGATTGGAGCTTTTCAAGACCTACCTAGGTTTGATTGGGAATAAATGATAAGCAAAACCAGTCAAATTCGTAGCTAAATGACTGGCAGAGGTGGCAAGGATCAAACCCACGAATCACAAATATTTTGATTGCCTTAGGTACAAAAGACTAAGATTGATGAATGGAGAATCTCCACAGCAACAGCCAGACAATATTAGAAAGTTAGTCTTGAGTTTGAATTGAGATGATGGGCTGAGTATGACTCGACATATGACCTCTACTTTATCATGAGTGGAACATTAGAGAACTTTAAATACAACATAAGATATTATTAGAATCTCAATTAATATTATTGCACCTATTATCTGAAACTCTATTTTTTTATTAGGAATGTTTACTGGTATACCATGCCACTTAAAGGTTTTCATTGTGTTAACTATACACGTTAATGGTAGGATTTTTTATTCGTCATTTTCAACATTTTCGGTGATAAAAATTCCTTTAATTCGACCTAAAGGTGTTTTGGGTTTTGGCTTTCTGAAATTACCATATGAAAGATTAAAAATATAACTAGGCTTGTAAAACTCCTTCAGATAATATTCTGAATATTTCATTTACCCCGGCATCTTTTTTAAATTCCCATTTAATTGGGTCAGTTATTGGTTCGCCTCTCACCCAAATTCTAAGCTCAGCATCTAAATCCATCCACCCAGAACT
>JAKUTY010000002.1 GCA_022447825.1 SAR202 cluster bacterium
TAGCAAATTTACATGTAACTATGGCCGTGCCAAATTGTGAATTTTTCGAGTATTTTCCATGTACCGGAGCAAATATGTTTGGTCTAGTAGAAGATATTCAATTTGATTCAGGATATGTTCATGCTCCCACAAAACCAGGATTCGGTTATGACATAGATTGGGAATTATTACATAAAGGATTTAAAGGTAAACTTGAATAATTTTGATTCACATCTTTAAATTTTTAATATGAAGATACCAAGAATTCAAACTTTTGATTCATTGATTGCCCATAAAAATTATCGACATTTGTGGATGGGTAATTTTTGTGCAAATACTTCAATCTGGCTTCAATTATTAACACTTGGTTGGTTAGTAAAATACCTGACTGACTCTCAGGATAGTTCTGCTTTGTTTGTAGTAGGTGTTGGTGGAATGACAGCTTTGCCTGGGCTTATTATTGGGCCATTTGCTGCAGTATTGGGAGATAAATTAGATAGAAGAAAGTTGGTGATTTTTGTTGAATTACTAATGTTCTTGATTGTTATAGGATTTGGATTTCTCACTACTACAGATTTGATTCAAGTGTGGCATGTTTATTGTTATGCATTTTTAGCAGGTACTAGAGAAGCAATCACATTTCCTGTTAGACAAGCATTAATAGCTAATACTGTTCCAAGATCACATTTAAGTAATGCTTTTGCTACAAGTGTGCTCACAATTCCTGGTACAAGAATGTTGGGCCCATTTGTAGGAGGGGTTTTATTAAATTCCACGGGGTTTTTCTGGAATTTCATGCTAGAAGGTTTATTGTACTTGGGGGTTGTATTGTCTTTTTGGGGTATGAAAACTCCTTATACTGAAAAAACTAATATCAGTGTAAATTCTTCTGAGTTTTCATTTTTTAAAACACTATTTGGCGATGTTATTGAAGGGTTAAAATATCTGTGGTTTAAGCAAAGAGTTATTCCTCTACTTTATTTTTTGGCAGTAGTTCCTAATGGGATACTACATCCAGTATTGTTTCTTCTTCCTATGTATACTTCACAAGTTTTATTAGAAGGTCCTGATTATGGGGGATATTTGATGGCAATGAATGGCTTGGGAGGTTTTTTGATGGTTTTGATGTTGTCAGCATTTGGATTTCCTTCGAGAAAAGGATTGTTTTGCTTGATAGCAGCTGTTGCAGGAGCGGCTTTGACATTTACACTAAGTTTTAATTTTGGGTTGATATTTGCTTTCGTGGTTTTAGCATCCCATGGAATTACTCAGACAATTTATAGAACTACAAATGGATTAATTACACAAACATTAGTAAAAGATGAGTTTAGGGTCAGAGCAAATAGTTTGTATAGAGTTTCTAATGGATCAGTAGTGTTTTTTGTGATAGCTGTTGGTTGGCTTGCTACACGCTTTACCGTCTCTACAACGTTACTATTTATGGGTGCTTTAGGAATATTCATTTCATTATCATTTTTAGGGTCTGAAAAAATTAGGAATCTCAAAAATGAAATTTGAAATTAGCCCTTTTTTTATTTATAGAGTAGAATCCTGAAATCTTATTCTTGATTTTTTTTGCATGAATGTCTAGTTTGAAATTGAAAATTACTTATAAATCTGTTTTTTATGGTTGGTATTTATTGCCCGTTTTTGGTGCAGTAATGTTACTTGCAACTGTTCCTTTATTTCATGCAATGGGAATTTGGGCTGTCGCAATGGAAAGGGCATTCGGTTGGAATCGAACCAAATTATCTTTGGCATTATCTTTTACTAGGATCGAAGGTGGAATTTTAGGTCCTGTAGAAGGTTATTTGGTTGATAGATTTGGTACTCGATTAATGGTGTTAATTGGATTATTAATTATGGGAATAGGGTGGGTGTTGTTTAGTCTGATTAATAATATTTGGATGTTTTATTTTTCTTATTTAATTATTGCATTGGGGCAGGGCTTGGGTAGTTGGTTGGCTTTAAATACAATGTTGAATAATTGGTTTATCAAAAGACGTTCTTTTGCTATGGGTGTTTCAAATTCTCTAGCTAGAATAGGCACATTATTTCTTATCCCTCTTTTAGCTTGGATGGTTGATCCAGATTTTCCAACAAGACCGGGTTGGAGTTCTACAGCTTTATTTTTGGGGATTTTTATAATATTAGCTGCTTATCCACTAACTAGATTGATTAGAAATACGCCTGAAGAGTATGGATTGTTACCAGATGGTGTTTCTCCTACTAAAGATCAGAGTGACCCAAATCTCGAATCGTGTGATTTAGTTACAAGTCAGGTAGATTTTACAGTTAAACAAGCTTTGAAAACTAAATCTTTTTGGTTAATTAGTTTAGGACATGGTTTTACTTCAATGGTTTTATTAGCTCTGATGCTACATTTGGCACCATTGTTAACAGATTTAAATTACAGTTTACAAACTGCGTCATTTGTTGTGACTGGCTACACTGCAGTTTCGATGATTTTTCAAATGGTTGGAGGATATGTGGGAGATAGAATGCCCAAAAATATTGCTTTGATGATTTTTTCAATGAGTCAGGCATTTGGTGTTTTGATTTTAACATTTGGGCCTCCGGGATTGTTAAGCGCATACGGATTCGCTTTATTTTTCGGTATAGGTTTTGGGGGTAGGAATCCTATCAATGCCTCGATTAGGGGAGAATATTTTGGGAGGAAAAATTTTGGAAAAATTTTAGGGATTTCACAAGTGCCTATGAATGTGCTTTTGTTGATAGGACCAGTATTTGCGGGAGTTTTGAGGGATGTGACCGGCAGTTACACCTTTGCATTTGGTGTTTTGGGTGTATTGTGTGCAGTTGGAGGTTTGTGCTTCCTGTTTTCTACTAAACCCAGTATTCCTAATTGATTTTTACGTTTTCTACAGATGTTTGATGAAATATTTTGCTGACTAATTCGTAAGATTTCAATCTATCCTCAAAATAGTAGCAATTTGACACAATTCCAATTTCATTAGTTTCATATCTTTCAGATGATTTTAAAATTCCGTCTTCAACTTGGATAGGATCTCCTTCTATAAAACTCTGAGTTGATTGTTCTAGATATGCTTTTTCTTGGAAACTAAGATTTATTTGTGTGGCCTCTTCTGGAGGCATTAACCCTTCTTGGGCTCTACCTGTTAATGATAGGATTTTATTTATACTTCTAGATGATCCTATAAATTTTGCTTTTTCTTCAGTTTCAGCACAAAAAACTTGGAGTCCTATATGTACTTTTGGTTCTGATAAATATTGAGATGGTTGGAATTGGTCTCTATATATTTGGGTTATTTTAGGTCCATAGTCAGAAGTGTTACCGAAAAAATCTGCGAAACTAAATGGAAGACCGAGTTGTGCTGCAAGTTTGGCGCTGAAGTCGCTAGAGCCCAATAGCCAAATTTCTGGAAAAGTAGTCTTAGAAGAAGGTTGAGCTCGAATTCCGTAAAGTGGGTTATCAGGACTAATTGTTGAATTAAGAAAACCTAAAAGATCATTTACCATTTGAGGGAAGTCATTATAAACATCCATGTTTGGTCTTGGGAAAGTCAGAGCTGCGGCTGTTCTTCTGTCACTTCCAGGGGCTCTTCCAATCCCTAGATCTATTCTGTTTGGGTGAAAAGAATCTAGGACACTGAATTGTTCAGCAACTTTTAATGCTGAATAGTGACTCAACATTACTCCTCCGCTTCCCACTCGGATAGTTTGAGTATTGGCAGCAATTTGTGCTATTAAAATTTCTGGACTAGTTCCAGAAAAAGAATTTGAATTGTGATGTTCTGATACCCAGTATCTTGTATATCCTAAAGCTTCCGCATGTTGCGCTAATCGAACTGTTTCATTTAGTGCATCTACTGCTGAACCTTCTCTTCTTGTAGGAGATTGGTCTACAACACTTAAATTTATTTCACTTTTTGAGGCCATATGTAATTTATAAGGGATTAATTGAAAAGATACAAGATTATTAAGTTAGAATGCAGTTAATGGAACTTATATATGACATTTAAAAAAGAGAAAAGACGTCCAGCTGGATTTTATCCTAGTGTATTTCAAATTTTATTATCAATGTTATGGGGCGGTAATCATACTAGTATTAAAGTTGCTTTAGATTATTCTCCACCCTTACAAATTGGATGGATGAGATTTGTTTCAGGTGGAATTGTTACTGTGCTTTATATGTTTTTTAAACGCGAAAGTTTTTTAATTAAAAAATCAGAAGTTTTCCCTTTGTGTGTAATAGGACTTTTGTTTTCAATTCAAATAGTATTCATGAATTATGGCCAATATTTAACTACTGCAGGTCATGCTACTGCCTTAAATGCCACTTTTCCTATATGGGCCGCTTCTTTGGCACATTTTCTGGTTCCAAATGATTCAATGACCAAATATAAATTTTTGGCAATTGTTCTTTCATACTTAGGAGTGCTTTCTATAGTATTTTTGGATACAGAATTAATTACACCGGGAATTTCATTGTCAGGTGATTTATTAAGCATTACGTCAGCAGCTTTTTTGGGGTTACGTCTAGTGCTAACCTCAAATTTTGCGCAAAACATGTCAGAAGTTAAATTGATGCTAGGTCAATTAATAATGGGAACTTCAGTTTTTTTAATTGTTAGTCAAATGGTTGAAACAACTAGATTTTCTTATGAATTTAATTACTGGCTTGCAATTTTTTATCAAGGTAGCGTTATTGCTGGATTTGGTTTTCTTGCTAATGCTTGGTTAATGAAAAGGTATTTACCTTCAACTATTACTTTTTTTTCATTCATTCAACCTTTATCTGGAGTTACAGTTGCTTGGATAATTTTAGGAGAAAATCCAGGTAGAGGTTTAATAGTAGGATTATTACTAATAGTTTTAGGAGCTATAATATTTAGCGGTGAAAGTTACTACAAATCCACAAGAATTTCTTCTAAGAAGTAGTCAGTAACTCCCTAACTATATTTCTCTCTAATTCTAATCCTAAGTTGGTAACTAACTCTGTCCTTCCATGGTCTCCAACAGTGACAATGAAAGAAACACCTAGAAGTCGCCCTAAACTAAAATCTATAACAGTGGTTGATAAAACTCCTTCTTCTCCATCTTGTATAGCTCTTACACCAACTGATCTAGAGTAGAAGTCATCAATTTCTAATTTTTCTACAGCCACTAGTTTTTGATTTTCTCCAACTTCATGACCAATATTATCCAAGAATTGTTTGATGAAAATTTCTTCCATCCAATTTTTTGTAGATTTTTCATCCTTAAACAGATGAACTACTGTGGCAGCAACTATATCGCCCCCATCTTTTTTTTGAGGAATCGCAGAAGCGGAAGCAAATTCCCTTAGGTAGCCTGTAATTCTACCTATATTGTGATAATCCTCTTCAGATTTTCCAGGGAATCCATGAGTTGCCATGGTTTTGTGTGATAAAGTGCTCTCACGTAATAAAGTAAATCCAGAAAGGTTTTCAGGGAGTTGATGAAGTTGTAAAGGCATTCCTTTTAACGATTCTTCAGAAACTTCATATGTGGCTTGATCAATAGTTTTAGGCATATTATTTTACTTCAATTAAATTTTATGATTCATCTTTGTGACATTATCTCATACCTAAAATTTTCCCGTTTAAAAATGAATTCCCTCTCATAAATTCTTTAGAATTTAACCTTTTTTTACCTTCAAGTTGTAATTTGTGTACTATGATTTTACCCTTTTTTGTACCTATAGAAATATTTTGATCAAAATTAATTTGTCCAATATCTAAATTTGAATCATTTTCAAAAGATACAGAAATGATTTTTAAAAGTTTTTGATCTGAATATGTGTATGACCCTGGCCAAGGATCAAGTGCACGAATTCTAGAACTTATTGTTTCAGCAGGTAATTTCCAGTTAATCTCACCATCTTTTTTTGAAAACAGTTTTGTGAAAGATGCATGTTCATTGATTTGATCAATAGGAGAAATTTTTCCATTAACCCATTCTTTAATTGTTTTAGACATCAGGACAGATCCTGAAATAAATAGGCGATTTGTTAATTCTCCTGAAGTTTCATCAGAAAATATTTTAGATTTTTCCTGCGAAAGAATAGGACCGCTATCCATTCCTTGATCTAGTAGCATGATCGAAACACCAGTTTCTGAATCATTATTTAATATAGCTGTAGATACTGGGGATGGCCCCCTATATTTTGGTAGTAGTGAAGGATGTAAATTTAAACAACCGAATTTAAATGTTTCTAAAATCTCTTTTGGTAGCAAAATTCCATATGCTGCCACAACTGCCAGATCTGCTTCCAAGCTTTTTAATTCATTAATGTCAATTTCTGATTTGAAATTTTTAGGTTGCATTACAGGAATATTATGTTGAATTCCAAAATCTTTAACATGATTCTGATATTTTCGCTGACCTCGTCCTGAAAGTTGATCCTGTTTAGTGTAGATCGATACTATTTGGTGACCATCATCGATGATTTTTTTAAGAACATGTAGAGAGAACTCAGGAGTTCCCATAAATATGATTTTCATGATGCTCCATTATCAAAAAATATAATTTAACTTATTTAATTTTAACAGTTACTAAACGTTTAATTCTGTGAGATGATTTTCTAATAAGTATTTTTTAGGAATAAATTTGAAATTATCCAATTGGAATTTTGAGATAGCTAATTTTCTTTCAAAGAGACCAAATTTATCAATAATATTTGCATTGATTTTAACTTTATTTTTCATTTTTCCCATGTTTGTTTTGGCCCCCACTGAACAAGCTGGTCCGAATCCTCCGGGTGAGGTTTATGACTTACAAAAAGATATAGATGAGAAATTCCCTACTCCAGTACATTATGCAAGTTTTGTAGTGGAGGCTAAAAATGGTGATGTTCTAACAAAAGATGTTTTATCTGAATTAGACCAAAATGTTTTATTGCTTCTTGAAAAAGATGAAATAGGTGAATTAGCAGCCAATACTTTAGACGTTCAACCTTATTTATTTTCTTACTATGATTTTGATTTAGGTCAAAATATTAATGGAGTAGCATCTATACTGGGACCTATTAAGTTGATTTTAGAGCAAATGGGTACAAATCTTTCATCTGCCTCAAATGATCAAGTTAAATTTGCAGTTTCTCAGATGATGTCAAATGAAAATTTTAAAGAAGTTTGGGATTTTCTTGCATCTCAAACTTCTTCATCGAAAAAAATAGTTATGGGTCAAGAAATTGATTATTGGACTTCTCCTGCTATGACTTTAGCTGTAATGGCTGATAATAAAAAATTGGGAGGTGGTGGATTGGACCTAGGATTGGGTGGGGGAGAAGATATTGTGAACAAAGAGTATTTAAACAGAAATTTTGGTGCAGTGATTGCAGGGAATGAAGAAAATTTTTCTTTACTTGGAATTGCTAATGATGTCAATTTAGAAGCTGAAGAGCAGGGTCAAACTGCTGGGCCCTACATTATGCTAACAGTTATAGCTGCTGTATTAGTTGTAGGAGCAAGCTCAGGATCTTACTGGGTCACAGCCGTTACTGGAATTGGAATTGGAATTATGATGGTTTGGTTGAAAGGTGTTTCTGCTTTAATTGGATTAAAAATGGGATTAGTAATTGATCTAATTGTTCCTATTAGTATGGTTGCATTAGGAGTAGATTTTGTTGTTCATGCAATTAGAAGATACAAAGAAGAGTTAAATGATGGTAATTTTCCTAGAGATGCCCTGAGGATAGGGTATGCAGGAGTAGTTGGCGCACTTTTATTAGCAATGGCTAGTGATAGTATAGCTTTTTTGTCTAATCTTTCCTCAAATATTGAAGCTGTAATTCATTTTGGTGCTGCAGCTGGTATTGCAGTTTTGTCTTCATATTTTATTTTAGGAGTAATTGCTCCTGTAGTTGTAATGCAGATGGATCAATTGATTTTAAAAACTGGGCAAGCTTTTCAGAGCAGGTTCTGGAACACATTTAGAGTGTTAGGTTCTTTTTTGGTAGCTATATCTTCTGGTGCTGCCGTCATAATGCTTGTTGCACTAGATAAGACCCTAGGCCTTTTGCTTCTTTCAGGATGTTTGGTAGCGTTTGTAATTATTCCTATTTTATTTATGTTGCGCTTTGCTAAACATAATAAAAATTCTTTTATTCAATTAGAGCCACCCGCTGTAATTTCTGATAGCAAACTGATGAAAGTCACTCAAAGTATAGTTTCTATTTCATCTCAAAGATCAATTTTAGTTTTGATTATCGCCACCTTCGTTACTATATTAGCAACATATTATGCTGTTCAATTGAGACCTTCTTTTGATGTGAAAGATTTTTTTGATTCCAATTCTGAATTTGTATTAGGTTTGGATAAATTTGATGAATATATGGGAGAACAAGGCGGAGAACCCGGGATTGCGTATGTTCGTGGAGATTTAACTGATCCTTCAGCTTTGAATGAAATTTATATGTTTATTGAAAATCTTAGAGACGTAGAATTTGTAGCAGTTACTCCTAGCGGGGAAGTTACTTTTGGTCCTCATGTAATAAATATGATTCAATCAGTTATGGGAAGTCCAGTAGCAAAAGATTTGATTTCCAAGTCTGAGAGAATTCAAATTTCAGACTTAAATAATGATGGATTTCCTGATTCTGCTGACCAAGTTCGATCAATTTATGATTACGCCTTGATTAACGGAGTTATGGGTGAAGGTGGTCAATTAATTGCATCACCTGATCAAGTTAATGCATCGATTTATTATAGAGAAAATGAAGAAAGTTTAACGGCTATATCTTTTCAAATCCCCGGAACTAGAGATCAAAAAATTGTCACAAAGACAAAAGAGTTAGTTGATCCTTTGCTGAATGACCTTCAAAGTCACCCCTCGATTTCTAGAGCAGCATTAACTGGTTCACCTTTTACTCGAGATGTGCAGCTTCAAGCGTCAGCAAACACTCTTTTTACAGCTCTTCCTATAGCTATTATTGCAGCCATCATTTTACTTGTGGTGACTATGAAATCGTTTAAATATGCAATTGTAACTGTTATTCCTGTTGGATTAGTAGCAGCTTGGTTATACGGAATAATGTATGTTTTTGGGTTTTCATTAAATTTTGTTACTGCGATGATCGGGGCTATTTCTATTGGAGTAGGGATAGATTACTCAATTCATATGACTCAACGTTTTCGCGAAGAGATCCGAAGAAACCCGACTAGACTATCTGCCATTAAGCGTGCTGCCAGAGGTACGGGAGTTGCATTAGTTGCATCTGCTGTATCAAGTATTGCAGGTTTTGTGATTCTTGGATTTGCACCGATGCCTATGTTTGCTGCATATGGTCAATTAACAGCAGCTATGATTCTGTTCGCCCTTCTAGCTTCTTTAATAGTACTACCATCATTATTAATGGTCATTACTAAAGAAATTAATGATCCTGTCGATATCTAAATTAATGTGACTTTTGTTGATCCAACTTCTCCTTTGGAGTCAGTTTCTTGATCGAATGTTTTGACAAGCGGGTGCTTTGAGAGTATCTGTTTAACAGTTGAACGTAAAGCTCCACTACCTTTACCATGAATTATACGAACTTGAGTTAATCCTTCTCTCAGGCTTTGGTCTAAAAAAACTTCTAATTTGTCTTGAGCTTCTGATACCCTAATTCCTCGAATATCAATTTCAATATTTTGAATATTTGTTGAAGAAATTAAATTAATTTTTGCAAAATTTGGTTTTGATTGATCAATATTTTCTTCTATTATTGAAATTTGATTTCCTGAAACCTTATAGGAAATTTTACCCACTTGCACTTCTACAGTTTGATCGGAATGGTTGATTGATTTTATGTGACCTACCCAATTGTAAAGTGTACTTTGAACTTTTGATCCGATATGAAAACTTGTTGGGATTAAATCTTTTTTGTTAGGTGACGATTCAACTAAACCTGAAAGACTTTTAGTACTATTTTTAATTTTTTCAATTTCATTGATCGCTTGATTTTGATTTCCGGTAGATTTTTTAATCCAAGAGAGTGCTGATTTTGCTCTTTCAAGATTATCTAAAATTTCTGAATATTTTAATTGTGCAAGATTTCTGGCAGAGGATAGAATTTCTTCAGTATTGTTTTTTAAATAATCTATTTGTAATGTGAGATTTTCTCTTATTAAAGAAACTTTAGATAATTCTAGAGAGATTTCATGTTTTTTGGATTCTAATATTTCGTGTGTTTTAGATATTTCATTCAGCCATTTTTGGGTATTTTTAGAATTTGTAGAAATATTTTGACTTGCTAATTTTAGAATTGTTTCTGGTAGCCCTAATTCTTTTGCAACATTCATAGCATAACTACTTCCAATTACCCCAAATGACATTGAGTAAGTCGGCAGTAAAGTTTGGTTATCCAAAGTAAAACTGGCATTTCTCATTTGACTTGACCCTTCAGCCATTATAGCTAGAGATCTATGATGAGTAGTTACAATTGTAAGTACTCCTTGTTCACTCAAAGTTTTTAATATTGCCATTGCGATAGCAGCGCCTTCATCGGGATCAGTACTGGATCCTATTTCATCTAAAAGTACTAGGGATTTTTGTGTTGAGAACTTTAGTATTTTAGTAATGTTTTGAATGTGTGAACTGAAAGTTGAGACAGAATTTTCGATACTTTGCTGATCTCCTATATCAGAAAATATTCCATCAAATACAGGTAGAAATGATCCTTTTTCAGC
Organism: SAR202 cluster bacterium; assembly: GCA_022447825.1. Taxonomy (GTDB): domain Bacteria; phylum Chloroflexota; class Dehalococcoidia; order Lucifugimonadales; family UBA826; genus AG-426-M11. The sequence continues at coordinate 10,653 of JAKUTY010000002.1, forward strand.
AGGAATCTGAATTCCTGATTGGTTCATTAAAGATAATAACCCGATTGTTTTTAATGCGACTGTTTTGCCTCCCGTATTTGGTCCGGTAATTACTAAAACATTCCAGGAATCGTCAATTTCTATGCTGAATGGAATAGAATTGTGTGGTAACAGAGGGTGTCTAGACTTATCGAATTTTAATTTAATTCCTTTTTTAGTTTGAGGTTCAAATCTTAATCCATTCCATGATTGACTTAACTTAGATTTGGCAATTATAAAATCTAACTCTGACGATAATTCAATATTTGAGTAAATTTGATCTGCTAAAATCCCAACTTGGTCGGATAAATTTTTCAAAATCGCTGTTACTTCACGATTTTCTTCTAGGACTAATTCTCGCCATGAATTACACAAACTAATTGTTGAAAATGGTTCAATAAAAAGTGTCATTCCAGTATTGGAAGCATCGTGAACCACTCCAGGCACTCTGCTTCTTAAGTTAGCTTTTACTTGTAATACTAATCTGTCTCCTCTGACTGAAATCACATTGTCTTGGATAGCAGATTCAACTTGAGGTTTTTTAAGAATATTTTGTAATGCGTATGTAAGTCTTTCGTATGATTCTCTAACATCTTTTCTTAAATCAGAAAGGATTGGAGATGCAGAATCTTTAACGACCCCATTGGGTGAGATCTGATTTTTTATAGAAAAACTGAGATAATTTAAGTCAGATATTTTATTTGCAAATGTACCTAAATATTCAAACTGATTTGTGTGGGTTAAAATTTTTGATTTAAGATTTGAAAATGTGTCTACGGTGTTAGAAATCTCAATTAAATCTTTACCAAATAATAATCCATCTAATTTAGCATGTTTAATTGATTCTTCTACATTTGAAATTCCCCTTAAATTGAAATCACCTTCAATTTCTAGTAGTTGTCTACCCTCTTCAGTTTGTTTTAATAGTTTGATTACTTCATTATGGGAAAAACTGGGAGATAAATTTGAAGCTTTTTCTTTTGATTTGTAAAAAGTAGATTTTTCAACTAGTTGATTAATTATATTGTTGAAATCTAAATCATTTAAGCTGTTTTTTAAGAGTTCTTTTGACATATGAAAATATAAATTTTTTATAAATTATAACGTTATTACAAAAGTACAGTGATATAATTTGTAGCTATATGAGTTCAGAATATACAATAAAAATACCTGCAACATCTGCTAATCTTGGTTCAGGTTTTGATTCAATTGGATTAGCAATAGACCTTTGGAACTTTGTCACCATAAAAGATGGCCCATTTCGTATAGATATAAATGGTTACGGTGAAGATGAATTACCAACTGATCATAACAATTTGGTATACAAAAGTTTCTCAAGATTATTTCAAGAAATTGACCAACCTGTCCCGGATTTAACTATTGAATGTGAAAATAATATTCCTGTTGCTCGTGGACTTGGCAGTAGTTCTGCCGCTTTAGTTGGCGGGTTGTATGTTGCAAATATTTTTGCAGGTAATCCATTAAAACAATCTGATTTACTTGATTTAGCCGCAAAATTAGAAGGACACCCAGACAACGTAGCTCCTGCAATTTTAGGGGGGATTCAAATAGGAATTTATAATGATCAAAGCTTAATTACTTCTTCAGTGAGTTTTCCATCAAATATTTCTTTAGTGCTTTTTATTCCTGATTCTAAAATGCCTACAGATAGTGCAAGAAATATTCTTGGAGAGACAGTCAGTAGAAAAGATGCAGTATTTAATCTTGGTAGATTAGGGTTATTAGTAAATAGTTTTTCAAAAGGAGATTTAGGAGATTTAAAATATGCAACTCAAGATATGTTGCATCAACCTCAGAGACAGAAGTTGTTTTTCCCTATGAAAAATATAATTAAAGGTGCTTTAGACGCAGGTGCTTACGGCGCATTTTTGTCTGGTGCAGGGTCTACAGTTATTGCAATTACTGATTCAAGAGAATATACGATTGGTTATGAAATGGCTGATGCGGCAATGAAATCTGGAATTGAAGGAAATATTTTTGTTTCATCTATTGTTAATCAAGGGGTTCAATTGATTGAGCAAGGCGAAGACTAATGTCATTAATTGTTCAAAAATATGGAGGATCCTCTTTAGCGAATTCAGATTTAATTCGTAATGTAGCTAAGAGAATATCTAATGCATCTGAAGGTGATAATCAAGTTGTTGCTACAGTATCGGCCATGGGTGATTCGACTGATAATTTAATGGATATTGCTGCGCAGATAACCAATTCTCCAAACCCTAGAGAATTGGATGTATTACTTTCTACTGGAGAACTTCAATCTTGTGCTCTAGTTTGTATGGCTTTACAAGAATTAGGTAAAAATGCTGTCAGTTTAAGTGGCGGACAAGCTGGAATTATTACAGATTCAAGATTTGGCAATGCAAAGATTTCTAATTTAGCTACTAATAGAATAGAAATGGAACTAAACAAAGGGAATATTGTAGTAGTCGCAGGATTTCAGGGAATTACTGATGAATTGGATATCACAACTTTAGGTCGGGGGGCATCAGATTTGACAGCTGTTGCTTTAGCGGCTGGATTGAAAGCAGAGAGATGCGAAATATACACTGATGTTGATGGTATTTTTACAGCAGATCCTCGATTAGTACCAAGCGCCTATAAAATGGATGAAATTGGTATTGAGGAAATGTTAGAGATGGCAAATTATGGTGCAAAAATGAATCCAAGATCTATCGAATTAGGTATGGTTTTTAATGTTCCCATTTTGGTTTCATCAAGTATGAATGAATCTTCAGGAACACTTATACATGAGGTAAATGATATGGATATGAAGGTTGGAGAGATAAGAAATAGGGTTCGAGGAATAGCCACGGAGAAAGATGTAGCTAAAATTATAGTTTATTCGGTAGTGGATAGACCTGGTATTGCTTCAAGTTTGTTTGAACCGTTAGCTCAGGCTGATATTAGCGTTGATGTGATTGTTCAGAATTCTAGTGTAGAAGGTACAACAGACTTAACATTTACAGTTAAACAATCTCAGTTGAATAAAGCCGCTTTGGTTGTAAAAAAAGTTGCAGACGATTTAGGCAGCGGGCAAATTGGAATTGATGAAGACTTAGCTAAAGTAAGTGTAGTTGGAACTGGTATGCAAGATTCTCCAGGATATGCAGCAAAAATGTTTAAAACTTTGGCTTCTGCAGGTATAAATATTGAAATGATTACCACTTCAGAAATCCGAATTACTTGTATTGTAAAAGTTTCAGAATTAAGTAAAGCTGCATCTGCATTACATGATGCTTTTGAGATAGATTTTAATTAATTAAAGAATTCAATAATGAATGAAAGTTTTTTGTCTGTAGTAATTCCAACTTTTAATGAACAAAATAGAATTGTTCAAACTTTAGATCAACTTCTTTTTTATTTTTCATCAAAAGATTATTCATGGGAGATTGTAGTCTCCGATGATGGGAGTACTGATTTAACTGTTAAATTGATAGAAGAGTGGGCTCAAAAATATTCTAATATTCATATTGTATTGTTGCCACATAAAGGAAAAGGATGGGCAGTGAAAAATGGAATGTTGCAGTCATCAGGAAAATATCGATTGATGTTTGATGCTGACATGGCTATGCATCCTAACGAAATCGATAAGTTTTTGGATCGTATTCAAAATGATTGTGATGTTGTAATTGGATCCAGAAACTTAAAAGGATCTTTTAAGAAAAATGAACCTTTCTTAAGAAAAGTGATGGGAAGGGTTTTTAATTTATTTGTTCAAACTTTTGCAGTCAATGGATATTTTGATACTCAATGCGGATATAAATGTTTTACATCAAAATCAGCAGAACAATTATTTGGAATGCAGAAAATTTGGGGTTGGGGATTTGATGTGGAAATTTTGATGTTGTGTAAAAAATATCAATTGAATGTAAAAGAGATTCCCATTAATTGGGACCATCAATTGGATAGCAAGGTTAAGGTTTTAAATTCAACAATTTCTATTATTAAAGAAGTACTTCTAACTAGGTTCAGGATTTTAAGTAATAAATATAATTAATAAAATCTGAATTTTTTGTGTAAAAAACCATTGATTCACTATCAATCAACTGTAAGAATGCCAACAATTTAATATTATTTGGAGATCAAGGTGGATATAAAAATCCTTTCTAATAAAATTAGTTTCAGAAATGCAAAAACTTTGGAGATTAAATCTTTGTTTAATTCCAAGTCTTTTGAAGATGCAGAGCAAATCGCGCTTGATATAATTCAAGAATTTCCTAATGATTTTCAAACTCATATGATCGTATCAAAAATTTATTTTGAACAAGATAAAAGTTATGAAGCTCAGATGTATTTGCATAATGCATCTACATTAGAAAAATCTCTAAAAGAGCAAACACGTCAATCAATTGAATTTGCCATGCAATCTGATTGGGTAAACGCTATAGAGACTAACAAACTTATCATTGATTCTTTTCCATGGGAGCTTGAAGCATATAATCGGTTAGGGAAAGCTTTTTTGGAAAGAGGGAATAAAAAGGAATCATTGATTTCCTTTAAATGTGCTCTAGTGATTTCTCCTTCAAGTAAAATTGCTCAAAAAAATATAGAGAGACTTCAAAAAACTTCTAAACATAAAGCAACTATTGGTTCCCAGTCTAATAATTTAGGGCAAGCGTTTATTCAAGAGACTGGGAAAACTTGTGTTACTAAATTAGTAAATACTCCTGTTGGCTTTGATATATCCTCTTTAATTTCTGGACATCAAGTGCATTTAAAACAAAATGAAAGAGGCATATCAGTTACTGACCAGAATGATTCTAGGCTAGGAAATTTGGAGCCGAAATTAGGTTTGAGGTTAAGTCGGTTGATTTCTGGTGGGAATGAATATCAAGCTAATATTACACATGTTTCTGAGAATAATATCAATTTGATTATTAGAGAAACTTTGAAGCACCCTTCACAATCCACAAAATCTTCATTCCCGGCAAAAATAGATATGATGAATGATATTTCTGGTCAAATGATTCCTTATGAAATGAATGATGGAGGAAAATTAATGGATTTGAAGGATTGGAGTGATGATGATACTGAATCTGGAGATGATAATGTATTTACTCCTAGGATTCCTCAATTGATTGCGGACAAGTCACCCCTTGATGATGATTTCTAGTCTAAGTTAGATTCCAAGTCTTTAGTACGAAAATATATTCCCCATTTTTGCATTAAATTTTTTGACTCAGAATCATTTAATTTATTAAAATCTGAAAAGAAGCCGATTAGTGAGTGTATGTAAATAGAGTCGTCTTCCGCGACCCAATTCTGATCAGTTTTAACAAAATATAATTTACCACTAAGATGGTTTGTTTCAAGATCCAATGTATTCATGTTTTCGGTAATTGTTAAATCGAATTTTTTAGTCATATTTTAATTCCTTTGCCCATACTCAATTTAATTCGCTAGGGATAATGTATGCAATTCTGTTTTAATGTGGACATTGCAGCTTAATTGTAAATCCTGTTGAATATTTTTTGATGTTCAGTCCATCATTCATATTTTTGCCTTGTGTTATGTTTTTGTTTAATAGAGAATGGCGTTTTAATAAAATATTTTAGCATCTGCATAATATGAAACCTCATTTCAAAAGTTCCACTTTCTTATTCTATAAAATCAAATGTGGCCCATTTGATAATAATGCTTATGTTTTAGTATGCCGTGAAACCAATCAAAGCATATTAATTGATACTCCTGCTGATCCTAATGTATTCATTGCCATAGCTGAGTCTACGAAAGTGAATAGAATATTAATTACCCATAGTCACAGTGATCATATTGCAGGTTTTGATGAGGTTATTAATACATTTAAAGTACCAGTAAATATTTCTAAATATGATTCTAATGCATTAAATTATGATTTATTAGATGATTTGAAAGACGATTCAAAAATTTCTTTTGGTAATTTAAACCTCCAGGTTTTGTTCACTCCTGGGCATACGGCTGGCTCAACTTGCTTTTATTTAGATGGACATTTATTTTCAGGAGATACGCTTTTCCCTGGAGGTCCGGGTAAGACTCAATCTGAAGAAAAATTAAATCAGATAATTGATAGTATTACTGGAAAACTATTTGTTCTTCCCGCATCGACTATTTTTTATCCCGGTCACGGTGATGATGGGGAATTATCAGTTTCAATTTCAGAATATGAAATTTACAAAAGTAAAAATGTTCATTCTCAAACATTTGGTGATATTTTTTGGTTAAAAAGTTAAGTCAAGTTAATTTATTTTTACCAGTTGAGATTATTCTTACATTACTATTAACTTATACATTGATTTTAATTTTGCGAAATGTACTTCTTACAGAATCAGATTTTATTTATCCAAGTAAATTTTACCCTTGGATTTTAGTTATACCCCAAATATTCATGTTGTTGTATTCAATAAAATTTTTAAATAATTTGCGCAAATTATTTAAAAATGTGAGATTAAAAAATTATTTGTTCGCGATTTTATTACTGTTAATTAATTTGAGTTTTTACTTATATTACGCAGAAATAGTGGTTTTTTTTAGTTTAGAAATCATGTATTTGCCAAATATTTCTAAATATATTTTAGGAGAAGGAATATTTATATTCATTAACCTCTTTGCTATTTGTGTTTGGGTCCCCGTCATCGAAGAAATATTTTTTAGAGGAGTGATTCTTCGTAAATTAACTGAATCTCACGGAAATTTTATTTCAATTATTTTATCTAGTTTTTTGTTTTGTGTTGTTCATGGAGACGTTGGGTTGTTGATACCAGTTTTTTTTAGTTCAATTTCAATTTCAATATTATTTGTGATTAGCAAATCTCTTTTTCCGTGTATCATGCTGCACTCTTTTCAAAATTTTTTTGTATGTATAGTTGCTACTTTTGCATAAATTAAAGACAATTAGGGTCAAGGTGGTATGTTGAAAAATAGAATTAATATTCAATTTGAAAAATTGAAACAAAATAACAATTCAGCTCTTGTTCCTTATTTGACTGCAGGGTTCCCTGATCCAGAAACTTTTGTAAGTTTATCTTTGGAAATTTTGGATAATGGTGCCGATATGCTAGAAATTGGAGTCCCTTTTAGCGACCCTTTGGCCGATGGCCCTACTATTCAAAGGACGAACTTTCAAGCTATTCAAAATGGAATTACTCTTAATGGGTGTATAGATCTTTTGAGATTAATTAGAAACTCTAACACTGAATCTCCTGCTATATTTATGGGGTATTTCAATCCTTTTTTAGCATATGGAATAGATGAATTTTTAAAACAAAGCTCTAATGCGGGATTAGATGGTTTAATTGTTCCTGATTTACCCATATCGGAATCAAAGCAAATTTCTCAGAAGTGTTTTGATAATGGAATCCATTTAATTCCATTATTGGCTCCTACTAGCACAGATGAAACCATTCAAAAAGCTTGTGAACAGGCAAAAGGATTTATTTATTGTGTTAGTTTAACTGGAGTGACGGGTGCTAGAAAAAACTTATCTTTAGGTGTTGAAACTTTAGTGAAAAAAATAAAATCTTATACTGATGTACCTGTTTTAGTGGGTTTTGGTGTTTCTAAGAGAGAAGATGTAATAAACATTTCTAAATTTGCTGATGGTGCAGTGGTTGGTAGTGCATTTTTAGATTCAATTGAGAATGCTGATTATGAAAAAACTGAAGCCGGTGTTGATTTTGTAAAAAATCTGGCTAATTAACATTAATGAGGTAAACAAATGGGAAAAGTTATTGCTATTAGAGGTGCAACTACTGCGGAATCGAACACTAAGGACTCAATTGTGAAGGCAACTAGTGAGATGTTAGAAGAGTTGGTCAGTTCTAATGATTTAAATGTTGAAGATATTATTAGTGCTTTTTTTACTACTACTAGAGATTTGAATACCCAATTTCCTGCAGTTGCTGCCCGTAAAATAGGGTGGGAGTATGTTGCGTTAATGTGTTCTCATGAGATGTTTATAGATGATGCTCAACCAATGTGCATAAGGGTAATGGTGCACGTAAATTCTGAAAAAGATGTTAAATCTATAAATAATGTTTATCTTAACGATGCAATTAATTTAAGAAAAAGAGGATTTGAAACAGACAAGAATTAAGGTTGTTGGAATATTTGAACTATATTTCCATCTGGGTCTTTGAATGTTGCCACGATTCCTCCCCAATGTTCAGTTTCTGGCTCTCTTAAAATTTCCACATTTTTAGCTTTCAATTTGTTTAAAGTTGAATAAATTTCATCTACATTGAAATTTATCATAAATCTATACGGGTCTTTGTTGAACTTATTTGTGATAAAGGAATGTTCTCCAATACTGAATTTAAAATCTTTCCATCTGAAAGATATAAATTTATCATTCACATAATGTGCTTCTAACCCTAGTAAATCTTCATAAAATTTTTGTAGGTTAGAAATTTTTTCTGTCCATAAAATTATCCCTGAGAATTTAGCAAACATATTTTCCTCTACAATGCATAAAAGTATTGCTGTAAATATTTTTATGAAAGTTTATAATGAAATTAGAGACAGTGATGTGAAGGGAAAGCTTAAAAATGGGTCTCAAAAAAGGAGGGTAGTAACATTGGATAGTAGTAGTAGGAGGCGTTTCAGGTAGGTGTTCCTTGGAATGCCTCCACATAACAAGGTCCTTATCTATTAGGTAAGGACCTATTTTTTTATGATTCAAAAAACTTTTTGGGGTTATTGATTAAAATATCATCTATTTGTTCTTGAGTTATACCGGATTTTTTCAAATATGGAATTACGTTTCTGTGTATAAATAAATAATCATCAGGATTATATTTGTTTCTACTAGATTCAGTTTCATTGGATGCTATGTTTAAAGTCACAGACCAATCGTGTCCTATCATAAGTTTTTTACCATAGCCATCAGAAATTAACTTTATTAGTGTTTCAGTTCTTTCTTCCCATTTTGGAGTTCCCATTTCTCTACCTCCTGGGTATCTGTCTAGTCCAACCCAAGCGCCTTTATCCATTAATCCTTCGAGGTAAAAAATGTCAGTGGTATCGTTACTATGTCCTATATAAACTTTATTTAAGTTGACTTTTTCATCTTCAAAAATTCTAATTTGTTGTTCCCCAACTCGTTCTGGAGCCCATGTATGAGCAGAAATGGGAGTGTTTGTAGAAATTGATGCTCTAGCAGCAGCACGTAAAATTATTTCTCCTTCTCTGGAAACTCCTCCTTTATCATTTGCGACCTTAATTATTCCAGCTTTAATATTTGTACCTTCAATTCCTTGAGTTATTTCTCGTTTGTACAAGCTGGCTACTGCATCAGGGGTACTATTCCAAAAAGCTCTAGGTATATCTCTCCAAGTTCCTGTGGCACAAATGATATTGACTCCAGATTCTCTTGAAACAGTTTCTATTAATTTGATATCACGTCCTAAATCTAGTGTTGTGACGTCAACTATTGTATCTACTCCTTCTTTTTTTGCCTCTGATAGACGAGCAATTCCCTTGTTGATTGATTCATCTCTTTTAATAAATTCCGGGTAAATTTGCGGGATTCCTCCAGAACTGACAATTACATGTTCATGAGACAGTGTTTGTCCTAATTTAGAGGTATCTATGGGTCCTAATACTGTCTGTATTGAAGTCATAAATCTCCTTATTACTGAATTTTTCTCACATGGTTTTTTAAAGTTCCAATTCCTGATATGGTGATTTCACATGTGTCTCCATCACTCATATTTTTACCCTCACCGTCAGTTCCCATCCAAATCATATCTCCAGGATATAAAGTGATATATTTTGTGATTTCATGTATGTATTTTTCAACGCCAAATATCATCTCATTGGTTTTGAATTCTATAGTTTTTTCACCATTTAGATGAACTGAAGTAATCATGTCATCTAGATTCGCTTCAGTTTCAATCCATGGGCCCATTGGTTTGAAAGTATCAGAATTTTTAGCTCTCCAAAGAGTTCTATCCAGTTTTTGCCAAGATCTTTCACTGACATCATTTCCAATTGTGTATCCAAATACGTATTGCAAAGAGTCGGATTCTTTTACTTGAAAAGCTTTTTTACCTATTACCACAACAAGTTCGGCTTCGTATTGTACTTTTTCCGTAGCATCTTTAGGAATTATAATAGTTTCATCATGGGCGATTAGCGCATTATTAGCCCTATAACCAATGTCAGCTTTTTCAGGGATATTTGGTTGCTCTCCGATTAATTCTGCCACCTTCCTAATATGTTCTTCGTAATTAGTGCCTGCGGCATAAAAAGTTTTGGGTTCAAATGGAGTGAGTAGTTTGATATCAGAAAATGGCACAGTTTTCTTGTGTTCATACTCTTCAAATGGGTTTCCGTTTACTTCGGTTACAGATTGGTTTTGTAAATCCGCGATTCCGTAATAAATATTTTTTTCTCTGTAGTACCTAATCCACTTCATTTGTTTTCCTTGCATGTTTGAATAGATGCGTATATTAGCATGGAAATTTATTTATTAAGAATTATTACTCAGACCATTCAAGAGCTTCAGAGACATTTGGGAATTGTTCTATAAAAATCGCTTTTATTTCTTGGGCTACATTCATATGCTCTTTTTGTGTTCCATGAGCAGATCTTAGATCAATATAATGAATCCATGATCGCACATTCCCTGTCATGTAAATTCGAGTTGGTGTTGCAAGAGGAAGGACAAATCTGGCACATTCTTTTGCTATACCTTCTTGGATAAGTTCGTTATACAAATCCATAGCGTTAGCAAAATGTGTGGCAATTTTAGATTGAAGATTTTCCTTTTTTGTTGTTGGAATATCATCAATACTATTTTGCCTATTTTTACTGTCTTGACTACGAAGATCAGGAACATCAATTTTAGTATCTAAAAGATTAGTATCAGCATATCTTTGACTAAACTCTTGGAATGTAAATGATCTGTGTCTTAAAATTTGTGCAGCTAAGCCTCTAGTAGTATTAATTTCTACTGTCATGAATGCCTGTTCAAATACAGACCAATGACCATGTTTAATACAATATTTGAGTAATCCAGCAAATTTGTCATTATTTTGATTGTTAGGGTTACTCACTCTAGCAACATAAGCCATGTGCTGCTCAGCATCAGAGGTTGCGCTGACCAATTTGATTTTGGATTCTATTTCGTTGTCTGATGTCAACATTCCTACTTTATTTCTCCATTAAATTTGTAGTTAAAGTTTATATCATTTGGGTTGAAAGAACAGAATCACATTGGTTCAGGAGTATGGCTTTTCCATTTAGTTACAGCAGCTTCTGCTCTTGGGCTTATAGAATTTGATATTTGAATGTTGAGTAATGATGGTAGGTTTTGGTTAATGGCCCTATTTAACGCATTTGTTAGATCGTCGGATTTAGTAACATGTTCAGAATACCCTCCCAATCCTGAAACAACTTTGTCATATCTAGAAGGTAATAATTTAGTAGCAACACTTTTTCCGAAAACTTTTTCTTGAATATGTTTATCAATTCCCCATGTCGAGTCATTACCCATGATTCCTATAAAGGGCAGATTGTGTCTTACAGCAGTGTCGTATTCAAATCCATTGAAACCAAACGCGCCATCTCCGGTGAAGATAAACACTCTTTTGTTTGGATGAGCAATTTTTGCTGCAAGTGCTGTTGGTATCGCCTGTCCAAGCATTCCTGATGTAGGTAAATACCACCAAGACTTAGGTGAATTCGATTGATGAAATGCTCTTCCAAAATGGCAAAAATCTCCACCATCAAAAACTAAAATGTCATCATCAGTTAAAAGTTCACCTACGGTTTTGTGTACAAAAGAAGCATGCATTGGATTTTGATTTTGAGCATTAATGGAAAGTTGTTCTTTTTGTGTTTTTTGAGCTTCTTTTAATTCTTCTAGCCATTCTAAATGATTCCATTTGTGTTTTTTGGATTCTGAGAGTATTTGAGGAATGATACCTCCAATATCACCGGTAATTCCAATGTCTACTTTGCGATTTCGTCCAATGACTGATTCGTCTGGATCTATCTGAATTATTTTTGCAGAAGTTGGGACTACAGGATTCATTGCATACCCTATGATTAAATCCTGCTTTCTTCCTATTAGTATCAGTAAATCTGTTTCCCTGATTTTTTTTGCTGCAAGATTTAATCCATTATCAAAAAAACCACAACTAAATTCATGGGAATCAGGGATAATCCCTCTTGCATCTCCCTCAGTCATTACGGGGAACTTTATTGTGTTTATTAATTCATTAATTGAATCTGTGGAGTTTGAATATGCTGCAGCGCTACCCAAGATTATGAGTGGCTTTTTTGCATTTTGCATTAATTCAATCATGTTTGATAATTGAGAATTTGTAGCAGATCCTGAATTTTGAATCTCAAATGATTCTGTGAAGAATTCATAATTTTCGTAATCATCAACTTCCATTTGTTGCACATCTACAGGAATTGTTATGTGAACTGGCCCTCTTCTGCCTGAGTATGCAACTCGAATTGCGTGACCTATCATGTCAGGAATTCTTCTAGGATCTGTAATAATCCAGCTTCCTTTTGTGATTGGTTTAGCCATACCTACTTGATCTATTTCTTGCATGGCACCTCTTCCGAGTTCAGATAATTCCGCAGATCCGCTTATTGATAATAGTGGTGCTTCGGAATGGATAGCGTTTGCTAGACCTGGGATAGCATTTGATAATCCAGGAGTAGTGTAGATAGAAACTCCTAATTTTCCAGTAATCCTTCCCCATGCGTCAGCCATGTGAACTGCAGCTTGTTCGTGTCGAGTATCCCAAATTCTAAAGTTTTCACTTCCAATCACGTCCAATGCGGGTAAGACGTGGTCTCCGGCAAGTGTAAAAATGTTTTCGACGCCTGCTTTTTCCAGTGATTTTGCTATTAAATGACTTCCAGTGATTTTGTTATTTTGCATATTAGTTCCCATAATTTCTGATAATGAGTGTAAATCTTGGTGCTTATTCTACCTCATGCTATACTTATGAGCGCTGAAAATCCTGTATTAGGAAAAGAAGGAAAGGTTTAAATTTGGATCAAATACGTAAATATGAATTGGTAATGGCAATTACTCCTATGTCTAATGAAGAGGAGATTAATTCTATAGTTGGTAAATTAGAATCGTATATCAATGATAATGGTGGCGATTTAACTGAAAAAGACAATTGGGGGATTAAAAGATTATCTTACCCAATTCAGAAATCTAATGAAGGAAACTATGTTAGAGCTTTATTCTCTTTACAAGCATCTGCAGTAAAAGAATTAGAAAGAATGTTGAATCTTACTGAAGAAGTGCTTTTACATATGGTTTCAAGGGTGTAAGTATATAAAATGACTATGAACAAAATTATTATCATAGGTAATTTAGGCTCAGATCCTGAAATGAGATATACACCAAAAGGCGCTCCTGTTACTTCATTTAATCTAGCAACAAATAGACGATACACAACATCTGATGGAGAAAATAGAGAAGAGACAGAATGGTTTCGAGTAAGTGCTTGGAATAGATTAGCCGAAACTTGTAATAATTATTTACAGAAGGGTAGCAAAGTCTACGTTGAAGGTCGTCTTTCTAGTAGAACTTATGTAGGAAATGACGGTCAGACTAGGGTTTCTTTGGAAGTTAATGCAGCGAACTTAACGTTTTTAGATAGTCGAGGAAATAATTCTAATTTAGAAAATAATGATAATTTTTCTCAGTTTTCTTCAGAAGCACCTGATGAACCTGCAAATGATGATTTACCTTGGTAAAATAAACAATGATGATTAATTTGGAGATAAGATGACATCACAGGCCCCTAAAAAAACTGGTCAAAAACGATTTTACAGCAGAAGAAAAGTTTGCCAGCCTTGTGCAGATAAAAAACAAGACTTGGATTATAAAGATGTAGATTATCTAAAGAAATTTTTGTCTGACAGATATATGATTGAAGCTCGTAGAAAAAGTGGTATGTGCGGAAAATGTCAGAGAACGTTTGCTAGATCAGTAAAAAGAGCAAGGCAAGTTGGATTGATACCATATAGTCCAGCTCATAAGGGAGTTAATCCCATCAATTTCAGACGTTAATTTCAAAATTAACAATTAGGTGGGTAATTGGCTAAATTAACATCTGTGAATTCTAAAAATTTATCTAATGATAGTCGTCATGCTACTATTCAAGATCCCAATTTAAAAAAGAAAAATAGACTTGTATTTTTATCTTTAGGTGTTTCTTGTTCAATAATTTTGATAATGATTTTTATTGGATTTTTGCTAGTTTTTGTACTTCCCCCAAGACATTTGGTGGTTAGCATTAATGATGTTAAATATACTAGAGGTGATTTGGTAGAGACGGTAAGAGTAAATAAGACTACTGAAATATTTTTAGGCCCTGATGCTGATAAGGGATCAACCATTTTTGATACATTACAAAAAATAGTTGAAAATGAAATAATATCTCAATCTGCTCCCTCATATGGTGTAAGCGTAACCAATTCAGAAATTGATAGCATAATTGAATATGTGATGCAATCTACTGAAGATCAAAATTCTGGTAAAACAAAACAGCAGATTCAGTTAGAAACCCGGGAAAGATATTTGAGATACTTAAATCAAGTCCAAGTAGATGAAGATTCTCATAAAGAACAATTAAGAAAAGCTTTATTAAGAGAAAAAATGAAACAGTGGTCCGGAGAAACAGTACCTTATGTGGCTGAACAAGTACATTTGTTTAGAATGTTAATTCCATTGTCGGGCGAATATGAGATTATGCAAACTAACTATAGTGACGCCGTAAAAAATGCTCTAACTTCAGAAGACTATGAAGACGCATTTAAATATTTAGCCAAAGAATTTTCGGTAGATGATCCTATTATGATTAGGCAAGGTGGTGATATGGGATGGGTTCCAAAAGGAGTTATTGAATACGAAAGAGACTTTTTTGATTTGGAAATAGGTGAATTGAGTGATCCAATCAAAAATAAAGATAACCCGTCTACAATGATATTTTTTATGGTTTCTGATAAACAAACTGCTGCTGAGTTAGATCAGTCTATGAGAGAAAAACTCAAAACTAATGCGTTACAAAAATGGGTAAATAAAGAAAGAAGTCGGCACGATATTTTTGCTGAGTTTAACTCAGACGTATATGCTTGGGTAGGCGAACAACTGAAATTAAATGATCGTTCACCTACTCCAACTCCTAATCCAGATCCCTTACAACAATTTATTTCAAGTGGAAGTTAAAATGGCAAAGGAAATTGGAGTTTCCTTATTAGGCTTAGGGGTAGTTGGATCTGGAATTGCACAACAATTAATTGCAAAAGAACATACTTATACGCAACAAGTAGGATCGAAACTTGTTTTAAATCATGTTCTAGTGAGAGATAAAAATAAGAATAGAGATATTCAAATTTCTCAGCAATTGTTTGCTGATTCTATTGATCAAATAATAAATGATGACAAAACTGACATCGTAATTGAAGTAATTGGCGGAGAAGAGCCTGCTAAATCGTTTATCACTCAAGCTTTAAATAGCAAAAAACATGTTGTTACTGCTAATAAAGAATTAATTGCAAAGCATGGCCCTGAACTGATTTCTGTGGCTAGAGAAAATAATGTAAGAATCTTGTTTGAAGCTAGTGTCGCTGGAGGTACCCCTATAATTGCTCCAGTATTGAGAGATTTCTCTGGTAATAATATTACTTCTATCAAAGCAATTATTAATGGGACTACCAATTATATTTTGTCACGTATGTCTACAGAAAATGCTGATTATTTTGAAGTATTGAAAGATGCGCAAAAGTTAGGTTATGCAGAATCTGATCCCACCAATGATGTTGAAGGGATTGATGCTGCATACAAATTATCGATTTTGTCTTCACTAAGTTATAAATCGTTTGTGAAAGATTCTGATGTCTATTGTGAAGGAATTACCAATATTTCTGCTAAAGATTTTCAAATCGCAAAAGAATTGGGCTATGAAATTAAACTTATAGCTTTTTCAGAATTTAAAGATAATAAAGTTTCAGCAAGGGTACACCCTACTTTAATTTCAAAGAATCAAATGCTTGCTAATGTTCATGGCGTGTTAAATTCCGTTCAAATAGAAACTGATTTGATAGGAGAAGTTCTTTTTCATGGTGCTGGAGCAGGTTCTTTGCCAACAGCTAGTGCTGTTTTGGCTGATGTAATTGATATTTCTAGAAATATCTCATCAGGATTTGTTAATTTGGATTATATGAATATAGACCAAAATGCATCTATTGTTGAAATTTCAAACTTGAATACTAAATATTACATTCGAGTTTCTGCAAATGACGAGCCGGGTGTTTTATCTAGAATTTCGACTATTCTTGCTGATCATAAAATTAGCATTGCTTCATTTATTCAAAAGAGTTCACATGAAGGGATAGCTGAATTAGTAATTATGACTCATGAAGCACTTGAGAAATCAATTCAGGAAGCATTAAATCAGATTAGAAATTTAAGTGTTGTAAAAGCTATAGAAAATTCGATTAGGGTAATGGATTGATAAATATAGAATTTTTTTATTGGAACAAATGAAGTTCTTGTAAAAAAGTGAAAGAGTCTCTTTTACATAAAGGATTTCATTTATTACTAGAGAGAGACTTTTTTATTAATCGTTTTACTAGAGAAGAGTTGGTTGATTTGTTTGAGAATCATAACGTATTTGACTTTTTATCTATCAAAAGTCCTTCATTTAAGAAGTTACAAATTGATTTAGAAAAACTTTCAGTAGAAGGGGCTATTGACTTGATGCTTGATGAGCCTAGATTGATAAGAAGGCCACTTTTGAAAATTGGGAATCAAATATTTGTTGGAGATGTTAAGTTAAGTTTTGTAAACAACTTAGAATTATTACCATAAAAAAAGGGATTCCACTGGAATCCCTTTTTTAGTGATTTGATTTGATAGATTTAGTTCTTCTTGAAAAGAAGTATTCCACCACTGGTAACTACTAGCAAGGCTCCTAATACTAGAGATAATTGCATTGTAATTGTTAAAAATTTATCTCCTACACTAGGAAGTCCTAGTCCTAACACAGATGTATTAACTGACTTGCCATCAATAGTTGATGCTTCTAAATCGCCCTCTATCACAGATAAAGAACCTAATCCTTGTGCAGCTTCTATTGCTTTGTGTATTCCTCCAGCACCAGGTATTTCAACTCGGTTACCGTCTGAATCATATTCAAATTTGTCTGGAAGACCGTTAAGGATTGCATGTGAGTCAGCAACAGATCCACCGGATGCACTTCCTACATATGTTTGAGCTACTGCAAGTGAAGAAGTTCCAGATACACTAGAGTTATTAGCTTCAATTGAAGCTATCCAAGTATTGATGTTAGTTACTATAGCATCAACACCAGATACGTCTAAACTCTCATCGGTACTTTTGACATTTGCACTAGCAGATGAAATATTTTCAACTGCTGTTTTTAAGTCACTAATGTCTGAATTACTACTTTCAACACTTGTTTGAATAGATTCTAATGTTGTCGAAGAGCTTGCTGTTTCTAGGTTTGTTTTAAGTGAATTTGCACTTTCTTTAGCATCGTTAATACTTGAAACTAAGGCAGATACAGATGCACTATTTGCATAACTATTACTAGCACTGTATGTGTTTGATGAATTTTCTAATATAAATCTGCTATATTTTGATAGTAAATTAGTACCATCGTAAGCAGCGCTTGAAGAGTCAAATGTGAAATCGATTGATCCTGTACTTTGAACTACTCCTTGCAGTGTTGCTACTTCAACATCTACATCAGAAAGTTTAAATTGTTGTCCATCTGAAGAAATTAAAGATGCTGTGTAACTTCCAGGGGCTATTCCTGAAACTGAAATGATAGCCGAGTCATTGTGCCCAGCATCATCAGCGAATGTTACTGTACCGTATACAACTGGATCATTAGCCTCAGCAATTGATCCAAATGGTATTGCAAATGTAAATATAGTAAGAGCAAATATGGCTATAGTCTTGATTCTGAACATAGCGACGTGTTGCCTCCTTGACCGCTAATTTTTATGCACGTGCTGTTAGAGCTACATGCGGTTATACCCTAACACAAACAATAGCCTGATTGTATATCGTTTATGCCAAGATTATGAACAATTTTATATCATTTTGATAAAATTCTTTATTGATGAGTATTTTTGATACAAATAAGAGCTATGACTTTGGTGATTTTTTACCAAATATTTTGAAATTGGGTATTAATCCAACCCAATCTCAATTGAATTCAATTATTAGTTTTTTTGAATTGTTGGTAAATGAAAACAAATCATTTAATCTTACTTCTATTGTTGAATGGGAACCTTTTTTATTACGACATATATTAGACTCTGCTTGTCTAAATCTTGTTTTTTCTGAAAATGATTACAAGGTTAATTTATTAGATATTGGTTCAGGTGCAGGAATACCAGGAATTCCTATAAAAATTTTTAATCCTGATTTCAAAGTACAAATGATGGATGCTACTAAGAAAAAAATTGGATTTATAGATAAAGTAATATCCCAATTAGGCCTTACAGATACATATTCTCATCATGGTCGAGCAGAAGAACTAGGGCATCATTCTGGATTTAGAGGTCAATTTGATTATGTTACTGCAAGAGCAGTAGCTGAGTTACCTACCCTCCTCGAGTTGATGCTTCCATTCGTTAAGCAAGGTGGGTATGCAGTAGCTATGAAAGGTGAAACTGTAAATCAGGAAATACAAAAATCTACAAAAGCTCTACATGAATTAGGCGGGAAAATTATAAACATTATTGATCCTTCTGAATTTATTCAAAATTATCCGGGTTTTTTGGTTGTAATAGAAAAAATTAGTGAAACGCCCACGCGATATCCTAGAAGAAATGGGGTTCCTGTGAAGTCTCCATTGATCTGATGTGAGGACCGTTTTGAAAATATAGAATCTTTAGACTTTTTAGATTAAAATCAATTTTATTTACAATTGAGAGGAATATTATATGGCCACAAACGCTAAAGATCTTTCATTATTGAAACACAAATCTGGCATTGTTAGTTTAGGTCCTGATAGAGCACCAGCAAGATCCATGTTAAGAGCAGTAGGTTTAAATGACGATGACATGGAAAAACCTTTTGTTGCTGTATCTAATTTAGCTAGTGATGTTACGCCTTGTAACGTGCATTTAACTCGTATAGCAGACAAAGTTAAAGAAGGTTTATGGGATGCTAAATCTGTTCCATTTATGTTTGGAACCATCACTATTAGTGATGGTATTTCGATGGGAACTGAAGGTATGAAAGGCTCTTTGGTGAGCAGAGAAGTGATTGCAGATTCAATTGAAACAGTATGCTTTACTGAAGGTATGGATGGTTTAGTTGTAGTAGCAGCTTGTGATAAGAATATGCCTGGAGCCATGATGTCTATGGCAAGATTGAACATTCCGTCTATATTTGTTTATGGTGGAGCTATTTTACCGGGTAAATATATGGAAAAAGATATCAACATCCAAGATATGTTTGAAGCAGTTGGGGCTTATTCTAAGAAACAAATCACATATGAAGAACTGATAAATATGGAACGAGTTGCTTGTCCTGGAGAGGGAGCCTGTTCAGGTATGTTTACTGCTAATACTATGGCTTCAGCTATCGAAGCTATGGGAATGTCATTGCCTGGAGCCTCATCTATTCCCGCTGTTGATGACAGGAATCTTGCTGTAGCTCATGAGGCTGGACAGCATATGTACTCAATGTTAGAGAAAGGTATAAAACCAAGAGATATTATGACTAGAGACGCATTTGAAAACGCTCTAAGGTTGGTGTTATCCATGGGTGGTTCAACGAATGCAGTTTTGCATCTACTAGCTATAGCTAGAGAAGCTGAAGTTGAATTGACTATTGATGATTTTGATAAGTTCAGTCGAGAGACTCCTTATTTAACGGATTTGAGACCTGGTGGTAAATATGTGATGTCAGATGTGGATCGTTCTGGTGGAGTTCAGGTTGTAATGAAAGAATTGTTAAGAGGCGGATTGTTACACGGAGACGCAATGACGATTAATGGTAAATCTATCGCAGAGAATTTAGAGTCTGTTGAAACTTTACCCGATGAGAGAGTGATATTTTCAATTCCTAATGCAAAAAGCACTACTGGTGGATTGGCTATTTTGAAAGGAAACTTAGCTCCAGATGGTGCTGTCATCAAAGTTGCTGGGACTAGTATTAAGAAACATGAAGGTCCTGCAAAAGTATTTGATGGCGAAAGACTGGCTTTTGAGGCTATTACTAATGGTGAAATAGAACATGGTGATGTTGTAGTAATAAGATACGAGGGTCCAAAAGGTGGACCCGGAATGCAAGAAATGCTAGCAGTTACTGGAGCCATAATGGGTGCTGGGTTAGGGGATTCTACTATATTAATTACTGATGGTAGATTCTCTGGTGCAACAAGAGGCGGTTCAATTGGACACGTTGCGCCTGAAGCTGCTGTTGGAGGTCCAATAGGCTTGATACAAAATGGAGACATAATTACATTAGATATTGAGACAAGGCTACTAAACGTGAATATTTCTGATGAAGAAATGGAAAAAAGAAAAGCATCATGGACCCCTAGGAAACCAAATTACGCTAGAGGAGTGCTTGCAAAATATGCCAAGTTGGTGTCTTCAGCATCTGAAGGTGCAGTAACTAGTTAGTGTGTGATCATAATCACAATGATACAATTAGATTAATTATTATTTAGAGGTAAATTTTGATTAGAAACGCACTGTTTGTATCGAGTTGTGTATCGACATTGGTATTGATTTATTTAATTTTTATGTGGGTTCCTACAGAACGTACATTAGGGATTTCCCAAAGAATATTCTATGTTCATGTTCCTATCGGATGGGTTGGAATGGTTTCAATTATTGTAGTTGGAATTGCTAGTGTTGTTCATTTAATTACTAGAAATAACTTTTGGGATGCCATTGCCTATTCTGCGGCAGAGTTGGGAATAATTTTTGCTACTTTGATTCTTTTAACTGGGGCTATATGGGCTAAACCAGCTTGGGGAGTATGGTGGACTTGGGATCCGAAATTAACTACTACTTTGATTTTATGGTTTATTTACGTAGGTTATTTAATGGTCAGATCATTCTCTCAAGGCACCCGAGGGAGAATGTATGCTTCTGCTGTAGCTTTATTGGGAGCTATTGATGCTCCTATTATTTATCTTGCTTCTGTTTGGTGGCGATCTGCTCATCCTCCATTAAATATAGGTCCTCTTGCTGAACAAGAAATGAGTTTAGATTCAAAAATGTTAATTACTTTGTTTGTTGCAATTATTACTTTTACTATTTTTTATGTTTATTTAATGGTTGAACGGTTTAGTTTCAGAAGAGTAGAAGACAAATTAGATGAGGTACATCAATATGTTTCAGTTAATTTATAACAAAATTCCCCTTCGTTTTACTATGATTTTTTTGATTTTGTTGGGGTTGTACTTACTTTTGCCCATTCAATCTGTTTCTGCAGATAGTCATGCAAGTAACGATTCAGGTTCAGGATTATCTTATTTGTTTGCTGTATTTATGGTGATTTGGATTTTCTTTTTTGGGTATACATTTTTTTTAACTAGAAGGATAAAAGAAATGAAAAATGAAGTGGATTTTTTAAAAGAAGAATTAGCGAAGAAAGAATAGTTAATGGAACCTATAACTGATATTGAACAAAGCCATTTTTTAAACAGGAATAAAGTTAGAATATTTTTGGCATCATTAGTTTTGATTGGTGCTTTAATTTACTTTTCTGTAATCACTTTTCAAAGCGCTATGGTCTACTACTATACAGTCAGTGAAATTCAGGAAGAACCGGCAACATTACCCGGTCGGATGGTTAGGGTTAGTGGTAAATTGGTACCTGAATCATTTAATAGAACTCAAGGTTCTACTCTTGCCTATTTTGAATTAACAGATGGTGAAAATATATTAATCGCTCAACATGATGGAATTATTCCGGATTTGTTTTTTAATGAGCACTCAGAAATTATCCTAGAAGGTTCGCATAATCCATCAGATAAATTTACTAGTCATAATGTGATAGTTAAATGTCCATCAAAATATGTTGCAATCGAAGAAGAATCTAAATTAGATACCCAATAAAGTTTTAGGGTTTTCTTTTACTACTTCTGAAATTTTTTCTGCCTCTAATCCAGCTTCTAAAAGTAAGCTGATTGCCATTCTCATTCCCTCTGCGGGAGTTGGATTCATCCATTGTCCAAAATCGGTTGTAATAACGCAATTTTCTGTTCCTAAAATATTTAATATTTCTATTAATCCCTTTATAGAAAGAGTATTGATGTTTGGCATACAAGTTTGGAAAGTATATTCAATATATACGCCAAGCTCTGTCAAATATTTTTGCTCATCTAGAGACATGATCTGGTAAGGATGAGTAGCGATCATCTTTTTTACGCCGCGTTTTTTTGCTTCTTCAAATAATGCTTTAACTTCAGGCGGGGAAACATGACCTGAAGCCAGAAGAATGTCATGTTCAGCTATAATTTCAATGACTTCAATTGTTTCATTACTTAGTTTCTCATTATCATCAAAAATTCTTAAGCCTTTTGCATTTGAATCTTTTTGAACCCAATGGTGAGCGGAGAATGTGGGCATCCAAATGACTTTAGCTCCAAGTTTTGCTGACGTTTCTGCAGCTATAGGATTTACTCCACCAACCTCTTTATTAAGAGCTATTGCTCCAAATACGTGGATACCTGGGTATATTTTGTCTAATAAATCGGCTAGAGGAGCTGTGGAATATTCATGGGATTTAAGAACAAAACCACCCATTTGAGATTCGTAAGCATATTTAACAGTTTCTAGAGCATCCATTCTTCTGTCTTGCGTATCTGGAGCAGCATGAACATGAAGATCATAAGAACCTTCTAAAATTTCTTTGATTTCTGATGTTTTACTCATTTTAATTACAAATGATCAATTATATTGATCAAATCCTTCATGGAAGAAAAATTTGTCCCTTTATTTGCCGGAATAAAATGATTATACCCAAATTGGTCGAAAGCTAGAACTTTCATGTCTGCTTTTAGAGCTGCTTCTATTCCTGAAGGAGAATCTTCAATCACTAATGAATTGGCAGGATCAGAATTCATTTTACTTGCAGCATATAAAAATAAATCTGGAGCTGGTTTACCATTTTTAACATCAACTGCACTAAATATGTTCCCTTCAAAAAAAGACAAAAGCTCTGTAATTCCCAGCGTCTTATAAATTTTTTCATATGGCCCACTTGAAGCAACACATTTGGGATAATTTAAATTGTTAAGTACTTCAGAAATTCCTTGAATAGGATTAAGGTCGGTTTCAAATAGCTTAAACATCCTCTGCATATACTCGTCAAAAAGATTTTCTGGAGGTGTTTTACCTAGAAGTGATTCTATAGTTTTCAAGCTATCTTTCCATGATTTACCTAGAAATAATTCAAGCGATTTTTCAAATGTAGTAGGTAGGCCTATTTCTGTTAATAGTTCTGACAAAACTTGATTAGAGATAGGTTCACTATCAACTAATACACCGTCACAATCAAAAATTACTAAATCTGGTTTCAGAATTTCGCCTCACAATATTAATTAAGTTATTATATGCAATCATCAATGAAAGGAATCAATATGGTGAGAATAAGTAATAAAAACTTTTCTATAGAAAATGATGGAAATGCTCCGCCTGGTCAAATAATTACAGAAAAATTTCCAGTTTTAACTTTTGGAAACACGCCTTCAATTGATTTAGATAATTGGAAATTTTCAATAACTGGTTCTGTTTCTAAAAACTTAGAGTTTGATTATCAATCATTTTTAGGTTTAGGGGAAATTACTTTATCATCAGAATTTCACTGTGTGACTCAATGGAGTAACTTAGATAATCAATGGTCAGGAATTCCTTTTAAAACTCTTTTTAATCAAGTTCAAATTTCTAGAGATAGTAAGTTTGCAATGATTCATTGTTATGGAGGTTATTCTACAAATTTGTCTTTAGATGTTTTGTTGGACGATGATGTCTTATTTGCTACAAAACATAATGGTGAAACCTTGTCTGCTGATCATGGAGCTCCTTTAAGATTGATAGTTCCCAAAAGGTATGGATGGAAGAGTGCTAAATGGGTTAATGGTATAGAGTTTATGGAAGAAGATGCCCCAGGTTTTTGGGAGATGAGAGGTTACCATATGGAAGGCGACCCTCATAAAGAGCAAAGGTTTGATTCTGATAAATAAAAAAAGCCCCGAATTATTTCGGGGCTTTTTTGGTTACTTACTAAGCTTTTATTTTGACAGATTGTTTACTGTTTAATATTTATTGCTTTATCGAGTTTATCGTTAAATTGCTTTTCAGTAAGCTTACCGTCTTTCATTTCTTGAACTATATCTGTAACTGATTGCTGTGCCTCATTCTTTTCCATACCGTAATTGTCAGAAGGTTTAACTTTGCGGTTTTCCATGATTTGGTCCATTGGTTGGGGACCCATAGCTGAAAAATCACCAAAAGCTTTATCAGAGCATTCTTTTCTAGCATCAGGATCGAATCCATTTGACTTCATGCATGCTTTAATCATGTCTGAAACGGCATGTTGGTTAGGTTCCGGCAGAATACTTACAAAATCTTTGTTACCAGTAACTTGTTCAACCATAGCTTCTTTGGCTGCAAATTTTACAAAGTCATCTTTTGTATTAAAGTTATTACCACCTTTGTCATATGATTTGTGAGCTTCAACTACAGCATTTTTAGTTGATTCAATAAATTTTCCGATCTGAGGTTCATCTATTACGATCGGAGTTATAGCTTTAAATGTTTTCTCTGCCTGAGTCATACAAGTTTTAGTTGCAACGTCAGAAATTGATGGATCTCCTTGTGCTAAAGAAACACATTCCGATAATTCTGAAGATACTTTATCTGCAGCAGCGTCAATAATGATTTGTTGAGCTATAGTTTCTTCGTTAGTAATACCTGCTGCTCTGTATGCATTTTTAGCTAGAGCTTCACAAGCTATTTTTGATTTTCCTGATTCTATACAGTTTTTTGCAGAAGTTGCTGATACTCCTGCTGCTGTTTCAACAGATGACTCAGTAATCATTTTTGTGAGTTCTTTTGCATCTTCTTTGTCTATATTTTTATCGTATAGTAAATCTTCAACTGCTTCTTTGAAATTAGGATTTTCTACTTCATCATTAGCTAAGATGATTTGATTCCTGGCTTCTCTGGCTTCTTTTGTGTCAGCCTGGAGAGCAGTACTTAAAGCTTCTGGGTTTGCACCAATAATTTGTTGCATTACCTGAATCATTTTTTCGGATTCTTCACCCAAGCCTTTTAGTTCGTCTTTTTCAAATTCATCCATGCCTGAATCGAAGTGCATTTCGTCAATTTCCTGATACAACTCTTGTATGTGTTGATCAAGGAGAGCTAATTCAGTATGGAGGCCATCTATTTCTAACCTTTGAATTCTTTCAAGCTCAGTTTCTTTAGGTTCCATTAAAATCTGCATTAATCGATCTTTAAGTGCATTTGTTTCTTCAGAGAATGCTTGCTGTGATGCATTTTGATCTAATCCAGATAAATAGGCGTTACCAATATCCATAACCTCTGAATATTGAGGGTGAACGATCATTGTTGATTCATCTTGTAAGATGATTCCTGTTGTTGATGTGTTGTCTGGCATCATTATATCTGGACTAATACCATTTAACTTATCAAGCATTTGAGTAATTACATCTCTAGCTTCATTCATTTCTTGATGTAAATTTTGAACTTCTTCAGTGTGCCTTTGATCGATTTCAATCAGAATTGATTGTAATTCATCCTCATTAGTGACTACTTCACCTGCTCCAGTAGCAAGCCCTATTGCTGAACCGCATGCTACAGACGCAATAGCCGTAACACTCATCGCTGCAAAAACTAGTAAGTTCTTAATGCTTTTCATTAGAAATCCTCATATGATCTAAATATATTTTTCTATGTATATAATACTGCTTTGTTTATGATGATGATACAGTGATTTCACCTGTAAAATATAAATCACATATCATTTTTAATTTTTGTGTAAATATAACCCATTGAATCTTCAAGTTTGTCGAACGATCTCCATCCTGAAAAGTCTTTTCTTAAATATTCATAAACTGAACTAGAAGCGGTTTCTAAATCTTGTCCGTCTGAGATTTTATTTTTGAATTCTCCAACAATTATGTCTATGAACTCTTTATCGCTTTTTAAACTGTCGCGATCTCCTATGGATCCATGTCCACCCATGTACACGTCGGCACCAATTTCTAAGATTTTTGCGTCGGTTTCTGGCCATTCAACAGGATATCCGTCTCCCATGAAAGGTACTCCTTTGTTTTGGGCAACGTCACCTGTAAATAACAAGTATTCTGAAGGTATATTTATAAATATATCCCCACTTGTGTGAGCTTTACCCAAGTACATTAGGTCAATTTGGCGTCCTCCAAAATAAAGGCTCATTTTATTGTCAAATGTCAGGTTTGGTGGAGTTATTTGAACTGTTTTAGCCTCTTCTGACCAAGGATCATTAGCGTTTACAATTTTGTTTAACCAAATTTCTTGTGCCTCTACATCTAGCATTTCGTCGTAACAATTTTGATGTCCGATAATAGTGGCTTCAGGAAATACTTCGTTTCCCCATGAATGATCCCAATGAGAATGTGTATCTATTACATATTGGATAGGCTTATCAGTAATTAATTTTACGTCTTCGTATAGATCACGAGCAAAAGACGGGACCCTTAGTGAGTCAATGATCATTACTCCATGGTCACCGACTAGAATTCCAGCATTGGTGAGGTTTTCGTGTAGCCTTGCATATATTCCTGAGGCTAGTTCAACAATTTCAGTACCTGGTGTTCGAGCCATATCAATCTCCATTTTAATTTTGTCCACTATATTGATTGATACACAATCGATCAATATAGCGCTTTAGAGTATTACTAAAGTTGACACGCTCCGAATCAACTTGTATCATTTACTCACATTGAAAGGAAATATTTTTGAATCAAAATACTCCAAATCAAAATTTTAAAAGAGTAATTAGAGTTAGTGTTCCAACAAGAGTAACTGAAGTTTATTCTAACCCCGATGGTTTATACGTCATTAGTGTAGCTGCTCGATTGTTAGAAATGCATCCTCAGACTTTGAGAAAGTATGAGAGGGTTGGATTGGTAAGTCCATCTCGAACCGTTGGGATGTTGAGGCTTTACTCTGAAGAAGACATAGTGCGTCTTCGTTTAATTAAACATTTGGTAGGAGATTTGGGATTAAACATGGCTGGAGTGGAACTTTCTCTAAATATGTTTAATCAGGTTTTAAAAATGCGATCTGGTTTGGACCAGGCAGAGCCAAGTGACTTGAAAAAATATTTAGAAGATTGTCTCGAAGAAATGTTTGAAATTTTAAAAGGGAATTAAGTCGGAGTAAATGTGACTGAAGAAAACAATATAGAAGAAGGACCTGTTGAAGAAGAATCTGTAGATGAAAATATCCAAGATGATGAAACTGATCCTCTTGACGAAGCAATTAAAGATAGGGATAACTACAAATCTATAGCTCAAAGAGCTCAGGCTGATTTAGTAAATTATCGTACTCGTGCAGCTCAAGAATTAGAGGAAACACGAAGAAATCTCAAAATGTCTATTTTTCATAGGGTAGTTTCAGTTGCTGATGATTTATCCAGGGCTGTTGACAGTATTCCTGAAGACTCTGATGCCCAATGGTCAGATGGAGTCAAATTAGTTTTAAGGAATTTTGAAAACTTTTTAGAGATAGAAGGAGTTAAGAAAATTGAGTCTTTGGGATTGATATTTGATCCCAATTTTCATGAAGCATTGATGTATGAAGATGATGAAATAAATGAAGAGGGGACCATTATTTCTATAATTCAAGAAGGATATCAAATTGATGACAAACTACTTCGACCTGCAAGAGTTGTTGTAGCCAAAAAACCAGAAATGCAAACAGAACAAGAACAGGAGGAATAAAATGCCGAAAATTCTCGGTATTGATTTAGGTACCACAAATTCATGTATGGCAATTATTGAAGCTGGTGAACCCAGAGTCATTGAGAATGCTGAAGGAAATCGGACTACTCCATCAGTAGTTGGAATTAATCCCAGGTCAAATGAAAGATATGTAGGGACTACAGCAAAAAGACAAGCTGTGACTAACCCTGAAAATACAGTTTTTTCTGCAAAAAGATTTATGGGCATGAAACACACTGATGATTCAGTAAGTAGAAATATTGATTTAGTTCCATATTCCGTAGTTGCTCACAGTAACGGAGATGCTCACGTAGCCATGGGAGACAAAACTTTTGCTCCCCCAGAAATAGCTGCGATGGTTCTTCAGAAAATGAAACAAGACGCAGAATCTAAGTTGGGTGAAACTATTACACAGGCCGTAATCACTGTTCCTGCTTATTTCAATGATAGTCAGCGTAATGCTACTAGAGATGCTGGGAAAATTGCCGGTCTAGAAGTGATGAGAATTATTAATGAGCCTACTGCTGCAGCTTTAGCTTATGGTTTGGATAATAATAAAGAACAAACTATTGCAGTTTACGACTTGGGTGGTGGGACATTTGATATAACCATTCTCCAAATGGGTGATGGAGTATTTGAAGTTAAAGCTACAAATGGAGATACTCACTTGGGTGGTGATGATTTTGATCAAGTAATTATTGATTGGATCTGTGATAAATTTAAACAAGATCAAGGAATAGATTTGACTGCTGATCGAATGGCTCTACAACGCTTGAGAGAGTCTGCAGAACGAGCAAAAATTGAACTTTCTACTTTAATGCAAACCGAAATCAATTTGCCTTTTATAACTGCTGATGCGTCTGGTCCAAAACATTTAGTAGAAACTCTAGACAGAGCCACAATGGAACAACTTGTTGGTGTGTTGATTCAAAACTCTATTGAACCATGTAAGAAGGCGATTCAAGATGCAGGAGTAAGCATTTCTGAGATTAATGAGGTGATATTAGTAGGCGGAATGACCCGAATGCCAGCTGTTCAAAAAGCAGTATCAGACTATTTTGGTAAAGAGTCTCATCAGGGAGTTAACCCAGACGAAGTTGTTGCTGTTGGAGCTGCAGTTCAGGCAGGTGTTTTACAAGGAGATGTACAGGATATTCTGTTATTGGATGTTACTCCATTAACTTTAGGGATAGAGACACTTGGTGGTGTTACAACTCCATTAATTCAAAGAAATACAACTATTCCAACTTCTAAAACAGAAACATTTACTACTGCAGCAGATAACCAACCTTCAGTAGAAGTTCATGTTTTGCAAGGTGAAAGACCCATGGCAAACGAAAATAAAACAATTGGTAGATTTAATCTTGATGGAATACTTCCTGCAGCTCGTGGAATTCCTCAAATTGAAGTTACTTTTGATATTGATGCTAATGGAATTCTTAATGTCTCTGCAAAAGATAAAGGCACTAATAAAGAACAGAGTATTACTATTACTGCTAGTTCAGGATTGTCTCAAGACGAAATTGACCAAATGATTAATGATGCTGAGCTTCATGCAGATGAAGATCAAAAGAAACGTGAAAATGTTGAGTTGAAGAATAATGCTCAAGGTACAATTTTTGCTGCTGAAACGATGCTGAAAGATAATGAAGATAAAATTTCAGATCAAATAAAAGAAGAGATTCAAGGAAAAATTACTGAATTATCTACGGCATTAGAATCTGATGACTCTGCATCTATAGAAGCTTCACTTCAAAATTTAAATTCAGCCATACAACAAGTAGGGCAGGAAATTTATAGTAATCCAGAAAACTCTTCTGAAGAATCACCTCAAGAGGAATCACCTGATTCTTCTCCAGATTCAGAGGACGATAATACTGTAGAAGGTGAGTTTAGGCAGGTTTAAAACCTATGTTAATTAAAATCGGGTAGTAAATCACTACCCGATTTTATTTTTTAAAGAACGTGATATTCCAAAAGATGCTTTCTCATTACATCTTCAGCAAAATCATTGTCTACGTCTCTCCATACTGAATGAATATGATTGGCTCCATTTTGTCTATTATCAAATTCAACAACAAAATTACCGCCATGAATTCTGTAATAATGTTCTTCTCCTAATTCAGTTGGGCCTGCCCATGCGAAATAAACATTATCCAATCCAAATTCCCTTAGTTCTTTAAATTTCCTTTCTGCTAGTTGTTCAGGTACTTGATTAATATACTCAGCTATTAAAGATTCTATTATGTTTTTTTGTGTAGAATTCATTTTACTAATTGCTAATCCTTCTTCTGCTGGTAAGGATGCTTTAGAGCTGTTGTATGTAAGAATATCCCAAGGGGCTTTGTCATAAATAATTGCCTTTTTTAATTGGCCTTCATCAAAATGATTCATTAAATCGTAGGCAATATCTTCTCTGTCACTTAAGATTCTCAATCCATTTTTAGGACCTTGCCTTACCTCAGCCGGGGTAGCACCAAAGAAAAATGGTGTCATAGAGATAACTTGATCACCTAAAACACTGTAGTGTAAAGACACATGGTGTCCCTCTGCACACCACCCCCAAGCATCTTTTTGCCCAGGTTCCCCGAAAATCCTAAAGTAGTAGAGTTCAGGATTTCTGTCGAACCAAGTAGGTCCTCCTTTAGCGTTTTCCTTTTCAATAGGACCTAAAACTGTTTCTAAATCAATGATTTGTAGGGCTTGTTTATATGATGTTTCTGTTAGACCGGTAGACATTAATCTGAGGGCTAATTTTCTTTGGTTATCATCCATGTCTCTTAAAGAGATTCCATGTCTGTTTATTGGGGGGTAATACCAAAATAATCTTTCTCCATCCATATAATGGAAACAGGCTTTACTTTTCTGATCCTCAGATAAGCTGTTTAAAAATTCCAAACCAGCTTGATTCATTCTTTCAACTACCGAGTTAGCTTGAGATGTTGCCATTTTGCCCTACCTTTTATCTATTATGTTTGCGAAGATTAGCATTATCTAATCCAATCTTCTATAGTTTCTTTAGTTTTTGAAAGCTTCTAGGGAAATCAGGTGGGGCTTCTACGTGGCTAATATTAGTTTTTGAAACCTCAGCAACATACATATTCAACTGTGAATCAAGACATAATCCGTGAGGAGCAGTGAATTGCCCTAAATCTGTTCCATATCCTTGATTTCCAACTCTTTGTAACAGTTTTCCAAATGAATTGAAAATTGAAATTCTAGGTCCAATATTTGGCATGTCTCTGTTTATTTTAGTTGCCCATCCTAGTTCTGCTACATATACAACATCATTTGAATCAATATAAATTGCACAAGGACGGTGAACATTTGACCACTCAGACTGAAACTTACCTTCCGTGTCGAAAATTTGAATTCTATGATTTTCTCGGTCGCAAACATAAAGATATCCGTTAGAGTCAAGGGCCAGATTATGTACTATATTAAATTCTCCTTCATCTACTCCCGGAGTGCCCCAAGATTTGATTAATTTTCCATTAGGATCATATTTGTGTACTTTGGAATTTTGGTACCCATCTGAAATAAAAATATTTCCTGTATTAAAATCTACCGCAGTATGCGTACATCTATTGAAAGGGATTCCACTAAATGGTTTGGATGGATTTCCAGGATTTCCTATTGTCATTAATACATTCCCGTCTAGATCACATTGTCTTACTGAATGATCTCCATCATCGCTGCAAAAAATTGAATTATCAGGTCCTTTACTCAAACCATGTGCTCTTACGAAAATATTTTCGCCCCATGATTTAATAAAATTACCATCAGAATCAAATACAATCATAGGGTGTTTCCCTCTATTAAACACGTATACGTTATCTTGATCGTCAGTAATTACACTTGCGGTTTCGGGCCATTTGTACTCATCAGGCAATTTTTCCCAATTTTCAATGATTTCGTATTTATAATCTCCTTCACCTAAAATTGCTTGAGAATTCATATTTGTTTCCTTGATGTTTTTACGAGAGGATTGGGATTATACATTCATTTTTTGTAGAATGACTCAAAAATTTCACAAAGGAGTTGAAAATGCAAACGGGCAAGGTGGTTTCAATGAGAAAAAATGTCGGAAAACGTGCTCCTATGTTAGAGGTAGAAGATGCTAATTTTATTACTTACGAGGGTATAGAAGGTGACAGGCATCGGAAAGCTCCATCTCAGATGAAATATTCATCTACTGCATCAGTATCTTCAATTCCTAAAAGACAAATTTTGTTGATGGATTTGGAAACTTTGGAAGAATTTGACCTGTTCGCAGGGCAAATTCGTGAGAATGTAACTGTTGAGGGGTTAGATTTTTCTAAAATTCATGAGGGTGATATGGTGAAGGTTGAATCCGGAGTGATTTTAGAGATTACAGGAATTTGTGACCCTTGTGCTTTCATAGATGGAATCAGACCTGGCCTTCGCAATGCTATAGATGGTAGAAGAGGATTGTTAGCTTTTGTTCAGAACGGAGGATCCGTAAAAGTTGGAACTACTATTTCAGTAGAAACCCCCTAATATGTTGCTCTACCGCCACTGGCATCATATGCAGCACCAGTACTAAAAGAACATTCTTCAGAGCACAACCATGAAACTAGTGCAGCAATTTCTTTGATCTCTCCTGTTCTGCCCATGGGAATTTTATCTGTCATATATTTGATTTGTTCAGGTGTAAATTCATCTAGTAATTTTGTTTGAACAACTGCTGGGGTTACACAATTTACTAGTACATTTGACCCAGCCAATTCTTTGCCTACTGATTTTGTTAATGCGATGACCGCTGCTTTTGTACTTGAATATGGGACCATTCTGGGATTTCCTTCTTTACCAGCAGTCGATGCCATATTAACTATTCTTCCAAAGTTGTTATCAACCATATGAGGAATAACTGCCTGACAAAATAAAAATACTCCCCTTAGGTTGATTTGATATACTCTGTCTAACTCTTCAACATCTAATTCCCATATATTTCCGTTAATTCCACCGATTCCAGCGTTGTTAACTAGTATGTCTATTTTGCCCCATGCGGCTAATGTATTTTTTACTGCTTCAATAGATGTCGTAGGTTGGGAGACATCTCCTAGTGTTAACTGTACATTCCCAGGATTTTTTGAATTTATTTCACTAACTGATTGAGATCCGATTTCAGAATTAAAATCTACAACCATAACATTAGCGCCTTCACTAGATAATCTTTCCGTGATGCCATATCCAATGCCGTCTCCACCACCAGTTACAATTGCAACTTTATTTTCAAACCTCATCATGATTTTTTCTTTCCAGGGTAGGTGTTGTAAATTTTTGTAGCTTCAGCAACTGCTGCACCTTGAGCTACTTCGTATCCAACTCTAGATAAAATACTTTCGATAGCTGATAAGAATGTGAGTACATATTCTTGTTTACTGGATTCTCCCATCAGTCCAACTCTCCAAACTTTTCCTGAAAAATCACCTAAACCTCTTCCTAACTCTATAGAGAATTCGTTTAATAGCATGTTTCTTACTTCCATGTCATCAACACCTTCTGGGATCCAAACTGGAGTGATTTGTTCTAATCGGCTTCCTTGAGGTGCCACTGCGTTCAATCCAATAGCTTGTAGGCCCGCATTTAATGCCTCTGCATTGATTCTGTGTCTTTCAAATCTTGTTTCTAGACCTTCTTCCATAACAATTCTTAATGCTTCATTAATTCCATAGAGCATTGAAACTGGAGCTGTGTGATGATAAACCCTTTCTTCTCCCCAATATTTACACAATAATTCTAAATCTAGATACCAAGAAACAGGTTTATTTTTTCTGTTTCTAATAGTCTCTAAAGCTCGGTCACTTACAACAGCAGGAGATAGGCCGGGAGGGGCTCCTAAGCATTTTTGAGATGCTGAATAAGAGTAATCAATATCCCAATTGTCTATTTCTATATTTCTTCCAGAAAAAGTTGTGACAGCATCAACCATAAATAAAGCATCATGTTGCTTAGCAATTTTTGAAATTCCTTCTAGAGGTTGGGCTATTCCTGTAGATGTCTCTCCATGAATTGCCGTTACAAGTTTGATATCGGAATGTTTTTTAATTTCTTGTTCTAGTAGCTCTTCTGGAAATGGAGCACCCCATTCTGCTCTAATTGGTATAACGTCTGCTCCAATTCTTTCTCCCATTTCAACCATTCTTTCACAAAAAAATCCGTAAATACACATAATTACTTTGTCGCCTGGCTCTAACAAGCTTGAGAGGCCTGCTTCCATTCCAGCAGATCCAGTCCCGGGTATAGCTAATGTCGATTGTTTTGTTTTGTAGACATTTTTTAAATGTCCTGAAATTTCATCTAATACTTCTATGAAGTCAGGATCTAGATACCCAATCATACTTTGCATCATTGCCTGCAAAACTCTTGGGTGGGCCATGCTGGGTCCTGGACCAAGTAATATTTTGTTTGGCATAGGTTGAGCAGTAATTACTTTATCTGCGTATTTGGTCATTGGTCCTCCGTTAGGTGCTAGAGTTTGTTCTAGCGTATTTGTCTTCAAATCTAGTGATATCGTCTTCTTCTAAATATACCCCAGTTTGTATTTCTAGGAGACATAAATTTTCATGTTTTGAATTTTCTATTCTATGTTTAGATCCTTGAGGAATAAATATTGAATCATTTTGATTTAAATTAAACGTTTCTTTTTCTACTGTAACTTTAGCTACTCCCTGAGTAATTATCCAGTGTTCAGATCTGAATTGATGGCTTTGAAGAGATGTGGCTTCACCCGAAAAAATCGTGAGTTTTTTAATTTGTTGACCTGAAGTTCTACTTAAAATCTCATAATATCCCCATGGTTTATCAAATTTTTGTGAAGTTTGATTAGATTGGATCAAGATTTCTCCATTATTTTCTACAACAAAAACATCGGTAATATTATTAGCAGTAATTATTTGATTTTGAGAAACTATTAAAGAATTTCTAACATTTGAATGAGATATATTCCCTTTAAAGTAATTATCGTTTTCAGTTTTGAAGAACTTCCAAATTGATGACCATTCTCCTAAATCCGTCCATTGAGAACTTAATTTTATAGCAGACAATTTTGATTTGTATTCATTTTCTTTTTGCATTTTTTCTAAAACTGCATGATCAATAGAAATTGGTTTGATTTTTAGAAAATGAGATGGGTCTAAATTTATAGTTTTGGATTCTAAATTGGAATTTTTTAAAGATGATTCGCACTGTTTTAAGACTTCTGGAGCAAATTTTTCCATTAGTCTTAACCACAGGCTTGACTTAAGAATGAAATTTCCGGAATTCCATAGATAATTTTTGCTTCTGATCATTTTTTTTGCATTATGAACTGATGGTTTTTCTACAAACTCTTTTACTTGATATTCATTTTTTGAGGATTTAATTTGATTGATTTTAAGATATCCGTATTGGGGATTAGGGTGTGTAGGCTCAACACCAACTAAAACAACATTTTCTTCAAATGCAATTTTAATTGCATTTGAAATTTCTTGAGAAAATTCTTTCTCATCCGATATCCATTGATCCGAATGGATTGAAATCATTATGCCGTCTCCAAATTGTTTTTTTATAAGGATTGCGGCTAATGTCAAAGCTGGTGCTGTGTTTTTAATTTCAGGCTCTAAAATAATTGATGCAATTGCTGACTTAACTTTTTCGGCTTGGTCATTTACCAAAGATTGATGATTTTGGTTACAAACAATTATTGGGTTATTTAATTGACCTATTGATGTGTTTAATTTGTCTAATCTTTGAAGAGTATTTTGGAACAATGAATACTGTCCATCAAATGATATGAATGGTTTTGGAACATCTGAGGTCGATAATGGCCATAGTCTTTTGCCAGAACCCCCAGTAAGAATTACTGGTTGAATGATCATTTTGTATCCTTATTCTGTCGAATGAAAATCTATAGAAGGAAATTATAGATTTGGTTAAAATATTCTTCAAATATTTTTAGTTGTGTCAGATTCTCAGAGAATTTAGAATGTGCTCAAATTCAAGAGGTGAAATATGGGTAAATTAGATAATAAAGTAGTGATAGTGACTGGAGCTAGTAGAGGAATTGGAGCTGAGATAGCAAACTTGTTTGCTAAAGAAGGAGGAAAAGTTGTTTGTGCTGCTAGAACTCTTAAAGAAGGTGACCATCCACTGGAAGGTTCTTTAGAAAAGACTGTTAGTGATATTAATGAATTTGGAGGCGAAGCCGTTGCAGTTACTGCAAATATTTCTTTGCCAGAAGATTGCGAAAAATTGTTTCAAGATACTTTAGATTTATATGGGGATGTAGATGTGTTAGTTAATAATGCAGCATTGACATATTTTGTACCTGTAAAAGATTATCAGATTAATAGATGGATGAGATCGTGGGCTGTGAATTTTCATGCACCGTTTATTTTAAGTCAGTTGGCAGTAAATCATATGATTCCAAAAAACTCCGGTAGTATAGTGAATATTTCTTCTGGAGCAGCAATTGGGCCCGGAAGAGGCCCTTATGAAAATGTCCCTTCAAATTCTGGTGGGACTTGTTATGGTGCAGAAAAAGCTGCCTTGGAACGTTTTACTCAAGGTCTAGCTCAAGAAGTTTTTGATTATGGTATTTCTGTAACTAGTTTAGCTCCTTCTCAAGTTGTACCGACACCTGGAACAGTATTTCACAATCTTGTGACAGGATTAGACGATCCCAAAAGTGAGCATCCAAAATTGATGGCTGATGCAGCATTGCTTTTAGCTACAGAACCAGTAGATAAAATTAGTGGTAGGGTCACTTATACTCAACAGATTTTGAGTGAATATGGTTTAATTTCTGACCCAAAAGGTACTGGTGTAGAGGGCGGTAGGGTAGGCAGTGGATATAGCCAAATTTAATAGAGAATAAAATCTTAAAAAACTTACAGCTAAAAACTCCTTGATTGTAACTACTAGAATTGTTTATTGTCAGTTCTGTAAAAACTAATTAGAAGTACTTTTCTTCGGGGGAATTATGAAGCTGACTCGAGCACGAGTAACTAACTACAGAAGTATAGATGATTCAACGTGGGTGAATTTAGAAGATGTCACTGCTTTAGTTGGCAAAAATGAATCTGGAAAAACAGCCTTTCTTCAGGCTTTGAGAAAAATTAATTCTATTGCCGGAATTGAAGATCAATTTAGTATTAGAGATTATCCACGTAAAGGATACATAAAATATAAGAAAATTCATCAAGAAAATCCCGGTACTGTTGTTCAAGCTGAATTTCAATTATCTGAAGCTGAGTTTACCGAAATCGAATCTTTTTTCGGTAAAGGAATTTTAAGTACAGATACTGTCGTAGTAGGAATGAATTATAAAAACGAAAGATCTTGGGACATCGAAATTTCTTCTGCAGTTATAAATCAGCCACAACAATCTTCATCAGAAATTGAATTAATTTGCAAACAAATTGAAGATGAATTTCTTGAAAAATGGTTGCCTAAGTTTGTTTATTTTGATAACTACAGCATTATGCGTGGGAAACTTTCCATTAATGATCTGCAAGATCGTTTGAAAACTAACGGCCCTTTAGATGATGCTGATAGAACATTTTTGTCACTTTTAACTTTATCGGGAGTTTCATTAGAAGATCTGCAACAAGATTTAGGATATGAAGATATTAAAGTTGAATTGGAATCTGCGTCTATAAATATTACCGACGAGATATTTGAATATTGGCATCAAAATCGACAATTAAAAGTAGAATTTGATGTATCTCAAGCAGACCCTAGAGACCCGGCACCATTAAATGAAGGAAAGATTTTACACGTACGAATTGAAAATTCTAGGCATAGAGTAACAGTATCTTTTGATGAAAGATCAAAAGGTTTTGTTTGGTTTTTCTCTTTCTTGGCATATTTTTCTCATTTAGAAGAAACAGAATCTAGTGATTTGGTAATTTTATTAGATGAGCCTGGGACTGCATTGCATGCAATGGCTCAGAAAGATTTTTTAAGATTCATGGATGAAAGATTAGCTCCAAGATGCCAAGTTGTTTATTCTACACACTCCCCATTTATGGTTGATTTACAAAAATTACAAAGAGTTCGTACAGTTCAAGATATGGATGGTAAAGGTACTGTAATTAGTCAGGATGCTAGTAAAAACGACCGTGAGACAGTTTTTCCGTTACAAATGGCTCTTGGGTATCAAATGGCCCAAACATTATTTATGGCCCCTCATTGCTTGATGGTCAATAATCCTTCTGACCTTATATATTTACAAGTCATGGGAAATTTAGTTTCTAGAGACTTTGACATTAGAATTGATCCTAGGTGGGTGATTATTCCAATAGGTGGTACTGAGAATTTATCTACATTTATTTCTTTATTGGGTGAAAATTATGTGAGTGTAGCTGTAATGATGGATATTACCCCCACTAATAGGCAAAAAATTGATGATATCAATCAGTCAACTCAAACCTTTATAGATAACCCGGTTAAATGGGTAGAAGTAACTAGAATAAGAGATGCTGATATTGAAGATTTATTTCCACCCAATCTTTATTTGGACTTGGTTAATCAAGCCTATGGGAATCAATTAAAAGAACCTTTGACAATGAAATTGATTACTGACAGGAATCCTAGAATTGTAGAAAGAATTTCTTTATATTTTGATAAAAATAACATCTGTGGAGGTGTTTTTGACAGATATATTCCAGCTGCTTATTTATTAGAAAATTTTCACGTTTGGCAGAATTTAATCCCACCAGAAACAGTTGAGAAAATCTCTACTTTAATTTCTAAAATCAATTCTTTGTTGGCAGATAGTCAAGAAAAAGATATAGATCAAAAATCTAATCTTTCTATAGACTCTAATGAAAATAGATCGGAATCAAATAAAGATTCAGTATCTCCATTTGATTCGATTATTTCTGAAATAGATGAGTCTACTAATTTTCCTGTACAAACGCAGTTCTAAAAATAGGCAATTTTTCTAATTAATCTTTTAGTGATATGAACTTTATTGACTCAGTCAACAGAACTTTTACTTTGGTAGATTTTGAAAGAAATCAGAATCTACCTGCACATTCTACTTTTCATTTGCAAAGAATCTCAGAATTTTTAGATAATCTTGATAATCCTCATTTGAAGATTCCTACTATTCATGTTGCTGGAACTAAAGGTAAAGGGAGCGTTTGTTCACTCATAACTTCAATATTGACAAAAAATGACAAAAAAGTTGGACTAATTACCTCCCCTCATCTTCATAGTGTGACTGAAAGAATTAGATTGGGTTCTGATCCGATTGATCAAAATGATTTTATTGACTTGGTGAATGAATTATGGCCAAAAGTTGAACATCATAATCATTCTAGTTCTTTTGGAGAGCTGACTTGGTTTGAATTTATGATTGCAGCAAGTTTTTATTATTTTGAAAAATGTGGGGTTGATTTTCAGGTAGTTGAAACAGGCTTAGGTGGAAGACTGGATGCCACTAATGTTGTACATCCTATTGTGAGTGTGATTACTTCAATTAGTTTGGATCATACAAAAATTTTAGGTGAAACTATAGAAGAAATTTCATTTGAGAAAGCCGGCATTATTAAATCAGGGATTCCCATAGTTTTATCTCCTCAAAAATTTGATGAAGCATTTGACGTGATTGCAGATATAGCAAGTCAACGAAATGCAGATTTGATAAGTGTTTCAGACTTATATCATGTAGAAAATGTACGCAATTTGCGTACATCTCAAGTATTTGATGTGAAATTACAAAATGTATCTTATCAATTTGAATTGGGATTATTGGGCGATTATCAAATTGAAAATGCGTTGACAGCATTAGGCGCCATAAATGTTTTAAGATCTTCTGGTTTTGAAATATCTGATGAATCCATTTCGGAAGGTTGCAGGCAAGTGGTTTGGAGTGGCAGGTTTGAATACCTTAGTACTATTAATGATAGTTTTGAAATTTTAGTTGATGGAGCTCATAACGTTTATTCTATGGAGTGCGTAGTCCAAGAAATAAAAAACCTTAAATATGAAAAATTGATTGTGATATTTGGTGGATTAGGGTCACATGATTTAAAGGGAATGTTAGGTGTTTTGTCTTCATTAGATCCTATTTTAATTGGAGTTCATTCACGACACCCGAGATCAGTTCAATCTTCTTTAATTCAATTACAATCACATAATATGAAATTTAGAGACCAATTTTTCTTCGATTCTGTTGCAGATGGATTTGACTATGCTAGTAAGATATCCGATAAGGGTGATTTAATTTTAGCTACTGGATCGTTATCAGTAGTTGCAGAAGTCATTGAATCTCATAAAGAAATTCTACCTGAGTTGTATCAAAGTTTTTAGAGTTTATGAAAGGATTGAAATTGCAAAACCAGCAAAATTTAAAAGATAAAAAAAGAGTTGTTGTAACTGGATTAGGTGTCATGTCTCCATTAGGGGAAAGTGTGGATGAGTATTGGGATTCTCTCAAGAATTCGAAATCTGGTATATCAAACATTACTCTTTGCGATACGTCAGGTTTCCCATCTGCTATTGCAGGAGAGGTTTCAGGGTTTGACGCTGGTCAATATATAAATCCAAAAGAAGCTAGAAGAATGGCAAGATTTTCACAATTAGCAGTTTCTGCAGCATCCACAGCAATAGAAGATTCTAAATTGGATTTTAACAAAGAGAATTTAGAAAGATTTGGAGTTGTGATGGGTAATGGAAATGGAGGTTTACCAACTACTGAAGAGAATGCAGAAGTTTTGTTTTCAAAAGGGGGTATGAAAATAAGTCCCTTTTTTGTTCCTATGATTTTACCTAATATGGCTGCAGCCCAGATTAGTAGAGTTTTTGGTATTAAAGGATATTCTTCTACAGTTATTACTGCTTGTGCTGCAGGAAATCAAGCAATTGGTGAGGCAACTGAAGTTATAAGAAGAGGTACTGCTGATGTGGTAGTAGCAGGAGGAACTGAGGCAGGTATCAGTAGGATTGGACTAGGTGGATTCCATGTAATTAAGGCCTTAAGTCGATTTTCAGGAGATCCTACATTAGCTAGTAAGCCATTTGATGCTAATCGAGATGGATTTGTTCCTGCTGAAGGAGCAGGAGTTTTGATTTTAGAAAGTTTAGAACATGCAGTGTCTAGAGGGGCAGAAATTAAAGCGGAAATAGTAGGTTATGGGATCACTTCTGATGCTTTTCATCCTGTTCAACCAGATGATACGGGTGATGGAGCTTCTAGAGCAATTAAGCTTGCTATGAGTGATGCAAATATTTCTGCTACTGATTTGGATTATATTAATGCTCATGGGACATCGACTCCTTTAAATGATGCTTCAGAAACTAAAGCTATCAAGAAAGCTTTGGGTGACCATGCCTATAAAATACCCATTAGTTCTACAAAATCTATGATTGGGCATGTATTAGGTGGTGCGGGAGCAATTGAAGGTGTTGCTGTGGTGAAATCGATACAAGAATCTATAATTCATCCAACAGTTAATCAAAATGTTCCTGATCCGGATTGCGATTTGAATTATGTTCCAAATGTTAAATTGGACAAAAAAATTA
The DNA here is from genome assembly GCA_022447825.1 of SAR202 cluster bacterium. Taxonomy (GTDB): domain Bacteria; phylum Chloroflexota; class Dehalococcoidia; order Lucifugimonadales; family UBA826; genus AG-426-M11. Next base: position 52,205 of record JAKUTY010000002.1, read on the forward strand.
ACTTTGCTTTATCAAATAATTTTGGATTTGGTGGGCAGAACGCTTGCGTAATATTTGCAGATTTTAATCGTTAGAATTCTACTGATTCCATAAAATCTACATAAGTATTGAGGGTGATGTCGTTTCTGCGGTTTCTTAAGGCTTCTTCTCTGTCCCAAATTTGGTCTTGTGATTCATTTGATTTAATTGAATCAAATCTTGTTTGTTCCCAGTGAGTTGGACTGTTGTACCCAGTTAATAATGTGATTTCAGTAGGAGTAGTAGACGATAGAGTTGTCCACATTCCAATGATACTAGCTCCCATTTTTTCCATTCTAGGCCATATACCATCTTCAGAACATTCTACAAATTCTTTAACATTAGATGATGATATATAAAATTTTCTGAGACCATAAAATGGCCTTCTATCTTCAGGGGGAATAATTTCCTTTGGCCGCGTACTTATTGATTGCAATAGAGAAACCGCTTCATGTTCTATAAATTCACTTCGGTCAACGGCCCACGCGCCTTGTGAAGTTTTTAAATCATCAAAGTTGTTAAAGGATGTAATCTGAACTAAGTGAGTTTTTGGTTTTCCAATTACTCCACCAACCACACATAAAATCTGGCCACCTGCTGTGCGAATTGATGGCCACACATTTGATCTGCAGTAGGCCAAATATTCTGATAATTCACTTTTTTTAATAATAGTTTTTCTTTCTTCGGCTAGCATGAATTTTTCTCAGATAAATAAAATTTAACAAAATGGTAAAATCTCAATCTGTTTCATTGTAAATCAAAAACGTATAATAGATAAACAATGTTAGGAGGATGAGATGTCAGTAATTACTTTAGGTGGATTAGCTGGTGGAGGAGCTAGAATATTAGGTCCAAAATTGTCTGAAAAATTAGGTGCTGATTATATCGATAGAAATATCATTTCTACTATAGCTGAAGAGTTGGGTGAGTCAGTTGAATCTATTGTTGCTAAAGAAGAGCAAGCTCCTTCAAGATCTCATAAGCTTGCATTAGCAATTAAAAAAATTATAGAACGATCTGGTGCAAGTTGGGGAGGAGATCCATATTTTGGGTCTGGTTTTTCACATTTTTTTTCTGATAGTTATGAAGATTTGCCTGATATTTCTGAAACTAATCAACACGATTCTATAAATGATAGCTACATTGAAGTAATTAAAAATACTATGACTAATTTAGCTACAGAGGGTAATGTGATTTTTCTTGGTAGAGGTGGTCATGTCATTTTAAAAGACTTTACTAATGTTCTTCGTGTTGGAGTTGTTGCTCATCCTGAAGATAGAGTTCAAAATGTGATGAAAGTGGATGGTTTAGATGAGAAAGATGCTCTAATTGCTGTGAAAAATAGAGATTTAGCCAGAATCAATTATTTTAAAAAATACTTTTCAATAGATGAACCTGATAGGCCCGATTTATACCATCTGACCATAAATACTAGTGAAGTTAGTGTTGATTATGCATTAGATGTAATTGTTTCTGCACTACATGCATTGGAAGATGGAAAAATAGTAGGGCCATTACATATTTAATTAATGTATTGTGGTATTTTCATCTTTTATATAGAATGCACGAGCTTGTATCATTGGCAATAATCAGAAAGGTTAATTAAATTGGCTCCTTTAATTGAAGTTAAAGACTTAAAAACTCATTTTTTTACTCCTTCAGGAGTAGTTAAAGCTGTAAACGGAATCTCATATTCGGTTGATGAAGGTGAAGTGGTAGCCATAGTTGGTGAAAGTGGTTGTGGAAAAAGTGTTGGAGCTATGTCTATTATGCAATTAATCCCAAACCCTCCGGGTAGAATCGTCAATGGCGAAGTTTGGTTTCAAGGCAAAGATTTAACTCAACTTTCAGATGCTGAAATGAGGGAAATTAGAGGGAACAAGATTGCTATGGTTTTTCAAGAACCCATGACTTCTCTTAACCCCGTTTTAACTGTCGGAAGACAACTTACAGAAACTTTGGAATTACATGAGGGAATGAATGATGATGAATCTCAAGCTCGTGCAACCGAGCTTTTAGAGATGGTTGGAATTCCTGATCCTGAATCTAGATTAAATGATTATCCTCATCAGTTTAGTGGAGGTATGAGGCAGAGAGTAATGATTGCGATGGCATTAAGTTGTAATCCTGATTTAATAATAGCTGATGAACCTACAACTGCTCTAGATGTGACTATTCAAGCTCAGATCTTAGAATTAATGCAGAAGTTATCTAAAGAAACAGGTACTGCCTTAATTGTAATTACACATAATTTAGGTGTAGTGGCTAGATATGCACATCGTGTGATTGTTATGTATGCGGGTAAAATAGTTGAAACCGCGAGTGCTGTCGAACTTTATACTAATCCACAACATCCATATACAAGAGGTTTATTAAATTCTGTGCCTAGATTAGATGAACGAGTTTCTACTCGTTTGGAAGCAGTTGAAGGAATGCCTCCAAATTTAAGCAAGCCTACACTATGTCAAACTTGCGATGCACCTGAACCAGAATTAGTTTTAGTAAATGAAGATCATTGGGTTGCGAAATGTTCAAATGACAGTTCATGTGCTGGATGGTTCCCTCGAGACTTAGAATAAGGAGAAAAAATGGTTACTGCTACTAATGAAACATTATTAGAAGTTGAAGATTTACAAATGTATTTTCCTGTTACATCAGGCATTGTTTTTCAACAAAAAGTTGCTGATGTGAAAGCTGTTGATGGCGTAAGTTTTACATTGAAAAAAGGTGAGACTCTAGGTTTAGTGGGAGAGAGTGGTTGTGGTAAAACTACAGCTGGTAGAACTATTCTTCAATTATACAAACCAACAGCTGGGTCAATTAAATTTAATGGGACAGAATTGAACGGTTTAAAAGGCAACTCTTTAAGAGCTGTTCGTCGTGATATGCAAATGATTTTTCAAGATCCTTATGGTTCCCTTAATCCTAGAATGACATGTGGAGACATAGTTGGAGAACCATTAAAGGTTCATAAACTTACTTCTTCTAAATCTGAATATCAAGAAAGGGTTAGTGAATTATTAACTATTGTAGGATTAAGCCCATACATGGCAGAAAGGTACCCTCATGAATTCAGCGGAGGTCAAAGGCAAAGAATTGGGATTGCTAGAGCTTTAGCTGTTAATCCAAGTTTAATAATATGTGATGAACCAGTTTCAGCTTTAGATGTTTCTATCCAAGCTCAAGTAATAAATTTATTAGAAGACTTACAAGAACAATTAGATTTGACATATATCTTCATTGCTCATGATTTATCAGTTGTTAAGCATATAAGTGATAGGATTGCTGTGATGTATTTAGGTCATATTGTTGAAATTGCAGAAAGAAACGAGCTATATGAAAATCCTGTGCATCCTTATACTCAAGCTTTGTTGTCTGCTATTCCTATTGCTGATCCAGTTTTAGAGGCAACTAGGGAAAGGATTTTGCTGCGAGGCGGTGTCCCAAGTCCTATGAACCCTCCATCTGGGTGTTGTTATGAAAGAAAATGTCCAGACCCTGACAATTCAGGTGATCCTATAGAAATGAAGGAAGTTTCACCAGGGCATTTTGTGGCTGTAGCCCAAGAGTGTTTTGATCAATACGGATGTTATTGGTTTCCTAGAGAAGGTTAAAGTACTACAAAAGTAAGTCACTCTTATCTAATGCACTATTTTTCTAACGAAATTTTGGATAGAGTATTAGAATCATCTAATATTAGTGAAGGTTTTAATTCTCTCAGATTGTTTCTGAGATATGTATTTGAAATAGGTCCCGTGTCTACAAAAGACATGTCTGCTTTGATAGGAATTCCTCTACCTGTAATTGCCTCTGTGAGAAAAGAACTTGAAAAAAATCGTATTTTGATACGGTCAAATGGTATGGTTCTGTCAGATTTAGGGATTGATTTGATTAATCAGATGGGTATTTCTAAGAACATTAAAATCTCTGAAATTACTTCCTCCGAGGATATTTCACATCAGTTTGAAGATTTGATTCCAGAGCTAGAGAAAATTTGTTTAACTCGACCTTCTTATAATCCTAAAATTGATCAATCTCATGTAACTATAGAAACTAGTATTAAGAGAGTTCAATATTTGATTAAAAATGATGCTTTTGAAGGAAGAGATATCTTAATATTGGGTGATGATGATCTTACTTCCTTAGCCATTTATTTGTGCATGAGAAAGTTTGATATTTATCCGAATAATATTTCTGTAGTTGATATAGATCATAGGATATTGGATTTTATTAATGGTCACTATTCTCAAAGCAGGATAAAACCCAAATTAGTCAAAGTAGATTTATTAGAAGGAATAGATAAATCTTTATTAGGTCGACATGATGTTTTTATTACTGATCCACCGTATACAGTTGATGGTTTTAAATTGTTTGTTTCAAATGCATTGAAATCTCTTAGAAGTGGCCCCGGCAATATTGGTATTATTTCTTTTCCTAATCCTCCAATAGGAAATTATTTATTGATGCAGCATTCACTGATTCAAATGGGATTATTATTTCGAGAGATGATTCCTGGATTTAATCATTATATTGGTGCTCCTATTCATGGGGGTAGGACGAATTTAATTCGATGTACAACATCTAATCAAATTAATTCAGATGTCGATATAGATTTGTCTAAAATTTATACTCATTCAAGAGGTTAAAATACTGAATAGTTCAATTCAAAATTTAATTAGAAAGTCTGAAGAAATTGCAATACATCATTCTGAAATTTTTTCAACAATTTTTGAAAATGAAAATAAAACATCTTGGGCATATTTTTTCCCCTTTGTATTTTCTAATAATTTACCTCCTGGAAAAAAAATTTATATTTATGAAGATTCTGATTTGATATTGATTTTTATTCATTACCTAAGAAATCCCGATCAAATTGAATTATTTTTCCCTCCTTTAATTCTGAATGATTTAACCATTAAACAATTTAATGAAATTTTCAAAAAAATAAATCAACCAAACATGAGATTTTTATGGGTAGATGAGAGAGACAAAAAGAAATTAGAAAATTATTTTGGAAACCAAATAGAAATTGAAAAAAAATCATCTGAATATATTTTTGATCCAAAAAAAAATCATTCTTTAGAAGGCTCAGAATTCAGAGATATCAGAAAAAAGATTAATTCTGTTAAAAAATATCAGCCCCAATTTTCTTCTTTAAATCCCACTGATATTCCTGAAGTATTAGATTTATTGAAGAACTGGAGAAAACTACAAGGCAGAAAAAATAGTTTTTTATTAGATTGGGGTTATACAAATTCAGCAGTTGAAAATATATTTGATCTTGATTCATCTATTATCAAAGCATGGAAAGTAGAAATCTCTTCTGAAATAGTTGCAGTAGGTATGGCAGGAAAAATTAATGAAGAAATAGCAAATATGTTTATTGCCAAAACTAATATGAATATTAAAGGATTATCAGAATTTTTGCGTTGGCGCATGTTCTGTGAGTTAAAAGAATTTTCATTTGTGAATGATGCCAGTGATTTAGGATTAACAGGGTTGAGGCAACATAAAATGAAATTTAGGCCAGTAGCTTTTCAGCCAATCTACACCGCCAATGTAATTCTGACGGTGTAGATTAACTATTTAAAACTATTTTCCGTAAGTAGATATAGTTTCTTCTTCTTTGGTAATCATTTCTAGCAGGACAGGTTGCCCTGAAGCAGTGATTTCAAGAGCTCTTTCTACGGCTGGTTTAATGTCCTTAGGATTGGTAATTCTTTCTCCGTGAGCACCTAAGCTTGTCGCTGTATCAGAATAAATTCCACCTAATTCATTGCTTTTCCAGTTTTCAGTTGCATGAGGGAAATGGTCAGTGTAATGAGTCATTACTCCGTTATTTAGAACTATAGTGATTGTTCCTAATTGAGATCGTACTCCAGTTTCTAAGTCTAATCCTGACATTCCAAATGCAGCATCACCCATTACGTTGATTACAGTTTTGTCAGGAGCTGCAACTTTTGCTCCCAATGCCAAGCCAAGGCCATATCCTAATTGAGTAGATTTACCCCATCCAATGTATGATCTAGGTGCTAATGCTGGCCAAAAAGGTACTAATTGGTTTCTAGGGTATCCTGAATCATGAGTGATAATGGTGTTTTTGGGGTCCACTGTATTCATCACTTCGTGGAATACTCTGTATGGACTCATAGGAGTTTCATCAGAGGTCAGTCTGGGCATCCATTCATTCATGAATTCTGCTTTTATTTTTGCAACTTCATCTTTTGCTCCATTTACATCAGCTCTTCCGTGTTCGCCTAATTGAGATTTGGCTTCTTCAATCAATTGTCGTAATACTAGTTTTGCATCTCCCACAGCTCCAAATTGAACTCTGTAGTCTCTATTAATGTCTTCTGGAGTATTTGTTACTTGGGCTTTGATGACTTTTTCAGGCATTGGAACAGTAAAATTATTGATTACGAAACTTGTCCCTATTCCTAAGATGAAATCAGTCGTTTGTAGGAATCTATCTACCATTAATGTACCCGTATTTCCTCCTGTTCCTAATGCTAGAGGGTGATCTTCTGGGTACGCACTTTTTCCAGCCAAAGTTGTCATAACAGGTACATTTACTAGTTCGGAAAATTCGATTAATTCATCTGAGGCTTCAGCGTATAAAATTCCCTGCCCAGCATTTATTATAGGTTTTTGTGCTTTTAACAAAGCAGATACTATGTCTCTGACATCTTCTGAAGCAGCAGCAGTTTTGTATTGTCTAGTAACTTGGTAATCTTCTATATCTGAAGGCACTTCAGCTTTGCCAACATCACCCGGTAATTCTAATAAAACAGGTCCAGGACGACCATTTTTTATTTGAGTAAATGCTCTACTAACCATTTCTGGAATTCGCTCAACTGTATTTATTCTTCCAGCCCATTTTGTTATGTGTTGGTAGTTGGGAACAGAGTCAAAATTGGGATGTACTCCAACTCTTCTTTCAGTATACCCTCCAGGAATAATTAACATAGGTACATTATCGGCATAAGCTTGTGCTACTCCACCAAAAGCATTTTCAGACCCGGGGCCGTGCTGCATGGTGAATACGCCTATTTTATTTCCATTATTGATTCTGCTATATGCATCAGCCATATTTACTCCGGCTCTTTCTTGCCGGCAAAGTATTGGACGAATTCCCTCTTGAGAACAAGCTTCAATTAAAGTTTGTGCAGGGAAGCATGAAATCCATTCGATTCCTTCTTTTTTCAGAATTTGAGCCATTAATTGGTCGCCATTCATTTTTTTCTCCTTAGCTTATTTTTTTGTTAAAGCAAATTTTGCAGCATTTTCGCCAGAAATTTTTCCAAATACTGCACCATTCATTAATCCAGATCCCCCAGGATAATTATTGTAAAAAATTCCTCCAACTATTTCTCCTGATGCGTAAAGGCCAGTTATTGGCAGGTCAGCATTGTCGATCACTTGTGAATTTGAATTGATTTTAAGACCGCCAAAAGTAAATGTAATTCCACAAGTCACTGCGTATCCAGTATATGGAGGTTCATCTATTTTTTGAGCCCAATTAGATTTTGGTGGAGTAATTCCTTCAGTGTGTTTTTGATCTAATATAGTAGGATTAAATTCTCCATCTTGTACAGAATTGTTATACTCATTAATTGTCTTTTCTAGTCCTTGAGGGTCAATGTCTAATCCAAGTGCTAGTTCTTTAATAGAATTTGCCTCAAATTTTGTTACTTGATTAATAAAATATTCGTCTCTAAGCAAATGCGTAGTTTTTTGATCAAAAATTTGGAAAGCTGCTCTTTGAGGTTGATTTAGAATTTCTCTTCCGTATTTTGCGTAAGTATAATTTCTGAAATCAGCTCCTTCATCTACAAATCGGTCTCCGTTGACATTGACAATTAATCCAAAAATGTAGGAGTGTTTTTGAAATAAGTCAGCTATATTTCTGTCTCCGTAAGCTGGTGAATTTAAGTCCCATGCAACAGAATGACATCCACTCCAATGTCCTGCTGATTGTGCACCAATATCTAATGCCATATTAATTCCATCACCAGTGTTAAATTGAGTTCCTCGTACTTTAGCTAATTCCCATCCAGGGCCAAGATAACGGGTTCTCATTTCAGGATTTGCTTCAAATCCACCACATGCTAGTACAACTGAATGACAAGAAATATTTTGATATCCTTCAGGTGATTTAATCCTAATGCCACTGATTTGACCTTCATCATTTTGTAAAATTTCTGTAGCAGAACTTTGGTATTTAATATCGATTTCAGATTTTTTTACAATCTCAAATAGGGAGTCAGATAATCCTTTACCGCCTCCAACTGCCTCTACAATAAGTCCTCCAACAAATCTTCGAATGCCTTCATGTTCGTAAGATTGCCTACCATATGCAAGTATCCAAGGGACCCCTTGATTTTTCATCCATTCCATAGTGTTAAATGAATTATTTGTTAATGTTTGTAATAGTTCTGAATCTGAAAGTCCTTCTGTAACTCGCATTACATCTGAGTAGAATTCAGACTCTGAGTAACTTCCTACATCTAATTTGGATTTTTCTGAATCTGACAGCCCATCAATTAGTTTGTCTATATCTTCTATGCCGTTATATGCAAATCTAAATAGTCCTCCAGTAAAATAGGAATTGCCTCCACTGAGATGTTCAGGGGCTTTTTCTAAAACTATAGTCCTAGCACCTTCTTCTTTTGCGGCTAATGCAGCACATAAGGCTGAGTGTCCTGCCCCTACTACTACTACGTCATAAATTTCATTCATTATATAAGTTATACCATTAAATATTTGCCTGACTAACTTAATCTAATCTACATGAATAATCAATGTTGCTTGACCCTCAAAATGATACATGGGAAAATTTTTAACTGTGGTTTAACAAAAGAATAGGTTTTATATGCATTACAACGTGGCAGGTTTGCTAAAAGAAAGCAGTGGTTATAAATCCATGGAAACTGTTGATGATATATTTTTTGTAGAAGAAATGAATCGTCAAGCAGATGCTTTTGGGAAGCTTGTTTTAATAAGAACAGACAAAGGTATCTGGGTAAGTGCAGATTCTGTAGTTTTAATTGAATTAGATTGTGGTGGATGTTTGAATCAATTTGAATTTCAATTTGAGATAAATTTGGAAGAAGAATTCATTCCTTATATTGATATGAAGAACAATTCAATAATTCATATAGAACCCGGAGAAGAGCCTTTCAGGATTGATGCTGACAATATTATAAATTTAGAGGAAGCTTTCTCTCAGTATACTTTTATGAAAATTCCATTTTCACCAAGGTGTACTGTTCAATGTAGGGGATTATGTGTAAAGTGTGGTATGGATTTGAACACGCAGAAATGTGATTGCAATACTAAACATATTGATCCTAGATGGGCCTCTCTAGTGAATTTGTTAGATTCAAAAAATGATTGACTTAATAATAGAAATATAAAAAGGAAAAGATATGCCTCCATTACCAAAGAAAAAACATTCTAAAAAGCGTAAAGCTGGGCGAAACGCTCATAATGGAATGAAAAAAGTAACATTTTCAAAGTGCGCTGAACCAGACTGCGATAGTATGGTAATTCCTCACAGAGTTTGTGTTAAGTGCGGGAAATATGCAGGTCGAGATGTGGTTTCGAATGAAGAAACGCAAGCAGGGTTATAGGTCATACTATGAATCAGCAATCTAAATATGCCTTTTTATTTCCCGGCCAAGGTGCTCAAGCTGTAGGGATGGGATATGAGCTTTATCAAGAATCAGATGAAGCAAAAACAATTTTTGATTCTATAGATACATCTCTAGGTAGATCTTTGACAAAAATTATGTTTGAAGGTCCTGAAGATGAATTAAGAGAGACAATTAATGCACAGCCTGCGATTTTGGCAGTAAGTTTGGCTTGTTTACATACTATGCGTTCAGAAATGGGAGATTCTTTTTTATCTACTCCCGCTATGATGGCAGGTCATAGTTTGGGTGAATACTCTGCTTTGGCCGCATCTGGCGCTTTATCAGTAACAGAAGCATCTCTTCTTGTCCAGAAGCGTGGTGAATTGATGCAGCTTGCATGTGATCAAAATCCTGGAACAATGGCTGCTATATTGGGAATGGATCAAGAAGAAATTTTTAAAATTGCAAAAACTTCAGGTACATATGTTTCTAATATTAATACCCAAGAGCAAATAGTAATAAGTGGTGAAAAAGAAAAAATTCAAATCGCCATGGATATGGCTTCAGAAAAAGGAGCTAAACGTGTTATTCCTTTGAATGTGGGTGGAGCATTTCATTCTGGGTTGATGGAACCAGCAAGAGATGGTTTAGCAGCAGCAGTTGAGAGTGTTAAATTGGTTAATTCAAGCATTCCTATAGTTGCAAATTGTACCGCTAAACCTGTTTCAGAATCTTCTGATATTAAAGAAGAATTGGTAACTCAAATTTCTGGATGTGTAAATTGGAGACAGACAATTGAGTTTATGATTGACGAAGGTGTTACTGATTTTTATGAAATTGGTCCGGGCAGAGCTTTAAGCGGAATGGTTAAAAAAATTAATAAAGAAATGAATACTTATAATATCTCTGATTTGGCTTCAATTAGAGAATTAAAGAATACTTAAAGTGGTCAGTGTGGAAAATGTAAACACTAAATCTGATGCTAGGACTGTAATTTTGCAATGTTTGTGTGAATATGATCTTGTGGATCATGATATAGTTCCATTGGTATCTAGAGTTTTTGATAGTTCTGTATTTTCAAAGGATGCAACTCAGTTTTTAAAACAGACTATTGAAAAAGTTCAAGGTAATAAATCTGCTATTGATCAAATAATTAGTCATAACGCACCTACGTGGCCGATAGACCAATTACCTACCGTAGATAGAAATATACTTAGATTAGCCCTTGCGGAGATAATTTGGGTAAAACAAGCTCCATCTGCAGTTGTGGTTAATGAAGCAGTAGAATTAGCAAAAGTTTTTGGGTCTGAAGGATCATCAAAGTTTGTAAATGGTGTTCTGGGATCTTATTTAAAAGATAATTAATATTGGGGGTAACACAAATGTCACTTTTAGAGAAAGTACAAGCAGTAGTAGCAGACAAATTAAGTATTGACCAATCGGAAGTGGTTCCTGAAGCTTCTTTTACAGAGGACTTGAACGCAGACTCTTTAGATTTGGTTGAATTAATTATGGCTTTTGAAGAAGAATTTTCTGACGGAGATGTAGAAATTGAAATCTCTGATGAGGACGCAGAAGGAATTACTACTGTACAGGCTGCTATCGATTATTTGCAGGCTCATGGTGTAGAAGGATAATTTTCTTTTACAAATTGTCTAAATACGACTGAAGTATTACCGTAGCTGAAGCAGAATCAATTAAATTTTTAGGAATTCTTTTCTTAGATTTTTTCGATTTGTTTAAATTTATTGATTCTAATATTTTCTTTTTGGCTTCAATAGTAGAAAATCTTTCATCAATGGTAATTATTGGAATTTTTGTGTGATTAGAAATTTCTCTAATAAAAGTTTGTGTTTTATTAAATTGCGTACCTTTTGATCCTGAAGGTAAGTATGGAAGTCCAATTAAAATAGAAGCAGCGTTAGCTCGATCTATGCATTCTATAATTTCACTTAATGCATTGATAGTTTTGATTGTTTTCAGTGGAGAGGCTAAAGTTTTAGTTGGGTCGCTAATTGCAATTCCTATTCGGGATTCGCCTACATCCAAAGCCAATATGGGTTGTTGATCATTTTGCATTTAATTGTTCTTGAATAATATTAGGGACTAATGCAATTGCATCTTGCAATTTGTTGGAATTTTTGCCTCCTGCTTGAGCTGAATCTGCTCTTCCGCCCCCACCGCCCTCTAGTATAGATGCAATTTTTTTAGCGATATCTGAACAGTTAACTCCTTTTTCAATTGGATCTTTTGAAGCTACAATTATAACTATTGGGTTGTCGTTTATAACTGCACTTAAGCAAACTACACCGTTCTGAATTTTATCTTTGAGCCAGTCTCCCATATTTCGAAGTGTTTCTTGTGAGGATGCCTGAGTTATTGAGGAAATAATTTTAAATCCGTTAATCTCATATGTTTCATTTAATAGGCTTTCAGCAGATAGAATTGATAATTCAGATTCTAATTTACTTTTTTCATTATTAGATTGTTCTAATTGTTGTATGAGAGCTAGAATTCTATCTTCAATTTGAGAAGGATTTGTTTGAAGTAGTTGTGAGATTTTTGAATCAGTTATTGTTTTTTCCCAAATCATTTTTTCGGCAGCCTCACCGCTTACAGCTTCTATTCTTCTCATCCCTGAACCGATACTAGATTCGTTTAAAATTATGACAGTTCCTAATTCTCCAGTACGTGCAGCATGTGTCCCTCCGCATACTTCAAAGCTAAAGGTTGTCCCATTTGAAATTTCAATTAATCGGACATTTTCTTCATATTTATCACCAAAAAAAGCCAAGGCTCCTCTTCGTATAGCCTCTGCATATGTATCCTCACCTTTAATAATTTCAGAATTATGGCGAATTTTTTGATTGACTAAATGTTGGACATTCCATAACTCTTCCTCAGTTAATGCTTGGAAATGGCTGAAGTCAAATCTTAATCTTTCAGAAGTTACTAATGATCCAGCTTGACGTACATGATCTCCTAAAACCTCGCGTAATGCAGCATGAAGCATATGAGTGGCAGTATGATTTCTGCCAGTGTTGATTCGTTTTTGAGGGTCTACTTCAGCAGAAACACTTTCTCCCACTGAAAGTGTTCCGTTAATGATTTTTCCGTAATGTACAGTCAAACCTGGTATTGCTTGTTGAGTATCAGTTATCTCAATTTCACAATTTGGGGAGATGATTTTTCCTGTGTCGCCAACTTGACCTCCTCCCTCAGAATAAAAAGGAGTTTCTTGTAAAAGTATCTCTACTGAATTGCCAGGTACAGAGATTTTGTCTACAGAAACATCATTGGAAAGTAAGCCTACTACAACAGATTGATTTGTTGTGGTTTCGTACCCTAAAAATTTAGTTGTACCTATTCCTAGGCTATCGTAAATTCTTAGTTTTGCATTGTCGTCTTTAAATTGCGATTTTGATCTAGCTCTATTGCGTTGCTTTTCCATTTCTGACTGGAAAGAGACTAAATCAACTGAAACATTATTTTCAATTGCTATTTCTTCAGTCATTTCTATTGGGAAACCATAGGTGTCCCAAAGTTTAAATGCTATTTCTCCAGATAATTCTGAGACATTTTCTAATGAACTTTGAAGCATATTTAATCCATTTTCAAATGCTTGTTCAAATTTTTCTTCTTCAAGCTGAAGTACAGTTTGAACAAATTCTTTGTGTTGAATTAATTCTGGGTAGGTCACCCCCATTTTATTAGTTACTTCGGAAGATAATTCTTTTAAAAATTGACCTTCAATCCCTATTTTTTTTGCTAATCGTATTGCTCTTCTTATTACCCTTCGCAATACATATCCCCTACCTTCGTTACTAGGGATAACGCCATCAGTAGTTAAAAATGTACAACTTCTTGAATGTTCAGCAATTCCTCTGATTGCATAATCATTATCAAGGCTTTGCCCATACTTTACGCCACTTAATTTTTCGATTTTTTGTATTAGACTTTTAAAAATATCGGTTTCATACATAGTTTCAGCATTTTGCATGATTATTGTAAGTCTTTCTAATCCCATTCCTGTATCTATGCTTGGAGCAGGCAAAGGTGACCTTTCCCCAGATGGATGATGATAATACTGCATGAAAACTAGGTTCCAAAGTTCTACAAATCGCGTGCATTTTTCTTTCGATTTCATTACGTTTTCACAATTGGGCTTACAGTCTTGTTTTAAGCACCCACGATTTTGTCCGAAATCATAATGAAGTTCACTGCATGGGCCACATGGACCTTCATCACCGTGAATTGGAGGGCCCCACCAATTGTCTGTGTCTCCAAATTTAAAGATTCGATCTTTAGTAATCCCTGCCTGTACCCACAAGTTTAAAGCCTCATCGTCAGTGTGATGAACAGTGATCGCAAAATCTTCTTTTGGTAATCCCATTGAAATTGTTAAAAACTCTAAAGCATATGAAATTACTTCTTCTTTAAAATAATCGCCAATGCTGAAATTGCCAAGCATTTCAAACATAGTGTTATGTGTAGCGTCTCCAACCTCGTCTATATCAGGAGTTCTAAAACATTTTTGCGAGGATGTTAATCTTCTATTTGGCGGCTCTTGTAGGCCTGCAAAGTAAGGTTTAAATTGGTTCATTCCAGCTATAGTAAGTAGTAGAGTTGGGTCTCCAACTGGAATTAATGATGAACTTGCAACTTTTAAATGATTTTTAGATTCAAAAAATGATAAAAACGATTCTCTGATTTCATCGCTAGTCATAGTGGTAGGCATATTGATCCTTTAGTAAATTCAGTACTTAAAGTATACTATTTTCCGATAATTACACTTAGTATACCAAGACAATTAAGGATAATATTTTTTAATGAGTAACCAAAAAAGCCATGTTGAAGAATTAGGTTTTTCTTCAAAACACTTGTTTAGCCCTCTAGAACTAGTAGACAGATTTCCTAGATCAGAAACTGCATCTAAAACAGTTCAGAGTGGTAGAGAAACTATTCACCAGATTTTAAATGGTGATGATAAGAGATTGATGATAATTACTGGGCCATGTTCTGTGCATGATGAAGAAGTAGCTTTGGATTATGCTAGAAGACTAGTTGAATTAAGAGATCAACTTAGTGACCAAATATATTTGGTGATGAGAGTATATTTTGAAAAGCCAAGGACAACTGTAGGTTGGAAAGGCTTAATTAACGACCCTAACCTTGATGAGACTTTTGATATCCCGCAAGGCTTACAAAGAGCTAGAAGGCTTTTAAGAGAAATCAATGATATGGGGATGCCTGCTGCAAGTGAATTTTTAGATCCTGTTGTTCCGCATTACATAGAAGATTTAGTTTCTTGGGTAGCTATTGGTGCTAGAACCACAGAAAGTCAAACACATCGCCAAATGGCTAGTGCTATAGGCATTCCGGTAGGATTTAAGAATGCAACTGATGGTAGTTTACAAACCGCTATAGATGGAATTAATGCTGCTCGTCAAAGTCATTCATATGTTGGGACAGGACCTGACGGACATGTTTGTGTCTTGAGAACCGATGGCAATCCTGATGGTCACTTGGTATTAAGAGGTGGTAGGAGTGGTACTAATTACGATTCTAAGTCAGTTCAGCAAGCTACAGATTCTCTAGATTCAAATGGGTTGCCAAAAGGTTTGGTGATAGATTGTAGTCATGCTAATTCTGATAAAGACCATGAAAAACAACCAGGGGTTTTTGAGGATGTTATCACTCAAAGAGTGAATGGTAACGAATCTATTGTTGGAGTTATGCTTGAGAGTAATATTAATCCCGGTGCACAAAAATTGGGCAACAATCCATCTGCATTGGAATATGGCGTTTCTATTACTGATGCTTGTGTTGGTTGGAGTAAAACTGCAGAAATTTTGAAATGGGCAGATTCTCAATTGAATGGTTAGTGCTCACCATAATTTCATAGAATCCAAAAATAGTTGCTCTAGATCTTTTTCATCCACGCTTCTAGGTGAAAGCTTTATTACTCTATGCTGAGGGACTGCTCCCGTAGCAAGAGCTTTAGCATCTTCATTTTTGAACCCTACAGCAGATAATCCGTTAGGAATATCTATTTGTTTAATTAGATTTATTATAGTTTCTGCCAATATGTCGCCTGCGTCTTCTAGGTTGGCATGCTTGATGTCTGCTCCCATTAATTGGGCGGCTTCTAAGTGTCTTTCTGGGTTTGATGGAGCTGTGTATCTGAAAACTGCAGGAGCATTAAGTATTACCGACATTCCATGAGGAACTATAGGTTTATCCGTAGGATAGCCTTCTACAAGGTTGTTTGTAACCATACCAGCTACTGGATAACTCATTCCGTGAGGTAAATGGCATCCAGCATTTCCAAATCCCACACCTGCAAAAGTAGCGGCTAGCATCATTTCACTTCTTGATTCAAAATCATTAGCATTATGGACTGCCGAGACTATGTTTTTTGAGCACATTTGTATAGCTTTAGCAGCCCATACATCACTTATAGGGTTTGATCCTTGGTATGCAGGTCTAAATTCTGGAGATGATGGAGCTTCTCTCATGCTGAATGGCATAGCGGTGAATGATTCTAGCCCATGAGATAAAAGATCTAATCCACTGCAAGCTTGTACCATTCTTGGCATTGTGATTGAGTTGTTAGGATCAACTAAACCAACATTTGGTCTTAAGTATCTGTGGGCAATTCCTGTTTTGGCTTTCATACTAATCAGGTCAAAAATGGCTACTCCAGTAGTTTCGCTTCCTGTTCCACCTGTTGTAGGAATAGCTACTAAGGGTTTTAGAGGGCCTGGGACTGGAGTTCCTGATCCTATAGGAGCATTTACATATGTTAGAAATTCTGCAGGATGTGTAGTGTAAAGGTTCGCTGCTTTTGCTGTATCAATACTTGAACCGCCTCCAATAGCTACAAATCCGTCAAAATTCCCTTGAGATGCATATTTAATACATTCTTTAAATGAAATATCAGTGGGTTCTACATGTACCTGATCAAATATAGATACAGAAATTTTTTCAGATTCTAGAGATCTTTTAGACATTTCAACAGGTTCAGAATTTGAAAGATTTGGGTCTGTAACTATTAAAACATTTTTTGCTCCTAGTCGTTTCATTTCAAATCCAACTTCTTGGGTAATTCCAACCCCAAATTTAATTTGAGAAGTGTCAATACTAAACCCAGTTTCAAAAATTGTTTTATCCATTTTAAATTCCTTATAAATTTAGTCTATATACATTCCAAGTGCTCTCCCTCCAAGTAAATGAAGATGTGCATGAGGTTGAGATTGCATACCGTCATTGCCAAAATTAGAGAGGATTCTATATCCGTTTGGGCATAACTTTTTACCTAAATCATTAGCGCACTTGCCCATTTTAGATAAAAGTTCACCAGAGTTCCACAATTCATACTGAGTTAAGTGATTTGTGGGAACAATCAATAGCTGAGTTGGCAACCAATTTAGGTTGTTTTCAAATACTACGAAATCTTCAGATCTATAGTGGAATTTAGCTGGAGATTGATCAGAAATTATTTCGCAAAAAATACAACTTTGGGAATCATCCATTGTACTGTCTGTAATTTGGTGCTGTGATTTCTATACATATTCCTATAGAAGGATCGGCTATTCTAGAAGCAGTAGCATTATTTTGATTTGTTACTTCTAGAGGAATGTTTTTTCGAGAAGTAATAATAGTTGTAAGTCGATGGTCATGCCTGTAAGCAATTAATTGAAAAAGCTTTTCTTTTCCCCAATCTGTAATTACTCCAGAGCCTAAATCATCTAATATTAGAACTTGACTCTGTTTTATTTCTTCAAAAATACTATCTCCATCAAGTTGGTTTCTAGGATCATTAGATTTTCTTAAATAATCTATCATGTCAGGAGTTCTGAAGAATAAAACTTCTAAGTCTTGCTTTAAGAGTTCGTTTCCTATAGCGACAGCTAAATGAGTTTTTCCAACTCCAGTAGTATTATCGCTCCAAAAGCAAAGCCAAGTATCTTTTGGCTCGGATACAAATTCTTTAGCTGTTTTTAGAGAGCCAGTTAAATTACTTACAACTGATTGGGGTGCTGCAGATCCTTGTGCCCCAGAAACCTTGAAATTTTCAAATGAAAAATTCTTGAAACTTTTTGGTATTTGTCCAAAATTATTATTTTGTAAAAAGTATGTATTTTTTAAATTGCCAGTATTAATTAATTGGTTAGTATTATTAGACTTTAACCTGCTTTGTAAGTATGGATCTAAATTAGAAATGTTCTCTGATGTTGTAATAACAGTTGGGAGGTTTTTTATGTTTCTATGGTTCAATATTTGTAATATTTTTTCAGATGCCCATGTAGAGTTACTTGTTTTTGAGATTCCATCGAGAATTAAGACAGGGTAATTACGAATCTGATCAAGTAAATCATCATATAGAAATGTTTCGGGATTTTGAAATACTGATCTGAATCTATCAAGTAAATCTGGTAAAAACATAAAAAGTACTGAATCGCCATTTTGAATGCATTGATTGCCTATTGCTGCTGCTAAATAGGTTTTTCCTGATCCGTTCGGCCCTTGGATAGTCAGCCATCCGGACGGGTTTTTGGAATATTTTTTTGAAACTTTTAATGCTTCTCTAAATTTTTCAACATTATCTTTCCCTTCTAAATTTCCTTTTGATTGTATGTTTTCAAAAGTTAGATGAGACATTGCCTCTAAATTACTATATTCAATACGTTTTTGGATAATTTCAGGGTTGTGAGCACTTTTTTTACATGAAGGGCAAACAATTAAATCTCCAAAGTTTTCGTGCCAAATTGGTACTGTAGATGTTAGCCAGCCTTTGTCTTGGCACTCGTCACATTTAAACACTACTGGTTTTATCTCGGAGTTTTTTTTATTTGTAGGATCTAACGAAGGGTTAGAAGCTTTGAGTTTTTCTAGAATTTGTTGCAGATTCTGCACTATATTTTCCTTGTATATTCCATTTGGTAAGTATAGATGAGATATAGGACCAATTTCTTTTGTTATTTTTGACAGCTTCACTGAATGCTTCATTGATCCAGTCTGATGGATAAATTTCTTCTGCTTCACGTAATTTTTCAGCTATTATTGGTGTTAATGTAGAGATATTTTGTTCGTAAAGAGTGAAAATATTGGGAGTAAGTTCATCAGCTTCCCATGGTTCTAATGATTCATCTGGATTTGCTGAGAATCCATGGGGGATATTTCTATTAAATTTTGTGTTTAAAAGATAACTTGTTTCTTGATTAGATTTTGAGACAACTTGAATGATTAATTCTAGGGTAATTAAGTTATTTAATGAATTTTTAATGATCTGCTTTTTGTCGGATTGAGGATGGGTTTTTTGTAATGTTCTCATCAGAATTCTGTCAGATAATAGTTCGTCAATTGAACAAAATAGATATTTACCTTTTTTGGTTTGGCTCAAATAAATTACTCTTAATAATATTTTGAAATCTGTGATATCTTCAATGTTTTCTAATATTTGATTGAATATATTTACTGGAAGTCCTAAATATTTGGTTGAGTCAGGGAATCCTTTTGATTGCATTACATTCCTTTAATTTTGTGGGTAGTAAGCTAGATTTTCAAATTTTACCAAGTTTTCTTGGAAAAATAATTTGATGTTTCCAGTTCTTCCGTTACGATGTTTCGCAATTATGATCTCTGCTATATTTTCAGGGTACGGTTGTCCAGGATTTTTCTTTTCCCAGGCTTCTTCGTCTATATATCTATCTTCTCTGTGTATGAAAGACACAATATCTGCGTCTTGTTCTATACTTCCACTTTCTCTTAAATCTGATAATAGTGGTCTGTGATCAGGTCTATGCTCTATTGCACGGCTTAACTGTGAGCAAGCTATTACGGGTACATTTAAATCTCTGGCTATGCCTTTGAGAGATCGTGAAATTTCTCCCATTTCCTGTACCCTATTTCCAGATCGGTAATCGCCATTTCCATTGATTAGCTGTAAATAATCTACTATTAATAAGTCTAATCCAATTTCTGCTTGAAGTCTTCTAGCCTTACTTCGCATTTCGACTATAGTTTGAAATGGAGTGTCGTCAATGTATAGAGGTATTTCAGATAGAGTTCCAATTGACTCAAAAACTTTTTGCATTTCAGCATCATTTACTACTGAAAGCCTTAGTCTACTACTGTCAACTCCAGACTCACTAGATAAAAGCCTTACTGCAATTTGTTCTTTACTCATTTCTAAACTAAATATGCCAACATTGTTTCCCTGTAATGCTGCATTAGCGGCAATATTAAAGGCTAGGCTACTTTTCCCCAAACTGGGTCTTGCTGCAATAATAACCAAGTCTGATCTTTGGAGTCCTCCTCCTAAAATTTCATCAAATTGATTAAAGCCACTAGCTACAGGAGCTAATGAGTTAACATCGGGTCCTTGAGTGGTTTCTTCTAGGAAAACATCTAAAACTTCACTGAGGCTTGAAAAATCTCGTGATCCTCTATCTGATCTGACTTGAAACAATAATTCCTCAGCTTTACTAAGGGAATCATCCATGTCAGGACTGCTTTCGAATCCGATTTCAGCAATAGAATTAGATGTGGAAATCAATTTTCTCATTACTGCAGTTCTGTGCACAATTTCTGCGTAATGAATAATGTGAGCTGGAGTGGGAACTATATCAGGGAGTTCGTTTAATCTTTCCATGCCGCCGATTAACTCTAATTGACCTTGAATTCTTAATTCATGTGCAACAGTTATTTGATTAATGGCTTCATTTCTAGAAATAAGGTTGATGCATGCTTCATAGCAGAGTTTATTTCTTTCATAAAAAAAATCTTCTGATTTTAGAAACGAAGAAACTTTAGTCAGAGAATCTCCGTCAAGCAGTAGTGATCCTAAAACAGAATCTTCTGCTTCAGAGTTATGAGGTTGAACTCTGTCTGAGTACATGAAAGCTCCTAATCCAAATGATTTGCATTAGGATATTATGATATTTCTTGGTCGTCTGTCTCTATGTTTGAATTAGAATCTGTGTCAATTTGGTCTTCATTTTCTTCTGATGATTCAATTTCTTGAAGATCTGCAGTTGAATCTAAATCATCCTGATCTTCTTCAAACTCTGAAATAGGATCTGCTCCATCTGCATGTACTATCACAGAAATTTGTGCTGACACTTCGGGATGTAATCTGACAGGTACTTCAAATGTTCCTAAATCCCTGATTGGGTCATCAAGCTGAACTAACCTTCTCTCTAATGTTCTACCAGTAATTACAGATACCTCATCAGCTATCATTGTGCCTGTTACAGAACCATAGAGCCGTCCATTTGCTCCTGCACGGACTGGAATTGCTATTTCAGTACCGTCTATGGCCGATGCTAACTCTTTCATGTCTTGAAGCATTTTTAGTCTATCTACTTGAGCCTGCTCGGTTAATTTCTTGATTCTTTGTAGGTTGTTATGAGTTGCAGGAGCAGCTAATTGTTGAGGTATTAAGTAATTTCTTGCAAAGCCGTTTTTAACTTCTTTAACTTCTCCACCGTGTGCGACTCCTTCTACGTCTGTTAAAAATACTACTTCCATGAATTTTTCCTAATTTTCTATTTTTTGTGGATTGGAATTATAACATAGCTAAAGCAAAACTCAGGAGATTTATTCATCATCATCATCTATAACTTTATATTCACCTTCTACGACATTATGGTTTTGACTATCATTCTTTTTATTTAAGTAAGGAAATGCTTTTGTCAAAAAAAATATTATGGATAATCCAATAATGAAAATATCATCTATCCAGCCGAGTAAGGGGATGAAATCAGGTAAAAAATCTAATGGGAGTATTAGGTAAATGATTCCTAATAAAGGAATTAGTTTGAGTTTAAATGGGATTGTTTTGTTAAAAAACAACTTAGTAAAGTTTTTAATTAAAAATATAGATTTCACAACATTGATCCGTTAGTTAATTTATAATCAGTTTAATTTTAAAGCAATTTTGATTGGGTTGGAATAATTGAAAAATACATCAGTTTTGTTACATGGAGCTAATGAATATTTAATTTCTAAAAAGATTTTGGAAATTCGTGACAATATAGAACCTGTTGATTTGATGGATGTGAATTTTGTGCAAATTGATGCTAAGTCTTCATCAATAGACGAGATAATTAATGCGTGTTGTACAGTCCCTTTTATGACTAATTACAGGGTAGTCTTAGTTAATTTTTTATCAGATCTAATTAAATCTGATAAATCTTATGATTGGAAAAGTTTATCTGATCAAATCAGTAATTTCCCAGAATCTACATTCGTTATTTTTAGAGAAAATGAGTTAAATAAAACCGATTCTGTTTTTAAGTTTTTGGCTGATTCAGTCACTGAGAGTAACTTTGAGAATTTTAAATATCCTGAATTACTTGAATGGGCTAAAACTCGATTCGATAATTTGGGTGTGATAATTGATTCTAAAGCTTTAGCTTTGTTAGTAGAATCTGTAGGGAGTGATTTGCGATTGCTAGATTCAGAGATTCAAAAACTTTCTATGTATAAGCCTTCTGAAATGATTACAGCTAAAGATATAGATGATTTAGTTGCGTATGTGAAAGAGCAAAGTATATTCAAATTAGTTGATTCTGCTATAGATGGAAATATTACACACTCTTTAAATCTTGTAAGGTCTTTAATTGATTCTGGTCAGTCAGTTACATTTATAAAAAGAATGATAGAAAGGCAAGTAAGGTTGGTGTTGATGGTGAAATCACTTAAATCTCAAGGCTTAAATTCAGCTCAAATTGGTCCCAAAATTTCACTTTTTGGATATCCATTACAGAAAACCTTAGAACTTGAATCAAGATTAACTGAATTGCGTCTAGTAAATATGTATCAGATGATTTTAGATTCTGAAATTAGAGAAAGAAAAGGTGAGATGTCTGAAGAGTTATCATTTGAACTGCTAATTTATGAATTAGCAGTTTGAAGCGTGAATTCTTTAACGTTAGTAGCATAATATTTTCCGGATTTAATTGCCAAAATAAAATCTTCTAAGTTTTTTATATTGTTTTCAAAATAAGTTGCGTAAGTACCTATATCAGATAATTTGTGTGCATCGCTAGCTCCAGTGCTCGGCATCTTTAATCTAGCGGCTAAGTTTTTTGAGAATTCATTTTCTTTAAGTGTTCCCCGACCATTTTTTATCTCTACAGCATCAACTAAACTAAAGGCTTTATTCCTTAAACCTCTATCGATCATTTCATTGTATGTATCAGGGTCTTGAGGGGCATTTTCTCTGTACACCCTTCTGTAAGGGTGTGCAATAACCATGGCCCCTTTGGCTTCATCAACTAATTCTTTAACAAATGCTGATTTATGCATTCCGAAAATATATTTTTCAAGACCATAAACTAAAATGTGCCCTTCTTCCGTGGTGACTTCACATCCTGGTATTACTAAAAAATCGTGTATTTTACCTAATTGGGTTACGTCTTTAGGGTCCCAAAAGCCATCGTGGTCAGTAATGCAAATACCATCTAGCCCCAGTTGTTTTGACCTGATAATTAATTCTTCAGGGGACAGTGAGCTATCATCTGAAGTTGGATATGTGTGAGTGTGGATATCGATTAACATTCTAGAAGTATCGTAACCCAAAAGCTTGATTTTCTAAAACTTGAGTTGATGCGACTCAATGTTATTGATATACTGTGATGATAAAAGCTTATTGTATATAGGGTGGTAAGTTATGGTTTTAGGCCCAGATAGATTCACGGAACATGCTCAAGAAGTGATTAATTCTGCTCAACAGATATTAATGAGGTATAGGCATAATCAGTTAGATTCTGAACATATTTTGTTGGCTTTAATAGAGCAAGAAAAAGGTGTTCCCGCAGAAATATTTAAAGAACTTGGCGTTAACTTGGATGTATTGCATGCGAGTTTGCATAAATTATTAGAATCTTCCCCAAAGGTAGGAGGGCAGAGAAATCAAATTTATCAAACACCTACGGTGGGATTATTGTTTCAGTTAGCTGACTCAGAATCAAAAAGATTCAATGACGAATTTATTGCAACCGAACATGTTTTAATAGCTTTAGCTGACAAATCAATGCCGTCAACTTCATCAATGCTTGGTGAGTTTTCTGTGACCTCAGAAGAACTATACAAAGCACTCAAAAAAATAAGGGGTGCACATAGAGTTACAGATCAAAAAGCAGAATCTAGATATAGGTCTTTAGAAAAATATGCCCTTGACCTAACTTTTTTAGCTTCAGAGGGTAAATTAGATCCCATTGTCGGTAGAGATTTAGAGATTTCTCGAGTAATGCAAACTTTAATTAGGCGGACTAAAAATAATCCCGTTGTAATTGGTGGTGCAGGAGTAGGTAAAACAGCAATTGCTGAAGGTTTAGCTCAAAGAATTAATTCTCAAGATGTCCCCGATGAGCTTGTTGGAAAAAAAGTACTATCTCTTGATATAGGTTCTTTGGTTGCTGGCTCAAAATTTAGAGGTGAATTTGAAGAAAGATTAAAAGCGGTAATGGATGAGGTAAAGCAGTCACAAGGTGAAATAATTTTATTTATTGACGAAATTCATACAGTAGTCGGTGCTGGAGCTGCTGAAGGGAGTGTAGATGCTAGTAATATGATGAAGCCTGCTTTAGCTAGAGGGGAATTACAATGCTTGGGGGCTACAACAGAAGATGAATACAGAAAATATATAGAATCTGACCCCGCATTAGAAAGAAGATTTCAGCAAATTATAGTTGAAGAACCTGACGTACAAACCAGTGTAGAAATGTTGAAGGCTCTCCGTCCTAAATATGAGTCACATCATAAAGTAAAAATTCTTGATGAAGCTTTAGAAGCTGCAACAAAACTCAGTCAAAGATATATTTCTGGAAGACTATTACCGGATAAAGCAGTTGATTTAATTGACGAGGCGGCAAGTAAAATTAGAATAGAAGCTCAACTAAATCCTATTCCTCTTCGTGAAAAAGAATCTAGATTAAGGTTATTAAAAGATGAAGAATTAGCAGCAGTCGAAATTTCTGATTATGAAACAGCTGCAGATATTAAATCAGAGAGAATTCAATTAGAAGAAGAATTATCTTCTTTAAGTGACGATTCTGATGATGAAAATCTTAAGATGGTTATGAGTTCAAAAGAAATTGGTGAACTTATTGGTATATGGACTGGTATTCCTGTAGATCGACTTTTAGAAAGTGAATCTGAAAAATTGATTCATATGGAAGATAGGTTGCATGAAAGAATGGTTGGTCAAGATGCTCCAATTACCGTAGTTTCTGAAGCCGTTCGAAGAGCAAGAGCGGGCTTGAAAGATCCTAAGAGACCTATTGGTAGTTTTATTTTTCTGGGCCCTACAGGAGTTGGGAAAACGGAATTAGCAAAGTCATTAGCATGGTTTTTATTTGACGATGAAGAAAACATGGTTCGCATTGATATGTCAGAATATATGGAGGCTCACTCTGTTTCTAGGTTGATTGGTTCGCCTCCTGGATATGTGGGTTATGGCGAAGGTGGTCAATTGACGGAAGCTGTTAGAAAAAGGCCTTTTAGAGTTGTACTGTTTGATGAAATAGAAAAAGCTCATCCAGATGTTTTTAATATTTTATTGCAGGTTTTAGAAGATGGCATATTAACCGATGGTCAGGGAAGAAAAGTAGATTTTAGAAACACAATTATTATTTTAACAAGTAATTTAGGTGTTGTAGATTCTAAAATTAAATCATTAGGATTTTTGGCTACGTCAGATAAATCCTCAGATGATCAAAATGAAAATCAAATTAAAAAATCTATAGAAGATGCTCTTAAAAAATCTTTTAGACCTGAGTTTTTAAATCGATTAGATGAGATCGTGATATTTGATTCTATTAATTTAGATCAACAATATGAAATTGTTAAAATCATGTTTAATAGTATAAAAGAAAGAGTCTCAGAATTTAACGTGGATTTGGTTCTAGATGATAGTGCGAACGAATGGCTTGTTAGCGAAGGGTTTGATCAAGAATATGGCGCAAGGCCTTTGAGAAGAGCATTGCAAAAATATGTAGAGAATCCTTTGTCTACACAGATTCTTAAGGGAGAAATTGGGGATGGTGACACTATTAAAGTAATGGAGAAAGATTCAAAATTAGAATTTCTGAAAATTTAGATATTGATATCTTTAAATATTGCAGAATATAATTTTGACAAGTATATTTTTGTATTGAGAGGTCATTGTGAAGAATAATAAGTTTTCTAGAAGATCATTTTTGAAAGGATTGCCTTTGGGGTTATTAGGTGTTTCTGCTCTTGGTTTAGTGAGCGGTAAAATGATTTCATCTGCTGCAAATAGAAACGCTCCGAAATTCAAAAAAGGTTCAATTTTTACTCCTCGGGATTCTGATATCCAGGGATAGTACCTGCGAACATTTTTATTTGGCTGTTATACTTCTCTGTCCGGAGAGATGGCCGAGTGGATTAAGGCGCTGGTCTCGAACACCAGTATGGGATTTATCTCATCGTGGGTTCGAATCCCACTCTCTCCGCCAACAAAATGGAGAGATGCTAGAGTGGACGAATAGGCGCGACTGGAAATCGCGTGTTTCCTGCAAAGGAAACCGTGGGTTCGAATCCCACTCTCTCCGCCAAAAAGAAAATTTTTAGGAAAAATATGGCAAAAAATTTAGTAATAGTTGAATCGCCTTCGAAAACTAAAACAATTCAAGGCATCCTTGGACGCGATTATAAAGTTGTGGCATCAAAAGGTCATATTCGTCAATTAGCAAAAAGCAGAACAAAAAACGATATTAATCTTCCAATTTCTAGAAATGATAAAAATGCTCATATAAGTATTCCCGGAGTTCAAAAAAAAGGTAAGAAATTTATTCCTCGTTGGGCTGCTATCGATGATGTACAAAAAAAGACTATATCTACTTTAAAAAAAGAGGTTCAGCGTTCTGATACTGTATTTTTGGCCACAGATCCCGACCGAGAAGGTGAAGCTATAGCATGGCATATAGTAGATGCTTTGAATTTAGATGTCTCATCAACAAAAAGGGTTGTTTTCAATCAGATTACTAAAAATGCTGTTGAAACTGCTTTTGAAAATTCCAAACAAATTGATGATTATCTTGTTGAAGCTTACAAAGCTAGAGCAATTCAAGATAAAGTTTGGGGTTTTATGATGAGCCAGACTTTATGGCCCACTATTAAAAGAAACTTATCTGCAGGCCGAGTTCAATCTCCCACATTGGGAGAAATCGACAAAAAAGAAAAAGAAATTCAATCTTTTGTGCCTGAAGAATATTGGAGTATTGATTCAAAATTTCAAATAAGTCAGAAATCTGAACCACTACAAATTCCACTTAAAAAAATTATAAATGCCGATCAAACCATTAATGTTGAATCTAGGGAACTAAAAACTGAGCAAGAATCTATTATTCATACAGAAGCTTTGAATAATGCAAAATTTTCGGTTTCAGATATAAATACAAAAGAAAGAAGATCGAATCCCCCTCAACCATTAAGGACTAGTACTCTTCAACAACAAGCATTCAGAAGATTTAGATTTAATTCCAGTAGAACTATGTCTTTAGCCCAACAGTTGTATCAAGGTATTGATTTAGGTGCTGGTGAGGGACAGGTAGGATTGATAACTTATATGAGGACAGATTCAAATAATTTATCAAACGAAGTAATTTCAGACATATCTGATTTTGTTACCCAAAAGTTTTCAAAATCTTATCTTCAGGTTAAGAAAAATTCTAAGTCAGTTCAAGGTGCTCAGGAAGCTCATGAGGCTATTAGGCCTACATATATTTCTAGAACTCCTGAATCCTTAAGAAATGATTTAGATCAAGATCAATTTAAGTTGTATCAGTTAATTTGGAATAATACAGTTGCAAGCCAAATGGCTGCGGCAATTTACGACCGTACCACTTTTGAAATTACTGCAAATACACAGGATTCAGATACTCAGTATGTGTTTAGTTTTTCTGGTGATGTACTAAAATTTGACGGGTTTAAAAAAATTATCACTGATCAAGATTCTGATGATGAAATACCTGATTTAAAAGAACATCAAGAATTAAAATGTATAGAAGTTTTACCAGAACAACGCTTTACTAAACCGCCATCTAGATATAATGAAGCTTCTTTAGTTAATTTTATGGAATCTGTGGGTATTGGGCGCCCTAGTACATACGCAAGTACTATTAAAACTTTAATTGATAAAAAGTATATTGAAAGAAAAACAGGGGCATTGCATATTACAGCTTTAGGTTCTGTAGTCAGCGAATTTTTACATGAACATTATTCTGATTTGATGTCGTATGAATTTACAGCCCAAATGGAAAAGCAATTAGATGATATTGCACAAGGTGACACAGAACTCCAATCTGTATTGAATTCTTCATATGATCCATTTGTGGAAAATGTTGTACATGTTTATGAAACTGCTGATCGCGTTGATCGCACAAGACTTTTGGTATTTACTGGTGAAAAATGTCCTCAATGTGATAAAGGATTAACTAGGAAAGAAGATTATAATTTTTTGTTTGATGGTTGTTCTGATTTTCCCAACTGTACTTATACTCAAGATATCACTACAGGATCTATGTGCCCGGACTGTGAAGATCAACCTGAATTATGGATTAATGAAGAACCCGGAAAAATTACTATTAATAAATACAGAGGTTCACTTTTTTATGGTTGTTCTAATTATCGTAAAGGCGGTGATGGCGAAAAAGTAGGTTGTAAATTTTCCTCAAGTCAGCTACCTCTAGAATACCCAAAGTATAAATGTCCAGATTGTGGGGACTTGCTTCTTTTTTCAGGTAGGGGCGGAGTGAATGTAAGATGTAAAAAGAAAAACTAAAGGCTTCCAGAAGAATCTAGATGTGGTTTCAGTGTCAAAAAATCAGATTTTTTAATCGATGAAGATGCCGATCAATAACTATTAAAAATCATGGAATTAATTCTCTAGAGACAATATGCTATGAGAATGAAAAATGAGAAGATAGATCAGGCTATCCAAGGATATTTTGATCATTTATCAATTCAAAAAAATCTTTCTGATTCTAGTATTTCAACATACTCAGACGATATCAAATCTTTAGTGACTTTTTTAAAAGAAAATAATATTAAAAATTTCAGTAAGGTTGATCGCAAAAATATTCGGTCTTATTTAGTTTGGTTGTCTGAGAATAAAATTGATAGATCTAGTATTTCAAGAAAATTATCTGTGTTGAGGACATTTTTTCGTTGGATGTTAAATGAAAAAATTATTTTAGAAAATCCTGTTCCAAGTAGGATTTCTATAAAAAAAGAACAAAAGCTACCTAGATTTTTATCAATAGACGAAATTAATAGGCTATGTGAAATTCCGTCTATCAATCAAGGTATTGCGGAACATATTGTGTTTCGTGACAGAGCAATTCTTGAACTTTTTTACTCTACCGGAATTAGAGTTTCAGAGATGTCAGGACTAAATTTGCAAGATATAGATTTCTCTTCTAAGACCCTCAAAGTCATCGGTAAAGGAGATAAGGAAAGACTTGTGTATTTTGCTGATTTGGCATCTAAATCTTTGAAGGAATACCTTACTAAAAGTAGAGGAAAATTGTCTAGAAATATTTCATCTGATAAAAAGGCATTTTTTTTGTCAGATAGAGGAAATAGAATCAGCATAAGGTCTATACAAGATAGAATTAAAAAATATACAAAAATTTCAGGATTAGATAATAAAGTGCATGTTCATACATTACGACACACTTTTGCAACTCATCTTTTGAATGGAGGTGCTGATTTGAGGGTTGTTCAGGATCTAATGGGTCACTCAAGCCCTTACACAACTCAGATTTATACTCATGTAACCGCTTTGGAGGCCAGGAAATCATATTTTTCAGCACATCCCCTATCAGGAAAGGATAAGTAATGAAAATTTTAGTAATCAACGGACCAAATCTAAATAATTTGGGTTCAAGAGATTCTTCTTTATATGGAACAAAGACGTTGAATCAAATTAATGATGATTTATTAAACTTAGCTGATGAAATCAATGTGGAATTGTCTTTTTTTCAATCAAATCATGAAGGTGATTTAATTGACTTTATTCAACAAAACACATTAATTGCTAGTGGAATATTAATAAATGCTGGTGCGATTACTCATTATGGATTTTCACTGAAAGATGCAATTATTGATTCTAGGTTACCTGTAGTTGAAACTCATTTATCTAATATTCATTCAAGAGAAGATTACAGAAGAGTTTCAGTTTTAGAATCTGTTTCAGTTGGCCAAGTAGCAGGATTTGGTTGGAAAAGCTATATGTATGCCTTATCTTTATTAGTGGAATATTTGAATCGTGAAAATTGATTTTGATACTAGAATTAAGCATGTAACAGATTGTTTAAAATATTTGTCACTGCCTGCAATTCTTGTTTTAAGTCCTTCTAACATCAAATTTCTGACTGGTTTTTCTGGATCAAATTGCTGTTTGTTGATTACTACCCAAAACATTTATTTTTTTACAGATTCTAGGTATTTAGAAGACTCAAAAAATAAATTCACCTCTTGGATTGTAGCCAAATATTCGCGAGATTTTAAAGAAATTCACGAAGTTTTAAATGAATTAAATATTCGTAAAGTTGGATATGAGGCTAAAAAAATTACTCAATTTGATTTTGAGAATTTAACATTAAATTCTATTGAAATTGAATTCGTTAAATCTGATGGTCTAATAGAGAAGATTAGATCTGTAAAAGACGAATATGAACTTCACCAAATTAACCAAGCAATAGAATTGGCTGATCAAACAATGGAATGGATTCTTGATCAATCTTTAGAAGGCCTGAAAGAAATTGAAGTTTCTAAAATGATTAAAAAGCAATTACTAGAATTAGGTGCAGATGATGTGTCATTCAGTACTATTGTTGCGACAGGACTTAATTCTGCGGTCCCTCATCATTCCCCTGACGATTCGATCATTCAATCAGGAGATTGTTTAGTAATAGATATGGGAGCAGAAATTGATAATTATAGAAGTGACATTACACGTACTACTTTTATAGGCAATAAACCTCAAGATTTTGACAAAATATATGATTTAGTTTTGGAAGCTCAACAAATTGCGATTAATTCAGTCACAAATGGTATTACAGGAGGCGAAATAGATAGATTAGTAAGAAATAAAATTGAAGAAACTTCTCCCGGATTTTCAAAATATTTTATTACTGGATTAGGTCATGGTGTTGGATTGGATATTCACGAATATCCAATGTTGATTTCTAATTCTTCAGACAAAATCCTTGATAATTCTGTTTTTACAGTAGAGCCTGGCCTTTATTTGACAGGTTGGGGTGGAATTAGAATTGAAGATATGGTCTTATTCAAGGATAATCATGTTTCAGTTTTAACAAAATCTAATAAATAAATCGGAGTATTAAATGTCTGTTGGCTATGGTGATTTAAAAAAAGGAATGTCAATTGAAATGGATGGAGAGCCATATTCGGTTGTTGAGTATGAAAGAAGCAAAATGCAACAACGAGCTCCAGTTATGAGAATTCGGTTTAAAAACCTAAAAACTGGGAAAATACTTGATAAAACTTTTTCAGGATATGATGTTAGTTTTACTCCAGCGGATGTTCAAAGAAGAAAAGCTCAGTATATTTATAAAGATGAAGATTTTTATTACTTTATGGATGGTCAATCATATGAACAGTTTCCAATGAATTCTGATCAGATGGGAGATGCAGTTAATTTTATTATTGAGCAAACAGAAGTAGATTTAGTGTTTTTTGATGAAAACCCTATATCTATAGATATTCCAACTAGCGTAGAGCTAAAAGTTGTAAGTTCTCCTCCCGGAGTAAAAGGTGATACTGCTCAAGGTGCTACTAAGTTTGCTGTTTTAGAAACTGGAATTGAAATTTCTGTTCCTTTATTTGTCAATGAAGGAGATGTTTTAAAAATTGATACTAGGAGTGGGGAATACCTTTCCCGTGCCTAATGTCAGCTCTTACTGTCACTGACATAATTACGCATTTAAATCATCTTTTTTCTGTTGATGAAATTACTAGTGATCTTTGTATTATTGGAGAAGTTTCCAGGGTTTCTACTGCTAGTTCTGGGCATAGCTAT
The DNA here is from genome assembly GCA_022447825.1 of SAR202 cluster bacterium. Taxonomy (GTDB): domain Bacteria; phylum Chloroflexota; class Dehalococcoidia; order Lucifugimonadales; family UBA826; genus AG-426-M11. The sequence goes on from JAKUTY010000002.1 coordinate 83,939, forward strand.
TTTACTATTAAAGATTCTGACAGCTCGCTAGATTGTGCTCTTTTTAGAGGCGGAATTGGCAGTGAGCATATACAACAAGGTAGTGAGATATTAGTTTTTGGAAAAGTTTCTATTTATGGTAAAAGTGGTCGACTTCAAGTCATAGCTAATTTGATTCAACCATCAGGTACTGGGCTGTTACAGGCCAAGTTCGAAGAAATGAAACTAAGACTTGAAAAAGAAGGCCTTTTTGATGTTTCCAGAAAACGAAATTTACCTAAATTCCCAAGAATTATTGGTGTTGTAACTTCAGAAGATGCTGCAGCATGGGAAGATATAAAAAGAGCAATAACTAGGAGATTTCCCAAAGTGGAAATTCGTTTATGTCATTCTTTAGTTCAGGGTGATGAAGCTCCTAAACAAATCTCTGAAGCGATTTCATTGTTGAACGATTATTCTGATATTGATGTCATCATTGTAGGTAGAGGGGGAGGTTCGGTAGAAGACCTTTGGGCCTTCAATGAAGAGGTCGTAGCTCGGGCTATTTTTAGCTCTAGAATCCCTGTTGTCACAGGTATAGGTCATGAGACTGATTTGTCTATATCAGATATGGTTGCAGATTTTTCAGCGTCTACACCAACAGCCGCCGCTGTTTCAGTTGTACCTGATTTGTTAGAGATTAATCAACAGATATTAAATTTTAAAAGAAGATTTAATCACAACCTATCATTAGGATTAGAGAAATCAAAAAATATTTTATCTTTAAAAATGAATGTTATTAATCATTTGTCTCCAGATTTTGATTACTATAAGTTTAGAATTGATGAATCAATGATTAAGATCGATACTTTATTTTCAGATCAATTTAAAAATATGATTGAAAAAATCCAGAGATTTGAAGAAAAATTGTCTGACTTGTCTCCAACTAACACAATTTCACGAGGATATTCTATAGTTCAAAATAAAAAAAATGGGAAAATTGTTAAATCAAAAAATGATGTAAAACCTGGAGATAAATTTTCTGTGCAAGTTTCTGATGGAATTATAGACGGTGTCACAGAAATACCTGAAGGCGAATCTTCTAACCACCAACCTCAATTGTTATAACAGGAAATTAATATGGAAACTGACAACTCAAAATCTTTTGAAGAATTGATTGAAAATTTAGAGGAGATAGTTGCCTCTCTTGATAAAGGAGGTTTATCTTTAGATGAAGCCTCAGTTATGTATGAAAAAGGTATGAAAATAGCTAGTGAAGCCTCAAAAATTCTTGAATCTACAGAGCTGAAAATTAAAAAAATCAAGGATGAATACAAAATCTCTGAAGTCTCTGAAAATCTTGATGAATAAAATTTTTGTTACATAAATTTATTAATTATTTCATTGACACATAACTTTTTTTGTTCATATACTTCACTAACTTAGCAGGAGTTTTGTGGAACATTAAACTATTAATGATCGGTCAAATTGATCCCAAAAGTAGAAATGCTTCCATTTCTGGCTTAGAGATAGCTTCCCGCAAAATTTCCTTAAGATTTCCCATATATTCTTTTACAAAACTTTCTGTTGTACAGCTGGTTTAAGGGTGGTGAAGAGGTGATTTGTTATGGCTAAATTTGTATTTGTGACAGGAGGAGTCGTTAGTTCCGTAGGTAAAGGTGTCTGCGTTGGTTCTATTGGGAAAATTCTGAAGAATCAAGGATTTGAAGTTTCTTTGTTGAAGCTGGATCCATATTTGAACGTAGATCCTGGAACTATGTCCCCTTATCAACATGGAGAAGTTTTTGTTACTACAGACGGTGGAGAGACTGATCTTGATTTAGGGCATTATGAGCGTTTTGTAGATGTTGATCTCACTCGTTCTTCTAATTTGACAGCAGGTCAGGTTTACAGTGAAGTTATTTCAAGGGAACGAAAAGGGGAATTTTTGGGAGGAACTATTCAAGTTGTTCCTCATCTGACTGATCGAATCAAGCAGCATATGCATGATTTAGCAGAAGAAAGTGATGCTGATGTGATAGTAGTTGAAGTAGGTGGAACTGTTGGCGATATAGAAGGGTTACCGTTTCTGGAAGCTATTAGGCAGATGAGAAATGAAGTAGGAAGAGATAATGTTTTTTATATTCATCTGACTTTTCTTCCAAGTATTTCATCTACAGGCGAACTAAAAACAAAGCCTACTCAACATAGTGTTAGGGAACTCAGGGGAATAGGAATTCATCCAGATGCAATAGTCTGTCGCAGTGACTCTCCAGTTCCGGAAAGTTTACGGCAAAAAATTGTGGTTCATTGCGATGTTCCATTAGAGGGAGTGTTCACTGTTCCCACTGTTTCTAGTATTTATGAAGTTCCACTTTTGTTAGAAAAACAGGGTATCCCTCAATTGATTACAGATAGTTTGAATTTAATTTCTGATGAAAAATCAATTACTTTAAGCTTGAATGGTTGGGGTCAATTAGTAGAAAGAATAAAAACCCCTAAAGAGAATTTGAAGATAGGATTAGTTGGGAAATATGTGGATTTGCATGATGCTTATATGTCTGTGAAAGAAGCATTGATTCATGCAGGACTTTTTCATTCTTTAAATATTGATATTGATTGGATCGCTGCAGAAGAAATTGAAAAAAATGGTCCGGATCAATTTTTGAAAGACTTGCAAGGGATTGTTATACCTGGCGGATTCGGTGATAGGGGTATAGAGGGAATGGTTTCTGCTGTCCAATATGCTAGAGAAAATAAGATTCCTTATTTGGGGCTATGTTTGGGAATGCAAGTGATGGTAATTGAAGCAGCTAGAAATTTGTTGGGAAAAAAATCTGCAAATTCGCAAGAATTTGATGCTAACACTCCAGATCCAGTGATTCACTTGATGGAAGACCAAGTCGATGTTACTCAAAAAGGTGGAACAATGAGATTAGGAGTTTATCCATGTGTGATTCAGTCAGATTCTTTAACATCTAGAGCTTATGATGAATCTTTAGTTATGGAACGTCATAGGCATAGATATGAGGTGAATAACGATTACAGGGAAGGTTTATTGGAAGTAGGATTAAAGCCAACTGGTCTCTCACCTGACGGCAACCTTGTTGAAATTATGGAAATTGAAGATCATCCATTCATGGCGGGTACTCAATTTCATCCTGAATTTTTGTCTAGACCAGTTCGTCCACATCCTATGTTTAGAGAGTTTGTTGGAAAGTCATATGAGGTAGCAAAAAAATCTGCATTGTAGACTCTATAATTTAATAGTGTTACTATAATGTGGATTCAAAACAACATATCATTAGTAAAAATGATTGCGGTTGTTTCCCTTAATTTTAAATTCCAAATAATTCTGTAGTTCCAGAATCTATTTAAAATCCTATTTTATTTATAGTAAAAAATAATACAGAGGTACATATGCAACTTGCCGAGCTTCAAGCGAAAACAGACCAAGAATTGTTTGATTTTGCTTTAGCAGAAGAATTAGTAGAAGAGGGTCCACTTCCTAGAAGGATGGACATTTTAAGAAAACTTTTTAAGTTTTACTCCGATAAAGAAGAAAATATAGACGCTTGCGGAATCTTATCTATACTCAATGATGGATATGGTTTTTTGAGACAGAATAGCGATCAAAGAGGTGCTGGCGATGTTTATGTGTCCCAGTCTCAGATTAGAAGGTTTAGTCTAAGAACTGGAGATTATGTTTTAGGAAATGTAAGGCCTCCAAAAGATGGAGAAAAATATTTTGGGTTAGTAAAGGTTGCAGAAGTTAACGAGACTGATCCTGATAGTTCTAAAAGAAGAAGACGATTTGAAGACTTGACCCCAATATTTCCTGAAGAAATGATTATTATGGAGACGGGTCAAAAACAACTAGCTACACGATTGATAGATATGATGTCGCCTGTTGGGCGCGGCCAAAGAGGACTTATAGTTGCTCCTCCAAAAGCTGGTAAGACTACATTACTAAAACAGATAGCTAATGGTATTTCTGAAAATTCGCCCGATATTCATATTATGGTTGCTTTAATTGGTGAAAGACCTGAAGAGGTTACGGATATGAAGCGATCAATTAAGGGTGAAGTTTTTAGTTCTACTTTTGATGAGCCCGTCGAAGACCATTGCCGAGTTGCTGAATTGGTGTTGGAGCGCTCAAAAAGATTGGTTGAATCTGGTGAACATGTTTGTATTTTATTAGATTCAATTACTAGGATGACTCGTGCATACAATCTTGCTGTTCCAAGTAGTGGCAGAACTCTGTCTGGTGGTATGGATCCTGTGGCTTTGTATCCACCTAAAAAATTTTTTGGAGCTGCCAGGAATACAGAGGAAGGTGGAAGCTTAACAGTTCTTGCTGCCTGTCTTGTCGATACTGGTAGTAGGATGGATGACGTTGTTTATGAAGAATTTAAAGGTACGGGTAATATGGAAGTTCATTTGGATAGACGAATGTCTGAAAGACGGATCTTCCCTGCAATAGATATTACGAAAAGTGGAACAAGGCGAGAGGAAATATTATTAGGCGATGATAATTTAAGTAAAATCTGGACTGTACGTCGTATGTTGACTATGAGAGAAGATACTCAAATGTCAGAAAAAGACTGGTCTGAAGGAGTAGAAACCTTTTATAAGAGTATTCTTGCAACGAAGAATAACTCAGAATTTTTATCAAAGCTAAAAGATTTTTAAAATATTCGCAATTTTTTTAATTGACACCGCTATTTTATCCTCATAGAATTTTAATGTTGATAAAAATGACTCCAAATTTAAGTTTTTAAATGACTTTAACAAAAATTTAAGTTTTTATAAGACCAAAAAAACAGGGTTATTTCTCTTGACAACAGAGTGGTGGGTGATGTACAAATTCATAGGTCGGAGGCGTATTGTCTCGGACGCGATTACTATTAGCTGTAATGCTGTAGTTTTTTAGACATATAACTTCCCCCTCGGGGGGGAAACTTAGGGAACCGAAAAAAATAACCCAAAAGGGGGACAGAGAAAGTGAAGAATTTACTTAAGTTTATAGGCATAGGATTAGTGCTCGTAATGGCTGTATATTCTCAAGGTGTTGCACAAGATGCACCTGTAGAAGCAGCAGCAGCTTCGATTGCTAATAATGACATTGAGTTTCTTGAAAACGACGGCTCAAATGAGGGTCAGATAGTTAAGCACTATCCAGCAACTTCAGCTGGTGGTACTAATGCTCAGACTCATGATATTCGTTTTTATATTAATGACTCTGACCTCAACAAGGTTCAGGACGGACTTACTACCATTAGAGGTAATAATGGTAATGCCAACGTGAACACAATTCAGCATGAAAATGCATCATTAATCAACTTGGATGCGGATCAGGTAGCGACTATGGACGCTTCAGATGCTGTAGGTAACGGTGCTCCATTAGGTGGAGTTACTGAT
>JAKUTY010000020.1 GCA_022447825.1 SAR202 cluster bacterium
GAGTTGGAGTAGCTGTTGGAGTTGGAGTAGCTGTTGGAGTTGGAGTAGCTGTTGGAGTTGGAGTGACAATGGGACTAGGAGTTGGAGTGACAATGGGACTAGGAGTTGGAGTGACAATTGAAGAGATTAATTCTTTTACAATTAATGTATATCTACCTACATTATTGTCCAAAGGAGTAATTTTGATTTCATATTTACCTTTTTGATTTAATAATATGAATGGTAAAAATGGATTAGATCCTGTTCCTCCATCGTCATCTTCTATCACCTCGTTATTAGGCGTTGTAAGTTCTAAATATGTGTCTGAGCTGCTACTTACTACAGAGATGCTAATATTTTTGTTATGGAGATTATCTTTAACATCTAAAATCCAAACGTCTTCATCTTTAATACAATCTATATTTCCACGATGTTCAAAATTTATGATGATGTTTTTGTTGTCATCTGAATCTGCGCAAATTTTGATAATAGGGTCAGGTGTCGGTGTAGGGGAAGGTGTAGGAGTAGCAGGGATTGGTGTTGGTGGAGTTCGAGTAGGTACTTGAGTGGGAATTGGATTAGTAATACTTTCTACTTGAGTTGGTGTAGGAGTGGAGATATCAACAATATTTGGCACCGGTGAACTTGTAGCAGGCTCTATCCCTGATGGTTTTATTACTTGAGGAGTAGGGGTATTAATTTTGTTTTCTATAGAAATTTCTTGATTCTTTTCTATTCCAATACTGAAAATTGAAAACCCAGGCGTATTTGCTGCAAAAACTGCAAAGAATTTTTCTTGATCAACTATATCGTTAATATATTTTGTGTTGAGTTTTTCCCACGTATTGTTGAATCTATATAAAAATATTTCTGACTCAGAAATATTTTGTGAATCTAACCATTCTCTAGAAAGATAAAATTCTATGATTCCAGGTATAGCACTACTATCAATTGTGGTGTCTAAAGATATATCCATACTTTTTATAAATATGGATGAGGTTGGTAGTGCGGGTACTTCTGAAGCTTCTATATCTGTTAATGTGATTGAAGATTGGCTTGATACAGAATTTTCATTTGAATTTATTGAAATTTTTGATGCTTTAGCGAAAGTGTTATCGATTGTGGGTAAAGCTATAAGAGAATTACCTTTTAATTGAAATGGAATATTTTGGGATTTGATTACTTCATTAGGTCTTAGATTGATTTCATTGGGTATTTCTGTAGGTACAGATTCAGGAATAGGTACTGATAGGTTCTCTGTTGTGTTTTGAACCACTTGAGCTTCATCTGATACTCCAAATGCTAGTCCTGTGATCCCTTCTCTATTTAATGAAACTGTGATGGTGGTTCCCAAAAGAATAATTGCACCCAATGCGGTTATATAGTTTAAGTATTTTTTGCGAGATTTTTTCACAGGTGCTTGTGATTCTTGTTCTAAATCAGAAATTATTTCTAACATGCTTTGATATCTATCATTCGGATCTTTAGATACGCATTTTTTTATAATCTGCTGAAAGTGTTGAGATATCTCGGTAAATTTTGAGGTGTCAGATATGTCTTTTTCTATATGTTGATCAATAAGCTCGTCTTTATTGCCCTGAAATGGTTTTTCACCAGTTAACATTTCATAAAGAGTAATTCCTAAGGAATATATATCACTTCTAGGATCAGTTTTAATATCTCCTTGAATTTGTTCTGGAGACATGTATGCAGGTGTCCCAATTCCTGAATCTTGAGTATTAGATATTCCAAAATCTGTTACTTTTGGTATTCCTTCGTCTGTCAATAAAATATTCTGAGGTTTGATATCTTTGTGGATGAAACCATTTTCATGAGCATGTGCTAAGGCTTTACAAACTTGAATAATAATTTTTGTAGAAAATATCGGGTCTAATTTAGAAGTTTGATTGATTTCTTTATCTAAACTATTTGGGATATATTCCATCACAATACATGCGTAATTATCTTGAATGACAAAATCGTATATAGTAGTGATGTTGGGATGAGTTAGGTTTCTAGCTGTACTAGCCTCATTTTTCAATTCTTCGTCAAGGGCATTGTTACTGGATTGAGTAAAACCTAATATTTGAGTTTTTAAATTCTCGTATTGTTGCGTTTTTGCTGTTTGATCATTATTTTGAGAGTTTGGGTTGATAATTTTGATAGCAACGCGACTATCTAGAACAGTGTCATGTCCTATGTATACTGAAGCCTGTCCACCTTCCCCAATTTTTTCTCTGATTTCATACTTGCCAATGTTTTCAAGCATTTCAGATACCTTAATTAAATGTCATTAAATTATATTAAAACCGTTATCAGGTTGGAAATATGTTTTATACCTAAATTTTAAAATATTACTATCTGTTTATGTTATTTTTGTAATAATTTGAATAAAAGAGTGAAATCACTTGTATGGAAATTTTTGTAGATTCAATATCTTTATTTATTGCATAAAAAAAATATGTTAGATTGGTCGGTAGATTTTTAAAAAGGTATAAGGAGTACTTCATGACTACATATGAACCTAATATGGTAATAGTTGGAGAAAAGTTCGATGTGGTTGGTACAAGACCTGTAAGGCACGATGGAGTAGATAAAGTAACTGGCAGAGCTCGTTATAGTGCAGATTCATTTCCTAATGGTTTGTTGATAGGAAAAGTATTAAGAAGTCCTCATGCTCATGCTCGAATTCTGTCAATCGATTGTTCAAAAGCTTTAGCTCTACCAGGTGTAAAAGCAGTAGTTACGGCTGACGATCTTCCTGATGTCTCTGCTGAGATAGCTGATTTGGAAGAAGGAGCTGCAGTTAATTATGGTTTTTACAGTAGAAATGTTTTGGCTAGAGAGAAGGTGTTGTATAAAGGACATGCTGTAGCAGCAATTGCAGCTCTTACTTCTCATGAAGCAGAAGAAGCTCTAGATCTCATAGAGGTTAAATATGATGTATTAGAGCCCGTTTTAAACATTGATGAAGCAATCAGAGATGGGGCTCCTGTTTTGCACGATAGGCTTTTAACCCAATCAAGTGTTTTATTTCGTGTGGGAGGGTGGGGAGATGAGCCAAATATTCCTTCTACTAATTTGGCCATGAAAATTGTTTCAACTGAAGGTGATGTAGAAAAAGCGTTCAAAGACTCAGATGTAGTTGTTGAGAGAAGTTTTAGTACTAAAGCTGTTCACCAAGGCTACATAGAACCTCAAGCTACAACTGCTTTTTGGGATGAGAATGATCGAATTAATGTATGGTGCAGTACACAGCAAGTTTTTGCTTTCAGGGATCATGTTGCCGCTATTTTAGATGTTCCTGTAGGTAGCGTGACTGTGAACCCATTAGAGATCGGTGGTGGATTTGGAGGTAAAGGGCAGGGTGGAGTTTATTTGGAACCTGTCGCTGCCGTACTATCTAAAAAGTCTGGCCATCCAGTAAAAATTACTATGACAAGATCTGAAGTTTTTAAAGGGACTGGACCAACTGCTGCTACCAAAATTGATATTAAATTATCTGCAAATAAAGATGGTAAATTGACAGCTGTAAAAGCAAAATTAATGTTTGATGCAGGAGCTTTTCCCGGGTCTCCAGTTGCTGGAGGTAGTAGAACTATGTTGGGTCCATATGTGATTCCAAATGCTGTTGTCGAAGGCTGGGATGTAGTTACTAACGTACAGAAATCTTCAGCTTATCGAGCACCTGGTTCCCCTTCTGCTGCATTTGCAATGGAAACTGTAGTTGATGAAATAGCTAAACAATTAAATATTGATCCAATTGAATTTCGTAGAATAAATGGTGCTAAAGAAGGGACTAGGCAGCCAGCAAATGGCCCAGTGTACAGAAAAATTGGGTATATGGAGACTTTGGATGCTGCAAAAAATCATCCTCATTATTCGGCACCCTTAAATCATAAAAACCAAGGAAGAGGAATTGCTGCAGGAGCATGGTTTAATTTTACTGGTCCAGCTACTGCGATTGTAAGTGTTAATGCTGATGGTACAGTTGCTTTAGTTGAAGGCTCCCCTGATATAGGAGGAAGCCGTGCAGCTATGGCGATGCAAGTAGCGGATGTATTGGGTCTTAAGTCTGAAGATGTTCAACCATCTATAGCTAGTACAGATTCTATTGGTTATAGCTCTGGAGCTGGGGGAAGTAGTGTTACTTTTAAAACAGGAATTGCTTCGGTTGAGGCTGCAGAAGATATTAAAATTCAAATGAAAGAAAGGGCAGCAAAAATTTGGGACGTTGACGTAAATGATGTTGAATATGATAAATCTAAAATTAAACATGTTAGTGACCCTGAATTGAAATTTGAATTTAGAGAACTTGCAGCAAAACTTAATGGGACAGGTGGCCCAATAGTAGGTAGGGCTACTGTGAACCCCGGTGGTGTTGGCAATGCTTTTGCTATTCATATAGTGGATGTAGAAGTTGACTCAGAAACTGGGAAGGTGGAAATTTTACGATACACTTCAATTCAAGATGTAGGGAAGGCAATTCATCCCAGTTATGTTGAGGGACAATTACAGGGGGGTGCAGTTCAAGGAATAGGATGGGCACTTAATGAAGAGTATTTTTTTAATGAAAATGGAGACATGCTGAATTCCTCCTTTTTAGATTACAGAATGCCAGTATCTTTGGATTTGCCAATGATAGATACGGTATTAGTCGAAGTAGCTAATCCAGGCCATCCGTTTGGAGTAAGAGGAGTTGGAGAAGCTTGCTTGATTCCACCTATGGCTGCTATAGCAAATGCTATTAATGATGCTATTGGAATCAGAATGAATGAATTGCCAATGTCTCCAGGGAAAATAGTGAAATCATTGAGAGAAATTTAGGCTATATATGGATCTCAATTATGTCGCCATCGGACAGTTCGTGTGTTCTTCCTACTCTTTGTCCACTAAACTTGCCTGATGATCCCCATAGAACAGCATATTTCAAACTTTTACTGAGGTCTTTGTGTACCTGAAGAGCCGCCTCTTCAACTGTACTTCCTATTGGTAACACAATGGGGTTTTTTTTCTCAAAATTATCCAATTTTTCTCTTGGGGACTTTGTGTATACTCGAATAATTTTGAGAGTATTGAAAATTTCTATTCCCAACTCATCTATACCGACTTCCTCCTCAGCGCTAGTAAGAATTAAAGGGAAATTTTCTCCAAATTCATTTTCCATCATTTCATAATTATCGAGAGCTCCTGGGACATCAGCTTTATTGCATGCAATTATTGTTGGTTTCATAGTGAAAAAATCACGATTATCTAAGTTATTGTTTTTTTCGATAAGTTTGAATCCCCACTCTTTTAATTCAGAAAAAGATTCTTTTGTGTTTTTTACCGCTTCGTTAGTTAAATCAGCTACAAAAATAAAAATATCAGTTGTTCTTAGTAGGCCATATAGTCTGCTTTGAGTTGATCTGTTTGTAATTGGAGGTGTGTCAACCATTTGAATATAAATGTCTTCAAATGGAAACATACCAGGAATGGGTTCTTGAGTGCTCAATGCATAAGACCCCACTTTACTTTTGGCTCCTGTGGATGAAGATAACAATAATGATTTACCTACATTAGTTGGGCCTATTAAAGTACACCTTCCTGCTCCTTCTTTGGGCAATGAAAATGGTTCAGTTTTTGCTCCTTTTCCTGAACCTGTAGATGTATCAAGCTCAGTCATTAATTTAGACAATCTTGATCTTAGTTGAGCTTTTAGGTGATCAGTACCCTTATGTTTAGGCATGATTTGCAGCATTTCTTGAAGAGCTGCAATTTTTGCTTGAATAGTTACAGCATCTCTAAATCGTTGCTCTGCGTCTCTGTATTGAGGTGGTACGTTAGTAGGCATGAATTTAATTCTCGCTTATATTGTACTTAACTCAATAAAAATAGGAAGTGACTCAAGCACTTCCTATTTTTATATCACATCTGATTTTTAATTGGCACCATCATTTATTTCTGCTTGTTCTCCATGTTCAGCGAGATCTAATCCTTGGTTCTCATTAGTTTCAGAGACTCGTAATCCTAAACCGGGTATTTTGTCTAGGACGAATAGAATCACATAGGAGATGACAAATGTATAAATTAATACAGCTATTGATGTATAAGCTTGAATCCAAACTTGATCAAAGCTACCTTCAATTAAACCTTTGACGCCTGCAATGCTTTCTACTGCAAAAATTCCAGCTGCAATACATCCCCAAAGCCCTCCAATTCCATGAACTGCAAAAACGTCTAAAGCATCATCTAAATTAGTTCTATGGATTAATTCAACTGCATAATAACAAATTGCCCCTGCACCTAATCCTATAGCTAAAGCTCCTAATGGGTTGACTGAACCAGCAGCTGGTGTCACAGCTGCTAGTCCCGCAATTGCACCTGTGGCAACACCCACTCCACTAATTTTGCCTGTTGTAAATAGCCCTATTAATCCCCAAGTTGTTGCTGCTGTGGCGGCAGAAATCTGAGTTACTAGCATGGCATTAACTGCATATCCGTCAGCTAATAAAGCTGATCCCCCGTTAAAACCAAACCATCCAAACCAAAGAATAGCTGCTCCTAATAAGACATATGGAACATTGTTAGGTTGTAAGCCAGGGTTTGCCCTTTTACCAACTAATAATGCTGCTGCTACAGCAGCAGATCCTGCAGTAATGTGTATCACTATTCCCCCAGCAAAATCTAAAGCTCCTGCTCCGTCAGCTCCAATCCATCCACCGCCCCAAACCCAGTGGGCAACGGGGGCATAGACTAGTGTGATCCAAATAATAGTGAATATTAAGTATGTGGAAAATTTGAAGCGTTCTACAAATGCTCCTGTGATCAATGCAGGAGTTATAATTGCAAACATCATCTGAAATAGGACGTCAACGCCACTGCCACTAAAGGACCCACTTGAATCTATAGGATCCCATCTTATTCCATCTAATCCTAAAGCACTAAAGTTTCCTATAATACCTTGAATTAATGGATCTCCACTTACGTTTGGTCCATATGCTAATGAATACCCCCATAGAGTCCATATAATAGTTACTACACATATTGTCATGAAACTCAACATTATTGTGTTGACTAAACTTTTTGCTCTAACTAATCCGCCGTAAAAAAACGCTAGTCCAGGGGTCATGAAAAAAACTAATGCTGATGCTGTTAACATCCACGCGGTATGCCCAGAATCCATTTTTAACTCCTAATTACCATTCATCTACAATGGCATTGAATTTTCAAATGATTCTATGGTTGAAAAGATGAGAATTGTTAAAAAAATGTTACAAATATGTAACATATAAATAGAGAGCTTTGAATACTCCCTATTTATATGTTACTGGAAAAACTAGATTGCTTCTTCGCCAGTTTCGCCTGTTCTTACTCTGATGATGTCTGAAATCTCGCTAATGAATATTTTTCCGTCACCTATATCCCCACTGCGTGTCGATTCTATAATTGCATTTACCACATCATCTTTTTTCTCATTAGAAACTATAGTAACTAATAGTGTTTTTGATACAGAAGCTCTGGTGGCAGTTTGACTACCTCTACCAGTGATTACCTCTACTCCTTGTTGCTGGCCTTGTCCGGTAATATTTTGGTAATGGAATCCTGTTACACCCACACTTGTTAATGCATCAGTAACTGCATTAACTCGTTCTGGTCTGAAAATTGCTTCGATTTTTAGCATTTTTTCCTCCCGTTAGGAAACTAATTAATTTGCTCCATCATTTACTACTGCTTGTTCGCCATGTTCAGCTAAGTCTAATCCTTGGCTTTCTGCAGACTCGGATACTCTAAGTCCAAGTCCTGGTATTTTATCTAATACAAATAAGATTGCAAAAGATAGAATGAATGAGTAGGCTAAAGTTCCTCCTGCAGTGTAGATTTGTATCCAAACTTGATCGAAACTACCCGAAATTAATCCTTTTACTCCTGCAATACTTTCTACTGCAAAAATTCCGGTTGCAATACAGCCCCAAATTCCTCCGATTCCATGTACTGCAAAAACATCTAGAGCATCGTCTAGGTTGGTTCTGTGAATTAATTCAACTGCGAAATAACAAATTGACCCAGCTCCTAATCCTATGGCTATAGCACCTAGTGCATTGACTGCTCCTGCTGCAGGGGTGATAGCCACTAATCCTGCAACTGCTCCAGTGGCAACTCCAACCGCACTAATTTTTTTGGTGGCAAATAATCCTATTAACCCCCAAGTAGTAGCAGCAGTACCGGCAGCAATTTGAGTGACTAGCATTGCGTTTACTGCAAAATCGTCAGCAGCTAAAGCAGATCCACCGTTAAAACCAAACCACCCAAACCAAAGAATTGAAGCTCCCAAAACTACAAAAGGGACATTGTTTGGTTGTAATCCAGGGTTGGCTCTTTTCCCGACTAGCAATGCTGCTGCTACTGCTGCAGCTCCAGCATTAATATGAATTACTGTTCCGCCCGCAAAGTCTAAGGCTCCTGCGTCTCCGATCCAACCACCACCCCACACCCAATGCGCAACAGGTGCATAAACTATAGTGATCCAAATCACAGTAAATATCAGGTAAGTGGAAAATTTAAATCTTTCTACAAAGGCCCCTGTAATTAAAGCGGGCGTGATAATTGCAAACATCATTTGAAATAGAACATCATAGAGAGGGCTTATAGAATCTTCTTCTCCTGACATCATTGCTACACCATCAAGGCCTAACAAGGAGAAGTCTCCTATGAAATTTTCTATTAATTCCCCATTTCCGTATGCTAATGAATACCCCCACAAGGTCCACACTATACTTACCACTCCAATAGTCATGAAGCTAAGCATGATAGTGTTGACTAAGCTTTTTGCCCTGACTAGACCTCCGTAAAAAAACGCAAGCCCAGGGGTCATGAAAAATACTAATGCAGATGCTGTTAGCATCCACGCGGTATGTCCAGAGTCCATTGAATTCCTCCTTTAGTAATCAATTTGGAATTATTCTATTAGTAGAAAATTCAATGTTGTTAAATATTTGTAAACTGCATGTAACAGTTGTGTTTCAGCAATATTTGTAATTGTTTGTGAATGTATTGACATTAAAAGGTTTTGGTAATAATATTTGGGAATGATTCTCATTCTCGAGAAACATATTGGTGGTTGATCCTACATGTGGCGGGTTTGTAATACCTCAATTCCCACTACATGTAGTGGTCACTTATTGGCAGTAATGTACTATAAATAGTGCTTTTACTTAATATTATTTTAAAAAAAACCTCAAAAAGGCTTGCATAATTTTTTATTGCGTGCGTTAATATACTCAGATGGACCAAATTTGTTCCTAATTAATGTCGCAAGGAGTATAAAAATGGAAGCCTATTGCGTAAAATGTCGAGATAAAGTGACTATAGACAATCCTGAACAGGTTACTTTGAAGAATGGCAGACCAGCAACCAAGGGTACTTGTTCTAAGAGCGATTGTGATACCAATGTATTTAGGATTGGTAAAAGTAGCTAAATAGAATGGGTGGCTCATTGAGCCACCCGTACCTTTTCATAATTCCACTGGCTATATATATTTCGGAGTATTTCTATGGGTTTTAAGTGTGGGATAGTGGGACTTCCTAATGTTGGAAAGTCTACACTATTTAACGCCCTTACTAGTACTGCAGTTGCCCAAGCTGAGAACTATCCTTTTTGTACTATAGAGCCCAATGTAGGCGAAGTAGCGATTCCCGATAGTCGATTGAATGATCTCGCAACTATATCTAATTCACAGAATATAGTACCTACTAGAATGACTTTTGTTGATATTGCTGGTTTAGTTAAAGGTGCTTCTAAGGGTGAGGGACTAGGCAATCAATTTCTAGCAAATATTCGTGAAATGGATGCTATTGCTTATGTTTTAAGGTGTTTTGAAGATCCAAACATAATTCACGTAGATGGAAATGTTGATCCTATTAATGACGCAGAGACAGTTGAAACAGAATTGATGTTGTCAGATTTAGAGAGTCTTGAAAAACGTCTTCCGGCTTTAGAGAAAAAATCAAAAAGTAATGATTCTGAAGCAAAAGATCTCCTTAAAATAATTAAACTGTGTTTAGAAACTTTACAAAATGGATCTCCTGTTAGGTCCATAAAATTTCACGAATCTGACTTTGATATGGTCAACTCTCTACAGCTTTTGACTTCAAAACCAGTCTTATATGTATGTAATGTAGACGAATCCTCTTCTGCTTCAGGGAATGAATTTTCTGAAAAAGTTTTTCAACTTGCTAAATCAGAAGGAGCAAAATCTGTAATCATATCTGCATCTATAGAATCTGAATTGTCTCAATTAGGGATACAAGATCAAACTGAGCTTTTGGCAGATTTGGGATTACAAGAACCGGGCTTAGTTCGAGTAATTCAGGCTGGTTATGAACTATTAGGGCTGATGACATATTTTACATCTGGTGCTAAAGAGTCTAGGGCTTGGACTATTCCTAGAAATTCTACGGCACCTCGTGCAGCAAGAGAAATTCACACGGACTTTGAAAAAGGCTTTATTCGCGCAGAAGTAATTTCTTATGCTGACTATGTAGAATTTGGTGGTGAAAATAAATCACGTGAATCTGGAAAAATGAGAGTTGAAGGAAAAGATTATATTGTCCAAGATGGGGATGTGATTTTATTTAGATTCAATGTATGAATAAGTTGTAAAAACACTATACATGAAATAGTATTCATGAATTCTAGATTCAGGTTAAACAATGAGTACTTTTTCTGCTTTTACAAATCAAAACTTCAGGTTTTGTTGGGCTTCAAATATATCCCTGTATATTTCTAGATGGATGCAAATGACTACATTGTCGTGGTTTGTTTTTGATCAGACTGAATCAGCCTTTATGGTTAGTTTGATTGGATTTTTTGGACTTGCCCCATTAATGTTTTTTGGTTTGTTCGGAGGTGTAATTGCAGATTTTTTTAACAAAAAAATATTAATCATTATCAGTCAAATCATCACATTTTCTGGGGCATTGGTTATGACCTTTTTGCTTTTATTTGACTTGTTACAACTTTGGCATGTCTATGTTGCAATATTTATTCCTGGAGTTAGTTGGGCATTGGATATGCCATCAAGAAGAGCATTAGTAATGGATATTTTAGGCTCAGATAGGATCACTAATGGTATTTCATTGGATGCAGTAGGAATGCATACTAGTAAAATGATTGGTCCTGCTACAGCAGGAGCTTTAATTGCATTTACAGGAGTTATAGGTACCTACATTTTCATGACAGTCATAATTTTTATTGGGACAGTGTCTATTTTTAAAGTAGATATGAATCATGATGGTTTTGATCAGAAAAATAAGAATAATTTTTCAGTGTTGAGTGGAATCAAATTCTTTTTTATAGAGCTTGGGGATGCTTTTAAATATGCTTTAAATAATCAAACTATTTTAGCTGTGTTGGTAATTACATTTTTTATGAACTTACTACTTTTTCCATACATGCAAATGGTTTCAGTTATTTCAAGAGAAGTATTGTCTGTGGGACCATTGTTAATGGGAATATTAATGGCTAGTGATGGTTTTGGGGCATTAATTGGATCAACTGCCTTAGCATCAAAGTCTAAAATGGAATTTCATGGTAGATACTATTTGTATGGATCTATTTTATCTTTATCAGGGTTATTGCTATTTGGTATTTCAGACATTTATTTCATCTCTATGATTTTGCTTTTTGCTTTAGGTTTGGGAACTTCAGGGTTTGGTACTATGCAATCTGTAATTGTTTTATTAGTTTCTAAAAAAGAGTTTAGAGGTAGGTGTATGGGGCTTGTAACACTATGTATAGGTGCTGCTCCTATTGGGTCCATAATTTTAGGGTTGTCATCTGAAATGTTTAGTACTTCGAACGCACTAGTAATTAATTCAGTTTTTGGATTGATATTAGTAATAATTTCAGGTTACAAAATGACAGCTATCAGAAGCAAAATTGTATCTGACAGTTAACCTAAATTCCCATTACATGATATCCAGTATCAACGTGAATCACTTCTCCAGTCACTCCGCTAGACATGTCACTACATAAATATAGAGCTGTAGTAGCAACTTCATCATGAGTGATATTTCTTCTCAATGGAGCTCTTTCAGAGTGAGCGGACTTCATGTCCCGGTATCCACTAATTACTCTAGAAGAAAGCGTGTCTAGAGGTCCGGCAGAAATAGCATTAATTCTTATATTGTCTGGGCCCAAGTCGTTAGCTATTTGTCTTACTTCATTTTCTAAAGCAGCTTTTGCAGTACTCATCACATTGTAGCCAGGGAACACTTTTTCTGCTGCCATAAATGACATTGTAATAATAGTACCGTTTTGATTCATCATTTTTGCTGCATGCCTAGTAATAGAAATTAATGAATAGGCACTTATATCTAAAGCTATTTGAAACCCTTCTCTGTCTGTATCAACAAATCTTCCGCCCAAATCTTCTTTTTGTGCAAAAGCTATTGAATGCACTAATATGTCGATGTTTCCGTGAATTTTTTCAATTTCTTTAAAACATTTTTCAACATTGTCTTCTTTACTTACATCACATTCTATTAGAGTTACATTTGACAATTCGGATGTTAATTTAGTGACTGAATCTTTTACTCTTTCGTTTTGATATGCCGAAATGATTGTAGCTCCAGCTTCATTTAGTCTTTTAGAAATTGACCAAGCAATACTCCTTTGGTTGGCAATTCCAAATACTACTGCTTTTTTTCCTGAAAGATCTAATGTGTACATAATTGCCTCTTTTATATAATGTGATTGATCGATTTTATGATTTACAAGAAATTTCAGCAAGCAAATTCAAGACAAACTGCAGATAGTGATAAAATCTATTTTGCTATGGGGATTCGTCTAGTGGTAGGACGACAGACTCTGACTCTGTAAGCATAGGTTCGAATCCTATATCCCCAGCCAAAAAAAACTTAGGCCCCATCGTCTAGCGGTCCAGGACGTCGCCCTCTCAAGGCGGAGATCGCGGGTTCGAATCCCGCTGGGGTCACCATTAAATAATAATTGAATCTAGATCTGAGGATGATATTCCTCTTCCAACTCCAACATAGTTAAATCCGATATTCTTAATTGTTTCAGGGTTTAGTGAATTCCTACCATCAAAAAGAATTTTAGGCTCTGACATTGAATCATATATGTGTTCCCAATCTGTATTTAGTATTGAATCCCAAGGAGTCATCAATAAAATTACATTTTTATTTTGAGATAAATTATTTATAGAAGTTTCAAATTTTACGGAGGTTCCTAACTTTTCAGCACTTTTCTGATTTGAAATCGGATCAAAACATGAAACTTGGCAACCTAAACTTGATAAGGTTTGAGCTATTTTAATTGAAGGAGATTCTCTAATATCATCAGTATTAGGCTTAAATGACATACCTAAAATACCTACCCTGACATTATTCATATCGGGGAAGATTTTTTGAATAATTCGTACTGGGATTTGCGATTGGTTTTCGTTTACTTCAAGGACTGATGATAGTAAGTGAGATTTGAATCCGTAATTAGATGCTAGAGATGTGAATGCTCTTGTTTCTTTAGGAACGCAAGAGCCACCGAAACCTACTCCTGCATTTAAAAATGATTTCCCAATTCTATGATCAAGTCCGAGTCCATCTTTGACATCATCTACATCAGCTGACCACGCTTCACAGAATGCAGCCATTTCATTGATGAATGAAATTTTAGTTGCTAAAAATGCATTACTTGCAAATTTGATCATTTCTGCAGTGATTATTTTAGTTTTAATTATAGGTGAGTCTATGCCCGAATGCATTTGAACTACTTTCTCTACTGCTTTTGAGTTATTTCCGCCAATTATAATTCTGTCAGGGGTGAAAAAGTCTTTAACAGCCTCCCCTTCTCTAAGAAATTCTGGGCACGAAATGTAATTGATACTTTGATGCTCGCAAAATTTAGATTCAATTAAATCACCTGTTCCAGGTTGTACGGTACTTCTCATTAATAAAACAGCATTATCTTTCAAATGTTTTGTAGTCCACTCAACTGACTTCCATATATATTCCAAATTAGGTGAACCATTAGGGTCTGATGGGGTTCCAACTGTAATAATTGAAATTTCACCAAGATTAAGGTCCGAGTCGTCAATATGTTGAAATGTTAGTCTTTTTAAATTGCAATTTTTTTCAATTAATTTATCTAATCCAGGTTCAAAAATTTGTGGATTGAATGAATTTAATGAATTTATTCTTTGACTATCAATGTCGTAACCTATCACTTCATGCCCTAATTCTGATAAGCATGCTGCAGTAACTACTCCAGCGTAACCCATTCCTATTACACTTATTTTCATAGTTAATCCTTTAGGTTAATCCACTTGGTATAAGAGTTTCTATGAAAGTTTTTGCGCATTTTTCCCATGTGAAATTTTTACCGTAATCTTCAACAGAACTTTTGGGTAATTTTAGCGCTCCATCTATTGCAATTTCTAGATCTTCATCTAAATAACCTGAAACTTGATGTTCAACTACATCTATGGGCCCTTGCACAGGGTATGCTGCAACTGGCGTTCCGCAAGCCATGCTTTCTATCATTACAATTCCAAAAGTATCAGTTTTACTAGGAAATACAAATACATCTGCAGACTGAAAATATGGAGCTAATTGATCATGTTTAATAGCCCCAAAAAATCTTACTCCAGAAGAAGAATATTTTTTCTCTAGTGCGGATTTGTATGGGCCATCTCCTACTATCCATACTTCAAACTTAGAATTTTTTGACAATTCACACAAAGTTTCTATATTTTTTTCTTTACTTACTCTCCCAACATATAGCAATGCATGTGATTCAGAATTATTTTTAGGAATTAAAGTAGCATTGGGTTGAGGGAATAGATTTGGATCAATTCCTCTGGACCAAAGTTTCAAGTTTTGAAATCCTTTGGATTCTAATGTGTTAATTACTGTAGGAGTGGGGACTAATACTGAATGAGAAGGTGAATGAAACCATCTCACGTACTTCCAAATCCAGGATTCAGGAATTTTATAAAGCATTTTTGAATATTCAGGAAGATTTGTGTGATAACTGGTAGTAAAAGATAATCCTTTTTTCTTTATCCATCTTCTTGCCGCTATTCCCATTGGTCCTTCTGTAGCGATGTGAAAATATTGAGGATTTATTTGGGATAATTTCTTACCAATAGTGGTTATAGGAAATGAAAGGTCTATTTCGCTATATCCCGGTAGATTTAGAGATCTAAACATCGAGGGATCCACAACTTCAACATCTATTCCATGAGCCTCAACATGTGGAATAATACTGGTTAAAGTTGTGACTACCCCATTAATTTGGGGATGCCAAGCCTCAGTTATTAGTGCTAGTTTTGGATTTTCGATGTGATTTCCGCCAATTTAAAATTTCCCAACTCCCGTCATGATTTTCAAGTAAAGCGCTCCAGTTCTCCACCCAGTCCCCACTGTTCATATAAACGGTATCATTAATCGTTTTGATTTCAGGAGTATGTATGTGCCCACATATTACCCCATCGTATTTTTTTTCGCTCGCATGTTGGCTTAAAATTGTTTCAAATTTGAGCAACATGTTACAGGCAGCTTTAGCTCTTCTTTTTGCAAATCCCGTAATGTTGATGTACGGAAGATTTAGTTTACGAGTAATGTAATTTATTGAAGTGTGAACGTATAACAACGTGTCATATGAAGTGGTTCCTAAAAACATTACCCATCTTCCAGTGTTTGAGTTCATTAATGTGTCGAACATATCGCCATGACATACTAAATATTTTTTACCATCAACTCCAACATAATCTAATTGAGTTTCAAAAGTTACATTTTCAGAAAGAGATTCTAATTCAGAGATATTTAAACCAAGATTAGAAAACTTTTTGACTGATTCATCATGGTTGCCTATTAAGTATTGAACATTAGTCCCTTCAACAGCTTTTTTGTTGATTTCTATAAGTGATTCTGAATGTGATTGTGGCCAATAGTGATTTCTTTCAAGTCTCCAACCATCAATTATGTCACCAACAAGGAATAAGTTTTCACAACTATATTCCTTAAGAAAATTATTGAGATGATGAGCTTGAGCTCCTCTTGAGCCCAAATGGGTATCGCTAATAAAAATAGACTTATATGAATGAGAGGATTGTATCAATTAATTTAATTCCAAAATTTGTGATTATCAAGAATAGATTCTACAACCTTATGTGTAATACTGCCATGAAATCGATAATGAATTTTCTGTTAAATTTATATAGATTAATGCTGAATTTATAGGTGATAAATTTGAATCAATGTTCACTTTGTTTTTCAAGAAACCTTAAATTGTTTTTTGAGAGTGATAGGAAAAATCTGATTAGAAATTACTTTCGCTGTGAAATCTGTAATCTTGTTTTTGTTCCATCTGATTTTCATTTAGATGATCATCAAGAGAAACAACGATATTTAGAACATGAAAATTTCCCATATGACACTGAATATAGAAACTTTTTAAATCGTCTTAAATCTCAAATTGATCCATTAATTAATATTAATTCAATTGGATTAGATTTTGGATGTGGTCCAGCTCCTACGCTCTCTTTGATGTTTGAAGAAGAGGGATTAAAAATGAATACATACGATAAATATTTTGCTGATGAAAAAAAATATTTAGATGAGTTATACGATTTTGTTGTTTGTTCTGAAACAATAGAACATTTTAAAGATGTGAAATTTGAATTTGATAGATTGTTTAAATTATTACAGCCTAAAGGACTATTAGGTTTGATGACATCTATATTTTATGAAGATATCGAATTTTCTGACTGGCATTATAAATTAGACCCCACTCACATAGCTTTTTATTCACCTCAAACCATAGAATTCATTGAAAACTTTTGGGATTGGGAAATTATTTTAAAGAAAAAAAATATAGTAATTTTCAAAAAAGATTAAGGTGAAAAAAAATATTTAATTATGTAACATAGTCAAAAATCTTTGTAGATTACAAAAAATGTTATTTATGTCAATTTTTGGGAGTAGATTTCAATGAACATGTTTGCAAATATTAGATCTGCTGAAGAACCAGGTTCAGTTATTGGTGCAACTCTTGACCATATTAAGGTTGAATCTGATTTTCGATGGAACCTCCTGATAGGGATTGAGGCAGCCCTAGCAGTTTTTATAGGGGTGGTTGTCACAACTGTAATTATACCTATGAGCGAAGCTGGGTTGGCATCCTTAGCTATTGCTACAGCAGCAATTGTACCTAGAGTAAATCAGATTTTACGGATTAATCGTGAAAGGATTTGGGATCAAGGGGTGGGCGGATGGACTGCTAATAGAAAAAGTATAGTTTCAGGAACAGTGATTTTAGTCAGTATGCTGGTAGTTTGGGCTATATTGGCATCAATTATTGAGAGAGACATTCTTGTTGAGAGGTTCACTTTTGTTGGAGCTGCATATCCCAGTGAGCAATTTGTCTTAACAGGAGACAGATTTGCCGGCCATGGTTGGCAATTTTTCTTTAACAATACCGCAATTTTGATATTGTTTTTTTGGTTTTCATTTATGTTTAGAAGTTTGGGAGCTAGTTTAGCTTTAGGTTGGAATACGGGGAGATGGAGTATTACTTTAGTACTTCTAACTAAAGTTGGTTTGGAATCTGCTGCTGATCCTACAATGTACATAATTTATGCATTTTTAGCTTTAATTCCACATATTATTCTAGAAGGATTAGCTTATATAGTTGGTTCATTAGCCGGTATATTTTTATCTAGAGGCGTCACTATATATGGTTTTACTAACCCAAGGTTGTATAAAGTTTTAAATGCCGTATTGGTTCTAGCTATAATCGCTTTTGTGATCGTGATTATAGGTGCGGTAGTTGAGAATTATTGGCCTGCATACATTCTTCAATTTGTAGAATAAATTAAACAATACTTACAATCTTCTTTGTAGTACTGTTAGAATGTAGATTGAAAAATTGGAAAAAATTGATTTAGTTATTTATAAGGAATAATTAGACATGAAAAATATGTTGAACAGAATGAATGGATTTTGGAAAGATCAAAGAGGAATTACAGGTCTTGAAACTGCGATTATATTAATTGCATTTATCGTTGTTGCTGCTGTATTCGCTTTTACAGTTATGACAACAGGTTTGTTTAGTACAGAGAAAGCAAAAACTACAGCTCAAGCTGGAATAGCTGAAGCCAGTTCTACTTTTGCACCTAAAGGTGGACTTATAGCTGAATGTGCAGTGAACGCGCAAAATGCTTGTACTCGTGTAGAAGCATTAACCTTTCAGATTACTACAGCTAGTGGATCTACAGGTACATCTATTGCTAGAGATAAAATAGCTTTAATTTACTCAGATGATAATCAGAGAGATTCTTCTAATGCTGAGATAAATGCAAGAGCTGCAGGTGACGGTATCTTGGGCACTGTAACTGTTAATAAGATTGTTTCAACTACTGCCAATACTCCAGAATTGTTACAACAAGGTGATGTCGCTGAAATTCGAGTGGTATTGAATGATACTGCAGCTGGTGGTGCAACTTTATTAGGTCCTAATATGATTTTTAGACTTGAAATTATTCCACAACAAGGTGGATCATTAATTTTGTCTAGAAAGACACCTCCAGAGCTAATGCGCGTGATGAACTTAGAATAATAGGTGATAAATGACTACCTCGAATTCGCAATTACAACAAAGAGTAGAAGCTCTAGAGGGCGAAGTTAATTTATTAAAATCTGAAATTAGACAGATTTTGATAGATATGAGAGATATTTGGTTAAGGAAATCTGATGTGATTTCTGCACCTCAAATCGTTCAGGCAGCAGCTGCCGCCTCACCTGTATCGACTTCATCTCCAATGCCAGCTGCGGCAGGCAAACCTCAACCATATTTTGGTAATGATTCGGGGTTAGATATGTCTGCTGACCAGAACAATAAAGGCACATTAAATGACTTATTGGGATGGATGGGGAACTCTAAAGAAAAAGGACTAACTGCTGCTAGATTATTCCCTATTTTGGAAGCCTATGAGAATTCAGGAATGATTAGTCCGTTAATGGCAAAATTTATTTTGAAGAATATGTCTATGTTAGATGAGATGTATTCTTCAGATGACCCAATGTCTCCTTCAGCATATTCAGAGGTTGTATCAGAACTACATAAGTTAGTTTGTATTTCTATAGACTCTGCTTAATATCAGGAGTAAATCATGGATAAAGTGATTGTTACTGCCTTATTGGTTATTGCTGGAGTTACTGCTGCTGCATTAGTTACTACTACGCTTACACCTATTGTTGGGAGTAGTAGTAGATCAATTGTTGAATCTCAAAAAGATTTATCAGTAAGAATTTCTACCGAGGTAGAAATTGTAACTGTA